>NZ_JAOANI010000009.1:0-221360 GCF_025318105.1 Thalassolituus pacificus
GCCACACAGGGCTAACAATGGGCTGAGCCCATCTGCAGCCGAAGAATTACTTAAGACCGTGTCCGGAATTAGTTGACCACTACACTTCTCCCCGGGCCCCTGCTTTGCGCTTTCTGGCCCGTAATCCTTGAAACCTTGATATTTACTGGCCGCGCGCCTCATCGGCCATCCATGGCCGGAGCCGCTTGTCCGCATCCCTGCGGACAGACCAGACATATCAGCGGTTTCTGCGGCGGGCCCAGAGGCGCGGTTCATCCCAGCCGCAACGTTGTTTTTATCGAACAATAATATCCGTTCTGAAAAGCCGCTTGGAGGAATAATCAATGCGCCTGCAGGACGCCGGAATGAAGAGCACTGAGCCGGCGCGCCTCTGCATGGATGCAGAGCGAGCGGATAGGGCCATGGATGGCCCATTATCCGCGTTGCCGTGACTGAGGTGGTCTGAATGGAGGAAAAAGGCCTGCACAGCGCGAAGCTGGGGTCGGCCCGCCGGCAAGGGGATAAGTTCCCCTGGGAGGCATTGGGCGTTTCAAAATGATTTAAAACGTTAAGTGAACAGCATTACGCTGATGGTCGTACATTATTGAGGGCTGTAGGGAAGAACTGCGTCTGGCGGGAGCATTCAGGAAATTACCGGGCGGTTATTTCCTGAATTTTTTGTACTCGCTGCATCAGAGCTGATGCAGCGTATCGCGTGGTAAAACCGGGCGCTTATTCAACGCCCTGAGACTTCAGGTACTCGTCGTAAGTACCGTGGAAGTCGACGATCTCGTGATCGCGGATTTCGATAATGCGGGTCGCCAGCGAGGATACGAATTCACGGTCGTGGGACACGAAAATCAGCGTACCTTCGAACATTTCCAGAGCCGCGTTCAGCGACTCGATGGATTCCATATCCATGTGGTTGGTCGGTTCATCCATGATCAGCACGTTGTGGTTGTGCATCATCAGTTTACCGAACAGCAGACGGCCTTTTTCACCACCGGAGCACACTTTCACTGACTTCTTGATGTCGTCCTGGTTAAACAGCAGACGACCCAGCGTCGCACGAACGGCCTGATCATCATGCTCGGTGGTTTTCCAGCGTTCCATCCAGGCGAACAGATCCATGTTTTCGGCAAATTCGTACTCGTGATCCTGCGCGTAGTAACCCAGGTTCGCGTTTTCTGCCCATTTGATCATGCCGGATGTCGGCGTCAGATCATTAACCAGGCACTTGAGGAAGGTGGTTTTACCCGCGCCGTTGGCACCGATAACCGCAATCTTCTCGCCGGCTTCAACCATCAGGTTGGTGTTTTTAAACAGAGGGGCATCGCCGTCATAGGCATGTGCCAGACCTTCCACTTCCAGCGCCAGACGGTGCAGTTTCTTTTCCTGGGTAAAGCGGATAAACGGGTTCTGACGGGTCGACGGTTTAATGTCGTCCAGTTTGATCTTGTCCATCTGCTTGGCACGGCTGGTGGCCTGCTTGGCTTTTGAAGCGTTGGCCGAGAAGCGCGATACGAACTGTTGCAGTTCGGCAATCTGCGCTTTCTTCTTGGCGTTTTCTGATTGCATACGCTCGCGCGCGGCGGTCGAGGCAATCATAAAGTCATCGTAGGTGCCCGGATAAATGCGGATATCGCCGTAGTCGATGTCGGCCATGTGGGTACAAACGGAATTCAGGAAGTGACGGTCGTGCGAGATGATGATGATGGTGCACTTCATGTCATTGAGGATACCTTCCAGCCAGCGGATGGTGTTGATATCCAGGTTGTTGGTTGGTTCGTCGAGCAGCAGGATGTCCGGGTTAGAGAACAGCGCCTGAGCCAGCAACACACGCAGCTTCCAGCCCGGAGCCACTTCACTCATCGGGCCTTCGTGTTGTTCGGTCGGGATACCAGCGCCCAGCAGCAGTTCGCCCGCGCGGGAATCGGCGGTGTAGCCGCCCATTTCGGCGAATTCACCTTCCAGCTCAGCGGCACGCATATAATCGTCTTCGGTCGCTTCAAGGTTGGCGTAGATGGCATCGCGCTCTTCTTTAACGGCCCACAGTTCCCGGTTGCCCATCATCACGGTATCAATAACGCGGTACTGTTCGAAGGCGAACTGATCCTGGCTCAGCTTGCCCAGACGCTCGTTCGGACTGACGCTGACGTTGCCGGCGGTTGGTTCCAGCGAACCATCCAGAATCTTCATAAAGGTGGACTTACCGCAGCCGTTAGCGCCAATAAGGCCATAGCGATTACCGTCGCCAAATTTGACGGAGATGTTTTCGAACAGAGGCTTGGCACCAAACTGCATGGTGATATTAGCGGTGGAGATCACGGGTCAATCCTGATAGAAGAAGGGTTTTACGAAAGGGCGCGACTATACGTGTTTTTCGTGCAAAAAACGAGCATCTGAGGCGCTTTCGCGCCGCGTTGGGATGATTTCAGTGTCTGCTTTGAGGTTGGGGGAAAGCCGGGTGAGAGTCCGCCAGCCGCCCAGACATTCAGGAGAAGAATCATGAATACAGACAATATCGATGAACAGACCGTACTGGACTTCTGGTTCAGCGAACTGAGCCCCAAACAATGGTGGGTGAAAGACCCGCAGCTGGACCGGGAGATTGAGCGCCGCTTTGGCGCAGTGCATGCCGCGGCCTGTGCCGGGGAACTGTATCACTGGCGTGTCAGTGCACGCGGACGGCTGGCGGAAATCATTGTGCTCGACCAGTTTTCACGCAATATCTACCGCGACAGCGGGCATGCCTTTGCCGCTGATCCGTTAGCACTGGTGCTGGCACAGGAAGCGGTGGCAGCAGACGCTGATGCGGCTCTGGCGGTGAGCGAATGCCTGTTTCTGTATATGCCTTATATGCACAGCGAATCGCTGCGGATTCACGATGAAGCGCTGCGTCTGTTTGCCCGTCCGGGGCTGGAAGATAACCTTAACTTTGAACACCGCCACCGCGATATTATTACGCGCTTTGGCCGCTATCCGCACCGCAATGCCTTGCTGGGGCGCGAATCGACGGCAGAAGAACTGGCGTTTTTACAGCAGCCGGGGTCGTCGTTTTAGGATTTGTTCAGAATACAGGTACAGGGAATCGTTATGTTTACGCTTGATATTAATGAGTCAGTCAGCCTGGCTCTGGTTCATCCATCGTTCGCCGGCCGCTATCTGGCGATTGTTGAGGCTGAGCGCGACTATCTTTCGGAGTGGCTTGCTTTCAGAGTGGCTTGCCTGGCCGCCCCACGCCGATTCGGAAGAATTTTTCCTGCGCTTTATCCGTGGTGCTCTGCATGATTATGCCGATGGTAAAGCGATGACGTGCGCGGTGTTGTACCAGGGCGTTGTGGTGGGTAATGTCAGCTACAACAGCATTTGCCGAAACCTTGGTAAAGCGGAAATCGGCTACTGGCTGAGCAAGGAATATCAGGGGCGGGGGATTATGACGACGGCGGTCCGCTATCTTATCAGTGATGCTTTTACCCGTCTGAATCTGCATAAAGTGCAGATATCGGTTGCTGCAGATAATGGGCCGAGCCGTGCGGTATGCGAACGCCAGCATATGACCCTTGAAGGCATTATCCGCAACAGTGAAAACCTTAATGGCCGGGTAGTGGATCATGCCATCTACGGGATACAATACGCGCAATGGCTGGCCTTAATGCTCGCTGAAACCTGACAGGAACCCCTATTTTTTATGGCTGTTTTAACCGTATTGCAAGCACCTGACCCCCGCCTGCGGGAAGTTGCCCGCCCGGTAACCGATATCCGCAGCGTACAGACGCTGATCGACGATATGTTCGACACCCTGTACGCCACCGATGATGGCATTGGTCTGGCCGCGACTCAGGTGGGCCGTCGTGAAGCCTTGCTGGTGATTGATCTTTCGGAAGAACGTAATGAGCCGCTGGTGCTGATTAATCCGGAAATTATTCGCGGAGAGCATAAAGAAGCCGGCCAGGAAGGTTGTTTATCAGTGCCCGGCTATTATGCCGATGTTGAGCGTTTTACCTCGGTGACGGTGTCGGCGCTGGATCGTGATGGTAAGGCCATCACCATCGAGAGCGATGATTTTCTGGCTGTCGCAATACAGCATGAAATGGATCATTTAAAAGGCAAATTATTCATTGATTATCTGTCGCCGGTTAAACAGCAGATGGCGTTGAAAAAGGTGAAAAAACAGCAGCGGGAACATGCCCGCGGCTGAATGATTGAAATCGCCGTCAGCAGGACGCTGACGGCGATTTATTTTCTTAAGCGGTGCCTTTAACTAAGGCCTGTTTAAGTAGTGTTAACCGGCCCTAAAGCAGGCCACGTTCCTGCAGTACCTCTTTAAATGCAAACATGGCATTCAGTGCCGCCGGAAAGCCGGCATAAACCGACATCTGTAAAATCACTTCTTTTATTTCATCGGCGCTGCAGCCGACATTCAGGGCGGCCTGCAAATGCACCTTGAGTTGCGGCTGGCAATTGCCAAGTGCTGTAAGTGCGGCCACGGTGGCTATTTCGCGTGATTTAAGGTCCAGCCCCGGACGGGAATAGATATCGGCAAAAGGGTATTCGATGGTGTAGCGCGCCAGATCCGGACAAATATCCTGCAGGCTGTCGATCACCTTATGCCCGGCTTCACCATCAATTTCGCTGAGTTTTTTCAGCCCCTGTTCAAAACGTGATGACGTCATGATCCTGCTCCTGAATGTTTAATAATGAGCGGGCAGGTTAGGGCTTTGAGTTAACTCTAAGTCAAGCGGATTTCAGCCCTTGCCGGTCAGCTGACGGTAATAACCGATTTTGTTATCCAGAACCTGCAGATGCTCCAGTTCGCGGGCAATTCTTGCCTGCAGAATATCGCGGTGCTGTTGCAGTAACCGCTGGCGTTCAGCCATTGTGCTGTCGCCCTGTGCGCGGAATTCTGCGTATTCAATAATGTGCTGCAGCGGCATACCGGTGTCTTTAAGACGCAGAATAAAGGTGATCCATTCCAGATCTTTATCGCTGAATACCCGGTGGCCACTCTGGTTGCGCTGTACCTGCAACAAGCCGATTTTTTCGTAATAGCGCAGGGTATGGGCAGAAACCCCGGTTTGTTCGGCAAAGGCTTTGATATTCATAAAAACAACCGGATAGCGTGAATTAAGGATGTGATACGAATGGGGCAGACCGCCGAACGGGCTGGTCGGCGGTCTGTTGTGTAGCTGTTGTGCTGTTTATAGCGGAACGGCGGCATCCTGCGATGCCTTAAGTTTACCATTTGCCACGGCAGCGCTGAGACCACAAACCAGCGCCATGGTGCAAACGATGGTTGCTCCTGACGGCAGATCCCACAGCGCTGACAGCATCAGCCCGGCGGCATAAGCACAAGCCCCGGTAACGTAAGCACGCAGCAGCGGATGCTGGCGGACTTTCTGCACGGCAAGTGCCGGCATAATCAGGCTGGCAAACACCAGATAGACACCAACCAGTTGCACCGAGGTGGTGACACTGATGGCAAACAGGGCATAAAACAACAGCGGACTCTGTTGTTTGCCACGACCGCCTCTCAAGCCACCGCCAAAGCCAAGCCCAAACCACAGCGCCAGTACCGCCGCATAAATAATAGCCACCGGGATCAGCTGGCTGTAGCTTACCCACAGAATCTGTCCGGCAAGCAGGTCTTTTAATGCTTCGCCACCATGTGGGTTGCTGCTTAAAACCAACAAACCGCCACTGGCGGCGAGTACAAATACACAGCCGATAATGGCTTCCTGGTTGTCTTCCCACAGCGTCTCGGTGGCATACAGCAACAGCGCGCCGCCCAGAGCGGCTGCCATGGCGATCAGCTGTACCTGCCAGCCACCGGCTTCCCAGCCCAGACTGTAGGCAATGATGACCCCGAGTCCGGCGATCTGGGCAATGGCCAGATCAAGGAAAATAATACCGCGGCTTAGCACCTGCCGCCCCAGTGGTACATGGGTTGTCAGCACCAGCAGCCCGGCGAGAAACGCCGGGGCAATGATGGATAGATCGAGATTGCTGAACAGGCTCATGGTGCGAGTCCGTTCAGCAGGCGCGAAACAGTGTCGTCGTAGAGGCTGAACAGATCCTGCGCCTGTTCACTGCCACCCACGGTAAAGGGCAGGGCAATGGCCGGAAGACCGGTTTTATCCGCCAGCCATTCGTCAGCACGGCCATCCTGATAGGCCGCGCGGATAATCATTCTGGCCGGCTGGGCATCCAGCTGTTGCAGTACCTCCGCCAGATGCCCGGCACTGGCGGGCACGCCGGGTTTTGGCTCCAGCGTGGCTACTTCCTTCAGCCCCAGCCACTGCTGCAGGTAACTCCAGCTGCGGTGGTGCACCACAATGGCAACACCGCGCAACGGTGCTGCTTTTGTTTCCCAGCGCTGAATGGCGACCTGCCAGCGGCGGCTGAAATCATCGGCGCGCTGCTGATAGGCGGTGCTGTTGTCAGCATCCAGCTGTTGCAACAGCGGCAGCAGGGCTGCGGCAACCTTGCTGATATTGTGCGGGCTGGTCTGGATATGCGGATTACCACCGGGATGCACATCGCCCTGTGAGCGATCGATGATTTGCGGTTTATCCAGGGTTTCGACAAAACGGGTGGCTTCAAAATAGCCGGGCTTGCCCGGTTGCACCTTGCTGTTGCCGGACTGGCGCAGCAGCAGGGGCAACCAGCCGGTTTCCAGCTCGGAGCCGGTGCAGATCAGCAGGTCGGCTTTGCGCATTTTCGCAATCAGACTCGGCCGCGCCTGAATATGATGCGGGTCCTGTAAGGCGGTGGTGGCGGTGAACACCTCAACGTCATCACCGCCCAGCTCCTGTGCCAGTGCGCCCCATTCCGGTTCGCAGGCGAAGATATTCAGCGCTGCAGCCTGTGCAGTGGCACAGCCACCAATAAGCAGCAACGGCAGCAGAACAGTGCGTGCTTTGTGTAATATTTTGTTCATCCCGCTCTCCTTAAAACCGGTGCGCGCCGTGGGCGCCGAGGCTCATGGTGTATTGCAGCAGCCACTGGTGATCGATCTGTGGCTGCGACTCATCGCGGTTGTACTGCAGACGCAGACGGCTGAACTCGCTGTTGCTGTAATCCAGCATCAGGCTGTTGCGTTGTGGGGTATGGTTTTGCGCGTCGAGCCCGCTGCCGGCAAAGGTTGCATCATTCTGGCCGGCGTCGAGCTGGTCGTGGCGCACACCGGCACGCCAGCCGTGGGCAAACTGATAGACCGTCTGCAGATACCAGCCTTTGGGTGTGGCCGAGTAGGGCAGTTCGCTGCCACCTGCGGGGGTAAAGTCACCGTCGTTTTTACTCAGCAGGTACTCGCCCTGCACTTTAACGCTGCGGTTATAGGCGTTGCCGCCCGGTGACCATTTCCACACGAAATCGGCAATGGCGACTTTGCTGCTGCCGCTGAACAGATCCGGGTTCTCTTCGTCGCCGCTTTCTCGCGCATCGGCATTGGCATTCAGGTACGACAGACCGGCGCGCCAGCTGCTGCTTATACCGATATCACCACCGCTGTGGACAAACACCGACCAGGCACCCTGGCCTTTGCTGGCGCTGCCACCGGCCGGATAAGCGCTGCCGTTAAACCATTCCGCGCCGACTTCGGTGTACAGCTCGGTTGGTGCCAGCCAGCGCAGCTGCACGCCGTCGTCTTTATATTGCGTGCCGAGTAATGCGCGATAGGCCAGCGCGGTGTCGGCAAAATCCCAGGTGTGGGCGTGCTGCTCATTGAGGTAACCGATGCCGGAGAAAAAGCGTCCGCCGCGGAAGGTCAGGCCGTCTGCCGGGCTGGTTTGTACGTAGGCGTTTTCTACTTCGGTTTCATCGCCCAGTGCGACGGTAATGGCTCCGAACCAGTCGGGGTCAATATTGGCGCTGATGTTTAATTCGGATTCTCCCAGCGCAAAGCCCTGGCTGCCGGGGTCGCTTTCTCCGCCTAAGGGCAGACCGGCGATGGCGTAGTCATCGGGTTCACGGGAAAAATGGCCGAGTGTGCCGTTCAGAATCAGGCCAATAGCCGGATTAAACGCATTGGCAGCATCGGCGGCCCACAGTGGCGCGGGCAGAATAGCGGACAGGCTAAGCAGGGCACAGCAAGGCAAAATGCCGGTACGGGATACAGACATGGTGTTCTCCTGAAAAAATATACGTATCACCGGTATGCGCTAACACACCGGTAACGATTCTGGGTTTAACGGATTCAGGAAAAACGGGGTGGGGCGCGTGCCTGGGAGGCCGGTAAAATGGCAACCGCAGTGCCAACCACGGGTGGGCAGACGGTGCTGTGCTGGCCCGGAATATAGAGGGCGGCAGGACTGAGACCAGACAGGGCCGGTGTGCTGAGATCGGATGCTTGCAGGCAATAGCTGCACAGCTCACCGGCGGGGTGTTGCTCTGAATGAATCTGATGCCATAGCGCCGCCGACTGACCGATGAGCAGCAGCATCGTCAGCAACAGAATGTGGTTCAGAGAAAGCAGGGTTCGTTTCACAGCATTGGTACCAGTGACAGGCGCGCTCAGACTAACACGCTATGGTGGTTGGTCAACCGGCAATCGGAGCCAGCCTTTGAGGGCTCTGCTTTCAAGAGAATGACGCCAGAAGAACGACGGGGTTATCCACCGGAAAAAATTGGATTCTGACGCTCAGCCGCCGATCGAGTGCGCATTCGTTATTGAGGCAGATTGCCCCCATTCTTTAATGGCTGTCGTATCTGTGCCGGATGGTGTCGTCAATAATCGTTCAGAGACGGTCATCATTCTGATGTTAAAAGGTGCTGGATTAAGCGGTCGAAGACAGGCTGCGTAATTATCCGGGCAAAACCGCTTGTTTGCCTCTTGAGTATTTATATATGCACATGAGGGAATATTTATTGTTGCTTGCTTTGTAAAATTCACAGCCAAAATTGGCACTGGCAGACAGAAATGAGACCGCCTTCATAGACGCAAAGCTGATTGTTGATATCGTAGGAATAATTACGTATTTCTCAGCCGATTCCAGTACCGTGCGTCGAATTTTTTCAGCGCTTATTGTATTTGAACGCGTGAGCGAAATAGAGTGTTCTTAATTTCTTTGTCAATTGCTTTCAAAGGCCATGCTGTCTAGAATCGACGCTTGGTGCTCAGCCTGCTTAAGAATCACATGGTCAATTACAGGGTTGTATACGATGTGGTATCGGATGTGTTGACCGATGTCAGAAACCTTGCTTTTTACCTTGCAACAGATTTATTTTCAGGCTGATTTTCAGACAACTTTAAAATTTATCGGGTGCAACCAGTGAAAGTCGAAGATGCTATTCGTTTTCAGTCAGACCTTAGTTTCTTCAATGAGCTACTGGCTAATACAAAAATTAAAGTCCTCGCGGAAAAACGCATTAAAGAAGCCCACCGTGATTCTTACCGCCGCAGTCTGTTGGGGCACAGCCTGAGAGTCAGTCCCAGACTGGCACCGGATCTGTTTAAGTACGTGCGCAAGGCTCAGGAAAAGTTAGAGCTGGGCGATAAAAATATTGAAGTCTACATCTATAACAGCCCTGAACCGAATGCCAGCTGCAGCTACACCGGCGGCGATGACATCATTCTGACCTTCAGCTCCGGCCTGTTAACTTCAATGAACGAAGCTGAAATCAGCTTTGTGGTTGGCCATGAACTGGGCCATGCCTTATTCGAACACTATGCCTTGCCGACCCACGGAATTCTGGAAGCCGGTTCTCTGGATGCCAGTGACGCCATGAAGCTCATGTCCTGGAGTCGTCGTGCCGAAATCTCTGCGGACAGGGCCGGTTTATTTGTGTGCGAAAGCCCTAAAGCGGCCATCAGTTCTTTCCTCAAATTGTCCTGTGGTGTGGCTCATCCGATTATTGAATTTGATCTGCATGAATATTCATCACAAATTCAGGACCTGTCAGAACTGTCAAAAAATACAGAAGACACGTCACACTGTTATTCCAGCCATCCGTTTAATCCAATTCGTGTCATGGCGGTTGACTTGTACAGCCAGTCAGACGAATTCCGCCAATTAACGGGTCAGGGCGCAGGTAATAAAAAACTCGCAGATGTCGATGACAGCATCCATAAAGTCCTTGCCTATATGGAGCCTGTCAGCGATGAAGAAAAACAGGCATTGCATAATCAGGCGATGTTTTGGGGCGGTGCCTGGGTTGCCTTCGCCGATGGTCATCTGGCTGAAGAAGAAGCCGAAAACCTGATTGCACAGGCCGGTGAAGCAATCTACCAGGAAGGTATTCAGGAACTTGAGCAAGCAGAAAATCCGGTAGAACTTGCGCAAGCCCGTTTTATTGAAAGTTCTAAACCCTTGTTGTCTTTAGGGGCCTCAAATCGTTGCGCCTTTATTCAGCGTTTGGTGGTGGTGGCCAGAGCCGATCAGAATATTGATGATCGCGAACTGGAAGCACTGACCGAAATGGCGAAAATTATGAAGGTTGAACCTTCTTTTGTTCAGCAGATTTTAATGTTCCTAGATTAATGTCTGTTTATACCAATCAGAGCGGTTTTGCGGCGAGACTGTTTTTGACAGAGCAAGGCACGGGGATTGGTATAGCGAAGGGTATTTATGCCCGACCCCCTGCGGGGGTGCATGCCAATAGGCTCCGGCAGATTGGTTACTGGCGGACGAATGCCGGTACGCAGTGATGGAGACAGCAGGCCTGAGCCCGAAGGGGCAGGTTAAACATCCCATCGTCTGTGATCGTACTCGTTAGCTTAACTATCAGGCTGCTTGTCAGCCCTGATGGATAAATTTTTAACCACTAACAGGCCTTGTTTAAATGGTATTAACAGGCCCAAGGGAGAAGTGAATGACATCGAATGTTGATGATGCAGGAAACGCGAACAATCCATACCCAAACCCGTTCACCAACAAGGTTGTTGCTTACTGTGAAGAGATTGGCTGGAATTTTGAAGTAAGATCCGAAACCTCAATGAAAATGCTGTTTGTTGAGGACGATGATCGTTCACAACTGGTCTTTTTTAATCGCCAGCAGACAGGTAATGGTCAGGAAGTGGTTTGTGTTTCTTCGCCTGTTGTACGCCTGAGCACCATTCAGGAATCCGACATTGACCAGAAGGCATTTTTTAACGAACTGCTGGAACTGAATGCCCGTTCCTCCAACTATCGTTGGGCCTTCACCCGCATGAACGAAGAAGAAGAACTGCTGATTGCCTGCGTTGATCTGTTATTGGACACCATGGATCTGAAAGAAATGGCCATGGCCGTATCCGCAGTATCAACCGTTGCCGATCGTATGGAAAATCGTTTTGGCGTGGACGAGTTTTAAGGGAGATTAAAATGTCGAATAAGTTTCATGAAATCATTGGTCGTCATGCCGAGCAGCTTGGTGTCAATCTGAAAGTTGATAACGAGCGCATGATCAGTGCAATGTTTGATATGGGTGAAGGCCGTACACAGCGTGTACTTGTGTTGCATCACCCGAGTGAAGATGGCACTAAAGATATTGTTGAAATTGCTTCAGCAGTATTGGATTTAAGCGGTATGCCCGATCAGCAGATTGGTGCTGCGATGGCACTGAAATTACTGCGTGAGAATGACAGCACGCTGTGTGCATCATGGGCCATTGATAAAGTGGGCGGTTGTCATCTGGTTGCTATGGGCAACTGGTGGTTGGATGAGATGGATGCCGACGAGTTTGGCACGACTCTGTATGGTGTCGCCGCAATGGCCGATAACCTTGAGCAACAGCTCGGTGTCGATAACTTCTGATGCTGTAACGAAAACGGCCGCAGATAACAGAGTTATATGCGGCCGTTTTTTTATTCTTCCGTATTGCTCAGGATGACTCCCTGATCAGGATTTCTTTTTCAGACTCAGTGTTTTTTCCGATTTTGTTTTCGGATTACGATACACTTTTGGCGCGGACTTTTTCTCGGCCGGCTTTTTATCAGTCTGATCCTGATTATTTTCTTCTTTCTTTTTACCTGCTTTCTGCGCTTTTTGGGCAGATGATTTTGGTTCTTTAGCCGGTTTTCTGGCGTCTTTGCCAGACTCTTTTTTCGCTTCTTTTTTCAGGTCTTTATTGACTGCACTCTTCTGGTCAGCTTCTGTTGCCAGACGGATGCCAGTTTCTTCAATGACAATTTTTCGTTCTTTATACAGCTTACCAATGGCCATTTTAAATGTGCGCTTGCTGACGCCAAATTGCAGCTCGATCAATTCTGCCGGGGAGTGATCATTCAGATTCAGGCGACCGTGGCTTTCTTCCATTTTCTGCAGAATTTTTTTCGCCAGCGGATCGGCTTTGGTGTGTCCTACAGGCTCCAGCATCAGGTCGAGTTTATGATCGTCGCGCAGACGCTTAATGTAGCCTTCAACGCGCTGACCAATACGAATAGCTTTACGGATATCGTCGTTATGCAGTAAGCCCCAGTAAGTGTCATTAACCACGGCTTTGTAACCAATATCGGTGCGTTGGGCGATCAGCAGTTTGACTTTATCGCCATTGGCCAGAGGAATCGGTGCGCCAGGCCAGTTGGCTTTGACTTCATCCTTGATAAAGCGGTTTAAACGTGCACTGGCAACGATGCGGTTGGTGTTATCCAGATACAGATACACGGCGTACGATTTACCCGCTTCCATGCGATGGGTTTGTTCGGCGAAAGGGACGAACACATCTTTCGCCAGACCCCAGTCGAGGAACGCGCCGGTTTGGTTAACATCCACCGCTTCCAGCCAGGCAGCCTGATGCAACTGGGCTTTCGGACGCAGGCAGGTCGCAATCGGCCGGTCGTCGGAATCGAGATAAACGAACACCCTGAGGCTGTCACCGATTTTAGTACCGGCGGGAATCTGTTTGCGTGGCAGCAGAATTTTGCCACCGTCGTTGTCATCCAGATACAGGCCGTGGGGCTGTTCATCGAGTACGGTCAGGGTGTTGTAGAGTCCGAGTTCGGCCATGATGGTATTCCGCGGCAAGGTGTGTCGTTGCGCAGCGCAGCGCTGCAGTATTCAGAGCCGGATTCACTGAGTGTGAACAGGCTCTGAGAGGATCTCTGGCCGGTGGCCAGCGCCGCGCAGTTTATCACAGCCATGGGCCAGGCAGAATGATTCAGCGGCTGCAGAATCCGGTCGCAGGCGTGTTGTCGTCCGTGATGATCAGAAGCGGTAGCTTTGCTGCGCCAGTAGCTGCCACTGCGCCGAACCCCGCAGCCAGCTGTTTTGTTGCTGCCACTGGTATTTGACGGTGGTGTTACCCTGATCATTGAAGCGATAACCCAGCAGCATAATCTGGCGTTGCGGGTCGTCGTCGGCCTGATTCAGTACCGAGGTGGTGAGATCGCTGGAGGCAACCTCCGACAGTTCAACATCGCTGCCCAGCCATTCATGGCGCACCGCAGCAATCAGACCATTGTTGGCTTTAAAACTGGCTTCGGCATAGCCGCCCCAGCTGTCGAGTTGCAGATTGGCTGTGGCGTCGGTGGTTTGTCCGGCGGCGCTGCGCAAGGCGCCACGTTCCTGGCGCTGTTGGTACTCACTTTCAAAGGAGAACGTACCGGCAGTGATGCTCTGATGCACAAACAGGCTGAGGCCGAATTGCGTCAGGTGACCATCAAAAAACTCGGTGGCCGTGCTGCCGTGCGAATGTTGCTGTGGGTTCAGTGAAAAAAGATTGAGCCCACGGTCTTGCAGATTGGCGTGGTACAGGTCGAGCTTTATCCCGGCCAGGCGTCCTGCGTTACGGTAGCCCAGTACCGACGATGCCAGCGCGGCAGCACTGGCGCCGTTGGTTTCAAACAGGGAAGTGGAAAAGCCTCCCAGCTGTTGCCGGAACCACCAGTTACCCTGTTGTGATTCGTGTTGCAGGTTAATGCCGGCTTCGGCTGTTTGTCCGCCCCAGAACACCTGGTTGACCAGCGTCGGACTGATCATCGTCCAGTTATGCTCATGTAAGACATTGCGCAAGCCCAGATCAAGACGCTGCTGACCGAAGCGCAATGACCAGGCACCGTATGTTTGCGTGGCCCAGGCTTCATCAACTTCGGCACCATCGTCATGGCTGGACAGGGTGACGCGCGCGGTCTGCTTGTTATTCCAGCGGTCATTCCAACGAAAATCGCGGCTGATATCGACGTGCTGCAGATTCAGTCCGGCGTTTTCACTGTGGCCATTAATGGGTAAAAAACCGCGCGCAACGGCGGCGGGCTGGTCGCGGTAGCTGAGCATAATGTCCAGCGCCCAATCATAAGAAGCCGCTGCGCTGCTGGTGTGCATGATGCCATCATGGGCCTGAACGACAGACGCTGAGGTGGAAAGTAAAGTGGTTGCCAGTAAACGCTTCATGATTACAACTCAGCAGCAGGAAAAGGGTTGGCGAAACGCGGATCAGCAATAAACTCGTAATCGGTCAGGCTTTTTAAAAAATTCAGTAAATCGGTTTTTTCCTGAGCGCTCAGAGTAAAACCGTTTACAAAATCACTTTTATACGGATTCAGGCGGCCATCACCCTGGTTGGCGCCACTGGTAACATTACGGCCACCGGCGGCATAAAAATCGATCACGTCTTCCAGGGTGGCGATTGAACCATCGTGCATATAGGGTGCGGTTAATTCGATATTGCGCAGTGTTGGCGGGCGGAAAGCTCCCATGTCATTCCAGTCGGCGGTGACTTTAAATTTCCCCTGAATATCCTCCGGGTAACTACCGTTGTTATTCAGGTTGTATAAACCGTTATTAAAAAAGACCCGCTCGGGAAAGCGCGTATTGATGGTGACGGTTGAGCTGGAGAAATTAAAACCGTTATGGCAGTGGAAACATTCCAGACTTTCTGAAAAAAATAATTGCTGACCGCGTTTTGCGGAATCAGACAGCTGACCTTTATCAAACGCTGATCGGTCAGAAATTAAAATACGGCTGAAGGAGGCGAGCGCTTTCGCAACATTAACCAGCGTGTAAGGGTCAGTTTCATTGGGGAACGCCGCCGCGAACAACGCCTGGTACGACGGGTCGTCACGGAAGCGCTGTAATACTGTATTCAGGTTGCCGTCATTAATACCCAGCTCAACCGGAGTATCGCCGGTCAGCGGAATAAACAGCTGATCTTCAATACGGATCAGAATGGGATTCCACCAAGTGTAGCTGGCATTGTAGGCAACATTCGTCAGGCTTTGTGAGTTCAGTGCCAGGGTTTCACCGGTTGACCCCTGTGGCAGGGCTTTACCATCGGTGAATGCCAGAGCCTGTATATGACAACTCTCGCAGCTCTGCGTCTGATTACCGGAAAGGCGTTTGTCGTAAAAAAGATGGCGGCCTAATTCTGCTTTGCCATCGGTCAGGGGGTTACTATCAGGAATGGGCGGCAGGACAAAACCACCTTCCTTACTGAATTGCAGCAAAGTAGCCCCTTCGACCTGTTGCTCAAGGTCAAGATTAAATTCTGAAGAACGGCAGGCGCTGAGCAGGAAAAAACTCAGCAACAGTAAAACTCGGTGTGTTTTCAACATGAAAAACTCACTGGCCGGGCAGGAGCCCGGCCTGATAAAAGAAAGGGTTAAGGCACCTCTGAATAATTCAGTGCCCGCTTCGGCTTACTGAAAACGTTCAGATCAAGGCGCCACGTTGAAGGCATAACGGGTTACGTCAAAACGTGGCAACACCGAGCTGGATTTTTTCAGCAAGCCCCGAAGGGCGTGGGCTGCAGAGCGTTTTGACGGTGTTGTCGATTTTATAAAGGACTCGCCATTCACTGCAATCGACGCCTTGTCAAAAGCACTCTGCAGCACTCACGCGAAGCTGTGCAGAATTATTCAGAGGTGCCTTAATAATTATTCCAGAGTGATCCAGCTTTGGCTGTCACAACCGTCAGCGGCACATTCACCTGAGGTGATGTCCAAACCCATTTTACTGAACAGAGGCGCACATTCAGCATCGGTTTCTCCGGACATACAGCCCAGTGCGCCATTAACGTTGCTGGTAATATCGGAGGTGCTGACCAGTTCGGCATAATCAAAGGTAACAACGCTGTCGGCCGAGAAATTATTAAAGGTGTAGGTTGGCCGGTTTGGGCGGTCGGCAGAGCAATCAAGGTTTTCGTTGTTGCTGTCCAGAGTACAGCCGGTAGTGCCCAGGTGAATATTCCAGCCAGCCACATCCATGCGCGCATGCTTATAACCACCGGCCCAGCTCCAGGTCATACCATCGATATTTAATGGTGACGGTGCGGTGGTGCGGTCAAGATGATTCAGTTCCTGTGGAACGCCCAGGGTAAAACGCAGCTGGGTATATTCGCCAGCCGGAATCTTTCCACTGATGCTGTTATGGGTTGCAGTGGTACCACTGCTGCAGGTAGCGCTGCCATCTTCAAAATCCAGCAGAGCAACGTTCTGATGCTGCCAGTCATTCTGATCCAGTTCGACATTCACAAATTCGCCATCGTTGCCGGCAACCTGAACGGAGGAAATGTACAAACGGAAATCTTTAATGATGGGCAGGCTGCCATTGCCGGAGTTGGCGGTGCCGACCATGGTTGTATTTTCGCCACACGTCAGATCGGCACTGCCGACTTTAGCGGCAAAATTAATGGTGACTGCCTGCGGACCATTGTCCTTATTATCATTGTCGTCTCCACCGCAAGCGGCCAGAAGTGCAGCAAGCATCAGGGGAGTCAGTTTTTTGAATTCCATTACAGGTTCCTTAACAGGGAGTGGCTAGTGATTCGTTTTGAGTTATTGGTGAGTTTTTAGAAATTAGCGCGTTGAGTATTTCAGTGGCCGCGATTATCCATAGACAACCAGCAGAGTGAAGGCCGTGCGACATCATGCCGCAGGGAGAGGGCAGCGCTTGAAACAGAAATTATCTGCCGTTAAATCATGATTGTTTGACACAAAAAAGCCCCGCCAATATGCATTGGCGGGGCTGGTTGTCTGGCGTGCGGCTTCAGGTGCGCAATGCACTCAACTGTTTATCCAAACGGTCGAGCTGTTCGGTCACGTTATGGCTGCTCTGGTTGGCTTCCTGCGCCAGCTCGGCCAGCATGGTGGTGGCGTCACCGATAACGGTCAGGTTGCGGGTGATTTCTCCGCTCACTGAGCTTTGCTCTTCGGCGGCGGTCGCTACCTGACGGATATGGTCGGCAATTTCGCTGATCGCATGCACCACATTCTGCAATGAGCCGTGGGCCTCGCGGGTGGATTCCATCGCCAGTCCGGCTTTCTGGCTGCCACTATCAATAATGCTGACCGCGGCTTTTACCTCGCCCTGCAGGCTGCCAATCATATTGTTAATTTCTTCCGTCGATTCCTGTGTTTTGGACGCGAGGGTACGCACTTCATCGGCGACCACGGCAAAGCCCCGTCCCTGTTCACCGGCACGGGCGGCTTCGATGGCAGCGTTCAGGGCCAGCAGGTTGGTCTGTTCGGCAATGGAGCCAATCACCACCAGAATGCGGTTAATGTCGTCGGAGCGGGCGGAGACTTTGGTAATCGACTCGCTCGCGGTATGCATGTTTTCGCTCAGCTCCAGCACGGTTTCCACTGCGGTGGACAAATTCTGCTGCGACGCTGTAACCGTCGAATGGATATCGTTAGCGCGTACGGCAACGTCGGAGGCAATGCGTGACACTTCCTGTGCGGTGGCCGACATTTCCTGAGTTGCGGTCACCACGTTATCCATTTCGCTTTGTTGCTGGTCGGTGGCTTTGCGGGTTTTCTGGCTGATTTTCAGGTTTTCAGCCGACTCGTTGCGCACTTCAAGACTTACGTCTTTTAACGCAATGACCAGATCCCGCAATTTACTCAGGAAACGGTTAAAGCCGCCACTCAGGCTGATCAGTTCGGCGTGGGTATCCAGTTGCAGGCGCTGGGAAAGATCGCCATCGGCACTCGACAGTTGCTCGACCTGTTTGTTCAGCACGGACAGCGGTTTGGTAATGGACTGAATCAATATCGTGATTGCGGCCAGAGCTGCCCCGGCTAACACCAGAGCGAGTAACAGCTGACTGCCGAGAACCGTGGTTTTTTCTTCGGCAACCAGCGCTTTCAGGGTTTCCAGATCGGCCAGTGCAACGTCGAGTGGCAGCTCAATCAGCAGTGACCACTCACTGTTGGAGGCCGGAATTTTCAGTCCGCGGGCAACGTACAGATTGTCTTTGCCGGTCAGCAGTCCTTCACCTTTGTGTAGTTGACTCAGTGCGTCGCCTCGCTCGGGCAAAGACTCTTTTAATGGCCGCATCAGCTTATCTTTATAATGGCTGGACGCTACGACCAGGCCTATTTCACTGAGCAGTGTTACCCGGGCTTTACCGTTGTAGAGGGATTGGCTCAGTTCATCGACGAGTTTCTGGAAAATGGGCAGGTTGACGTCAACGCCGGCAATGCCGCGGAAAGTTCCGTTAACCATAATCGGGGAGGTCAGACTGGTCATCAGCTCTTCATAGCCCGGTCTGATCTCATACAGGTAGGGTTCCATCAGGCAGGGCACTTTTTTATCGCGACCGCAGAGATACCACTCCGATTGACGGATGCCGAATTCATTGCGGGCATTGAGGTATTTTTCGTCCGGGTCATCGACCTTCTGCTGTTCTACCTGACCGGCTTCATTACGGATCCAGTAAATTTCCAGAGAGCCGGTGCTTTCGGCGTTGTAAATCAGGCCGGAATCAACGAATTCGCTGTCGCGGCCGTCAAAGCCGTTACGTTCAAACTGGGCGTATGTGGAGCTGACATCGTTGTTAGCCGCGAGTGCGGCACCCATCATTTCGCTGATTTGTGCACGACTGCCATCGCCATTTTCAATCGCGGTTTTAATCGCGGCTGCCATCGTCATCGGGATACGGTAGGCGGCATTGATGTAGTTACTGATCTGCTCGCCATAGGCCTGAGTTTTTGTTTGCAGCTGGGTGATAACGGCGTTGGTCAGGTTTTTTTCACTGTGTACCTGCAATTGTTCGCTGAGTGAGGTTATTCCCTGATAGCTGCGCCAGGTCAGCGCCGCGGCCAGCAACAGAATGGCTGACAGCGTGATGGCAAACAGCTTGGTTTTTAGGGGTAAAGATTTCATTCAAGGCTCCGGATGCATGGTCATACCAAATCAGTATAGTTTCTGATCTGAGGTCTGCTTCCGGTTTGCCCGATTTGTCCTCTTGGGCCGTTTAACCTAGGGCCTGTTAACACTAAGTGAACCGGGCCTGCTGAGAGCCAGTTTTTCTCAGAACGAGGAGAGAGGAGTGATATTAGCGGGCTAAATGAATGACGAATGACGAAGTTGATGGGGAAAACTGGCCTCAGCCCGAAGGGTTATGGCTAAAAATCTCTCATCCTGCGTTGCTGTTCGCTCGCTTAACCCGTTACCAATCTGTCTGGAACAGATTGGTGTGCCAACCCCGAAGGGGTGAAGCATAGGGATGTGCTGAACATCCCACACTCTCAGCGTCTTGTCTGAGATATTTTTAACCAATAACAGGCCTGTTTAATTAGTGTTAACAGGCCCTAATGAAATAACAGGAAAAACCGCCGTTATAACGGTTTTCCTGGCGTTTATTCGTCGGGTGTTATCCGTGGGGCGTTCTTTGTGCGCTCAGCGACCGCTGAACCTTGCCGCACGGCGTTCCATAAACGAGCGTACGCCTTCGGCGGCATCCTCACTCTTTAACACTTTGCCCATATCGTCAAAGACGGTGCTCAGTGCGGCGGTATCGCCGTGCAGGCGCGCGGTTTTTGACGATTTCAGCGCGGCGCGTACACCCAACGGAGCGGCGGCGGCCACTTTCTGTGCCAGTTCGCGGGCGCGGCTGTGCAGCTGCTCGAATTCACACAGTTCGGTCAGCATGCCCCAATCATAGGCCTGCTGGCCGCTGAACTCGTCACCGGTCAGCAGGTAACGCTGGGCCCGTGCCCAGCCGATTTCTTCCGGCAGGCGTACCGTACCGCCGCCGCAGGGGTAGATACCACGCTGTACTTCCAGCTGGGCAAAGCGGGTATCAGCGGTGCCAAGACGGATATCGGTATTGAGCAGCAATTCCAGCCCGGAGGTGTAGCACAGACCATGCACGGCAATGATCAGCGGTTTGCTCAGGATTTCGCCGGAAATGCCGTAGGGGTCAATTTCACCGGAGGCTATCTGTGGAGCACCGCTCTGAGCAAAAATGGGGGCCCATTTATCCAGCTCCAGACCGGCGGTGAAGTGTTTGCCATCGGCCAGAATCACACCGACGCGTAATTCATCATCGTGTTGCAGGCGGTACAGTGCCTGGGCCAGCAGGTGGTAACTCTCCGGGTCGAGGGCGTTCAGTTTGTCGGCCCGGTTAAAAGTAATGGTGAGGATATGCTCACTGGCTTCAACAAGTACTTTGGCAGTCATGGTGTGATCCTTATACGGGGGACTGATTAAAACCAGTCCGGGTTCATGGCGGTGCAGGTATCGTCAAACCCGGTTAACAATTTGGCCTGATGCTCAATTTCCGGCAGTTCCCAGCGGATAAAGTAGCGTGCCGCCTGCAGTTTACCGGCGAGAAATTGCTGGTCGTCTTCTGCCGCCGAAGCGCCAAAGGTGTCGATGGCTTTGTCGGCCATTTCCAGCCACAACCAGCCGATCACCATCTTGCCCATCATGTCGAGGTAGAGCGCTGAGTTACCCAGTGCATCACTGACCTGACCGCTCTGCAGGGCTTTGCCCAGTACCATGGTGGTTTGCAACAGGGTGTTCAGATGCTTCTGATAGCTGGCGGTCAGCTCGCTGAGTTGTTCTTTGCTCTGCGCAGATTTCAGTGTGGCCTGCACCCGCGCCATTAACAGCTGCTGGCCTTTGCCATTGTGTTGCCATAGTTTGCGGCCCAGTAAATCCAGCGACTGAATGCCGTGGGTGCCTTCGTGAATCGGATTTAAGCGGTTGTCGCGGTAGCACTGCTCGACCGGGTATTCGCGGGTATAACCGGCGCCACCCAGCACCTGAATGGCCAGGTCGTTGGCGCGCGGGCCGTAAAACGATGGGAAAGATTTCACCACCGGGGTTAATAAGTCGAGCAGGATGCCGCTGTCGGCGTTTTGTCCGGCTTCCTGTTCATCCACTAAGCGGGCGGCCAGCAGACACAGCGCCAGCGACCCTTCGACGTAGGATTTCTGTGCCAGCAGCATGCGTTTTACATCGGCATGCTCAACGATGTTCAGCGGTTTGCTGAGCGGATCTTTCTCAACCGGAGAACGGCCCTGCGGACGGTTACGGGCGTAGTCGAGGGATTCCAGATAACCGCGGTAACCGATCATGGCGGCGCCCAGACCAACACCAATACGGGCTTCGTTCATCATTTTGAACATATACATCAGGCCCTTACCTGCTTCACCAATCAGGTAGCCGTGGCAGTCGTCTTTTTCGCCAAAGCTTAAAACGGTGGAGGTCGTGCCCCGGTAGCCCATTTTGTGCAGCAGACCGGCCAGCTGCACATCGTTGCGTGCGCCCAGCGAACCATCGGCGTTGGTGTGAAATTTCGGCACGATAAACAACGAAATGCCTTTAACCCCCTGTGGCGCGCCCTGAATACGGGCCAGCACCAGGTGCACGATATTTTCAGTGATGTCCTGATCGCCGCCGGAGATATACATCTTCTGGCCTTTAATGCGGTAACTGCCGTCATCGGCGGGCAGTGCACGGGTGGTCAGATCGCCCAGTGATGAGCCAACATCCGGTTCGGTCAGCGCCATCGTGCCGGAAAAACGGCCACTGAACATGTGCGGTACAAAGGTGGCTTTCTGTTCATCGCTGCCAAAGGCGTGGATCACATTGGCGGCGGCGCTGGTTAAGAAGGGGTAACCAGCGGTGGAAGGATTGGCCGACATAAAGTAAGCATTGGCGGCCATATGCAGCAGCGACGGAAGCTGCATGCCACCGTCGTCATAGCTGTGGCGGGCGCACAGCAGGCCGGAGTCGGCAAAGTGTTGCCAGGCTTCTTTTACTTCCGGGATGGTGCTGACTTTTTCGCCGTCAAATTGCGGCTCGTGTTCGTCCGCTTTGGCGTTGTGCGGAGCAAAGTAGTCTTCGGCAATGCGGCTTGAGGTATTCAGAATGCCATCGAAGGTGGTGCGGTCGTGCTCACTGTAATGGGGCAGTTCGGTCAGCTGCTCAGCCTGAAATACCTGATACAGCAGAAATTCCAGATCTTTCTGATTAATAAGTTTCGACACGGCTTGGCTCCCGGAGGATGAGTAAAAAGTGGAGTCATGAATTCTATGACGTATTTCACCAGTATCAGGCTTGTCATGCCGTCGGATAATCGTCAATATAGCCACACTTAATGCTAATAGTGACATAACCCATGCCGTCAGCCTGATTTTTCAGATGCCAGCTGTCGGATGTCAGGTATCAGAGTGCAGTGCAGCAGAGATTTTAAAGAGGGCCATCCATGCTTAATGTAGTGATCGCGGGTTTTGATAAAGCCCTGTCTTCGGCCATGACCGGCGTTGCCGATCTGTTTGGTCTGGCAGGTGTGACCTGGAACCGTATTCAGGGGCAGGAGCTGGAACGTTTATTTAACGTGCGCATTGCCAGCCCGGACGGCGGTCCTATCCGCTGCATTAATGGTATTCAGCTGCTGGCGCATATGAGTTACGACGATGTGCAGGATGTGGACGTGATCGTGGTGCCAACCATCGGTGGCCCGGTGGAAGATGTGATTGATGTTAATCCGCAACTGCTGGCTTTGCTGCGCCGCGCCGATGCCCACGGCTGGACCATTGCCGGTAACTGCACCGGTAATTTTTTGCTGGCCGAATCCGGCATTCTCAACGGCAAAGTAGCCACTACCCATTGGGGTTTTAAAGATCTGTTTGAGCAGCGTTATCCGCAGGTGGAACTGAAAGCCGATCAGCTGATTACCCGCCATGATCATATTTATTGTGCCGGTGGCGGTCTGGCCTGGTTTGATCTGGGGCTGCATATTATTGAGCGTAATTTTGGTTTTGAAACAGCCATTCAGACTGCCAAAGCCTTTGTGATCGATTATCGCCGCGACAGCCAGTTGTCGTATTCATTAATGCGCTTATCCAAGCCGCATAAAGACGATCTGGTGAAGCAGGTTCAGGCCTGGCTGGAAGAACACTACGCCGGTAACTTTACCGTAGATGAACTGGCCGACCGCTTCAGTGTGTCCAAGCGCACTCTGATACGTCGTTTTAATGCCGCACTGGATATGCCGCCCAATACCTATGTGCAATCTATACGCATAGAAGCTGCACAGAAATTACTGGAAGAAACCGAACGTACGGTCGATGTGGTGATGAATGATGTGGGCTATGAAGATGCCAGTTCGTTCCGCCGTTTATTCCGTAAGAAAACCGGATTAACTCCCACAGAATATCGCCGTCGTTTCAGTCGCCGCTTCTGATACCTGAACGTCTGTATATCACGGATGTTACAACTGGTTACTGCTGCAGAGGCTTTTTGACAAATAAGAGCCCGGATTGACAAAATGCGGCAGCAGTCGCGACCGGTCTTTTGCAGTACAATGCGCGCATATTAATGGAGGAAACATACAATGCGCGGGTTGTTCTGGGTTTTACTGATGGTGGCAAACAGCAGTTATGCCGGACTGCTTTGCGACTGGCCTTACCGCACAGAGATTACGCTCAGTGAAAACTCTGGTTCAACACTGACCAACTATCAGATTCTGCTGCGCATTAACGGCAACGAACTTCATCCTTCTTATAACTGGACATCCGGCGGCAACGATCTGCGCATTCTGGATCAGGATGATTCTACAGAAATTCCTTATTATGTTGATAACTGGAATGCGCAAAATAAAAGCGCAGAAGTCTGGATAAAATTATCCAGCTTGCCGGCCAACAGCAGTCGTAAAATTTATCTGTATTACGGTAAAACCGAAGCGGATCCGTTAGCGCAGGTACCGCCAGTGTTTGATAAGCTAGGTATCCGTTTTCATACCCGTTATTCAACCGTTGATCCCCAGAGCAAAGCGCAGGGCCTGGCGGCTTTTAACAACAGTAACGATAATAACCGCGGATATGGCTGCACGTTTATCAATAACTTTACAGGCATTACTAACCACAACACGTTTAACAATGGTAATGGCAGCAAAAGAAATATTGTTGCTTATTCGCAGAGTTATTTCGAAGTAAAAAGCAGTGAGGTTGGAGTCTGGTATTTTCGTTATGGCGCCGATTTTGGTCATGGTGGGGGTCTTTATATTGATGGCCAACCAATTGAAGAGCAGTGGGGAAGTAACTTGTGGTGGGGAGGACAAACTTGGCCAAATGGTAATAGTGCGGACATTTTATATGGCTCTCGCTATTTGACTTCGGGTTATCACAAAATTGAAATTATCGGTGTGGAAGACGGTGATGATGGTGGTATTACCGCTCAATTCTGTCGCCCGAATGGACGTTGTACGGATAGAAGAGAGTGGCGTCAAAGTTGGAATGCTTTCAGTACCTCAAATATTGATATTCGCTCCTACAGCTGTCCGATTTCCGAACCGACCGTTACCTTTGGTGCCCACCAGAGCTGCAGTGCAGAACTCAGCCTGAATGCAACGCCACCGGCTTTATGGGTCAGTGGCAGCGCCCGCGATATCAGCCTGAATGTGTTCAATAATGGCCCGGACGAGACATTGCCCGATACTGTACTGTCTGTCGCTTTAGGCGGTAGTTTTCAGATAAATCAGCTGGGGAGTGCGCCCTGGAATTGCTCTCTCAGCAGCGGCAGTGCGAGCTGCACCTATTCTGACGCCGTTGCTTCGGGGGAGGCGTTTAACCCGCTGACGTTGTCGGCGGTGCCGCCAGCAGGTACTGATGGCCAGAGTTTTAGTTACAGCGCACAGGTTTCTGGCCCGCAGTACGACAGTAACCGCGGCAATAATACAGCCTCTGGCTCTGTTGCCGTGCGTACATTGATTCTGCCAGCGGGACGCAGCTGTGTAGCCTCGTCCGGATTATGGACACGTTTTTTTAATACTCAGAGCAGCAGCATTGATTACCCGGCTAATGCCAGCCAGTTTCAGGCAATGGTGAATACGTTTTCCAACGAAACCTACCTGGATGGTCAGACGGTGTTTACTCAGGTAAATGGCAGTGGCAACTGGTTCGATAACCGTGGTAATGAGTATTATCTGAGCCTTTTTGATGGTTATTTATATGTACCGACCGACGGTGACTGGTGGTTGGCGCTGGATGGTGATGATGCGGTTGAACTGCGGCTGAACGATACAGTTCTTGTCAGTTGGTATGACGGACACGGTGCTCTTGGAAGGGCAAATACCAGTAATGCTCGACGTCTTGGCCTGGCCCGTGGTTATCATAAATTTGAATTTCGTCACCAGGAGTATACTGGCGGTGATTCTTATGCAGCGTATTGGAGTACGACTTCAAATAACTCTGCCGCTTACCAAATTATTCCGGCAGCGAATTTTTCGCAGTGTAATGGCGTGTATGATTTACAGCTGAACAGTACGGCGCAGGTGATTTCTGATCCGGTTAATGGCGGCAGTAATCCGAAAGCCATTCCTGGGGCGGTGATTGATTACTCGGTACGTGCCAGCAATGTTGGAACGCTGAGCTCTGACCCGGACAGCACCGTGCTTGTGCAGGCTATTGCTGCTGACTCAGAGTTTTATGTTGGTACCGACAGCACCACCAGCCCGGTCACTTTTGTTAATGGCAGTGGCAATAACCGCACCGGCCTGACGTTTACTTTTAACAGTCTGACCAGTACAACAGACGGCCTGGAATTTTCCAGTGATGGTGGTAATACCTTTAGCTATCAGCCAAGCGCCGAAGCTGATGGTTTTGATGCTCAGGTTACGCATTTCCGTCTTAAACTGAATGGCAGTATGAATCCCACGCTGGGCAATCTTCAGCCATACTTCGATTACCAATATCGGTTACGTTTACATTGATAAGACAACACTGACACAGGAACCGCATGCAGGATCAACCGCAACCGTCCGGTGATACAGCACCGGATGCCACCCTCACTGAAGCGGATGCCGGACTGCACTCACAGCTGGCGGAAAAAAAAGCCATCCGTCAGCCACTGCTGCGGGCGCTGGTACTGGGCTGTGGTTGGCTTAGTGTTGCCTTGGGTGTGTTGGGGATTTTTCTGCCGCTGCTGCCTACCACACCGTTTTTATTATTGGCGGCGGCCTGTTTTCTGCGTACCTCCCCGCGTTTTTATCTATGGCTGATCCGGCATCCGAAGCTGGGCCGTTATGTGATTTATTACCTTGATGGCAAGGGTATTCCGCTACGGGCAAAAATATACACGCTGCTGCTGATGTGGAGCACCATGCTGCTGACGGCTTTTGTGCTGGTGGATCGTTTGCCGGTAAAAATAATTCTGCCTGCCATCGGTGTGTTGGTGAGTGTTTATATTCTGCGCCAGCCAACGCTGGTTCTGCGGGATGATCGCCCGGACGGGCAGGGCTGATTGTCAGGGCTACTGATCAGCGTCAGCGGCTGGAATTTTCAGCGCGGTACACCGGCATGCCCGGCAACCGCTTCCAGCGCCTGGCTGTCGAGAATATCAATGCGGTTATAGTGTGTGCTGATCCAGCCGGCGCTCACCCACTGCGCCAGTACCCGCGCCACCGACTGCCGCGATACGCCCATCATTTCTGCCAGTGCCTGCTGCGACATCGAGTGGCGGGTATCCATACGCTGCAACTGCAATAATTTTCGTGCCAGGCGTGCCGGCATCGGCAGCAGGGTGGCTTCTTCCACTGCATCCATCAGCAGCCGTAAACGCTGGCATAAGTGTTTTGCCAGCGTCGGCCATAATTGCGGATAACGCTGCAGCATCGACTGAAAATCCGTTGCGGCGATCAGTAATAATTCGCTGTCTTCCATCGCACTGGTGTCGTGGGTACGTGGCAGCCCGTCAACCAATGAGATTTCACCAAACCAGTCGCCGGGTAAAAAATAAGCCAGTGTCAGTACTTTACCGTCATCGGTCAGGGTGCTGACGCCCAGCCGCCCGTTGATAACTCCCATATAGCCTTTCGCCAGATCGCCACGGGCATGTACCTGCTGGCCTGTGCTCAGGCGCAGAATGGTGCTGGCACGGGCCAGTTGTTCCAGCTCCGCTTCCGGCAATTCGGCCAGCCAGCTTTGCCGCAGCAGTTGCAGACGCTGCTGTACGGAGGGTTCGGCGGGTGCGGATAACGGCGGATTGTCAGGCACAGGATTGTCCAAAAATTTACAGAGTTTGCCGCTCAGGCGGGGTATGTTGCTGGTGAGAATAATAACCAGAGGAGTTTAAGATGACCAAGCAAAACGCCGTCAGCGTCCGTGAACAGGTATCCGCCGAAGAATGGCAAATGCGGGTTGATCTGGCCGCCTGTTATAACCTGGTCGCCCATTATGGCTGGGACGATCTGATTTTTACTCATATTTCTGCCCGCGTGCCCGGCCCGGAGCATCATTTTCTGATTAACCCTTATGGTTTGATGTTTGACGAAGTGTCGGCGTCCAGTCTGGTCAAGGTGGATCTGCAGGGTAATAGAGTGATGCCGTCGGAATATGAAATTAACCCGGCCGGTTTTACCATTCACAGTGCGGTACACGAAGCCCGTGATGATGCTAAGTGCGTGATTCATTTACACACCAAAGAAGGTGTGGCGGTTTCAGCACAGAAAGACGGCCTGCTGGCAATTTCTCAGCAATCGCTGTTTCCGCTGTCCGGCCTGAGCTACCACGAATACGAAGGCGTGGCGTTAAATCCGGAAGAAAAAGTCCGCTTAGTCGCGGATCTGGGAGAAACCCAGTTTATGATTCTGCGCAATCATGGCCTGCTGACCTGTGCCGATAGTGTGGCTGATGCCTTTTTAAATATGTTTATTCTGCAGCGTGCCTGCGAAGTGCAGTTACTGGCGCAGTCCGGTGGTAGTGAATTAATTATGGTGCCGGATGCAATTGTGGCCGGTATTAAACAGGCAGCACAGCAGGTAACCCGCAATGCCGGTGGCAAACTGGCGTGGCCCGGATTATTGCGTAAACTGGAGCGTATTCAGGCACCTTACGCGCAGTAAATCTGTGCGCTAAAAGGTTATCGTCAGGGTCTGTTTAATCGCCAGGGTCTGTTTAATTGGTATTAACAGGGCCTGAAACACAGAGCAGGGCGAAGTTAAGCCCTGCTCTGTTTTTATAAAAATAAAAAAGGTTTTTTATGAGCGCCAATGCACCGTCTTTAAACCAGTGGCAGCAACAGGGAAAACGTATCTCCTTGCTGGGTCAGGATATTTTTTACTGCACCGCAGGTGATGCAGACAAACCGGCATTATTGTTGATTCATGGTTTTCCGACGGCGTCATGGGACTGGCGTTACCAGTGGCAGGCGCTGAGCGAAAACTATTTTGTCATCACGATGGATATGCTGGGTTTTGGTTTCAGTGCCAAACCGCAGAATCGCGATTACCGCATTGCCTTTCAGGCGGATTTACAGCAAGCCCTGCTTAAGCATCTGAATATTCAGCAGTACAGCATTCTGGCACACGATTATGGCGATACCGTGGCACAGGAATTACTGGCCCGTGATCTTGATCAGAACCGCAACAGTAATCAAAGCAGCAATAACAGTAGCAATAACAGTAGCATAAGCGCCTGTATTTTATTAAATGGCGGACTGTTTCCCGAAACCCACAAACCGGTGCTGGTACAGAAATTACTGATCAGCCCGCTGGGGCCACTGTTTGCCCGTTTGTATTCTTATAAAAAGTTGCAGAAAACCTTTGCTTATATTTGTGCGAAACCGCTCAGTGATGAAGAACTGCAGGGCTTCTGGACATTAATTTCACACCAGCAGGGCTTACGGGTTTTTCATAAGCTGATCCGTTATATGAGTGAGCGGCGGCAATTCCGTGAGCGTTGGGTTGGTGCCTTACAGAATACCCACGTGCCGCTGGCATTAATTAATGGCTCCGCCGATCCTATTTCCGGTGAGCATATGGTGGCCCGTTACCGTGAACTGGTGGACGGGGAAAACATTGTGCAATTGCCGGGTATTGGTCATTATCCTCAGCTGGAAGACAGTCAGTCCGTACTGGCGGCTGTGCAGTCTTTTCTGGCCGGCGTCATGTTGTCCGGCGGTTAATCTTTTCAGTACAGGTTCGCCATGAATCAGTCGTCTTATTCCACCATCGCCGCCTGGGCACTGGCGATCTGCAAAGCGCTGCAGGAATCAGGCCGCGATCCGTTGCCGCTGCTGCAGGATGTCGGCCTGAATCTGCAGGAACTGGAGCAGCAACCCGACAGCCGTGTCGCCATTGCCACCATGACGGCGTTCTGGGACAGGGTAGAACAGGCTACTGCTAATCCGGCTTTTGGTCTGGAAGTCTCCCGTTATGTGCAGCCCATGCACTTTCGCGCCCTCGGTCTGCTAATGCTCAGTTGTCAGAATATGCAGCAGGTGATCGATAAGCTCGGGCGCTATCACGCCATGATTTCCAATACGGTGAATATCCGCGTTATTCACCAGCCACACCGGATTGGTTTTGCCATTGATCCGCTTGCTGGTGTGCCCATCAGTGCGCTGGCGGTTGACGGTTTTTTTGCCACCATCGTTACCTTTGCCCGGCAGTTAACCGGGCAAAATATGCTGGTACAGAATGTTGAATTAATGCGCGCTGTACCTGTTTCTGCTCATGAACGCTGGAGTACGTTTTTTCAATGTCCGGTCAATTTTCAGCAAGCCACCAACTGCTTATGGTTTGAACGCGCACAGCTGATAAAAATGGCATTGCCAGGTGATTCACAACTGGCCGCGGCCAACGAAGCTCTGGTTGAACAATACCTGCAAAAAATGAATGCTCTTAACTGGCACGAGCGGATAAAAAACAGTATTCAGGCGGTGCTGGAACAGGGCGAACCGACGCTGGCCGATACTGCACAGGTATTTAATCTGAGCGAACGGACACTGAGGCGTTATCTGCAACAGGAAGGCACCAGTTTCCGTCAGATACTGGAAGAAGTACGGCGTGAAATGGCCGTTCATTACCTGCTACAGACAGCGGTGCCGGTAACGGATATAGCGTTACGGCTGGGCTTCAGTGACAGCAGTAATTTTAACCGCGCATTTCAGCGCTGGTTTGAGCAGACGCCGGGGCAATACCGTAAGGAAAAGAAAAGCGACGGAGCTTAAAAATGCCCCCTCGCAGAAAGTCTCTTGCCATCTGGCTCCCACGCTCATCTGGCTCCCACGTTCTGCGTAGCCCTGGCCGGTACCGTTGCATTTCCACACGAAGCAGGGCATTCCCACGCGGAGCATGGGAACGAGAAGGGAGAGCTTCATCTGGCTCCCACGCTCTGCGTGGTAGCCCTTGCCGTACAGTTGCATTCCCACACGAAGCAGGGCATTCCCACGCGGAGCGTGGGAACGAGAAGAAAATTAATCCGGCAAAACAATCGCAAACGATGTTGCAGGTTTTTCAAACAGGCTGAAAAAGCGCACCAGATCAATCTTGCTGCCATCAATGCTCAGGTCATCAGAAAACAGCGTGTCTTTTAAGCCGGCCTCACCAATCAGCATGCTGATAAACAGCGGGTGAGTCAGGTTCAGGGTGGCATTGATTTCACCTTCCACCGGCGTGTCTTGATTCAGCTGGCGATGATGTAATACGGCGTTTTCAATCCACAGTAAGTGGCTTTCATTCAGATCGGTGAAGTTAATTTTAATACGCCAGTTTTTATCGGCGGCATCTTCGGCTTTTAAGCGCACGGCCAGAGTATCGAAGAAGTTGGCCACCGGCGTCTGCAGCAGCATATCTTTCATGGTGGCGATATTAATGCCGGTTTCCGGTGTACCGGTACGCAGTTCCAGTGCTGCGGTTAAATACACATCACGCCACGGACCGGACTCAGCCTGATAACCCAGCTGATCATAATTACGTGCCAGCAGTTTACGTGCCGCACTATTATCCGGTTCGGCAAACACCAGATGATTCAGCAGCTCGGCACTCCAGCGGTAATTACCGGCATCAAACGCACTCTGTGCTTTTTCCAGCAGAGCACCGGCGCCACCGGCGAGAGCAACATAACCGGCGGCCCGTTGCGGATCGGGCAGCGGATCAAGGTGGGCCGGGTTGGCGTCGTACCAGCCTAAATAGCCCTGGTAAACCGCACGTGCATTGTGTTTTACCGTGCCGTAATAACCCCGGCTGGAAAAGGCCTGGGCGAGGGAATCGGGCAGGGCCAGATCTTCGGCAATTTCACCCGGTGTCATGCCCTGGTTCATACGGCGCACGGTCTGATCGTGAATAAATTTATAGGTATCGCGCTGTTGTTTCAGGAAGGTCTGAATACGTTCTTTGCCCCACATCGGCCAGTGGTGGCTGGCGAAATAAATATCGGCATCGGCAAACAGATTACGTGCTTCTTCAATATAAGCACTCCATTTCATGGCGTCGCGTACTTTGGCACCGCGCAGGGTGTAGAGGTTGTGCATATTGCGCGAAACCACTTCACCCCCGCAGAAGGCTTTATATTGCGGTAAATAAAAGGTGAACTCGGCCGGTGCTTCGGATTCCGGCGTGTACTGGAACTGAAACTGAACACCGTCAATGGTCAGCTCGGTTGGAGTGGCACTGACCAGCTGGTTCGGTTCAATAATGCTGAACTCACCAAACGCCGGGCCTTTACCCAAACCAGAGTCAACGTGACCAAATTCGTCCCGCGCCAGATTTTTACCGTACATATAAACCGCACGGCGGCTCATGGCGGTACCGGCAATAATATTTTCGCTGGTGGCTTCTTCCATAAATCCGGCCGGTGCAATCACCGGAATATTCCGCTGTGCAATTTCCTGCTGGCTGATAATGCCGAGCACACCGCCAAAATGGTCGATATGGCTGTGGGTAAATAAAATGGCGCTGATATTCTGTGTGCCCGGGTAGCGCTCTGCCAGTTGCTGCATGGCGAAATTAAAGGCGGTGCGTGATGTTTCTTTAGCGGTGATCGGGTCGATCACAATCCAGCCGCTGTCGCCTTTAATCAGCGTCATATTGGATAAATCAAAACCACGCAGCTGATAAATGCCCGGCGTGACTTCAAATAAACCGTGAATATTATTCAGCTGTGCCTGACGCCACAGGCTGGGGTTGACGCTGTCGGGTGCATCACCCTGAACAAAGCCGTAGGCCGGCATATCCCAGACGTTTTTGGCCGGGTCGGCCAGCGAAGCAACCTGCAGGTTTTCCGGGCTGGCGATCAGGCCACGGCGGGCATCGTTAAAATCCTGCTGATCATTCAGATTCAGTTGCTCTGCCACCTGACGGTTGGCCGCAATGGTGGTGGCGGTTGCCGCGCGTTCGTCGCTGCTGACGCTGATCTGGTTATCGGACTGACCGCAGGCGCTCAGTAACAGACCGGCGCTGAGCAGCAGCCCGGCATGCAGGCTTTGCTGGCCACGGATTTTGCGCAAGCGCAAAGCAGGGAAAGGAAGTTTGATTGTCATTATAAGCTCCTGTGCTGATCTCTCAGTGTAGGAGCCTGACTGCGGCGTTGCCGGTTCGCGCCGGTCAGTCACTTGTCTTTACTGACCACTCTTAAGTGGCCAGTCTGAAGTGAAGTGGCCAGTCTGCTGATGCTGCCGGTTTAATGCTGGCGGTTTAATGTTGAGTCGTTAACGACAAGCGGTAGGCCGACAGTGCCGGTAACAGGCCGGCGAGTAAGGCCAGAGCAATGCTCAGCCCTGCATAAAGCCCACTGCCGTCGAGGTTCAGCAAAGGTTCAATCAGCAAGCCATAGTGTTCGGCCAGCAACGGTTGTGCCAGCCACTGCGTGGCCGCCGCCATGCTCAGGGCCAGTAACCAGCTGAGCAGCGTCAGCAGTAATACCTCGGTTTCCAGCAGCACAAAGAGGTACAGCGGGCGGGCGCCAATAATACGCAGCAGGGCAATTTCCTGACGTCGTCCGGCCACGGTGACCTGCAACATAGCCACCGAACCGAGCAGGCTGGTGATTAACATCAGCAGGCTCAGTGCCTGCAACAGTTGTTCGGCATTGCCCAGAAATTGCCAGAATTCGCTTAGGGCAACGCCGGGAATCACCGCAGTTAGCGGTTCCTGATGGGGCTGGTTTAAAACGTTCTGCAGCTGAAATAACAGCGGCCGAGAGGTCAGGCCAACAAAGACGGCGGAGATGGCATCAGCCTCAGGCAGTTCCTGCCATTCCGCGTTTGTCAGACGCAGAGCCTGTTGCGGATCGTGCAGCGCTTCCAGCGTTTGCAGATGCACATGCAGCGAGCGGTCAACCGGCGTGCCGGTTGGCTGCAGGATACCGGCAACCACAAAATCCACCTCTTTGTGTTGCATAAAGCTGTGGCCGTGGCTGCCATGGCTGAGGTGCAGATGATCGCCCACGGCATAGCCACGCTCGCGTGCCACGGTGGCACCAATAAATACCTGCAGCGGTGCGGCAAAGTGCGGTTGCTGCAGGTTGATTTCTGGCAGGGCGCTGCTTAATTGCAGCGCCTGCTGGCGGCCGTAACGGAAATGGCGGAAGTAATCATCGTTGGTGCCGATCACCGCATAGCCCTGATGGGAGTCGCCGAGCACGATGGGAAAGGTCCAGGCGGTTTGCGGCCGTTGTTCGATTTCATGCCAGCGCTCTGCCGACATCGCCTGAGTTGGCGTGCCCATGCGGAATACTGAATACAGTAACACCTGCAGCGGATGGCTGCGGGCGGCCACAATCAGGTCGGTGCCGCTGATGCTGTTGCTGAAGCTGCTGCGTAACTCGCTGCTTAAGCTGCGGGTCAGTAACAGGGTGGCGAGACTCAGGCTCATCGCCAGCACAATCAGCGCCACCGCTAGTTTACGCTGCAGCAGACTTTTAACGGCCAGACGCATCAGCATGGCAGTGGCTCCTTATCTGACTCCTGTGTTGCTCGCTGACCGGGCTTACAGCTGGCGATATCCAGCACCCGGTCAAAATGCGGCTGCAGGCTGAGGTCGTGGCTGACCAGTAACAGGCTTGCACCGCTGGCGGAACACTCCTGCAGCAGCAGGCGCATAAAGGCATCTTTGTTTGCACTATCCAGTGCCGAGGTTGGCTCGTCGGCGATGATCAGCGCCGGACGGTGTACCAGTGCGCGGGCAATAGCAGCGCGCTGTTGCTGGCCAACGCTCAGCTGCGCTACGGTCTGGTTAGCCTGTTCGCTCAGGTTCAGTTGTTGCAGCAGATAGTTTTGCCAGTAGCGGTCATTGTGCTGCCCGGCAAAATTCTGCATCAGCTGCAGATTTTCGCTCACCGTCAGATAGGGCAGCAGGTTAAAGGTCTGGCTGATCACTCCGGTTTTTCTGGCACGCAGGTGGTCGCGCTGACGTGCGCTCAGTTGCCACAGTGATTTACCGGCCAGCCATACCTCGCCGGTACTGGGCTGACAGAGCCCGGCAATAATATTCAGCAGGGTCGATTTACCGCTGCCCGACGGGCCATGCAGAAAACAGCGCTCGCCGGCCTGCAATTGAAAATGGTGGATATCCAGCAGGGTTTCTGCCTGTCCGGATTGGGCATCTGGCCAGGCGTGCAGCAGATGGCGGATTTCCAGCACTGGCTGTACGGCGACAGGTTGATCTGCGGAAAGATCGGCTGTGATCATGTTGATCAGAAGCTCCAGTTCAGCCCTAACTGCACATTGCGTCCGGCAAGCGGCGCAGCATGTTTCAGGTAGGACACATGATTAACGGCGTATTGGTCGGTCAGGTTACTGGCGGCGAGGCGCCAGAGCAATTCGCTGTGCGCTAACAATTGGCGGTAACTGAGGCTGGCGTTCAGCAGCGTATGGCCGTCGCTGGGGTCTTCGTTGGCGGCGGTGCGCTTCTGGCTGGCTGTTGCCTGTCCTTCCAGACGCATCAGCAGATGCCCGCTTTCCCGGTTGATGGCAAACAGGGCACTGGCCGGTGGCGTGCGTGGCAGATGATCACCGTTACGCAGACGCGCCTGAACCACATCGGCATTGATATCCAGATGCCAGAGTTCGTCAATGTTGTGCTGCCAACTGAACTCCGCACCGAGAAAACGGGCATCGTCCTGCTCCTGACGATACACATTATTATCGTGGAAGGGGTCGGTGAAATCTTTCAGCTCGTTGTAGATGTAATCCTGAAAACGGTAGTGAAACAGAGCGATTTTCACGCGGTCGTGTTCGCTTTCACGCAGCCAGTTAATATCAAGGGTCCAGGCGGTTTCCACGCTCAGGTCGGGATTATCGAGCTGGAACGAGAAGGTTGCATGATGATCACCATTCCAGAACAGCTCGGCGGCATCCGGTGCTCGTTGTACCCGTGCCAGATTCAGCCCCAGACGCTGTTGCTCATCCAGCACCCAGGTGCCTGCTGCCGACAATGTCGCCGGATTGAAATTTTTGTCGTTGTAGTAGCTGCGTTGCTGGCGATAGTTGGGGTCAATCGGGTCCGGGTCTGAGCTGATACTGACAGAATCAAGGCGTGCGCCAAGCTCCAGCGTGCCCTGTGCCCAATCTCGTTGTTCAACCAGAAACACACCGGTTTGCGTGGTTTCGTTCAGGGGCATTGGCGTTGAGTGGGAATGCAGAAAGCCGCCGCGTTCACGGTTTAACAGGTTGAATCCGGTTGCTCCGTCCCAGGCGGTTGCCGCAAACGAAGGGATGCCGCTGCAGCCGCTGTGATTATGGCACAAGGCCAGTTTCTGATATTTCATCTGCAGGCCAAAGGTTCCCTGCCATTGGCCGAATGCCGCATGGCGCATACGGCTTTGCAGCTCCCAGCTTTCCTGATCAAACAGGCCGATATCCACCGTGGCGGCACCGGGAATATCATTTCTGGCCCCGGTTTCTGCGTGTTCATAATCGTTGAATGACAGCTCGGTGCGCCATTCATCCAGCCAGCTGAAAGCGCCGGACGGGTCAGGACGCCAGGCACCTTTCAGATCGTAACGGACTTGCTTGGGCTTAACCCGGAAAGGCTCGCCATCGGTATTGGGCACGCCGTAGTCATACTCCAGAGTGCTGATACTGGCGCCGATAAACCCCCGTTTACCATCCGCCCAGCTCAGCGCAACAGCACCACCTGAGCCTTCGCTGTCGCTATTGGCAATGCGGCCACTGTTGTTGGCGGCGGGAATGTCGCCGCGCTCGCCGCTGGAGTAATCAGCGGCACTGCGCTGAAAACCGTCGAGGTGCAGTGTCCAGTTGCCACGGCTTGTATCCATTAAACCATCGGTGCTGTAACCGCTGTCGTTGCTGCTGCCTTTAATATTCAGCCCGCCGCTCAGGCCTGAGCCTGGTTGTTCATGGATGCGGCGGTCAATCAGGTTAACCACGCCGCCAATGGCGCCACCACCGTACATCAGGGTGGCCGGACCGTAGATCACTTCTATCTGTTCTGCGGAGCTGGCTTCTGCCATCGGCGAGTGGTCGGAGCTCATGGCGGATAAGTCGGCACTGTCACTGCCATTTTGCAGGATTTTTACCCGGCTGCCGCTCATACCGCGAATAACCGGCCTGCCAACGCCTGGCCCAAAGGAGGCGTTGGCAATACCTGGCGTGCTGTCGAGTAATGTACCGAGAGTGTCACCCGGGTTGTCGTTGATCGCGTCTTTATTAAGAACGGTCGCAGGCTGGGCAACATCGTAGATTGAATTCTGTCCGGCACTGCTGACAACAACAGTATCAAGTTCGGCGGAATGAGCGAGTACCTCAACGGACAGGCAAGCGGAGGTAAGACTTGTAATAACGAGAAACAGACGAGGCATAAAAAAGAACCTGAAACGGTAAGGGCCAGCAGATGCTGGCCCGGGTTATCTGAGCAGGGGTTACGCAGAGCAATTAATGATCGTGGTCGTGATCATCATCCGCGTGCTCTTCCTCTGCTGCATGAGCAAATACAGCACTGAAGGCATTGTTCAGGTTGCTGTTGGCAGTCGTTGAGTGCAGGTGATAATCGTCTTCAGCACTATGGGCATCGACTTCGTACAGCGTGCCTGTTGCACTGTTTACAACCAGAAACTCATAAGCACCGGCCAGCAGCTGAGCATTCGCTGTGCTCCAGATGGCTGCAGCGGCTCCCAGTTGCTCCCGTGCAGTTTCTCCGCTGGCTACCGGGTTGCTGCTTTCATTCACATCAAAGCGGCTCACGGCCAGCTTGCCGCTGTTGCTCAGAAGAGCGATGGCATCGTCTGCGGTTGTTGTGCTCACCGCGATAATGTCACCGAAGTTTTCACCGGTAATGGATACTAAATCGCCACGGTGCGGATGGTCGTTGTGGGCATTCACTAACCAAAGCTGATCGGCCGACCAGGCAGTAATAACACTGTGTTCATGGTTCGTTTTGGTTAAACCGGTAATGTTTTCGATAAAGCCGGTGCTGCCTGTTGTGACTTCACCGATGGCACCTTCACGGCGGGTTTCGGTGGCAGGGTAGCGCTGGGTGACATGGAGGGTTTCACCGGCGCCTTGCGGATGGCCGTCAATGGTTACATAGCCGCTGATCAGCCAGCGCAAGGTGCCATCACCGCATAAAATAAGCGTGAAGTTATCAGTCTGAGCAGTTTGTTCTACGCCATCGGCGCAGGTCATGGATTCTGCAAAGTACCCACCGTCGTGCGGGCGTACCCAGATCAGACCATCGCTACCGGTTGTGCCGTCAGCATTAACCACGGTGATGTCGGTATTGGCCGGGGTTACAGAGTTAGCCGTAAAGGTCATGAACTGACCGCCCTGTAAAGCCAGAGCCGGGTAGACAAGGTTATTGGGTAAGTTCAGCCCGCTAACGACTTCGCCATCGGCGGCTTCCAGCAACAGGCCGCTGCCATCATTTTTCAGCACAGAGAAGTGGTCTGTTGTGGCGACGACCTGAGCGACACCGGCAATGGGGGCTGCGGTTAAAGCTTCTACGTCATGGGTATGAGCATCTTCACCGTGCATATGCTCCAGACCCGAACTGACAATGCTCAGATCACTGCCATTCAGCATGGCGAGGGTGACACCATCGTTAGACAGCACCAGCTGAGCATCGGCACCTGTTGCTACGGTGGTGGAGGTGAACTGCTCGCTTGTAACCGTCTGATCAAACATTTTCAGGGTGTCAGCAGAGCCGGACAGTGAGTAAATCAAACGACCACCTTCGGCGTGAACATGGTCATGATCGTGATCATCATCGTCATCATTTGAAGATGATCCGCCACAGGCGCTCAGGGTCAGGGCCAGCAAGGTGGTTAACGCGGTGGTCGTTACCGGCTTAAGCAAATGGCGTTGACGGTAGCGTACCTGGGGTTGTGCTCGTAGGTTCATGCTGAATTCCTTATAGTCTGCGTCTTGTGTCAGTAACGTTGGCGCTGCCGGGCTTGGCAAGGTGCGGCGCGCCAAAGAAATGATATGTTATATTATAACTTTAAAAATAGGAAACCCTGAGATGGCTGTTTTTCGTTCACTGCTGTCGGGCAGTCGCCGCACGGCTGGCTCCTGGCTGCTGGTACTCGGCTGTGCAGCTTGTTTTACAAGCGCGCAGGCTGCAGACCCGGTCTACCGCGAAATTGAATTTGCCGATTTGCTGCCGGATGAGGATTTCAAAGCGCTGTCGAATCCACCGGCTGAGCTGGCGGCGATTGCCGATGGTTCAGAAGAAGATCAGATTGATGCGGCGCTGGGGCAGGGAGAAGCGGGGAAAAACCCCGACCAGCCGCAGACTGACTGGCACCGGGCGTTGCAATCAACCAATATCCGCGCTGAATTTAACGGCCAGAAAGTCCGTATTCCGGGCTACATAGTGCCGCTGGAGTTCGATGACCAGCAGGTCGTCACCGAGTTCTTTCTGGTGCCCTACTACGGCGCCTGTATTCATCTGCCGCCGCCGCCACCCAACCAGCTGATTCTGGGCAAAAGCAGTGATGGGGTAATGCTGGAAACCATCTACGATCCGTTCTGGATTGAAGGCACGCTGCTGACGGAAGTGAATAAAAATGACGTAGCGACTTCGGCCTACCGCATGACGGTTGAGCAGATTATTCCGTATAAAATGCAGTAGGCCTGAGCCGTCGTGAGCGGGGTTACTCCCAGGCGGGGAATGGGTCGGGCAGTTGTTGCCAGAGCTCTTGCCCGGCCAGCAGTTCGTCGTCGTTCAGCAGGCAGGCGTCCAGCTGCTGGTGGACGTCCTGTTGGTTGAGGCCCTGACCAATAAACACCAGCTCCTGGCGCATATCACCAAAAGGCTCCACCCATTTTTCGCGGATATAGTCGAGGGATTCTTCATCCTGTGGCCAGCGCTCATCGGGTACGGCTTTCCAGAACATGCCGGCAAAACCATGGTGGGCAATTCCGCCAGCCTGACTCCATTGACCGGCAAATTGCGGGCGGCTGGCCAGCCAGAAATAGCCTTTGGAGCGCAGCAGTTTGCCGTCTGGCCAGTCCTGATGCAGAAAATCCCAGAATTTTTGCGGATGAAACGGTTTGCGCGCACGGTACACAAAACTGCCGATACCGTATTCCTCGGTTTCCGGATGATGCTCGCCGCGTAATTCCTGCAGCCAGCCCGGTGCCTGAGCGGCCTGATCAAAATCAAAACTGCCGGTGCCCAGTACTTTATCCAGCGGCGCATTGCCTTTAACCATCGGGATCTGTTCCGCGCGTGGATTCAGGCTGTGCAGAATGGCCTGCAGGCGCTGCAGTTGCTCCGCGCTGACCAGATCGGTTTTGCTGATCAACAGCTTGTCGCAGAATTCAATCTGATCAATCAGCAGGTCGCTGACACTGCGCTGGTCGTCTTCACCCAAGGATTCACCGCTTTCCTGCAATGAACGGGCAGCGTCAAAATCCTGCAGAAAATTCACCGCATCCACCACCGTGACCATCGTATCCAGACGGGCAATATCCGACAGGCTGACGCCATCTTCATCGGCGAAGGTAAAGGTTTCAGCCACCGGCAGCGGCTCGGCGATGCCGGTGGATTCAATCACCAGATAATCAAAACGCCCGGCTTCCGCCAGTTGGCGTACCTCAATTAACAGGTCTTCGCGCAGGGTGCAGCAAATGCAGCCGTTGCTCATTTCCACCAGTTTTTCTTCACCGCGCTTCAGCTCAACTTCGTCTTTTACGAAGGCAGCATCGATATTCACCTCGCTCATATCATTCACAATTACCGCCACCCGACGGTTATCGCGGTTATGCAGAATATGATTGAGCAGGGTGGTTTTACCGGCTCCCAGAAAGCCAGACAGCACGGTAACCGGCAGGCGGGTATCGGCCATCGCCGGAGTTGAATGGGTGGGGGAAGTCGCAGGGGCGTTCATAGAATCCTCGTACCTGGTTGCTTGATTTACCATAATTAGTATATGTTATAACGTAACATTTGTGGATTTGAGAAAGCAAGATAAGAAGAGAAAGAGAGAAGAGAGAAGAGAGAAGGGTGAGTCGCAAGTAACAGAAGGGCGCCGGAAGAACGCGTAAGAAAACCGTGCTTTTAAGCCACGAAAGAAAGCCTGACAGATGAAAGCCTGACAGGAGCTGGTCACTGGGCTGTTGGCATTAAAACCGTTATCCTTGCGCTCTTTATGTTTAACGCGGATTTAACCCACATGGCTTTTGTAAAACAGCACATCGATTGGATTTTATTTATTCTTCTGGCCGCAGTTTTTATCGCGTTTCCACAGATTGATCTGAGCGTCAGCCGCTGGTTTTACGATGCAGAACAGGGTAACTGGCCGCTGGCCAACCACCCGATCAGCGAGTCGGTGTATGCGTTATTCCGTTATGTCCCCTATGTGCTGGTGCCGGTTTTACTGATTGCCGTGGCACTGACCTTTGTTAAAGGCGGCATTGCGCAGGCGCAGCGTAAAGCCTGGGTATTTATTCTGGTGTCGTTGCTGGCGGGCCCCGGCATTCTGGTGCATACCGTATTTAAAGAAGGTTTTGACCGCGCGCGGCCAAAGCAGGTGCAGGAATTTGGCGGCCACAGTGGTTTTACTCCGGCCTTTGTGATTTCAGACCAGTGTGCAAAAAAATGTAAATCTTTCGTTAGCGGACATGCGGCGATGGGATTCTGGCTGATGGCTTTTGCCTGGGTTTTCCGCCGCCGCCGCTGGTTCTGGGCTGGTATGGCCGTGGGAATTGTGGTCAGCGCCGGGCGTATTGTACAGGGCGGACACTTTTTAAGTGATACGATTTTTGCCGGTTTTGTCTGCTATTTTACCTACCGGCTGATGAGCTACTGGATTCTGGGTTACAGCCAGATTCAGGACAATAAGCAAGCATAAAAAACAGGCGCTACGGCGCCTCAGACTGCTGACAAAGTCCTCGCCCTAACCGGCGGGGATTTTTTATAATGGGCCATGCTTAAACATCGCCCCCAAACCCAGTCATCACTCGAATTCGTCTGCATTGATGAACTCGTTCCCAAAGACCACCTGCTGCGCAAGGTCGATAAACACATCGACTTCTCGTTTATTCACGAGCTCGTTAAAGATCTCTACTGTCAGAACAATGGCCGTCCTGCGCTTGATCCCACCTTGATGTTCAAGCTGTTGCTGCTTGGGTATTTATTTGGCGTTCGCAGTGAACGTCAATTGATTCGCGAGGTGGAAGTCAATGTCGCTTATCGCTGGTTCTTAGGATTGGGACTGACCGATAAAATCCCAGACGCATCCACTCTTAGCCAGAACCGTCGACGCCGCTTTAACGATTCTGATGTCTATCAGCAAATCTTCGACCAGATTGTGCTGCAAGCCATGCGCAAAAAACTGGTGTCAGGCCACGTGCTGTACACCGACTCTACGCACATCAAAGCCAGTGCGAATAAAAACAAACACCTGCAAGTGATCGTCAAACAAGAACGCCAGGCTTATATGGATCAACTGGATTGCGCCGTGGAGGAAGAACGGATCAGCCACGGAAAAAAAGCCCTTAGCGCCGCCATCGAAGGCGCCCTCCGAGAAGACGATTAAGCAAAGCACCACCGACCCAGACAGCGGTTATATGGTGCGTGACCAAAAGCCTAAAGGCTTCTTCTATCTTGATCACCGAACCGTGGATGGCAAAGCCAACATCATCACCGATGTCCACATTACCGCAGGCAACGTACACGACAGCGTGCCGTATATCGGGAGGCTGGAACGCCAGCAAAAACGCTTTGGCTTCAACATAAAAGCGGTGGGTCTGGACGCGGGCTACAACTCCGCCGCGATCTGTAAGCAGCTGGAAGATAAGCAGATTTTTGCAGCGATTGCGTATCGTCGCTTAAATCATAAAGCGGGCATGTTTTATAAAAGGGAATTTGAGTACGATGCCGAAAACAATCACTACACCTGCCCGGAAGGCCAGACCTTAATTTATAAAACAACCAGCCGTGAAGGCTACCACCACTACCAGTCAGACGGTTCCCATTGCCAAGGCTGCCCATCCCTGAAGCGCTGCAATAACAATGCGGAGCACGTTAAAACCATCACCCGCCATGTGTGGCAAGACAGCAAAGAGCGCACCACCGAGAAACGTTTAAGCGTCTATGGCCAGGCGATTTATAAACGAAGAAAAGAAACCGTAGAACGCAGCTTTGCCGATGCCAAAGAGTTGAATGGCTATCGATATGCCCGCTTCCGTGGCCGCAATAAAGTGCAAGCTCAGGCATTGCTGACGGCAGCAGCGCAAAACATGAAAAAGATCGCGCTGATGGCGGCTTAAGCCGACATTGACGCTGTTTTTAAGACGAAAACGCCCATCCAGCCCCTCCATAAACCCTAATAGAGGTCGATTCAAAATTACTCGTGCCTCGATGAGAAATCGTTAAAACGGGCGGTTTCGGGTTTACAGAACCATAAAAACAACAAACCCCAGCTGAAAAGCTGGGGTTTGTCAGTAGTCTGAGGCGCTACGGCGCCTGTTTTTTTCTTTTATGGTGTTGTTCTGCGTGCGATGTTTATTGGTTATTAGTCCCGGATTCACAAGAGCTTTCGCAGGCGCGGCAGGCTAAGCGTTTTTCTTTATGTTTCTTCGCGAAGTGCTCACCGTCACCGTAAGCAATAAACTTGTCATAATGCCTGTGGGCACGCTGGGCATTATCCGGGTGTTTGATCGGGCACCAGTACCATTCGGTACGCCCGGCAATTTCACTGGCATAGGCAAATACGCCATTAGCGTAGTCACAGTAGAGGCAGTTCAGCTTTTGTGTGAAGGTAAGATAAGAAAGCTTTTTCCGGTCCAGTGCCAGATAGTCTCTGCGTTTCACCTTCGGTATTTCATACACCGGAAAGCAAATGGCCTGATACAGCGATACAAACAGATCGACAATCACCACCGGTATAATTAATCCGTATATCGCCGGTGCCGTGATGGTAATGAGCAGAAAGTGTTTTGGATTATTTATAACCCGTCGGAAAAGAGCGATGATGATTCTCCTGAGTGTAAGCTGCAGCCGTCTGGCTATTTTCTGGCGACAATAAAAACAGATTCTGTGGCAGGCTGCCAGATATAGTCGATGCTGAAACCGGTATTGCTCAGTCTGGCCAATAAGTCTTCTTTGCTTAAGCGCTTCACAAAGGGCGCCAGATTCAGCACCTGCATAACCGGAATCAGCATACGCCAGAGTGGATTCAGCTCTTTGACCAGAGTGGTGCTGGAAATAAAGACCCCGCCGGGTTTCAGTGATTCGTAGCTGATGGCAATGGCTGAATCTAGATCTTCAAGCAGATGCAGGATATTCAGCCCCAGCACGGCGTCAAAGCTAGCGACGGGTGGATTAATACTTTCCAGCGTTCCCTGCTGAAAACGGATATTATTGATCTCCGCGTCTTTGGCTTTCTGTGCGGCAATGGCCAGCATATTGTCAGAAATATCCGTTGCCAGAACCTCTTTAACATACGGCGCATGAACCATTGCGGTGCTGCCGGTGCCACAGCCAAATTCCAGCACTGACCAATCGGGTTGCAGATACTGCTGGGTTATTTCCAGCTTCTTACGGTAGGCCGCTTCATCCTGAATCTGGCTTTTGGCATAGCGCTGTGCACTGTTCTCCCAGAATGTCTTTGCATCCTTCATCGCCATCTCCTTTGCTTACCTGTGCGGACTACGCCGTAAAGTGCAGCAGTAATTCAGTGTGTCCGGTATGACTGTCGGTTTGTTCCCGTACCAGTGTAAAGCCCTGATTCCGGTAAAAACGACAGCTGGGTTCGTTGGCTTTATATACCGTAAGATGCAGCTCATTGCGCTGCTGTTTGGCGTGATTTAATAATTGTTTACCAATGCCCCGCCCCTGATGCTGCGGAGCAACAAAGATGGCGGCCAGCGTGTTGTTATGCAGAGCATAAAAACCGACAACCTGTGCATTCAGCTCAAATACCCAGACATCGGAGTTGGGTAAATACACATCGCGCATATTATCCAGCTGAGACTGCCAGAATGATGGCTCAATAAAATCATGGGCTTTAACGGACGCATCCAGCCAGACTGTCAGTATTGCGTCGATATCACTGCGGGCAGTCTGTGTGCCTGCGCCGGGAGGGGTCAGCGTAGCGGGGGAGGTTGTGGTATCCAGACGGATACCGGCAGCGGGTCTGATCATAATTATCCGGGGCTAAGTTTTAACAACAAAGAGAGTTTTAACAACAAAGAAAGTTCAGGGCATATCAAGGCAACTGAAACTGTCTGGCAGAATCTGCTGCTGATTATCCCGCTCAAATTTTAAAAATCGGGTGGAGCATTCCTGATCCTGCCAGGGTTTGCAATCGGAAACCGACAGCGTACAGACTCCGTTATAACAACCGTAACTCAGACGGTTTCTGCTGGTTGTATTATTCATTTCCAGCAGTGAGGCAATAACAGCGCCCACTGTGGTAACCGGGCTGCCTTCACAGGCGTAATGCTCAGCGGCAATTTCCATGCTGGCGTAGTGCATCAAACTTTCCAGCAATGGCTGTTGGTCTGCCGCCACCGGACTTTGGTGATAGGAACAGACCCAGGCGCTGAATAAGCCAGTGGCTGTTCCCAGCAGGAAAACAGTAATAACCAGTGCTGTACGTTTCATCGCATCACTTTCCGCTTATAAACCGGCTTTGGCCCGTTCAATCGCGGCATTAATTGCCGCTTTCGCTTGTGGGCTGTTTTTCCAGCAGGTGGTTCTCAGCATCTGAGCCACTCTCTCGGCGATATCTTCTGCGTTGTAAGCGGCCAGCTCCGCCAGCGAACTGATACCAATTTCCTCAAAGCGTTTGACCACGGTCGGGCCAACGCCTTTTACTGCCAGCAGGGCTTCTTTTTCAGGTTCAGAAAATTTCATAGATTGCTTTATTTTAAGGGGTAACGGAGCGGGATGTATGTATTCGGGTTCCATGTGCGGTGGATTGTTATGCTTGCTCTGTACCCACCAAACAGAATTTAAATAAGCTTTCTTTCAGCCCAAATAAGCAAATGCCTGCTTCTTGCAGAAATACTCATCCCAACATAGAAAAAGCGACTAATAGCATCATCTTCACAATTTTCGGATTCTCACCACGAGAGATCAGTGATGATGCATTACTCAGCTGTGCATCGATGTAGGTGGCTGCAAATTCTGGTGACATGTCTGCAGAAAACTCACCTTTGATCTTTGACCGCTCCACCCACTTTCTGAAAGCCGCTAATGCTTGCTCCTCAAGGAAATCAACTTGTGCGCGTGTTGCTTCACCTAAGTGCATTCGTGATTCACGCATTTTTATAAAAAGACATCCCATTGGGGACTCATGATGACAATTGGCTGAGGTGGCAAATGACACAAGGTTATCAAGCGCTTCTCGAAACGGCATTTCGCTGTTCAACATCTGCTGTACAGGATTTAATACTTGTTCTTGATACCTCAGAATTACGGCTTTCATCAAGCCATCTTCATTCGAAAACTCCCGATAAAGCCCAGGTTTTGATACACCCGATCTCCTGCAAATTTCATTAAGGGACAAGCTGCCGATGTCCTCTTTCCAATAGGAATCCATTGCAACGTCCAAAACGTGGTCACGATCCAGGGTCTTGGGTCGCCCCCTTGCAGGTTTGATTGGATTTGACTTCATTTTTATACCGCCCGGTATTTTAATTTGACAAACGATGTTTCGATGCTTATTGTACCAGCCGGTATTTAATTAACAACCTAGCAGGAACGAAAAATGAGTGAAGCAAAGAGAAACATAGTGATCACCGGCAGCAGCAGTGGATTTGGTCAAAAATCAGTAAAAGATTTTGCTGATAGAGGCTACCAAGTGTTTGCCACCATGCGCGGCCCAGAAGGCAAGAACTCCGCTGTTAAGGCCGAGCTGGAAGCGTATAGTGATTCCATTCATGTTGTCGATATGGATGTTACCAATGACGAATCTGTCAAAAACGCCATTGCAAGTGTGCTGGCTAAAGCGGGCAAAATTGATGTTTTGCTTAACAATGCGGGCGTAATGTACCTTGGCATTACCGAAGCGTTTAGCATTGCCCAAGCTCGTGAACAGATGGAAACCAACTACTATGGGGCTATGCGTACTATACAGGCTGTTTTGCCTGTGATGCGTGATGCTAAGTCTGGTCTTATCATCAACACCTCATCCATGGTTGGCCAAATTTCTGCTCCGTATTTCTCTACTTACGCTGCAACCAAGCATGCTTTAGAAGGCTACCTTCAAGGTTTACGCTACGAAGTTGCGCCATTCGGTATCGATGTCGCCATCGTGCAACCTGGCCCATTCCCAACAGGTTTAAGCGCATCAGGACAACAACCGTCACGTACAGACATACTGGACAGCTACGGTGAATGGGCAAACATTCCTGCAGCCATGTTCGAAGAATTCGGTAAATTTATGCAGAGTGATCAAGCACCTAACCCACAAATGGTCGTAGATGCTTATTTAGACCTAGCAGACATGCCTGCTGGTAAACGCCCAACACGCACACCTGTTGGCTTGGTTTGGGGGGTGGATGAAATTAACGCTGCCAAACAGCCTATTCAAGACCGTGTTTTGACAGAAATGCAATTGGACAAGGTTCTAGGCGGCGCTGACGCGTAACGTATGAAGTGCGGTCTCTTGCTTCGTTAACAGCGACGCACTGTGGCTCTGGCCCAGTGCGGATGCTGATCCTGACAAGTACAGGATCTTTGGGTGATGCGAGTACTGCAATGCTTGGTGCAGTGTCCCAGTTGCAGATCATTGGATGTCATCAGACCTTGCGCGACTCGACTGTCGCAGCTGGATCTTTCAATACTTCCCCCGAATTTGCTTCAAAGGCCTTCGCTTTCCCTAGCACTTAACCTTGTATCTATTTCACAAGGAGACCTCCTATGAAAGCCTTCGTCGTCGACAAATACAAAAAGAAGGGCGCAGCCTGGCCGATATGCCCAACCTAAGATCGATGCGCATGACGTTTTGTTACGCATTAACGCGGCTGCGATCAACCCCGTGGATACAAACATCCGTGATGGCGATTTCAAACTGTTGTTACCCTATCGTACGCCTTTCATTCTGGGGCACGATCTGTCAGGGACAGTGCTCCGCATCGGCGCCGATGTACACAAGTTCAAAGCAGGGGATGAAGTCTTTGGACGCCCGCGCGATTACCGGATTGGCACTTTCGCAGAATTCATCGCTGTGGATCAGGATGATCTGGCGCTAAAACCCGCTGGCCTGGACATGGAGCAGGCCGCCTTGATCGCGCTAACCGCCAGGCAGGCGCTGGTCGACGTTGGCAAGGTCAAGCCGGGGCAGAAAGTGCTCATTCCGGCTGGCTCTGGCGGGGTCGGCATCATCCAAGCATCTGGGGGCTACGGTCGCTACGACCACCAGTGCAAAGAATTTTGATCTCGTCAAAAGCCTCGGCGCGGATGTGGTGATCGATTACAAGACCCAAGATTTCGAAACGATCCTGTTCGGCTATGATCAGATGATAAACAGCCAGGGTGCCAAAACGCGGCAAAAATCGCTGAACGTGCTGAAGCGGGGTGGCAAGCTGATCTCGCTCACCGGTCCGGCGGATGTTCCGTTTGGAAAATCGCTGCAGATGAACATGTTCTTGCGGCTGGTGCTTTGGTTCATGAGCAGGGGGGGCTGAAGAAGGCGAGGCGCCTGGGAGTAAACTATGCCTTCATGTACATGAAGGCCGACGGAGCTGGCGAGAAATTGGCCGAGATTACCAAACTTATCGACGATGGCGTGATCCGTCCCTCACGACCGGTGATGGCGGGCTGCTTGAGTTAATTCGCTCAGTCGGGCGCGCTGCTCCCCCAACTCATCAAAGTTATCTGGCCCCAGCCATTGTGAGAACGCCTTTGATAGTGCCGGCCATTCGATATCAATAACGGAAAACCAGGCAGTATCCCTGCTACGTCTCTTGTACACTGTAGCTTGACGAAAAGTACCTTCATGACTGAACCCGAGGCGCTGAGCGGCGGCACACGAGGGCGCATTCAAAGCGTCGCACTTCCACTCATAGCGCCGATAGCCGAGTTCGAAAGCTCTTTTCATCATTAAGAACATGGCCTCCGTGGCGACCGGACTTCTCTTGAGGTGCTCGGAGAAATGGATATGACCAACTTCGATAGAGCCACTCGCCGGCATAATCCGGAGATAGCTCGCAATGCCAACGGCTCGCCCGTCCGACTTTTGAATGATCGTGAAAAACAATGGATCATCGTTCCGGCTCATTGCCTGGAGCCACTCATAATAGCGCTCAAAGGAACCAAAGGGGCCATAGGGTAGATAGGTCCAGTTCCTCCCATCTTTGTCCATTGCGTTCGCAGCATAGAGCTCTTCGGCATGGCGCTCTGGAGCAAGCGGCTCAAGGCGGCAGAAGCGGCCATCCATTGGGCCTGGCGATGGGTGTGCGGGCTCTACCCAGTCAGTAAGCGGCTCCCCGACAGGCTGGCCGAGATCATTCACAAATTGAGACATGTTATCCCTTTTACATCTAACACCTATGGACACCCTCATTGTGCAAGCAAAAATCTGTCTTTGGTATAGTGCAGCCATCTATTCGGATTCTATCTGGCCTCTAGGAAACATCCTTGATGAACTTCGCCAACGCGGTTCTTCTCAGCTTATCGTTCTCGAAGAACGCAGTTAGGTACAGAATACTAGGATTGCGGTTCTACCTATCAGACATCAACTCTTGCTTACTCAACTAAAGTGTCTTCATATCCCTTGTAACTCTGTTCTTTACTTAGCAAAGCCCAGCTTGTTCTCACCAACTTATTTGCCATTGCGACGATGACTACGTTGTGGTGGCGTCGTTTCATCAGTTCTTCAAGCCAGCCTACCGGAGCATATTTCAGTCTCAATGTAAGCCAACCAATCTACCATTCTAAACACCAAACGATTGAACGTCGCCGGTAGCCCATGCTCTACATCGCCGTAAGAATTTGACAACCACTGTTTTAGTTTTAGCGGGTATCACAACGCCAAATTCTGAAAACGAAGAACGTATTCAATTGATTATCGAGGTTGTTATTCAGCTTGAATGCCCACAATTAACCATGGTGCGTTGTCTATGCTCAGATCGCGCTCCAGATGCCAGATATCAAAAATACCGTCTTCGGATTTTTCCAGCAGATCGCGTACGCGGCCTTTAAACAGCAGGCTGATTTCGGCGTTGTCTCCGGCCTGGCCGGCGGCAACGATTTCGGCGCTTAAATCCAGCACTTCGGTTTGTGGTGGCACCATCATACGGCTGCGTTGGGTGGCCAGCGCGGCGTACAGATCGTGGCTGACGTATTCAGTGATGGTGTCGAGGTTGCCCTGATTCCAGGCTTCCTGCACTTCACGGTAGTGCTGTAAGGCGCCGTCGATAAAGGCTTGCTGATCAAAACCGGCTGGCAGATCAATGCTGGTTTCGGCAGCAAAAGCGGCGCTGTTGTCAGAGGCCGGGGCAGCACTGCTGTCGGCCAGGTTACCCATATCGAAGCTCTGACGTTGTTGCGTAGCATTGCCTGCTGCCGAGTAAGCACTCTGTGGCGCATTGTGCTGAGCGGCGCGGCCACGCAACAGCTTAAACAGAACAAAGCCAACCAGCGCCAGCAGCAGAATATCCATTATCTGAATACCTTCAAATGCACCACTGCCCAGCAGGTAGGCGAACAGGCCACCGGCCAGAAGGCCGCCGAGCAGGCCTTTACCCAGGCCGCCGCCAGGGCGGGCATTGTTAGTGGGCTGCTGTTTCTGGGTTTGGTCCGGGGTGGCTTTTTTCTGCTGGAAAGGCACGGGTTTGGATTTGCCAAAACCACCGGAGCCAAAGCGTGCCGCATCGGCGGTGCTGGCGAGTCCGAAGGTAAGCATCAGGGCGGTGAACAGGGTCCAGAAGGCTTTCATAGTATCCTCGTTGTCTTTTTATACTGGTCTTTTTTGTGCGGATCTTTTTTGTATGGGTCTTTCTTTAACTGGGTCTTTCTTTAACTGGATCTTTGCGCAAAAAACCATTTTCAGGCGTGCATCATAGGGTAGCGGGAAGGGGGCGTCATGCAGGGAATTGGCAGGAATCGTAAATGTGACGAAGGTTTCATTTTACACAGATTTAACCTTGCAAAATGTAAGTCAATTGATTCAGGTCAATTTGTGATCAGGCCATTTCTCTAAACTCGCCGGAGGTTACTAATAAAAAAAACAGCACAGGATGTTCTGGCTATGGAAATGTATGAGTGGACCGCTGACCTGAATCTGGGAATCGAAGTGATAGATGCCCAGCATCGGCAAATAGTGCAATACATTAATGATCTTACCCGTGCGATCAGCTCTGAAGACGTCGATGATGTATTCGATGTCATGGAGCGCCTGCGTGATTACACCCTTGATCACTTTGCCTTCGAAGAGCAATTGATGAATCAGGCCGGTTATGTGTTGTTGAGTGCGCACCAAATGGTGCATCGCCGCTTTGAAGATAAAATCGCCCGCATGCAGGAAGAGCTGACCAGTGGTCGCGACCCTTTTGGTATCGCCCGCCGGGTGCGTACGTCATTAATGGCGTGGCTGATTCAGCATATCCGTCATGAGGATGTCGATTATGTGCCGGTGGTTAAAAAGGTATTAAAGCGGGAGGAGAGCTGGATTAATTCCTCGCTGAAACGGATTTTCGGTAACAGCACCTCCAACGCCTGAAGATTTTTGCAGGCATAAAAAAACGGCTGACGCGTGCGCGTACAGCCGTTTTTTATGCGCTGTTACCGGGATAACGTTTACCAGAACAGCCAGGCAAACAGAGTCAGCACAATAATGCAGGCCATATTCAGCCAGATGCCTGCACGCATCATTTCACTTTGCTGCACATAACCGCTGCCAAATACGATGGCATTGGGCGGCGTGGCGACCGGCAACATAAAGGCGCAGGAGGCGGCAATGGCAATCAGTGCCGACAGGATAACCGGTGATACCCCCAGGCTGTCGGCAATGGCCGCAAACACCGGTACCAGCAAGGCCGCGCTGGCGGTGTTGCTGGCAAACTCGGTCAGAAAAACCACAAAGGTAACGATGCTCAGCAAGGCAATAAGAGTGCCGCCGGAGTGAAGAAAATCACCGATGCTGTGTGCGAGAAATTCACTGGTGCCGGTGGCTTTTAATACCGCGCTCAGACACAGGCCACCGCCGAATAATAACAGCACACTCCAGTCGGTGGTTTTTTCAATATCTTTCCAGCTCACCACGCCACTGGTGGCCAGTGCAATAATTGCGCTGATACCAATAATACTGTCAAAGGATGCAAATTTGCCGAGCCAGTTATTCAGCGGGGCACTGAAAATCCAGCACAATACAGTGATGGCAAAAATAGCCAGCGTGATGCGCTTATTGTTATCCCAGATCATGGTGCTTTTCTGCACAATGAAGCGCTGGTTCAGATCGGGCTTTAATACCCAATAGAGCACGCCAACAGCTACCGGCAGTAAAACCAGCGTCACCGGTAGCGCCAGCTCCATCCAGGCAATAAAACTCAGACCGGTTTGTGCGGCGGCAATGGCATTCGGCGGGCTGCCAACCAACGTGGCAATACCGCCAATACTGGCGCAGTAAGCAACGCCGAGCAGGGTAAATATATAAGTGCGGTGATGCTTTTCCCGGTCCAGCTGGCTGAGCATACCCAGTACCAAAGGCAGCATCATGGCAGCGGTCGCAGTATTACTGACCCACATCGACAGTCCGGCGGATACGGCAAACATCATCAGCACCGCAACCGCCAGACGGCCACGGGCTATATTCAGTACTTTATTGGCAATGGCGCGATCAAGCTCCTGGGCGTGCAATGCAGACGCCAGGGCAAAGCCACCGAGAAACAAAAAGATAATCGGATCGGCAAAGTTACTCAGCGTCTGCGGCGTTTTAAAAATACCAAAACTAACCGCCAGTACTGGCACCAGCAGTGCGGTGATGGACACATGAACGGCTTCGGTCAGCCAGAGAATGGCAATAAACACCAGAATACTCAGACCGGTAACCACCGCCGGAGCAAAGGGCAGGGTTTTGAGCAGCACGACAAACAGCAGAATATCGGCGCTTAAAATCAACAGCCCGCGCCAGCGGCTGAAAAATTCAGAGGAGACCATAACCTTATCTTTAATAATGGTAATAAGTCAGCATACTGCGCTGCGCCGACTGCCGCCAGTCGGGTTTGTAATACTTAGCCCTAGGTATAACTACGGTAATAACCGCAGGTAAAAGGCAGTATTGTTTTGTCATTCAGCTGCTTTTTATGGCCGAATGAGGTACGGGCGGAGTTTTATTCCCAAGGCAAAAAATCAAAATACTGATCGGGGTAGGGTTCATCGGCGAGGGTAAAGTGCCACCACTCTTCCCGTACCCCTATAAAACCGTGGCGACGCATAACACTCTGCAATAAATCGCGGTTGGCGCGCTGATGGGGGCTGACATCCGCCGACTCGGGCCAGGATTGCGGGCCAAAGAAATCAAAAATGGTGCCCATATCCAGTTCCTGCCCGCTGTGATCAACCAGGGTCAGGTCGGCGGTGCTGCCGCGTGAGTGTGAGGAGTGGCTGAATAAGTAACCCTGCTCAAACAGTTGCGGCTTTTTCAGCGCCGGATAAAAGCGGTCTTTGGTGCGCAAGTCTTCGGCACTGCTGGCCCAGCGTAAAAAATGGTCGACCGCGCGTTGCGGGCGATAAGCATCAAAGATTTTTAAGCGCAGGTTTTGCTGACGTAATTCGGCTGCCACATTGGCCAGAGCTTCTGCCGCCGGACGGCTGAGCAATGCACAGGCCTGCTGGTAACCATCCACCACGGCACCAATAAAATTATCGCGGCTGGCGTATTTCAGCTCGATGATAATGTCAGGAATAAAGTGCTCGAGGCGGACAAGGGATGGCTGAGCCGGTTCAGCGGCTGATGGGCTGGCAGTAAAATTCAGGGTCATTGCGGATAGTCGCGCGGCGGCTGTGGATGTATTGCCTGCAGTGTAACGCTTTTTTTGCGTCGCCGCCTGATACACGGCAAGACTCACCGCAAGACAGTACTGCCGTTTACCGGCCGCACTTTTTTGCTACAAGGTGTTATGCAGGCAGCCTTATTAGCGCTGCCCGGCTATTGCAGAATGACCAATACGCTAAAACGACCCGTAGCGCAGAATTACTGATTCATATTCTTCTGATTCATTTTGGGCATGTTCTGCTGATGCATGCCTGGCATTTGCTGTTTACGCATATCCATCATTTCCTGCTGGTGCTTCATCTGGCCATTTTTCAGTTCGTCGGCGCTCAGCTGGCCATCGTTATTGCTATCAAACTGGCTGAACATCGGTCGGTTGGCAGCGCCTTTCATCGGCATGCCAGTGTTGGCCTTTTCTTGCATGCGGCTGGCGTGAGCGGCGTTGAACTCTGCTTCAGAAACAACCCCATTTTTGTCGGTATCGTAATCAGAAAGCGCCATTGGCCCGCGCGCAGGAACATCGGCAGCGTGAACGCCAGCGATCAGCAAACAAGATACGGAAAATAAGACAGACAGGATGGGTAGGGCAAAGCGACGTGTTTTCATGCGGAGCCTCCTTTAAGGGCTGCAAACACAGAATGTGCACTTGAATGTACAGCGCCTGTAGCAGCATAAAGAAGACACAGATCAAGCAATGGCCGATCAACGCGCAATCGCCGGGTAATAACCGATAAGCGGTGCGTACTGGCGTGAAAACATCACGCTGGTGATGTTTTCACGTCCGGACCAACTCAGAATACTGCTCAGGCTATGCCCTAAGTCAGACCTTAAGCTAAGCCTAAGACAACCCCGGTCAGAGCAATGGCCGCACCGGCGACACGACGGCTGATGTCTGCCGCTTTGCTGTGACCAAAGGCCGCCAGTGCATAACCAGCAGCGTGCAGAACCGCGGTCGCCAGCAGGAAGCCCGCACCATAGGTTGCCAGAGTGCTCATCGCCGGCATTTCCGCACCGTGGGCAAAACCGTGGAAAAAGGCAAAGCCACCGGCCAGCAGAACGCCCGCAAGCGCGCCTTTTTTCAGGTTAAAAGCAATCAGACCACCGAACACCACCACAGAAGCGGCAATCATCAGCTCGGTAAACGGCAATTGCAGACTGCTGGCGCCGGCCAGAGCACCCACCGCCATCATGGCAACAAAGGCCAGTGGTGTCGCCCAGCGGGCAGCACCACTCTGGCGTGCGGCCCACAGACCCACCGCCAGCATCGCCAGCAGATGATCAAGCCCGGTAAAAGGATGTGCAACACCGGCAGAAAAACCAGACACTTCATGGCCGGTATGAGCAAAGGCTGCGGCTGGCATCAGCAGGGCGGCGGCAGAGATCAGAACTTTTTTCATAGGATTCTCCTTAGGAGTTTTCTTGCAAATTAATTCGAATTTATCACTTACCAACAGGGTGGCAGTTAGGGTGGCGGTTACTCTCAGTGGATGCAGTGCAAGGCGTCCCGCAATGAGGACCCGAGACATACCGACTGGTAGGCGACGGGCCGAATGAGGACACAACACAGCAATGCGCCGCTGAGATAAGCTCCACTCAGACGACCGCTTTAGCGGGGGGGATAATTTTTTGCTCCAGCATCCCCTCGGTCACAATAAACTGAATAATATCATCCAGCCCCTGCGCTTTTTTCAGGTTAGAAAATACAAACGGACGCTCGCCGCGCATTTTTTTCGCATCGCGGTCCATCACATCCAGATCGGCCCCCACCAGTGGCGCCAGATCGGTTTTATTAATGACCAGTAAATCGGAGCGGGTAATACCCGGGCCACCCTTACGCGGAATTTTGTCACCGGCGGATACGTCGATCACATAAATGGTCAGGTCGGATAATTCCGGGCTGAAGGTTGCACTCAGGTTATCGCCGCCGCTTTCGACAAAGACCACGTCCAGATCACCATGGCGTTTCATTAATACGTCGATAGCGGCCAGATTCATCGAGGCATCTTCGCGGATGGCGGTATGCGGACAACCACCGGTTTCCACGCCCATGATGCGGTCAGCTGACAGCGCTTCGTTACGGGTTAAGAATTCGGCATCTTCTTTGGTGTAAATATCGTTGGTTACCACCGCAATATTGTAGTGATCACGCAGGGCAGAACAGAGCGAGCGTAATAATGCTGTTTTACCGGAGCCAACCGGGCCACCGACACCAACGCGTAAGGTTTGTTTTTTCATTTTCTTCTCCAGTAATTCTGAGTCTTGCTTAAATTTTTAATCATGTAATGCAACCAGCGATGAGGGCGTTAGTGAAGCAGTCAGGGCGCGGCAAAAATTATCGAAGGAGCGCAGTGTAGTTAGCCTACATGAGCATCCTGAGAAAATTTTTAACAAAGTCCTGACAATGCAGCTAGCCCTCATGATCGGAACAGGCGCGTGTATTGCGTCTCATGCTGCGCACTGGCAATGGCTAATGCCGGTAACGAGCCGCCGATTTCAGCTTCATCCACGTCTTCTGCAGTGCGGATAGTGGCCGGAATCAGCGTCTGTAAATCACTTAATAATTGCTGCGCCTGGGTCTGACCCAGCGGTACCAGCTTGGTGGCGGCGGCAATCTGATTTTCCAGCCAGGCAAAGGTCAGACCGGTGGCGGCGGCAGTAAACGGAATCTGCCACTGCACCGCCGGATACGCATACAACGCAACAAAGCTGATATCGCCTTCGGCCTCGCTGGCATAGCGCGGCAGGGTAACGTCCAATTGCTTTAATAAGCGCACCAGCGCTTCGCCCATGGCGGTATCGGTTAGGCGTAATTCGCGGGTTTCGCGACTGGCCAGAATTAAATCGTTCCAGCCTTGCCAGCTTTTTTCATCGGCAGCGGTCACCGCCTGCATCGCACCTTTTAATACCGGTAAATCAATCAGCGCCTGGGTTTCGTGCAATTGCAGCGCAATCCAGTCACGGGTTTTTACCATATTGCTGACCCAGCCTTTTTCCACGGCGTATTCCAGCCCCTGGGAAAAGGCGTAACCACCCACCGGCAGGCTGACACTGGACAGCTGCAATAAACGCAGCAGCCCCGGTGTTGTCAGCGCCGCGTGGTGATCAGTGGTCATGTCCGTCACCGTGCCCGTGCCCTTTATCATGTCCGTCATCATGGCTGTGGCCGTGGTGATGATCATGATCGTGGGAATGACCATGTGAATGGCCATGTGAATGGCCATGTGAATGGCCATAACCGGGTGCATAAGCGCCGGACTCCGGCACAAAGACGGCGTGTTCATGGCTGACCATCAGGCCAAGCAGATGCAGCATATCTTCCAGCACATGATCCGGTTTTATCCGTAACCAGCGTTCACCCACTTCCACTTTTACATGGCGGTTGCCGAGGTGATAACAGGCTTTGGCAAAGGTTTGCCAGTCGTCACAGCTGGCGTGGGCGACGTCTTCTTCAGCGCCTTCAATTTTTACGATTTTGCCATCGGTGGCGCGTAAAAATTCACCAACCAGTAAGGGTTTGCCACGTTCCAGAAACAGGCGCACTTCTTCGCCGTCGGTACTGGTCAGACGCAGACGACCACGGTCGCGCTGTTCGTAGTTCAGCACGACCGTAGCACTGACAGGATCATGGCAATGGGTGCCAAGGCGTTCGTAAACTTCCAACATAAACAGTCCTTAAAACAGTGCTTTTATATTGCACGGTTAAAATAAGTTATACAGTTGTGCCAGTGGCAGTTCGCTGGCCGGTTCGCAGGTCAGTAATTCGCCGTCAGCACGCACTTCATAGGTTTGCGGATCAACGCTAACGTCCGGCATCCAGTCGTTCAGAATCATGTCTGATTTACGGATATTGCGGGTATTTTTACAGGCCGCTAAGGTGCGTTTAACTCCCAGTTTTTCACCGACGTTATTATTTAACGCCGCTGCCGATACAAAGGTCAGGCTGGTGGCGGCGGCGGCTTTACCAAAGGCACCGAACATCATGCGGTAATGCACCGGCTGTGGTGTCGGAATCGACGCATTCGGATCGCCCATCGGTGCTGCGGCAATCATGCCGCCTTTAATAATCATGCTCGGCTTGGTGGCAAAAAAGGCCGGTTTCCACAACACCAGATCAGCCAGCTTACCTTTTTCGATGGAACCCACTTCGTGGGAAATACCATGAGCAATGGCCGGGTTAATGGTGTACTTGGCGATGTAGCGGCGTGCACGGAAATTATCGGCGCCGATGTCCAGATCTTCTTTTAATAAACCGAACTGGGTTTTCATTTTATGCGCCGTCTGCCAGGTGCGGGTAATCACTTCGCCCACGCGGCCCATGGCCTGAGAGTCGGATGAGATCATGCTGAAGGCACCACGGTCGTGAAAAATATCTTCAGCGGCAATGGTTTCTTTGCGGATGCGCGAATCGGCAAAAGCGACGTCTTCAGGAATGCTGCTGTCGAGGTGATGACAGACCATCAGCATATCCAGATGTTCATCCACCGTATTACGCGTATAAGGGCGCGTTGGGTTGGTGGAAGAGGGCAGCACATTGGGGTAAGAACAGGCGCGGATGATATCCGGCGCATGGCCACCACCGGCCCCTTCGGTATGGTAGGTGTGAATTACGCGGTCTTTAAAAGCACCAATGGTGTCATCGACAAAACCGGATTCGTTCAGGGTGTCGGTATGAATGGCAACCTGCACATCGTATTTTTCCGCCACACTCAGGCAGCAGTCGATGGATGCCGGTGTGGTGCCCCAGTCTTCGTGTAATTTCAGGCCGCAGGCACCGGCTTCCAGTTGTTCTTCCAGTGCCTCTGGCAGGCTGGCGTTGCCTTTACCTAAAAAGCCAAAATTCATTGGCATATCGTCGGTGGCCTGCAGCATTTTGCCGATGTACCAGGGGCCGGATGAACAGGTGGTGGCGTTAGTGCCGGTGGCTGGTCCGGTGCCGCCGCCAATCATGGTGGTGACGCCGCTCATTAACGCTTCTTCAACCTGTTGCGGACAAATAAAGTGAATATGCGCATCAATACCGCCAGCGGTAAGAATGGAACCTTCACCGGCAATCACTTCGGTGCCCGGCCCGACAATAATATCGACGTTATCCTGAATATCCGGATTACCGGCTTTGCCCACGGCAAAAATACGGCCGTCTTTAATACCGACATCGCCTTTTACAATCCCCCAGTGATCCAGCACCACGGCGTTGGTAATCACCAGATCGACGGTTTCTGCGCTGACGCGCTGGCTCTGGCCCATGCCATCACGGATGACTTTGCCGCCGCCGAATTTCACTTCGTCGCCGTAGGTGGTGAAATCTTTTTCAATCTGAATAAATAATTCAGTATCGCCGAGGCGCACTTTATCGCCGGTGGTAGGGCCGAACATCTGCGCGTAGGACGTGCGGTCCATGGTTTTATTACTCATGTGCTTTCCCTAAGTTATCTAGGGCCTGTTAACACTAATTAAACAGGCCTGTTATTGGCTAAAAATTTCTCAGACAAGGCGCTGAGAGTGTGGCCTAACGGGTTAAGTGAGCGAGCAGCAACGCAGAATGAGGGACTTTTAGCCATAACCCTTCGGGCTGAGGCCAGTTTTCCCCATTAACATCGTCGTTCGTCATTCATTTAGCTCGCTAATATCACTCCTCTCTCCTTGTTCTGAGAAAAACTGGCTCTCAGCAGGCCCGATTTACTTAGTGTTAACAGGCCCTAGCTTGCCCATTATTTCGCCGCGGAAACCGTACACAATGCGGTCTCCGGCGTAGGCGACTAATTCCACTTCACGGCCCTGGCCTGGCTCAAAACGCACGGCGGTACCTGAGGCAATATTCAGGCGGAAACCTCTGGTTTTTTCCCGCTCAAACGACAGCGCCGGATTGGTTTCGTAAAAATGATAATGGGAGCCAACCTGAATCGGGCGGTCACCGGTATTCTCAACACGCAGACGAAGCGTTTCACGGCCTGCGTTTAATTCGATATCGTCTTCGCCGACGATAATTTCACCTGGAATCATGTTCTTTCTCCTGTAAACCGTTAAGCATCTCGGCTGAAGTTGTTTAAACGCAGGCCGTTTTAAACAATGGGCTCATGCACGGTGACCAGCTTAGTGCCATCCGGGAAGGTCGCTTCTACCTGTACCTCATGAATTAATTCCGGCACGCCGGGCATCACCTGATCGGCGCTCAGCAGTGTTTTACCGTAACCCATCAGCTCGGCCACGGTTTTGCCATCGCGTGCGCCTTCCATAATTTCCATGGTCAGGTAAGCCATGGCTTCCGGGTAATTTAATTTCAGACCACGGTTCAGGCGGCGTTCTGCCAGCAGGGCTGCGGTAAAAATCAGCAGCTTATCTTTTTCGCGCGGTAGCAGTTCCATCGTTCACCTCAGTTAATCAATCAGTGCTTTAAATAGTCAGAAATAATCAGGTTGCCCAGATGCGCGGAGCGCAGGCCGGACGTTGCATTAATTGCGGGCGGATAATCGCCCAGGCCTCCATCAGCAGCAGGCGGGCCTGTTCGCTGCAGGTGCCAAGATAACGCACGCTTAAAAATTGGCCGTTCAGGCTGACGCCGGCGAGCTGGTCGGCGCACAGCTCCTGAAGTTTCTCCAGAGCCTGTTCACAAAAGCCCTGAGTAAAAGGCCCGGCCACCAACAGACCGTGTACCGGCATGCCACGGAAACCGGCCGCGGCATTTAATAATTCGCTGTTACCCGGATGCAGGCTCAGGCGCTCATTCAGCAATAGCCGTTGCTTATAATAAATACGCAGCCCCTGCTTCAGCGTGGTGTGCTGATCAAGGTCATCCAGACGGCTGCCATTAGCGGGCAAACCGAGGCTGACAATATCCCAGCCGATATAGCGGCTGTTTTCACCCAGATGTACTTCGGTTTCCAGTTGCGCACGCGATGACGGAAATAAAATGGTTTCCAGTGGCATCCATTCCAGTGCCGCGTTGTTATCAACCGTTAGCTGCACTTTCTGTTGTTGCAGTAAACCATCGGCACGGGCGCGGTAAACACGACCGGCTCCGGGCGTTGTTACCAGCACATGGCTGTTTTCACCGGCACTGACATTAATAGTAAGAAAATCACCCGACACCATGCCGCCGGGCGGGTGCAGCAGATACAGGTGCGCACAGTCCGGCCCTTCCGGGTAAAACGGCTTTTGCACATAAAGAGGGCCGTTATGTTCGCACTGCACCAAACGGGTGCCTCTTTCTGTCTGGCGTGTGGTCAGCTGTAACTGCGCGTTCCAGTATGGTGCATCAGCCTGCGCGCTTAGCAGCGGCTGAACGGGGTGATTCAAGCCGTATCTCCTTTGTTCTGTCAGAACCAGCCCAATAACAACGGGCCGCAATGGGTTATGCCGGGTTGTTAAGCAAGAGGGATACCATATTGACTGCTTAGTCAGTTTTTTTAGCGGCGGGCTGCCCGGTTAAGGCCGGCAGAGGGACAACGATGTGCAGGTACGGCGCAGGTAAACAGGCGTGCACAACATAAGGGATCACTGTGCGCCAGGAAGGCGCACAGAAGCCGGACAATATCAGGGGCCGGACAGCCGCCGGATAAAAAATGGAACATTATTAAAAACAGATGAAATCTTTTGCACAGGTTTTGCTGTTGAATTGATCACGTTATACAACGCTCAGACTTATCCACAATGCGTGACATATAAAATTCATGTCGCACTTCCCCCATATTTACCGTCTTCAGTGGTAGCTGCCGGTTGCTGCATTCAGGCCGGAGTCATTCACATATGATCAGGGGAAGTAAAAATGGGGGTATCGAACAAGCATTTACTGACTGGCTTTATCAGTTTGTTAAGTGCAGGACCATTGTTTGCTGCGGGTCTTAAAGCAGACATCGTACTCGACGGGCAACCACTGGCAGAAGCCATTATTTTGCTGGATGGAAAAGAAATAGGGCGCAGCAACGCCGATGGCAGTTTCTGGTATGAAGGCTTTGGTGGTGGACGGCATACGTTAACGTTGCAGTTGCCGGATCAATCTGTTCCTTACAGCTTTACGCTGGCAGATGATGAAGCGGCTTTTATCAGCATCAGCGCAAAGCGCGGTGAAAAAACAGTAGATGCGGCTATTGATCGTGTTCCGCTGGCGGCAGCCAATCGTAATAATAAAAAAGAGCTGGCAGGCATTGGCGTTCTGACAGGGGAGGTTTTCGGACTTGAAACTAATGGTCCGGTTCGTAATGCAATGATTAGTGTTGTTGGTAAAAATATTACCGCACGCACCGATCGTAATGGCGAATTTAAAATTGAATTACCAAAAGGCGAATACAGCCTGCTGATTGAACATCCGCAATATATGTCGCGCACCCTGACATCGGTCAATGTGATGCGCGGTATGGAAGTGAGTGTCTTTACCGAATTACCGATGCTCAGCAGCAATGACAGTGAATTTATTGAAGAAGTGGTCGCGGTGGGCAGCTATCAGGCATACAGCCCGGTTGATGCTGAGCGAATGTCATCGGCGGTAATGGATACTATGGATTTCACGCAGATTGCCCGCTTTGATGACAGCACCGTCAGCTCCGCCATGACGCGGGTCGTTGGGGTAAGTATGGAAGACAGCCGCTATGCGATTGTCCGTGGTATGAAGAGCCGTTATCAGTCCACTTTTTTTAACGGTGCTATTCTGCCCTCCACCGATCCGGCTCGTCGTGATTTACCGCTGGATATCTTTCCTGCAGATATTATGCAGTCGCTGTCACTGCAAAAATCGGCCACCGCAGATGTACCGGGCACAGCAACCGCCGGTCATATTGATATGCGTACCAAGCCTACTCCGGATGAAGGATTTTTTAAAATCTCGGCCAGTCTGGCCTATGGTAAAGCCAATAGTGAAGACGGCTATATAAGCAAAGAACATGGTGGCCGTGACTGGACAGGGTATGACGACGGTTTCCGTGAAATGCCGGACATTGCCAAGCGCGCGCGCGGTGCTTATTTTTTTGGCGATCCGGATTCTGCGGGCAGCAATGGCCTGGGCGACAGCGAAGAATTTCTGCAGTTCCGTGAAGAGCTGGGAGAGTCCTTTGAAAACTACGGCGTGTATAAAGGGGATTTACCCGCCGATATGTCCATCAGCCTGTCCGGAGGTGACAGCATTGTCACGGATGGCGGACAGCGCCTGGGGATGATTGGCGCAGTGCGTTACAGTAACAAATGGACCAATGATGAAAAAATTCAGAACGGTTTTGAGCTGTATACCGTTAACAACCCTGATACAAATGAACCAGAAGATCTTCTTGCGCTGACATCTTCAAAAGTGACCTACGATACCAATAATGTTATCGACCTGAGTGCCATGCTTAATCTGGACTGGCGCATTACCGAAAATCATACACTTGGCCTGAATAATATTCTGTTACGCCATACCACCAACTCGGCAGAGTTTGAGGATAGGTATGTTATGGGTAATGGTTATTATATTGCCGAGAATAATATTGTTATGCCCGAAGATCCGCGAGACTGGCCATATGGCGGAAACATAGAAAAGCAGGAAACCCAAAGTATTGACTGGATTGAGGAGCAGCTGGTCAGCCATCAGATATGGGGTGAACACTACATCCCCCTGAGTGATGGAGGATTACTGGGGGACTTAAAAACCAATTGGCAGATTTCCCGGTCAAGCAGTGAATATGATCGCCCGAATGCTCAGCGGTACTCCTATCAGGGTAATAGCCTGTCTGCAGACCCTGTGCTGCAGGTTGGTTTCAGTAGCGCCTATAATCTGTGGGAAGCTTCTGAAGAAGACGGCAACTCAGCCAGTATTGATCTGGAGTTACCGATCAATGAAGGCGGAGATATTTCAGTAACGGCAAAAACGGGTCTGTATCAGCTGAGCCGTACCCGCGACGGTTATGAAGATCGGTTTTCATACCGAGGTAATAAGCTAGAACAGGAAACCAGGGAAAATATTCTTTTGTACCCTGACCCTGCGGATATCTTCACCGATGAATATATTGGTGATGGCACCAATGGCAGTAATGGTCTGTACGTGAATTATGGCGGTTCTATCGATGCAGAAAATGATACCGGCGTCGATAAAGGTTATCAGTACCGTGTCGAGCAGAATACCAATGCCTGGTATGTGCAAACCGACTGGAACCTGTGGCAAACGGTTACGGCTAATATCGGTGTGCGCCGTGAGTCATTTAAAGTAGAAGCTGACCAGTATTACTACAACCCGGAACCCTTGTACGAACTGCTGGATGAAACCAAAACCCTGCCATCTCTGGGACTGACCTGGCTGATCAGCGATAACTGGCAATTACGCGGCGCTTACAGCAAAACCGTAAGCTGGCCGGAAACCTTTGAACTATTACCACGAAATTATCGTGATATCGAAACCCTGACCAGCTACAAAGGTAATCCGGATCTTAAACCGGCCGATATTAAAAACTACGATATGCGCCTGGAGTGGTACCCCAGTGATAATGAATCCATCAGCCTGGGTGCTTACCGCAAAGACATGGACAACCCGATTGAAAATGCCTTTGACACGCTCGGTGATGATTACGATTACTACACCTTTGTTAACGTAGAATCCGGCAAGGTGACCGGTTGGGAGCTGGATTTCCGTACCGAGTTTATTCTTGATGATAACTTCAGTCATTCTGTCTTTGTGCAGGGTAATTACACCGACATTGAATCGGAAATCAGCCTGGCCGCTGACTCCAAAGAAACCGATTTAAACCGTCCGCTGCAAGGCCAGCCTGATTATATCTTTAACCTGCAGTTAGGGTATGACCACTTCGAAACCGGCCAGGAAGTCACGCTGGTATTTAACCGCAAAGGTAAAGAACTGGTGATTGTTACCCCTGATGCGGGCAGTAACGTCACCAATGTTTACAGCGATCCTTATGACGACCTGAAACTGATTTACACCAAACGGTTTGGTGATGACCTTAAAGTGTCATTGTCGGGTGAAAACATACTGGATTCTGAAAAACGTCAGTACTACGAAAAATACGATGTGGCCTACCTGAGTTACAAGTCCGGGCCTAAATACAAGCTGAAAGTCAGTTATGAATTTTAAATATTGGACTCCTAAAAAGATGATGGGTGGAATTATGTTATTTAAAAAATACCCTCGGGCTTCTGAGTATTCAGGCCTGAAGTTAATACCAAAGCTGGGTGTCTTATCCGCGGTTTTGTTACTCGCAAGTTGCGGTGCTGATGTATCCGATGAAACCGCCATGCAGGAAAGCCTGGAGGTATCGCTGGCACAGTGTGAAATCCTGCAATACGGTGTGGTCGGAACCGCTACTGATCCGGTGCAGGTAAACGGCGAAGAATTCAATGCCTGTTTACTGAACAAAGACATCGGACAGCTAAGCAACACACGCGATATTACTAATAATTTAAACACGATCAGTCTGAAACAGACGTGGAACTATAAACCTCTAGTCTGGGTGCTGGATGGTGTGTACGAGTTCGGCGAAAGTAAAGAATACGAGACGTTGGATCAATTACTCGCTGAGCGTGTTAATTTTTCCGTTGAGCTATATGCGAAGCCCGGTTCGGTTGTAATTCTTCATCGAAATGCACAATTAACGGCCAACATTTTATCACTCGACGACAATAATACCGGCGGTGGTGAATGGGGTGGTGTGGTTATTAATGGCATTGGCTATTCACCAGAGTGCCCGGCAACCAGTAGTCCAGACCAGCTGTGCAATATTAAAGGTCCCTTTGGCTACTACGGCGGTGTTGCCAAAGATACCGATCTGACAGCCTATGGCATGAGTTTCAACTCGACAAATACCAAGGGGTTTCCCGGTTTATACAGCTTGAACAGCGGCGATGGTTCCGTGATTGGTGAAGCGGGTGAGGAAGTATCCGTCAGTCTGGAAAACTATGCGGGTGGTACGATTCATGCGGCGGTTACCGCTTATGCTCCCGCAGCCAGCCAAACGGGAGGGGTGATTGCTTACAGCGGATCGAATGGGCTGCAGGTCCACGGTGGCAGCTATAATATTGTGAATGGCAATCCGGTTAGCCCCATTCCCTATATCACTAACATCAGCGCTACCGCTCTGGAGCTGAATAACTATCAGGGCGATATTGCTGCTCGTATCAGGCATGACTCGTTAACATCGGCGCTGGTGGTGAAGGGCGGTCAGGTGAATTTGAGTAATCTTAGCCTGTTCGACCAGTACAATCAGGCGGGTGTGGCGATATCAGTAGCCAGCGCAGCTAAAGTTACCTTGGATGACGCCCTGGTTCAGGGCTTTGATACCTGTCTGGCACCACAGGATTCGGCCAGTCAGATCAGTGTGGGGTCTGCTTTGTTTAACTGCAGCAACATTACCAATAACACCAGTAATGCCCTGGCAGCCATTGCAGACGCGACCGATCTGATAACCGGTGCCGATGCCCTGCTCAGCTATATATGGGCAGTAGGTAATAGCAGCTTAAACTTTGCCAATGTTGAAGATCCGTCTCAGTTGGGTGCGGGTAATGCGAGTGTGTTGGGAGTTTATAGCCCGGCCATTCTTTTTCCCGAGTGTATGGGGGTCGGCACGCTGGCAGAAGATACTCTGGTTGTTGGTGGCATGCCGTATCAGATCTGTGATTTAACCAACGTTGACCAGTCAGCCACTTTGTACAGCAACTTCAGTATTGAGGGGCGTTTGGATAACGGCGGAAAACCTGACTATTATCCTAAAAAAATTGCCTGGCGGATAAATGGCCAGGTGCAGGTCGGTACCGATTTTGCGCCACTCAACAGCGCTGAACGTGCTGCCGCATTAGCCAGTCCGGTGCAATTGACGCTGCCTGCTGGCACCACCTTGCTGGCTACCAGTAACAACGATTCTGAATTGCTTATTCAGCCCGATGCACGCTTGCGTGTTGCCGGCTCAGCAGAAGCGCCGGTTGTTGTCGGTGTTGCCGGGCTGACCGCTGGCGATATTACTTCAGGCTGGCGCGGTATTACGGTTAATGGTGCTGCCGGTAGCGCTAAACAGCTGGATATTCAGTACCTGCGTCTGTATGACACTGGTGAAGATGGTCAGGCGGCATTCACCCTTAACGAGGTTGGAGCAGATTCGAACATTACCTATCTGGACATTTACGGTGCCGGAGCAGACGGCCTTAATATTAATGGCGGCGCTGCCAATTTTGATCATCTGTTGATGGCCAATATCGCAGGTGACCAGATTCAGTGGCAAAACGGCTATCAGGGAACCATAGAAACAGCCGTTATCAGTCCGGGAGACAACAGCACCGGTGCCGTGTTGCACGGTATTAATAATAATGCCGATTATGATGCTATGCCGCGTTCCCGCCCGGTTATCACCAATATCACCGCCGCTGGCTTTGGCTCTGCCAATACGGCTGTATTGCTGGAACAGGGTTCTGGCCTGTTGATGTTTAACTCGGTATTTTCAGATTTTGCCACTTGCCTGGATATTGACGATGCCGAAACCGCTGCATTACAAAGCAGTGATCCATTGGGAATTCTGTTTGATGGCGTGATATTCAGTTGTGAAAACACTCTGGCCGATGAATCCGAAAGTGGCGGTTACGATTATGGCTATACCGTGGTTTCTGCAAGTGGTGTGGTTGAAGAAGATCCGGTTCTGAATACCGGTTACCTGATTACTGGCAACGTCAGCGTGAGTCTGGTGGATCTGAGTAACTACGCTGCTTTATTAGGTGATGCCTACCATCATCTGGGGGGCGGTGCTTATATTGGCGCAGTGGCAGATGATGGTGATGACTGGTACAGCAACTGGAGTGATTCGGTGGTTATTGCGCCGGACTCTGAGTGTAATGACCTGGGCATGATGGTGGGCGCTGATTTGTACTTAATGGATTATCGTAACCAGGTTGACGTTGACATAAATGGTGACGGCGCTGTCGAAAGAGGTTACGCCGCTCAGATTACCTGTCGTATTCTCGGGGGAACCTATACGGAAGACAGAACTCTGTCAAAATACACCGGATTAGCTGGTGAGGCTGTAGCATCAGCGATCGAAGCCGGTGAAACTGATATGACCTCGGTACTTGCTCCTGGCTACATTGTCCTTGGTTCAAATACGAATGACATTTACTGGGTCGATGAACCTATTGTGCCGGTAGTGCCAACTACCTGGACGGTAAAAGGTGAAATTCATATTGGTGAGGGGCATCAACAAATAACTGACGTTGCCGCCGTTGCTGATATGAAAGCAAATCCGGTAACCCTGACGATTGATGCGGGCGTTGTGTTAACGGCGGAGTCTGAAAATAGTGTTCTGCATATTACCCGCGCGGGTTACCTTAATATGCGTGGGGAAGCAGAATTTAAAGATAGTAATGATAATCCTGAAGATACTAAGGGTTATATCGAGCTGGATATTCCTCTGGTGATTGATGGCTTTGCCCGGCATAACCAGTGCCCGGAAGCAGCGACAGCAGAGGCGGGCACTCGAATCTGTAATATTGAGGGACAATATGGGTACTACGGCGGTTATGATAATGACTTTGTGAATTTTGATATGCGGTATTTTTATCAAAATAGTACGCTTAGGCTGAATGCCACGGGGTCCGCTACCATTGATAATTCAATTTTTAGAAATTCTAGTGATGCAGGTGAAGAGTATACGGGGGTAGATCAGATTTCCATTGATGGTGGATCAACTAACTTCAACCATTTATACCAACAAAGCTCATCCGGTCACTGGGGAAGTTTTCTGTATTGGAATCATGGTTATCAGGGAACTTTACAATATATTTCAGCAAGCCCCTCTTTTCTTTATGGTTCATCGTATAGCCCTGACCCTGTCTTGATGGATGAGTCCGGTCAAATTCTTTACCCATTATTGCGTGGCGACAATGTGACGGATGCCGAGTTGCTGGAGGCTGGCTCATTGGTCGCTTTACCAAGGTCTATGCCGACCATTGCGAATATGACGATTGCGATTTATGAGTTTGCGGAATATGAGCAGGTTAGTCCCGCAGTGGGATTGGGCAATGATACGGGTTTGTTTATATATAATAGCGCTTTTGGTACGTCGGAACGTTTTATGGATCGTGGCAGAAACTTTGATCTCTGCTTCTATATTGACGAAACCATTAAGCCTCAGCTTGATGATACGTTGGTAGTTAACAATCTCGCTGCTAATTGCAAGGCATTTTCAAACAATCCTGATGGCGGGGGTAACTTAGTCGATTTGTTGGCAGTGAGTGACACTTCCAGCTTTAAGCATTACTACGCGGCATTAAGTGGTAAAGGACCAGGTAATTATGATGGTGGAGTTGTGCCTGGTGTGACAGCCCCTCCCAAACATGGTGATTATTATCCGGCTCCTGAAGTAATGAAAGGGCCTGATCTGATCTGGAACGATTCCACCGATGCTTGGCCTCTGAATTATTCCAGCTCAAAAACAGTAAATGCCAGTGTGATTGAAACTAATGGCTATATTGGGGCGTTTGACTATTCGTTGATATTTAATTCCGGTACGGATATTACGGATTAGATTCAATGTTTTAGTCAGTTAGTTTTTAATTTTAAGGGAGCTTTTGCTCCCTTTTTTGTTAACTAAATTTAATGTCGGTGTATTTTTTTAAAATACAATTATTTAAAGTTTTGTTAATTTAAATTGATGGGGCTGTTTTATTTTGATTGTTTTCTAAGCTTTTGATTTTAATTGATTTTAATTGATTTTAATTGATTTTTGTTTAAGTGTTACAAATGGGTTAATTTTTAATAATGATGGATTATTAGGTTGGTGATAATACTATGTTATTGATATTAAGTTGAAACATTTTAGTCATTACTTTTTGGCACTGTTTACTTGCTCCTTGTGAGTGTTTTGTTGGGTAAGTAATCCAATATTTTCGGTGATAATTTACATCACTACCTTCGATCGATAATGTTTGTATTCAGTTTTTGCAAACCTAATACATGGAAATACATTGCTGGAGATTGAAAATGAAAAAGATCCTTTTGGCGTCGGCCTTAACTGTAGCATCTGCAAGCGCTTTTGCTTCTGATGGCTACTGCACTGATGTAGGTTCTGTTGCTGATTATTCCTATAGCTGGAATGGCACCAACTACGTTTTATGTGAACTGCCTGCATCTATTACTACAGATGTGACGTTGTTTAATGGTTTAGATTTAGATGAGAAGGCTCCTGTCCTGTGGTCGCTGCCGGGTATTGTAACGGTGGGTGATGGTTATGTGCAGAATACCAGTTACGCTGCGGCTAACCATTCTGTACTGACCATTGAAGCGGGTGTTAATGTGATCGCCACCGCCAATAATGCGGCTCTGGTGATTGCCCGTGGTGCAAAAATTAATGCCGTTGGTACTGCCAGCAACCCTATCGTGTTCTCCAGTGCCGATGAAGACTTCACCGGCGAAGGCGAGTGGGGCGGTGTGATTCTGTCTGGTTATGGTGTGGCTAACGAATGCACTTCCGGTGATACTTGTCTGATGGAAGGTATTTCCAGCAATTACTATTTCGGTTCCGGCAGCAGCAGTAAAGCAGCCAGCGAAACGGGCAGTGGCGTCATGAACTATGTTGCCATTACCGAAGGTGGTACCGAAATTAACGTAAATGATCCGGATGATGTTGCCAACGGCGGTAATGAAATCAACGGTCTGACGCTGTACGGTGTAACGTCGTCCACCATTATCAGCAACATCCACGTAAACGAAAACCTGGATGATGGTATCGAGTTCTTTGGTGGTGACGTGGCTGTGTCAAACCTCTGGCTGACCTGTAACGGTGATGACAGTGTGGATTGGGACTACGGTTTCCACGGTTCTATCACCAATGTGTACATTGAGCAGGGCGATAAGAACGGTGCTGCCGACCATGCATTCGAACTGGCCGGTAACCCGAATAACTACGCAGCCACTCCGCTGGCAACGGCTTCTGTTGAAGGTGCGTATGTCGAGTTTGTTGGTGACAATGCCAATGCCGATACTGACTTCGTTTTCAAGCTGAAAGAAGGTACTGACGGTTACTTCAATAATATTGTGGTAACCGGTTACAACACGGTTTCTACCCAGGATTGTGATGCTATCAGTTCCACTAATATCAGTTCAGCTGATTTCGGTACTATGAGCGTTGATTGCTCTGTTGTTGATGCTATGACCTTCTCTGCAACAGGCCCTTCTTCGTTCACCAAAGCAACTACCTTCTGGGCGGCTGCTCCTGCCTGTAACTAAAACCGGATAGTTTTCAGGTTTTCAGGCCCATACTGCAAAGTGTGGGCCTTTTATTTTAAGCTTCAGGCTATTTATTGTCTGAATAAAAGAGAAAGAGAAGAAAAAAAGAAATAAAGCTATTGAACGTCGACGTTGATACTCAGCAGAAACTCCCGCCCGGTACGGTAATCAAGGTAATGGTAATCACCCTGAAGATAACGGTGTGCTGTATTCAGCATATTATTGATGCTGAACGTTAACTGGCCTGGGTGTATCCGGTAATTCCAGCTGAAATCGAGATGATTTCTCGGCTGCTGATAGACGGCCGGCAGATCTGGCTGGTCGCTGGTAATATAAAGTTGAGTGCCGCTGCGCTTGCCTGTCAGACTCACTGTCTGGTTAAGGCCAGGCATATACTGCAACCTTAAGGCCGCAATATACTCAGGCTGTCCCTGTAATGGCCGATGATTTTTTGGTTTTTCTTCCGCATCGTCAGAATCATCATAAGCATCGGAACCGCTGACCTGTGAGTGAATTCTGGCATAGCGCCCGGATAGCTTTATGTGTTGGTTGCGGCCAATACTCAGACGATAATCGGCTTCCAGTTCCAGACCACGAACATTACCCTGACCACTGTTGCGGTAGCTGTAATTGCTGTAGGTTGCGCTGTCCGTCGCTTCGCTGTTATCTGTGAATGCTCCTTCAATCGGCTGGCGGATTCGTTTCAGGTATAAGGCTGCCCCCAGCTCCAGCCCGGAAACATTTTGCCATTGCCAGGATAAATCCCAGTTATGAACGTCGGAACTGTGTAATCGTGGGTTGCCGATTGTTTTTGTGCGGGTGTCGAGATCTTCGTAGACGACAGGCAGTATTTCGTTAAAGCGTGGCCAGACAACCGTTTGACGGTAATTCAGCCAGATTCGCTGCTGAGGTCGCTGAAAGCCAATGGCGATTGAGGGTAGCCAGCGGGTGCCGTCTTCAAGTTTTTTGTTGTCTTCCGGCTGAGCGTCCCAGAGTTCTGCCTGCAGGGTATTTTTTTCATAGCGCAAACCACTGATCAGACGCCAGTGTTCGTTAAGATCAAGATCGTTAAGCAGATAGGATGCCTGATTCTCTTGTGTTGCGCGGTAAAAATGGCCGTTTAATCCGATATCCTGCTCAGGCTCCAGCAGAGTATCCTGCAAAATAAAGCCGGGTATCTGGCTGTCTCCGGTAATGCGCTCTGCGGTGAGGATGTCGCTGGGGTTGGTTTGTTCCATAATCTGCCCATTGCTGGTCAGATCTTTACTGCCGGTAAAGCCGTAGAGCAAATTGTAGCCTTCGCGATTTTTAACGCTGTTTTCCCAGCCGGTTTTGAACTCACCGGTCAGTAACGCGTCACCGAGATCAATGCCGTATAGGTGACTGAAATGTAAACCGTAAGAATCGCTTTGCTGCTCCATATAACGCCAGCTAATACTGGCCGTTGATGGTAATAGCTGTAGCCTGTAGTTACTTTCTTCTGACACCGAAAAATAGCGATAATCCAGATCGTGTGGACGGTTATATTCCGTTGTACTTTTACTGATCTGCCAGTTCAGGGTGGTTAATGGTGTGAATTTATGCAATCCATAGAGCTGGTGTAGCAGTAGGCTTCGTTCTGTCCAGTGGATCAGGTTTCGTCGGTAGGCGGTTTCTGTATTGATATTCTGTTCGTTTTTGCCCTGTGTTTCTATCAGCTCACCGTGGTGAGTACCCTGGTGCAGGTAAAGGGTATTAAATCCGAGGTACTGCTGATCCGAAATATGTAAACCCAGCGCAGCCAGGGTATTAATGTCGGACGTGTGTTCACTGCGTTTATGCCGGGAGTCTTCGTGATGAAAATCACTGGACGCGCCGGAGTAGCCCGTCCCTGTACTGTAACTGGTGGAACGGATAAGGCTGTGCTGCCAGCGATCACGTACACTGGCAGACAGCGTTCCACCCCAGCGTATGTTCTGATACTGCCCGGTCGTGCCGGTGCTCAGTTCCAGACTGCCGCTGTTTTTGCTTTTCGTCCGATATAGCCCCATATCACCGACAATGGCTTCTCCTGCCTGCTCACGCTGTTGCGCTGACAGCGTATCGACGCCACCCGTACGGGCATTGTCAAAAAGAAGCGACGGAATAGCCTGACGGCCATCACCAAATCCGTAACGGTTGGCCGATGTCTGGGAGCCCTGAAGAACCGTGCTGTGGTTACTGTGTGGACGCCAGATAGCGCTGGCTGTGAGCTGAGCATACGCCTGCTTGGGTAACTGCATGGTATTCAGGCTGACAATACCAGCGCTGGCCTGACCGGGAGCATCGGCATAGACCGATTTTCTGAGGTTGATACTGTTGAGAATACCCAGTGGAATAAAATCCAGAGGAAAGTTCTGGCCGGAGGGATCAAGACTGGGAAGCTCACCGCCATTTATCCGGATTGATTGATAACGGCCCGTCATCCCGCGGATGATCGCGTAGCGGTTATCTTCTATTTTAACCCCGGCTGTCAGCTCCAGTGCTGAGGATAATGTATAAATTCCTGCTTCACGGAGCTGACGGGTATTAATGCTCAGTTCTGTTGGGCCGGTAAGTTCATTGAGCGGGCGTGGTTGTATTTCTGCTGCACTGTCAGCGGTTACAATTAACTCTTCAGGACTTATTGTATGAGCTTCATCATCGTTGTTACGCGAATATTCTGTGGTTGTTTGGCGAATAATAATGGTGTCGCCGAGAAGGTCGTATTCAAGCGGTGTATCTTGCAGAAGCTGTTCCAATAGCTGAACCAAAGAATAACAGCCTTCGATTTCTGCTGTGCGTTTATCGGCCAGTAAGGCTTCCGGCACAACGATTAAAAAATGAAAATAACGGGCAGCTGACTGCAATGCATGACTCAATGAATCTTCAGTAATCTGCACGATCTGTTTGGGTGGAATACAGCTGGCAGTTTCTCCGTAGCCGGAATTTTTGTGGGAGTACTGCCTGGTATTTGATTGTCCGGTATTTAGCTGATCAGAGTTTGAAGGCTCAGCGTGTAATGGCTCAGCGCAGAATATGCCGCAGAGCCATAGCAGCAGTAGTACAGGGTAGCGCTGGGTCTGGCTCATGGTCTGGCTCATGGTCTGGCTCATGCCAGCTGCATGATTATATCTTCCCTGCCTTATCATCTGCTTAACCTGAAGGCATTCTGATTACCTGCTAATAAAGGTTATTCCATTCTGTTCGGATATTGTTAACTGGTAGGCTGAGGTAATCAGCTGCAGATTCTTTTCCGTATCGTCCAGTCTGAAAGTGCCTGATACCGGCAAGTTACTGATGCTTGGATGGATTCCGACGGCCGTATTCCGGTATCGGTTCAGTTCATCAATGATGTCTGCCAGCGGCATATTATCCGCTTCGAGAATATTCTGTTGCCAGTCACGGTAAGAGGTCAGGTCGAATGTCTCTACCGGACCATGTCCATTTGCCCGGATCAGAGCCCGTTGTCCTGCCGTGAGGATGACGCGTTTGTTGCCTGCCTGCAGCGGGGCCACTTCAACCCGGCCTTCAAGAACTGTTAACTCGGTGCTGTCGCGTCGCTGATCAACATTAAACACCGTGCCCAGTGCTTGCAAAGTGGCATGGCGGGTTTCGACAACGAAAGGCCGTGCCGGATCTTTACTGACGTTGAACTGAGCCTCACCCTCAACCAGATCAATGTGCCGTTCAGCGGCGCTGTATTTAACCAGCAGTTGACTGGCTGCGCTGATGTCAAGGCGCGAACCGTCATCCAGTAGCTGGTGAGCGGTTTGCAGTTTCTGAGTATTGAAATATACCGGTTGTGAAACATCGCCGCTGCGAAACAGCAGAATGCCAAGGGTAAGAACGACCGATGCAGCGATGCTTCCGTACCATAATGTGCTGCATTTATGGTCAGATGTCTGGTGGTTCTGCTGGCTTTTCTGCTGACGGTTCTGTTGATTTGTTTCGAACTGTTTCAGTGCCTCAGTAAAACAATCATCATTCCAGATTGCATCAAGAGCATCAGCCTCCTGGCGACGCTCAGGTTTTTTATCCAGCCAGACTTCGGTTTCAGAGGTCTGCTCAGCTGCACTTTGTTCGTATTTTTCATGCAGAACCCATTGGCTGATTTTCTCTCTTTCAGAATCACCCAGAATATTCTGTTTTGGTATCAGTCTTAAAACCACGTTCTTTTACTCACTGCGGGTACGCCACGTTCAATCTGTTCAAGTACTGAACGCATGGCACGATTAATTCGTTTTTCTACTGATTTTGGCTCTTTTCCTACGCGGCGGGCGATTTCGGAAATGGTCAGCCCATGAACTTTTCGCATCACCAGAAGATTTGCTGTCTCGGGAGGAAGCTGGTTAAGACAAAGCAAAAAGTGCTCTATTTTCTGGTTCATTTCTGCATTGCGATCAGGTTGCGGTTTTTCGCAATGAACTTCCTGATCGTCAATGCAGACGGTGTCTTCTGATACTTTCTTCTGGTAATAATCATTAATGATGTTGTTGGCAATTTTATAGATGTAACTGATCGGGTCATTGAGCACAAACCCCTGAATAGATCGTTTTAATGTCCGCTCCAGTGCTTCCTGATATATATCCTCAGAGTAGGAGTGGTCATTGATTTTTTTGCGGATAAAACTGAGTAATCTGGGCTTCTCCTGATTAATCAGCTGACTGATGTGATGCACTGAGACATCGGGCTGGAACATATTCATTGAATCCGGTCTGCCTGTGGACTTTAGCTGGAGAAACAGCAAGAAAGTGGGGATTCTGAACTCGCCTGCGCGATTATTCCGGTTCTGCCAGTGCGTACAGGAGAGCCTTCCAGAGTCCGTGGTCGGATGATCGCTGATTATGGTGAGAGAATGTTTCAGTTTGGTTAAACTGATAAGAAAGTTTTTAAGCACAAGGGTGCCACAGTCGGTCGATTGCAGCCTCCGTATACCGGAGAGGATCTTTATAAAGGCCCTTGCATCAGCACATGATCAGGCCCCAATGTGACAGGGTGTAGAGAAGCCAATGTAAAAGTGCATCCAGTAGTGGTTGGTATTCCCGGTACGGATGATACCGCCATAGCAGGTGCATGCATGGCCGTGCTATCCCCCTGAAAATCAGCCGTAAACTTGCTCGTTTTTCAGACAAATGTTAGTTTATTGACTTTAAAATCAATAGATTCTGGGTTTTCTTTACAATTTTTAGCGGCAGTTCTGAACGCAATAACAGGCTTGTGCTTTGTCTCTGCAAATTTTCAGAGCTGGTGTGATATTTTTCAATTAAATCATTGGGTTACGTTGTTTTTTAATTCGGGACATTTGTGTAAACATCACACAGCAATAAGCACTTATATTTAGCAGGGGGAGTATTGATGGATTCTGGAAAAATTAAATCTGAGAGTGAATTAGCAATCAAGGGAATGGGTGGGGAAGTTTGTGATTGGTTACCCGTTTATGACATCACAACGATGCGCTCATGCGAGGACGTTGTTTCCAGAGCACTCATCATGAACGCAATGATCAATATTGCATTTGATGCGCCAGTTGAATTGATTGCTGACTACATAAAGGACAATCAGCTAACAGATCATCTTTCATGTGCAGAGCGTGAAATATTGGCTCAAAGCCAGGAAACTCTTTCTCAGCAAGATAAGATCAATTTACATTGGTATTTGGAGTCGCTTTGGGCGCTTCTTTGGGTCATGGGTAAAATTGATAAGCTGGAAGTTCCTTACCCAATCCCCGATGACATGGTGGAGTATTGTCCAAAACTTCATGAAAATGAAGGGCCGGAGAAATTTACGGATACCGATTCGATTCGTTCTTACGAGGAAGTCTATAGTATGAGAGACCTTTACTATAGAGCTATGTGGTGTTGCAGGGAGTTTCAGCTTCGCAACACTCCCCATAAACACTTTAATATGAGTCTGATTATGGAGCGTCGGCGAGCGTTAACATGGTGCCTGGATAATGCAAGTGATTGGGATAATATCCCTCAGGATACCTGAATATAGTAAGTGCAAACAGGATGCTCTGCTCTTTCGGGCATCCACAGAACGCCCGGTTTTTTACACAATGTGCATGGTGTTGGTTGCTGCTGAACCGGACGTTAGCAATATCAAAGGATCTGTGAAAAATGAAGTTGTTGGTTGTGTTTTGTTTAACCGGATTTTTGTGGGGATGTATCGCTGATTCTGCTTATTCTCCTCCGGGGCTTGCGAAAGAAGATGCCGTATATTTAAAAGCAGATTCAGAGCGTGATCATGGTATTTTCCAGGGACTTGATGAGAAGCTTTATATTAATGCGGTTGATGGTGTTTCTATCGGTGGGTTTTTTAGCGGTTATTATGAAAGTGCTTATATTGAACCTGGCTTGACTGAGATTGACGTAGGGTTTTATCAGGGAAAGGTTAAATCTGAACGCTGTTTGAAGTTTTTAGCCGAAAAGGGTAAGTCTTACATTATACGAAAGAAGCGCGAGGCATGGAGTATTAACTTCTGGATTGAGCTGGAAAACGATATTAATACGAATGTTGTCAATCTTCCCTGTGGTGAATAGTGTGGCAGGCATATTAAACCGGGTTTAATGTTAAGCCCGCTCAATAAAAAGCCGGGGTAAAACCCCGGCTTTTCTGTTTCTGCTTTTTTACATCACGCGCATACCCGGCTGGGCGCCGTCGTGTGGTTCGAGCAGGAAGATATCTTCACCGCCCGGGCCTGCGGCCAGTACCATGCCTTCGGACATGCCGAATTTCATTTTACGTGGCGCCAGGTTGGCGACCATCACGGTGAGCTTGCCGTTCAGGTCTTCCGGGTTGTAGGCCGATTTAATACCGGAGAATACGTTGCGGATTTCGCCGTTGCCGATATCCAGCGTCAGTTGCAGCAGTTTTTCTGCACCTTCAACATGTTCGGCTTTAACAATGCGGGCAATACGCAGGTCGACTTTGGCGAAATCCGGGAACTCGATGGTATCGGCAATCACTTCGTTACCGTCTTCACGCAGCTCTGGACCTTTGTTCTTCGCTTTTTTCTCGACCTTTTTCTCGGCGTTTTTCGCAGCGCTTTTATCGGCACTGTTATCCGCCGCCGGTGCTTCGCCGTTTTCTTTGGCCAGCTCGGTTTTGGTTTCTTCCAGAATGGCGGTTACTTTATCCATTTCAGCACGGGCCAGCATCGGCTGGAATTTATTGATTTTGTGGCTCAGCAGAATCTCGCGGCGTGCTTCCCAGTCAAGGCTGTCCAGATTCAGGAATGCTTTGGTTTTGTCGGCAATTTCCGGCAGTACCGGTGCCAGATAAGTCACCAGCTGACGGAACAGGTTAAGCGCCACGGAACATACGTCCTGCACTTCCTGCTGGCGGCCTTCTTCTTTATTCATCGCCCACGGGGCTTTTTCCTGAATATATTCGTTGGCGCGGTCGGCCAGCGCCATGATGTCTTTCATCGCGCGGCCAAATTCGCGTTTTTCGTAATGGCTGGCAATCTGGTCGCCGGCATCAATAAATTGCTGCAGCATTTCCGGTTCAGCGCAGGTCGCGCTCAGTTCGCCGGACGCTTTGGCAATAAAGTTGCCGGTACGTGAGGCGATGTTCACCAGTTTGTTGACCAGATCGGCGTTTACACGCTGCACGAAATCTTCCAGATTTAAATCGAAATCATCGACGCTGGAGCTCAGTTTGGCGGCAAAGTAGTAACGCAGATAAGTCGGGTTTAAATGATTCAGGAAGGTGCGCGCCTTAATAAAGGTACCGCGCGACTTCGACATTTTAGAACCGTTCACGGTGACGAAACCGTGAGCATTAACGGCCGTTGGTGTACGGTATTCTGCGGCGCTCAGCATGGAAGGCCAGAACAGCGCATGGAAGTTAATAATGTCTTTACCGATAAAATGGTACAGCTCGGTGGTGGAATCTTTTTTCCAGTACTCGTTAAAGTCGAGGTCACCGCGCTTGTCACACAGGTTTTTAAAGCTGGCCATATAGCCGATAGGGGCATCCAGCCAGACGTAGAAAAACTTGTTCGGTGCATCCGGAATTTCGAAGCCGAAATACGGCGCATCGCGGGAAATGTCCCACTCCTGCAGACCGGAATCCAGCCATTCGGCCAGTTTGTTGGCCACTTCATCCTGCAGGGTGCCGGAACGGGTCCACTGCTGCAGAAACTCCTGAAAGTCCGGCAGTTTGAAGAAGTAGTGCTCAGACTCTTTTTCGACCGGGGTGGCACCGGAAATCACTGAGAACGGGTTTTTCAGCTCAGCCGGGGTGTAGGTTGCACCGCAGACTTCACAGTTGTCGCCGTACTGGTCGGCGGCGCCACACTTAGGGCACTCGCCTTTGATATAACGGTCGGCCAGAAACAGCTCTTTAACCGGATCGTACAGCTGCTTGATGCTGCGGATGGCGATATGGCCTTTGTCACGGCAGGCTTTGTAGATTTCTTCTGACAGCAGGCGGTTTTCTTCGCTGTGGGTGCTGTGGAAGTTGTCGAACGCAATCTGGAAACCGGCGAAATCCGCTTCGTGCTCGGCTTTTACCCGCGCAATCTGCTCTTCCGGGCTGATACCTTCTTTTTCGGCGCGCAGCATGATGGCGGTGCCGTGGGCGTCGTCGGCGCAAACATAGTGGCATTCGTTGCCACGCAGTTTCTGGAACCGAACCCAGATATCAGTCTGAATGTATTCCAGCAGGTGGCCGAGGTGAATGGAACCATTGGCATAGGGCAGGGCGCTGGTGACGAGGATTTTGCGGGGATTCTGTGCGGTCATGACAATTCGCTACGGGTTATTCAAAGAAAGGGCAGCATTGTAGCGATTTTTGCCGCTGGCCGCGATGGCTGCGGTACGGCTTAAAAGCGCTGCGGCAGCAAACTCTGCCGCGCAGCGCCTGATACTCAATGGCCGGGCATCACAGCTTTCCTTCAGCCGCCATCTTCATATAGCTGTCGGTAAAGCGCAGCTTCACATTACCTTTATCGCCAAAGGTTTTGCCGTTCGGGAAGGCCATGCCGATAAAGCCGGCATCGGCGGCGCCATCACCCAGCAGACCGTGGTCGAAGGAGAATTTCGCCACGTATTCCATGGTTTTTGGCAGCTCGGCGCTGTTCACAAATTCCACAGCTTTTTGTGCGTCGTAGAACATTTTGGTGGCGGCCAGCTGGGCATCGTAACCGGCAAGGTCGGTGCCTGAGGCTTCGGCCATCATGCTGCGTGCTTTTTTACCTTCGGCGTCGTCTTTCGCCATGATGCTCATGGTTTCGTACCAGGCGCCGGTCAGGGCTTTGGCGAAGGCGGGGTTAGCGGCCAGGGTTTCGCTGTTGACCATAGTGGTGTCGATAATTTCACCCGGAATCTGTGAGGAGTTAAACACGGCGGTTGCGTTTGGCTGCGCCAGAATCTCGCTTACCAGTGGGTTCCAGGTCACCACGGCTTTAACATCACCGGTGCCATAAGCTGCCACCATATCGGCGTCGGAGGTGTTGATCACCGATACGTCTTTTTCGCTCATGCCCACGCTTTCCAGACCGCGTGCCAGCAGGTAGTGGGAAACCGACAGCTCCACCAGATTCACCGGCAGGCCTTTGATGTCTTTCAGGCTTTTGCCTTCTTTCAGAATCACGGCGTCGTTGCCGTTGGAGAAGTCACCGACGATTAAGGCGGTGGTGTCGACGCCGCTGGCGGCCGGAATGGTCAGGGCATCCATATTGGTCATTACGCAGGCGTCGAATTCACCGGCGGTAAACTGGTTGATGGATTCAACGTAATCGTTGATCTGCACCACTTCGATTTCGATGCCGTATTTATCGGCCCATTTTTTTACGATGCCGGCTTTGTCGGCGTAATCCCACGGCATCCAGCCAACGTAGATAGACCAGGCCAGACGGAAACTGTCTTTGGCCTGAGCGTGTAATGGAGTAAGGGCGGCCAGGGTGACCAGGCTGGCAGTGAGCAGACGTTTTAACGCGTTCATAGGACTTCCTCTTTGATATCCACATAAATCAGACGGCAGGAGAACTCAGCGCGAACGGCCAGATGCTGGCATTCGCGTGTGGGTCTCCCGGGCTTTTGTCCCGCCGTGTAACCTGCGCTGTGAATACGCTGAGGTCGGTTGCTCTCGGACCAGTCGTTCTTTTTCCATCAAAGAACCGGAACCCTAGCCACCTATTTCTGTGAATCCCAACCGGATTCGGTTGCCGAGTATCTCCTGTTACTGATCAGTGTTCAGCAAGGGCTGTACCAGTTTTGCCGGAGCCTGAAAATTGCGGCATCCGGCAGGCTGGCGAGTGTTAAGTTGCTGATTTTGCTGTCAGTTGCACCCCAAAAGGGTGCACAGATGATTAGCTGAACAGATGGTCGCTGCATTCTGGGGCGCTTATTCGGTTTCTGTTGTGTGCGCCGCTTTGCAGCCGGTGTCGGTGTTGGCTAGCAGGCGGGCGAGGGCGCGGGTGGCGGGGCCGGCGCTTTCTTCATGGGCCATTACCAGATAGAGGTCGACGTAGCGCCGCGCATCCTGAGCAAAGGGAATCACCTGTAAGGCACCGCTTTTCAGGTCGTCGGCAATCAGCAGCTCCGGCAGCCAGGCAAAGCCCAGACCACGGCGGACAATATTCAGTCGGGTGCTGGTATGGGTCACGGTCCAGCGCTGATGGGCGCCGAGCCAGCCACCTTCGCTGCGGCGTTTGCGGCTGCTGTCGCGCAGCACCACCTGCCGGTGAGCGGTGAGGTCATCGTAGGTGACCTCGCGCCCCAGATGCTGCAACGGATGCTGCGGGCTGGTAACCGGCAGAAAGCAGGAGCGGTGTACGTGCTCGCCATTCCAGCCACTGGGCAGTTGCGGGGTAATCAGAATATCGATGCTGTCTTCGAGCAGCATTTCGTTACCGCCGCTGAGTACAAACTCTTCCAGCTCCAGACGGGTATCGGGGTACTCGGCTGAGAAGGCTTCAAACACATCAAACAGCACATCGTTGGGGTAAATGGTGTCGATGGCCGCACGCACAACAGGCTCGACGCCCTGATTCAGCGATCCGGCAATCTTGTCGATATTTTCTGCCTGATCGAGCAGCTGTTCGGCACGTTGTAACAGAATACGGCCGTGTTCGGTCAGTACCGCTTTGCGCCCTTCCACTTCCAGCAGTTGTACGCCCAGTTGCTCCTGCAGCTTGTGCACACCATAGCTGATGGTTGACTGACTCTTGAAGATGGCCTCAGCCGCCTGAGCGTAGCCGCCATGGTCGACCACCGCTTTAAACATGCGCCACTGTTCGAGGGTTGTTTTCATTGGAATGCCTTTTCGTAAATATCGAAAGCTATACGTTAAATTATGAGATTTTTAATCGAATAAAGCGAACTTAAACTGCACTCATTGCTTAACAGCCCTAACACCACAACCAATACCCGAACCGATACCCGATTTAAGGATGCCCCATGAACGTATTTGATGCCCTGAGCCAGCGTACTTCTGTGAACTACTTTGATACCGAACGTGCCATCAGCACGGCGGAAGTCCTGGAGCTGCTGGATTACGCCCAACACGCGCCAACGGCCTTTAACATTCAGCATACCCGCTATCTGGTGGTAACCGATCAGGCGGCGAAAGAAACCTTAAAAGACATCGCCTACGGTCAGCAGAAAGTGGCCGATGCCCCGGTGGTTATTCTGGTGCTGGCCGACGAACAGGGTCATGAACGTATGCCGGATATCGCCCAGCGCGGTGTCGATGCCGGGATCTACAACGAAGGCGTGCGTGACTACTTTGTCAGTGCGGTAAACGGTGCCTACGGCGATAACAAAGCCGCAGCCCACGATGAAGCACTGCGCTCGGCCAGTATGGCGACCATGAACCTGATGACGGCCGCGGCTGGCAAGGGTATGGCCACCGGGCCGATGATCGGCTTCGATACCGCGAAAGCGAAAGAAGTGTTCAACATCGGTGAACGCTACAGCGTTGCCATGATGGTGACCCTGGGTTACGCCAAAGAAGGTAACTGGCCACGTAAGCCGCGCCTGGCGGCAAGCGAAGTCACTGTGCTGGATGGTCGTCCGGGTAAGCTGCACGACCTGAGTAACTGATTAAACGCCGGGTAGGGATGTGCTATTTACTTAAGCAATCATGAAACGTCGATTGCACGTGAGTAGCCGAAGCGGGGCAAGCCCCTGCGCCCCAATCCGGGGAACTTCTCCCCGGGCCCCTGCTTTGCGCTTTCTGGCCCGTAATCCTTATTCGCTCGTTTTTTACTGACCACGCGTATATCGGCCATCCATGGCCGGATACGCTTGTCTGGCATCCATGCCAGCCAGATCGTAAAAATCATCGCTCATGGCGGCGGGCCCAGAGGCGCGGTTTATCTCAGCCGCAGTATGGTTTTTACCAAACAATCAATGTCCGTTTTGAAAAGCCGCTTAGCGGAATAATGATTACGGACTGGGATGTTGTATCAGCGTTTCAGCCAGCGCCGCAGAGCACTCCAGCGGTTGGCCAGCAGCGCCAGCAGAATCAGGGTGCAGCCGAGAATCTGCGCCGTTTCCATCCGTTCGGTAAACCAGAAGGCGGCGATGATGGCGGTCCAGACCGGCTCCAGCACCATAATCACGGCAGCATGGCTGGGGGACGCCAGACCCTGAGCGTAGGTTTGCAGCAGAAAGCGTGCGGCGGTGCCAACGGTTACGCTCAGAATCAGCCACAGCCACATGGTAGGGGTAAAAGTATCGGGCCAGTCTTCAAACATGGCCGACAGGCTGAAGGACACAACGCCGACCAGCACCAGCTGAATAGCGCTCAGGGCCAGTGCCGAAATACGCGCCGCGGCACGGCCGTTGAGTATAAAGGTGAGCGACAAAAGCAGGGCGGCGGCAAAGAAAAACAGCTGGCCGGGGTCAGGGTTAAAACCGTGACGTAACGACAGCAGCGCCAGCCCGCCGATGGCCAGCGGCAGGGCAATCCAGATGCTTTTCGCCGGCCGCTCGCGGAACAGCAGCCAGCTGATAAAAGGCACCAGCACCACTGCCAGGCTGGTAATAAACGCGCCTTCGCCGAGGGTGTGAGCGTTAAACAGCCCCATGATCCAGAAGCTCATGGCGGCACCGAAAAACAGGCCGACCAGGGCCGATGCACGCCATTCATGGGCTTTCAGGGCAACCAGCGCGCGGCGGCCGGGAATCACCAGCAGCAGCCCGGCAGCGGTAAAGCGGCAGGCCATAAACAGCAGTGGCGGAAATTCGTTTAACGCCTCTTTGGAAAACATCCAGCTGACCGCAGCCAGCAGGGTAACGCCGAGCAGAATAAGATCAGCGCGCAACAGTTGCGCTTGTTGCTGATCGTCTGTGGATACGGATTCGGAAGTTGAAGACACAGTAAACCGCTGGCCCGCAGGCAGTAGGGCAACGTCGGACAAGGGCCGGGTTGCCGGGAAAAAGGTTTTGCACAACGTTGCAGGCAAACACGCAACAAACGCCTTTAAAACAACGCCTTTAAAACAACGCCTTTAAAACAGAGGTGTAAAAGGCTTCGCAAAAAAGCGCAGCAGTATTTCACAGCCTCCCGCGGAAGTCTGTGGGTGGTTTTACTGTTGCACTGAAAAAGAGCGTTGCATTGCAAACATTAATGCTCATATCAATAATATCGAAGGAGGTCACCGCATGTTAATCTTACGCGCAGCCAATGAGCGCGGCCGGGCCAATTTTGGTTGGCTCAACAGCTCGCATACGTTTTCTTTCGGCCAGTATTACGACCCGCAACAGATGGGTGTATCGGCTCTGCGGGTGATCAACGACGACCGGGTGACCCCCGGCGCTGGCTTCGATACCCACGGCCACCGCAATATGGAAATCATCAGCTATGTGCTGGACGGCACTATTGCCCATCGCGATTCGATGGGCAACGTTGAGCATTTGCCGGCCGGTGAGTTTCAGCTGATGTCGGCCGGCAGCGGTGTGATGCACAGCGAATTTAATCCGTCGACAGACCAGCCGCTGCATTTTCTGCAGATCTGGATTCAGCCTAATGAGCAGAATACCGAGCCGGGTTATCAGCAGAAACGTTTTCCACGCCAGCAGGCGATTCAGCCGGTGATTACGCCGGACGGACGCGACGGTACGCTCAGTATCCGTCAGGATGCGCAGCTGCTGCATGTGCGTCTGGCAGCGGAAAGCGCTGAACAGGTGCTGAACCCTGCGCGCCAATATTACGTACATACCATCAACGGCCCGCTGCAACTGCAGGCCGGAGATGACACGCTGATTTTACACGCCGGTGACGGCGTGACCATCAGCCAGGAACAGGCACTGATCTTCAGTGCCGACAGCCAGGCGGAGGCCTTGTTGTTCGATTTACCGTAAGCAGGCATTGCCTGCCCGGCCGGAACATCGCCTGAGGGTGCAGGCGTATGTCCGGCGTTTATCTGGATAACGTTGTGGATCTGACTTTTCTTGCCATCGCCGTACTCGGCGTATTGTTAACCGGCATCGCCAAATCTGGCTTTGGTGGTGGTATTGGCGTTGTCGCGGTACCGATGATGGCGCCCTTTATTGGCGGCGAACAGGCCATCGGTATTCTGCTGCCGATTCTGTTGCTGATGGATCTTATGACCCTGCGCGTTTACCGCCGGCATTTGTCGTTTGCGCTGGTGAAGCCGGTCTTGCCCGGCATTCTGATTGGCATTACGGCGGGCTCATTATTGCTGGGCGTGGTCAGTGAGCGCGGTGTGCAGGCGCTGATCGGTTTGATGGGTTTTTGGGTGCTGGCGCAGAAGCGCTGGCCCTGGATGGCCGGACGCCGCCCGGTGGTTGCCGGTGAGGTGCAGCCTCAGGGCGCTTCTGCATTGCAGGGTGGTTTACTGGGCGGACTGGCGGGTATCGGCAGTGCTCTGGCTCATGCCGGTGCGGCACCGCTACAGGCGTATTTTTTATTGGGTAAGCTCAATAAAGAATCTTTCCTGGCCCAAATAACCCTCGCCATTGGTTTAATGAATGCCATTAAATTACTGCCTTACGGCATGCTGGGATTGCTGAATTTTGATATCGGCTGGTTAACGTTGTTGCTGGTTCCGGTGGCTTTTGTTGGTATTTATCTGGGCCGCTGGTTAAGCAAACGCATCGACGGTGATGTGTTTTTTAAGGTAATGATGTGGCTGCTGGCGGGTAATTCGACCTGGCTGCTGGGTCAGGCTGTTATTGGCTGATTCTGTCTTCAGAATCCGTGCTGCAGGTTAATGCAGCACGGCAGTTACCGGAAGATTAATCCAAGCGGATTTCCACCATCAGGTCATTGGAAATGGCTTCCAGCGCGCTGGCCAGAATATCGGTATCAAAACTGTGTGGTACCCGCAGCAAGGCTTCGGCGCGGAACAGCGGTACCGCAGACATTTCGGCGGTGCCGCAGTCGGTGGTTAATTCCAGTACGTTCACGCCCATTTTTGAAAGCGCCTGCGATACTTCTTTAACAATACCCGGACGGTCGTTGCCAACCAGATTCAGGGTCAGGTCGAGGCTGTCGTTTTCTTCACTGTCGCTGCCGGTTTCGGCATTAACCAGAATCCCGCGCGAGCTGAGTGAGCTTAATTCGGCAATCAGGCTGTTGCTTTGTTCGGCGGCAATAGAAACCCGCAAAATACCGGCAAATTTACCCGCCATGTGCGCCATGCGGCTTTCCAGCCAGTTGCCGCCATTGCGGGCGATGGTGGCTGATAGTTGTTCAACAATTCCGGGTTTGTCGTCGGCAATAACGGTTAATACAAGAAAGTTTTCCATTGCTTTTCCTTATGTTTTTTATGCAATCAGATTGTCGTTCTGACACTAACACAGCTTTATGCGATTTACCGCACGCACTGTGCTGGTCAAATTCCTGCCGACTGATCGTTGTTCCCCTGTCGTTGATACAGTAGCCTTGATGTCCCTTTAATTACCTGAGAATCAGGAAACCGTTATGGATACTAACTTCCCGCGCATTAAGCGTCTGCCTCCCTATGTCTTCAATGTGATCGGCGAAATGAAGATGGCGGCACGAGCGGCGGGGGAGGACATCGTCGATATGTCGATGGGTAACCCGGATCAGGACACGCCAAAGCATATTGTCGATAAGCTGGTGGAAACTGCGACCCGTGGCGGTACCCATCGTTACAGCCAGTCGAAGGGCATTCCGCGTTTACGCCGCGCCATGGCCAGCTGGTACAAGCGCAAATTCAATGTCGACCTCGATCCGGAAACCGAGGTGATTACCACCATCGGCTCGAAGGAAGGTCTGGCACATCTGGCGCTGGCCACTCTGGGGCCGGGCGATAACGTGCTGGTGCCGAATCCGTCTTATCCGATTCACCCTTACGGCTTTGTTATTGCCGGGGCGGATATCCGCCATGTGCCGATGACGCCGGATGTGAATTTTTTTGACGAGCTGGAAAAAGCCATTAAAACCACCTGGCCACGGCCGAAAATGCTGGTGCTGAACTTTCCTGGTAACCCGACCGCCGAGTGTGTCGATTTAGCCTTCTTTGAGAAGGTGGTGGCGATGTGCAAAGAGCACGAAATCTGGGTGGTGCAGGATTTGGCCTATGCCGATATCGTGTTTGACGGTTACCAGCCGCCGTCTATTTTGCAGGTCGAAGGCGCGAAAGAGATTGCGGTTGAGTTTTACTCACTGTCGAAGAGCTACAACATGCCGGGCTGGCGGGTTGGCTTCTGCTGCGGTAATAAAGATCTGATTTATGCCCTGGCAAGGATTAAGTCCTACCTCGATTATGGTACATTCACGCCTATCCAGGTGGCGGCCATTGCCGCACTGGAAGGTGATCAGACGGTGGTGAGCGATATCTGCGAGATGTACCGCAGCCGCCGGGATGTGCTCTGCAAGGGGCTGAATGATCTGGGCTGGCCGGTAAAATGGCCGAAAGCCACCATGTTTGTCTGGGCGCAAATTCCTGAAGCTTATCGTAAAATGGGCTCCCTCGAGTTCAGCAAGAAGCTGCTGACCGAGGCCAAAGTGGCTGTGTCACCGGGAATTGGCTTTGGCGAATACGGCGATGACCATGTACGCTTCGCCCTGATTGAGAACGACCAGCGCACCCGCCAGGCGCTGCGCGGCATTAAACAGATGCTGCGTAACGATGGCTTTGGCGGTTAACAGCAGCACGCTGAAACGAATTTAACACTCTCTATATTTTAAGGAGAAACGACCTTGAAACCGGTAAAAGTAGGTATCTGTGGTTTAGGTACAGTTGGCGGCGGCACCTTTAATGTGCTGACCCGTAATGCACAAGACATCGCGCGCCGGGCGGGTCGTGAAATTATTATCGCGCAGGTGGCTACCCGTCATCCGAACCCGGATGTTGACACCGGCGCTGTGGCAATTACGGCAGACGTTAACGATGTGATTAACAACCCCGAGATTGATGTGGTGGTTGAACTGATCGGTGGTTACACCATCGCCAAAGACGTGGTACTGGGCGCCATTGCCAACGGTAAGCACGTGGTAACCGCCAACAAAGCCCTGATTGCGGTACACGGTGACGAAATCTTCGCCGCGGCGGAAGCCAAAGGCGTGAGCGTGATGTACGAAGCGGCGGTTGCCGGCGGCATTCCGATTATTAAAGCCATCCGTGAGGGCCTGGCGGCGAACCGCATCAACTGGCTGGCGGGCATTATTAACGGTACCGGTAACTTTATCCTGACCGAAATGCGCGACAAAGGCCGCGACTTTGCCGACGTTCTGGCTGAAGCTCAGGCGCTGGGTTATGCCGAAGCCGATCCAACGTTCGACGTTGAAGGTATTGATGCAGCACACAAACTGACCATTCTGTCGTCGATTGCCTACGGCATTCCGCTGCAGTTTGCCCGCTGCTACACCGAAGGCATCAGCAAGATCACCACTGACGATGTTGAGTACGCCGAAGAGCTGGGTTACCGCATCAAGCACCTGGGTGTCAGCCGTCGTACTGAAAAAGGTATCGACCTGCGTGTACACCCGACCATGATTCCGGTGGCACGTCCGATTGCGACCGTTGATGGCGTGCTGAATGCTGTGATGGTGAACGGTGATGCAGTTGGTGACACGCTGTATGTTGGCGCGGGTGCCGGTGCTGGTCCAACCGCTTCTGCAGTAGTGGCCGACATTATCGACCTGGCCCGTACCTTTGATGCACCGGCGGAAGCCAGCGTCAATCACCTGGCCTTCAACGATATTGAAGACGTGGCGGTACTGCCGATGGAAGAAGTGGAAACCGCTTACTACCTGCGTATTCAGGCGGAAGACAAAACCGGTGTACTGGCCGCTGTTGCCAGCATTCTGAGTGAGCGTGGCATCAATATCGAAGCCATCATCCAGAAAGAGCCAAAAGATGGCGAAGCGCTGGCGCAGATCATCCTGCTGACCCACGTTGTGGTGGAAAAACAGATGAACGAAGCCATTGCCGCGATTGAAGGTCTGGCCAGTACCGTGGGTGATGTTACCCGCATCCGTGTTGAGCACCTCAACTGAGGCTTAAGCAAACGGATTGAGGCGTTATTCGCATCACTCATAAAAAACGGAGCTTCGGCTCCGTTTTTTTATGTGCGTTTATGCATGCACACCCATCAATATCAGGGCATCTCTGGACGTTTTCAGTAAACCGAGCGGGCACTGAATGATTCAGAGGTGCCCTGGTTGCCGGGAGTCGTCGCTTCCATCTATTTCTACCATCGCTATTTCTACCATCGCTATTTCTACCATCGCTATATCTGCTATCGCTATATCTGCTATCGGCAATAGCCACTCGTGGCAATATTAACGGCCATGAGTAAGTGTTCAGACAGAAATGATAATTCGTCTTTTTCAGCGCTTTTATGTAACAAACCATGAATATTTCTGGCGCTACGTTGTAATGAATTACGTGTGAATAAAAACATAGATTTATCAATAGATCGGTAAGGGCCTGAATAGTATGACAATCTGAGCTTTTTTGCCTTACCAGCCCGTCATCGTCTTGCGCTGTACTATCGTTAGTTGATCTCAGGAGGTTGGCTATGTTTACCAGTATCAAATCCCGAATGGCGGTTTATGTTGTTATTACCGTAACGGCTTTGCTGTTATTGATGGGTTTTTACAACTATCAGAGTAAAGCTCAGGCTCTGGAGCAACAGTTACAGGGTCAGGCCCGTCTGGTAGCCAATCGTTTAAGTCTTAGCTTGCCTAACTTCATCTGGAATTTTGATACCGCCAGTATTGAAAAAACACTGGAAGCCGAGCTGGAAGCCGAAAGCATCAACAGCCTGGTGGTTGAACTGCCAGAAGGTGATCCGGTTGTACGGGCAAAAGAAAATGCTGACAGCAGTAACGCGCTGGAAACCCGTACCGAACTGTTTTTTAACGACAATGACACGCCCAAGAGCGTTGGCCATCTGATATTGCGTATGAACGATTCTGTCATGCGCGCAGAACTTAATCAGGCAATCCGCGCGGTTATCATTGAGATGATTCTGCTGGATATTATTCTGGTCAGCCTGATTACCTTTCTTGTTTCTCACTCGGTGGTTAAAAAAATATCAGAGATTACCGCTGCAGTCGGTGAACTGGCGGCTGGCGGCGGCGACCTGAGTAAGCGCCTGGATGCCAGTCGTGGTGATGAGATATCGGCATTGGCGGTACAGGTTAATCAGCTATTAGCCGGGCTGGCCAGTATGATTGGCCAGGTAAACCATTCATCGGAAGAACTGAAATTACTGTCGAATTCGAGTCAGCAGGACATCAGCAATATCCGCCAGGGATTTGATGTGCAGAAACACGAAGTTGATATGGTCGCTACGGCCAGTACCGAGCTGGCTTCCACCACACAAAACGTTGCCGACAATGCCAAAAAAGCCTCGGAATATGCCGGTAAAGCCAATGTCGAAGCCAGCCATGGCCAGGAAACGGTAAAAATAGCTGCGGATGTTATCCGGAATTTATCCGGTGAAATTAAGCATGTAGGCGAGGTGATCCGTAATCTGGAAACCGAAGGCGTTAATATTGGTGCGGTATCGGATGTGATTCAGGGGATTGCGGAACAAACCAATCTTCTGGCATTGAATGCCGCGATCGAGGCGGCCCGAGCCGGTGAACAAGGGCGCGGTTTTGCCGTGGTTGCCGATGAAGTACGCACACTGGCACAGCGTACCCGCGATTCGACCAACGAAATTAATCAGATGATTGGTCGTCTGCAGTCTTCGACCAGTCAGGCCGTTGAGGTTATGCACAAGAGTACAGAATACACGGCCAACAGCGTGGAACAGATTGAAAAAGTCGGAGAATCCATTGCCGGTGTGGTGGCGATGATGATGGAAATCAGTTATATGAATGCCGAAATTGCCCAGGCATCGGGCGAGCAAAGTCATGTCATTGAAGAACTGAATAAAAACCTGGTGCACATTAAAGAAAGCGTCGATGCCGCCAATGAAATGATTGGTAATACCGCACGCTCCAGTGTCGAAGCGCAAAAACAGGCTGAAGCGCTGACATTCCTGATGCACAAATTCCGTTTTTAAAGTCCGCCGGTATATTCCGGCGGATCAGGGCTCTGGCCGTATGATGGAGAATTGGATGAATAAAAGTTTACTCTTATCTCTGGTGTTGGCTCCTATAGCTGCATTTGCCGGAGTCTCGGCCGATCTGGAGGTGGTTTCGGATTATCGCTTCAATGGCGTATCGCAAACCGATAAAAATCCGGCATTGCAGGCGGAGCTGAATTACAGCCATAACAGTGGTTTGTACGCAGGAACCTGGGCCAGTAATGTCGATTTTGGTGGTGCCGACGATACGAATCTTGAATGGGATTATTACCTGGGCTATTACCACGACATTAATCCGGCCTTTGGTTTTGATATTGGCTATGCCCAATACACCTATCATGGTGCCAGTAATTCCAATGACTATAACTACGGCGAGTATTATGTGGGGCTGTATTTTAATGCCAACACCACACTGTATTGGTATCACGCACCGGAGTATTTCGGTCTGGATACTGCGCACAATATTTTTAAATTGTCGCATAGCATGCCATTGGGTGATTACACCCTGGCGTTTGCAGCAGCGCACAGCGTATCGGACGATAAAGATGTGTGGGCCTGGGACGACAATGAAGCCTCCTATCAATACGCCGAAGTTGCCGTCAGCCGCATGTTTCATGGCTTTGATATCAAGGGCAGTCTGATGTCCACAACAATCGATGATAACTTTAACGACAATGGCAACAGCACGGTTGTGCTGTCGGTTAAACGCAGCTTTAAACTGATGTGAGGGGAATATTATGCGTCATATTTTTTGTGCTGTTTTACTGCTGGTCGCCGGTATTTTTCCGGCTCAGGCAGAGGATAAAACGATCTATCTGACATCACTCAGCTGGCCGCCGTATTCTGATCCGCAAATGGCGGAACAGGGTGCCAGTGTTGCAGTGGCCAAAGCGGCGTTTGCAGCGATGGGCTATACGCTGATGGTCGATTTTTATCCGTGGAGTCGAGCGGTGCATCTGGCAAAAGATCAGAGCAGTAAATACGCCGGGTATTTCCCGGAATATTACAGTGATGATATTGCGGCGGAGTTCGCCTTTTCTGAAGCCATGGGCAGTGGCCCGCTGGGGTTTGTGCAAGCGGCCGCCAAACCGGTGAGCTGGTCGTCACTTGATGATCTGAAAGCCTTTCAGGTTGGTGTCGTGAAAGACTATGTGAATACCGCCGACTTTGATGCGATGGTGGCTTCCGGCCAGCTGAAAGTCAGCGAGGTGATCAGCGATAAAAACAATATCCAGAAAGCCGCATTTGGGCGTATTGATCTTGCCGTAATCGATAAAAACGTACTGGAATACAGCGTTAAAACCGACCCGGATCTGGTTAAGCTGAAAGATAAAATCAGTTTTAATGACAAACTTCTGGAAAATAAAAAGCTGTTTATCTGTTTTAAGAACAATAAGCAGGCGATGGCCGATATTTTTAACGAAGGGTTGACGAAAATTGATGCCGCTAAAATTCAGGCCGATTATCTGGCCGGGCTGAAATAAAATATCCGTAAGAGAGATACTTTTCAGCAATAAAAAAACGGGCCTTAACAGGGCCCGTTTTCTATTCTGTTTCCGCACCGGGTTTTCAGGCCGGCAGGTGGTCTTTGATAATGTCGTACAGTTCCGGACGGCCCTGAGCGATTTCATCGTTGCTCAGGCCCTCCAGTGAGTGCGGATACTTCAGCCAGGCACTGGTTTCGTGGATATAGTAATCCGGTACGCGGTCGGTCTGGTTGCGGTGCGGCTTATAGTAGGGCACGGCAACGCGGATATCGTGTGGTGTATTCAAACGTGCACGGCGGCTCAGCTCGTTAATAATGGCTTCGATGGAGCGGCCGCTGTCGAACACATCATCGACAATCAACAGGCTATCGCTGTGTTTTACGTTTTTTACCAGATAGTTCAGACCATGCACTTTGACTTCTTTGGCCTGTTGGTCAATGCCCTGATAAGACGAGGTGCGGATGGCAATGTTGTCGGTCTCTACGCTGTGGTAATCGAGGTATTCCTGCACCGCAATACCAATCGGTGCACCACCGCGCCATACCGCAATCATAAAGGTCGGGCGGAAGCCGCTGTCGAGCACCTTGGCCGCAAGATGATAAGAATCTTCCAGCAATCCCTGGGCGGTAAGGTACAATTTGGCACTCATAATGATTCCGGCTCCCGTCGTGTTTTGAAACAACTCTTTACCTGACCAATTGGTCAGGTGCTATCATACCGCTCTGTTCCTATGCCTGTCACATAAGAGTACCTCATGCAGAAACGATTTTTGGACGAAGAAACAGTCATTCAGGATGCGTTCCGCCTCGGCGTGCAGATTTTTGAGAGCGGTTTCCGCCCGACCTTTATCGTTGGTTTGTGGCGTGGCGGCAGCTCGGTGGGTATCTATGTGCAGGAGTGTCTGCAGACACTGGGCGTGAAAACCGATCATATCGCGCTGCGTACCTCGTATCGTGGTCTGCCGGCCTATCAGAGCATGGTGCAGTCGCCGGAAGATATTCGCGTACATGGCACTCAGTACCTGGTTGAAAACCTGAACGTTGATGATGGCCTGCTGATTGTCGATGACGTATTCAGCACCGGCTACAACATCAGCGCGGTGATTAACCGCCTGCAGGGCAAGCTCAAGCGGAATATGCCCAGCCAGGTTAAGGTTGCGACACTGTGGCAGCGTCCGGCGTATAACCGGGTCGATTTCAAACCCGATTTCTGTCTGCGTGAAACTGACGATTGGCTGGTGTTTCCATACGAACTGAAAGGCCTGAGCCAGGAAGAAATTGCCGCCAATAAGCCCTGGGTAGAGCCTTTCCTGCGTAAAACAGAAGGCTGAGCCTTATACTCAGTATTAATAAAAGTTATGCAGCAAGGCAGTTGTATAGTCTTGGTGAATGCCGAAAATCCTGCGACAATGCGCCCTTCAACACTGAAGGGTGATGTTTGTGAACCTCGATCGTATCGATCTTAATCTGCTGGTCTACCTTGATGTCCTGCTGCGCGAAGGCAGCGTAACCAAAGCCGCCCAGCAGTTGGGTATTACCCAGCCGGCGATGAGCAATGGTCTGCGACGTCTGCGTGAATTGTTTGGCGACCCGCTGCTGGTGCGCACCTCCGACGGTATGACGCCGACCGAGCGCGCACAGGAGCTGCAGCCGGTGATCCGTAAGGCACTGGGCGAACTGGAAATGGCGTTGCAGCCATTGGAAGAGTTTGATGCCCAGAGCAGCCACCGCGTGTTCCGCATTATGGTCAGCGACTACGCCGAATCCACGCTGGTGCCGGAGCTGGTGAAGCGCCTGCGAACCGAAGCACCGGATATCATCCTCGACGTACTGACCCCCTCGGATGTGACCTTTAAAGACGTGGAAGCCGGTAAGGTCGATATGGCCATTAACCGCTTTGACGAAATGCCGCAGTCGTTTCACCAGATGACGTTATGGCAGGACGATTTTGTCTGTCTGATTAACCCGGGCCATCAGGGCATTCATAATTTCGATCTTAATGCCTATCTGGCGTCCAAACATATCTGGGTAAGCAAAACCGGTATGGGCGCTGGCGTGGGGATTGATCCGGAAAAAGTCATCCGTCTGGGTTGGGTGGATAACGCGCTGTCGAAGTTGGGCCATAAGCGTAAGATTTCGGTATTTACCCGCCACTACCAGATGCCGGCGTTACTGGCGCTGAATAACGATCTGGTGGCGACATTGCCGCGTAAAGTGGCGGACATGCAGGCCGAATCGGCCTCGCTGGTGGTGAAAGAGCCACCGTTCAAAATCCCGCCGTTCGAGCTGAAAATGGCCTGGTCGCCGTTGTTGCAGCACCATCAGGCGCATCGCTGGTTACGCCGCACCATCGTTGATGTGGCACAGTACTGCTGAGCGGTTAATCGCCCAGCCTTGCTGATGCTCCTTCGATCAGCCTTCGCTTGACGATAATCAACATCGTAATCAGTAGTGGCGGGTTAGACTGCCATTACTGATTGTTGCTGCGGATCTGCCGTCATGACCATCGAATTTCGTGATTATCGCCCGCTGGCGTTAGCGCAAATGAATCGTGAGCACGAAGAGTTTGCCAACCTGCTGAACGAAGCCGAACAGGCTCTGCTGATGGGCCGCGCCGGTTTACCTTATTTACGCCGTGTGTATGACCACTGTCTGCAGCACTTTGCCCAGGAAGAGCGTGATATGGAATACCTGCGCTTTCCCGCCCTCGCAGCCCACCGTCATGAACACCAACGGATACTGCAACTATTTACCGACGCGCTGGCAGGTTATGAGCGCAGCGGTGATATGACCGGTGTACTCGAATTTTTAATGGATACCATCCCCGACTGGTTCGGCCAGCACATGAACAACTATGACCGCGCGTTATCGCTGTTTTTAGTGCAGCAGGAACAAAAGCAGGATCAAAAGCGCGCGCATTAACAGGCGGTTATTCACGAATAACAGCCAGCGCCGGATTAACCTGCAGTAACGCGGCAATAATATCTTCTATCGCTTTATCCCGTTCCCGGGTATCGGCCTGCACAGGCAGATTTAGCGAGCGGGCAATGGGGTAATCGCCTTCTATGGCAATATAGCCGGGGCCGATCAATACCTTACGGATATCAGCAGCGGCCAGTGTCAGTGCCGGGTGGTTAGCATGCGGGGCTATAAACAATTGCCCATCGTCATAACGCAGCAAGGTTTTAACCCGTTGCTGCTGATGATGGCGTTTATGTTCCCACCACTGCAACCACAACAGCAATGGCAGAGCCAGTGCAGTAACCGGCCAGAGAACGACCGGTGGCTGATCACTGCTGACCAGCCAGGCGACAAGAAAAGCGATGCTGTAATACAGCAGCATTTGTAAAGTCCGTACCTGACGTGGATCGCTGACGATTAATTCGTAAGACACCAAAACCTCCTTGTTAATGTTGGCAGAATCCCGTTCAGATTCAGCGAGCTAAACCCTTACTCAGCGAGTTTAACTCTGGCCCAGCGAGCTTAACTTTGGCCCAGCGAGCTTAATTGCAGTCCCAGGCAATGCTTTTCGCCTGCCGCGAGGGTAATTACATCGGCAAAGGCATTAGCGGTTTCTACACAAAACATGCGCGTCCAGGCATCTGCTGCAAACTGGCTCAGACGCAGGCTTTTTTCAATATACGGGTTCCACACCACGGCACTGGCGCTGCCACAGGATTGCAGTAATAGACGTTGCAGTGGGCTGATTAAACGTAAGGGACGCGTGGCATCGTAAATACGGTCGGTTTCACCGCTAAAACGTACCGGCCCCTGCTGGGTTTTCTCGCACCAGCCTTCTAAGGTTTCGATATAACGCTCACCTTCAAAGCCTAAAACCTGAGTGGCACGTACATCGTCGGTGGGGAAATAGGTATGCAATGCCTGGCTGAAACATACCGGCTCGGTTCCGTTATTCTGGCTGATTAAATTAACCGCCAGACTGTCGGCGCGGAAAATAAAATGCGCCTCAGCGCTCAGCTGCGCTGCCCATTGCGGATGCTGGTGATCATTTAATGTCAGCGTAATTTCTACCCGGTCGCAGGCCTCGTACAAATCGCTCAGCTGCCATTGCCGTGCACGGGCAAAACCATGGGCCGGTGCCTGCTCCGGATTAGTTATGGCGGCTTTTACCGCCGCCGGATTCATCGCCGCATTACCAAACCACGGCCAGCATACGGGAATGCCGCCGCGCAGCGATTGCCCCTGTTTGTATTCCGCCTGCTCGCTCAGCCACAGCCAGTTGCTCTCACCTTTAGGCGCGTAATGAATTAACTGCGCGCCCTGTAATAACAGATCGGCGCTGAACTGCGGATGGCGGATTTCCAGACATGTCAGCTCATCACGCTGCACCGCTTTAACAAAAGGACTGTGAGCCAGTAACCCTGAGGCCGCGAGGGAAACAGAGGCAGCAGAGGCAGAGGTAGAAGAGGTAACCGGGTGAGAGGACAGAGAAGGCATGGTTAGCGCTATTCCTTAAGGTATTCGCTGAGGCACAGCCCTGTACTCAGGGTGCAGACAAAGCATTAATATAAACGACGAATAGGCCTATAATCGCATAATTCTTTATTTTTCGGTTATCCATTTGAACACAGTTCCGTTTGCCAAAAGCGCCCTGAAAGAAGCCTTGCTGGCCGCCCTTGACGGTGAAATTGCTGCGGCACTCAATGCCGCCCGCCAGGCGCAGGAAACCGCCTCCCACGAAGGCAATAAACCGGAAAATCAGTACGACACTCTGGCGCTGGAAGCCGCCTATCTGGCCCACGGTCAGTCGGAGCGTATCCGCGAGCTGCAGGAAACCCGCATCCTTATCGGCCAATGGCCGGTGCCGGACTTCAGTGAAGACGACACCATCGCCTCCGGCGCATTGATTCAATTACTGGATACTCAGAACAACAGTGCGCAGCAAAATCAGCGCTGGTTGTGGATAGCGCCGGTTGGCGGCCGTCAGCTCGTGACAGAAGGACGCACTATCGCCGTGCTAAGTACCCAGGCACCGCTGGCGCAAACACTGATGCGTTTAAGTATTGGCGACGAAGTGGTTATGGGGAAGGAGCGCTGGGAAATCGGCGGGGTCTGGTAAGGGCGAGGGGCAGTATTGCTATCACTGTTGAGGCGTTTCTATGTGAATTACTTACCTAAGTCCGTTGCTTTTGTTAAATCGCCTGACTTTAGTCCGCATATTTTTCATGGGTGATGACGTGTTGAATTGAATCATCCGACCCAGTGTCCATTGTTCATACCATGTTTTTTCATAGAGTTCTTCATTGCTTAAGCTGTCAACCAACAAGATAAGCTCTTTTATTGTTGAGTCTAATTTCCTCAGTAAGTCCTCATATTTCCAATCACGGTACTGATCGTGAAAACTGACCGCCAGTAATCCAAGCTGATTCCATCGATAGCCTGTGTCAGGAAAATCGACCGGCACACCTTGCGATTTTAAACGGTACCATTTCAACACCAGATTTCCCCAACCGATAAGATAAGCGACCGTGTCACAAACGCTGATTTGTGTTCCTTTTATATTACCTTCAATTTTACATTTACGTGCCATTGAGGCAGGAATACATCGATAATCGTCCATCAGTTTCGGGTATATCGAATTTATAGCGGTGAGCAACTCGTCTTTTGATTCAGGTACTGAAGACATTATTTACTCCGTTCGCATCATTCCGGTAATACCGGAGCAAAAAAGCTTCCGGTGCTTTTTTGCGGTGTTGTCGCGGCTGAAAGCCGCTTCTATTGTATGGAACTGTTCCGGTAGCAGACAGCTGTTCTGAAGTCTCGCGGGCATCGCCCGCTCCTACAATGCTTTCTAAGAATTTAGCGCTTTGCACACTAAAGGACAAACGCTCTTGATCAGCTTCATAAACTATCTCATTCGCTTCACGAAAGAGCTCTTTTAACAGATCTACAGGCTCATTCGCTGATTCTAAAAGTGACATGGTTTCTCCTCACTGAGCATAACGCTTTGCGTCCGAACGAGCGCCTTGCTAGGCATTTCGGCGGTGCCAGATTCGCTCTGGCTTTTGCCCCAACTGCCAATCAATATAATCTTGAGGTGGGCGATCAATCTCGATTACGTGCTCTGGACCGAAAGGAATTTCCGCACCAAAACATAGATACACATCTTCTTGACCCTTCTCGATGCAAAGAGGATGAAAATCGAGGATTCCGATGTATTTCTCGCCAATTATTTCGGACACGATCAGGTATCCTCGTTCGCCCTCAACAAACACCTCGCCATCCTCATCCTCGCACTCAATTTCGAGGATTACCTTGGCAGCATCACCAACTTTGAGGCTCTTCCTCTCCTCAATAGGCGGAATCCAAAAGGTATCTGGATGCGCCCGATGAGATTCCTCTCCGTTACGTAACTGCCAGTAGTCATCTTCAAAGTTGGCAAACTGCATATTTCTCTCGTTGTCCATAACGCCTCAATAACCGGCGCAGATTTGCTGCGTCCGACGCCGTAGGCGCGAAGTTGATTGACTTGTTACGTGTTTTCATAGGCGATAGTCGATAAAGCCCTGCTCGGAGAATCTAGGTGAGTAAATTGGCTGCGATTCACCTCCATTGGGAATAACAGACCATCTATCATCACGGTCTAGTTTCAGATCCTCCCAAGAAATACAAAGCTCCTTTAACTTGGCCTCCCACATTTTTTCTTCTTCAGCGTCATCTAATCCAAGCTCATCCATTTCTAGATCGAAGGATGACGTCGAAGATACTGCCACTAATTTTTCAAATAGTGACTTGTCTTTGAACTTAACTTTGCCGGTAGCTCAAGGAGTCTCATAGCTAAAACTGAGAATTTCCCCTACGGTGATACCGTCTAATTTTAACTCGATTGGTGTTTTCATAGTGACACGTAATGCCCAAAGCACGCACCAATTACCGGAGCTTTGATTTTGTGCGAGCATTTTCCCGCACAAAATTGAAGTGGAGAGTATTTGGTCGCAGTGACTTTGCTTGTTAAATGTTTACTCGACATTGCTTTCAATCCATGAGGAAATATCTGGGTGCTTAGCTTGTGCCGATTTAGTTAATTCTGACGGATTATCGCAAAGTGAGCCTAGATAAGATTTTGCTTTCTTAGACAGAAGATCCCAATTTAATTCGTCTTTATCTTCGTCGTGTGGATCGAGCCAACTTCCGTCGTAGAACACTTTGCCAGAAGTGATTTGCATTACAAAATCATGAGCACTATTGGATACAAGAGCTCTTTCGCCTTCAGACCCTAAGAAAACCACTGGCGGTTCACCTTTTAATTCAGGGTAGTACCAAAGGCAAAATAGAGAACCGCAGCCATCTTGACCAAATTGGATGAAATGATGTTCGGTTTCTCTCCATTTCTTACCACCCAACCACATATCTAAGACGTCTGACGTTTCTGAGAATGTCTGCCTATTAGTTTCGAAATCGATAGGCCAACTTATAACTTCTTCGAGCGACATATTATGTAGAAAGTCGATATCCGCTTGTGTTATTTCGCTTAATTCAAATTCCACGCGATACTCCTCTAGACATGTAACGTTTTTGTTGTGGGGCGGTGAAACGTAGTGAGGAACGAGCGAAGTTTAACCGTCCCAGAACCGAAGGTGCGTTCACCAACTCATTGTTATGAGTCACGCAAATGACCATTGCTTTCTATTCCATGAACAAGGTTCAATGCTAAATCATAGCTATCGGTATTTGTTAGTTTTTTTCGGATTTTAACTGCAATTTTCAAAGCATCTTTTTTATTCAACTCCATATCTAAGAGGGAATTTATGTAGTATGGCTTTCCACTCCCTTTAGATATCTTCTTTTGAGTTAGACGTTTTTCAAGTTTAGGCTCTCTATAGCCAACAACCTTCATATCTTCTCTGGTGCCGCCCCACTTAATTGGGAGTGTCAAAATGTATTTACTTCCGAAGAGTGTATAGTAATTAACAACAATACTACCTCCATCACGGCAGCTATCAATACTCGGCTTTCCTTTCAATATTAAGAACATCTTAGGACTCATAACGCCAAGCTAAGCGGCGCAGCTTTGCTGCGTCCTTGCTTGAGCGTTTTGTTATACCGTTTTTACTCATTTAAGTTTTGAAGGCGACGTAGGCTTTGAGCAGTCTATAATTATGCTTACCACCCTGTTGTTGGAGTTGATCTTTTCTAGCCTATCTTTTAATTCTCTAATTGAAGAGTACCCTTCAGGCTTCTCAAAAATAGTGCATTTGTACCAGAGAGCAACATAAATCCCATACTTGCAGCGCTCACCTTTCATATAAGCTGGTAATTGCTTTGTGAGGCCATCTTCAATCTTTGAAGCGTGTGCTAGCTTAAGCTCGACACATAGACGCAATAGTTTGTTTTGGCTGTTATTATATGATAATAAAAAATCTATCTCGCCATTGGAGCTTTCAACTTCTCTAGATATCTGAATTCCCATAAAGTCAAATATAGCTCTCAAATGGCTAAATATATATGGCTGTGACTCTGGTTCCCTACAAGGCTTTAGCTCCCCTGTGCTATCCGTCTTCCACAAGTATTTATAGCCGCCGTGATTTTCAATATTGTGTTTTACAAACAAATCAATAGATCGCTTGACAAACTCCGTCAAATTTTTTTCTGTTTCTATTTTAGTTGAAGTGAGTAAATCTCTAACGTCCACCAAAGAATCAGAAAGATTTATACTATTTAGTCGTTCAATAAATTTAGTTGTGGTTTTTGAATAAGAATCAGGGTTCGTAATTGCAAATAGCTTGTGATGAATGCTTTCACCCGTCGAACTATCAATATGCTGAACAAAGTAGTTGGAGAATAAATTTATATTTATATCCCCTTTTTCAATATCCAAGCATTCACTTATGTCGACAAAGTTATCCAGCATTACTCGTACAACAAAATCTTTATGTGGATAGAAAGGGCGCCCCATGAGGGCCTCTTTTTCGCTAAAGTCGATTAATTTATTAGAGTCTTCTAAAAGCTCTACATCTGGGGAAAATAGTTCATTTATTACCACCTGAACATGCGTATAGCCTCTTCCTTCTTTTGGCTCCACGTCACAAAAATGACTCCATCCCATATTTGCTATTTTCCAGTCACTCATAACTTTGAACATTGGATCAGCCCAAAATGCTGCGACAGGCGAAAGGATTATTGTGGTTTTATCGCCAGCTTCTATTTGGCGGGTTCCGATGTCAGTACATGCATTAGGGATAGAAAAACTAATAACTGTAGCTACATCTCTATTTCTAGTTGATTTAAGAGATAGATTTCCATTTCCAAAGGAGAAAAACGATACATGCATTGAGCTAGGATCTGAATCAATTTCAGATCTCATAAAATCAACATCCTCAGAGCTGTACTCGTCTTCATACTCATCAAGTAGAGAGCTTAGTTCTGTCTTACTACTCAAGTTAAATGAGGTGTTATGAGAGATTATAAACCTCACAATACATGTTTTCTCATTAATAGAATCTGAGCTTTCTAGTAAGGTGTAAAGGAAGGATGACCCTTGCAGAAACTGGCCATTATTTACAAAATACTTCAGAGCTTTTGAAACATAGGTAGAGAATATATTTTTAATTGCATTGAGTTCACCAAACGCATCATCATTTGGTTTGGCCAATCCAACCCTACAGAATTTCAATCTAGATTCTAGAGCTTCAAATCCATGCGGACTGTATACAAACCCTTGCTTCAACACATTCTTAAAACTTTGGTTTTCAAAATCTATTATTTGTGCTTTTAGGATGTTAGAAATGTTACTCGATGAGAGGAACGAAGTTGTTACCTTAAAATATTGGTCGATAGTGTTGTTACTTGGTGCAGTGAAGAGAACAGGGAACAAGTGGTGGAATACATAGCCGCAATCTTCAAGTAAATTTACATCAATATTACCATTAGGTGTTGTGATACCAATTGTAACTTTGAATCTTCCGTCACTTGCCGACAGTTTTTCTATAGATTGAAGTAGGTTAGCTAAATGCCTAATCGCCTCAGCTGGAAATCTAGGCTTATTTCCTTTTTGCAAATAGCTAATGTAGCTCAAACACTTGAGCAATTTTTTGTCTTCAGTTTTTTTACCCAAGAGCTATCTCCAATATAGACCTACGGTATAACGCCCGCAGCACGCGCGGCTTTGTAGTGGAGGCGAAGCCGCAACGTAAAAGCCGTCGCTGTGCCTGCGATTGTTATGTTCTTGACTCAGAACGGTAAGCTCAAACCGGAAGACTGAGCAACATCATAAAGGCGACGGGCCACATCATAGTCATTCCATGTCTGGTTGGTATAAAACCGATATTCCTTTTGATCTTGTGAATCAAAATAAAACAAGACAAATTCCCCGTACTCTTCAATTCCATTAAATGAGTACCTTAAGGAAACGATAAAACGATCAGTTTGTAATTGGACATTGGAATTATCATCATCATATATCCATGAAAACTCACCGCTCTCAGTTCTTTTTATAAGCTCAACAACAAAATCTTTAATCTTAGGAGGAAACATACTCACCTCTCTTTGCTGGATTCATTTCTTCAAGGCACCTTTTTATATTTAAGATATCTTTTTGTATTTTTGATTTTTTTCGTCCATCCAGCGGAGCCTGAGGACTCGTATGAGTTGCTTGCTGCAGACCAAGCTCTATATTACCTAGAGCACTGTTTATCTCGTTTACGAGATTTTCCGGGCCAGATATTCGAAGATATGTGCGCCTAAAGTGTTGAAAGCATTTTAGCGATAGTACGTAGCGCTGACCAGATACATGCTCATTAGCTTCATCAAGCACAGCAAGGCATTCACTTACAAATGAAGCGCCATTAATATCCCTAGCTTGCTTAAGCAGCTTTATCGCCTCGTCACGAATACTTTTAGAAACGTGCACACTGTGCAAGACTTCGAACACTGCCACCAGCAACGCAACTAAAGTCGCAACCACTCCAAAGTATGAAAACTCATTCAGATAAGCATCGCTTCCGATAACTTTGTCTTTGAATTTTAACGACGCAAGAAGCGCACCTAATGAAATCAATAGGTATGCGATTCTGATCCAGTGATTTCTAAAAAATTCCATTGTTTTCTACATATCCTCGTAGAACATAACAGTTTATTCGTAGGCATGCTCATTAACACACCTAAGCCCTTATTCAAATTCTCAGCCTAATCCATTGTCCAGGCTGTAAAAATTATCGTTATTTTCTTTCTTGTCAGGATATAAACGCGCAGGCACGCTTTTACCCTGCGTCGCTCTTTACACTTTGCGTGTTATCACTTTTCGCAGAATCTTAAGTGATTGATTTTCTTCCATTCATTCTGGGCCGAAGGCGTTAATCCGCGCATGCGCGTTTTGCTACCGGAGCGTAAACGCGCATCAGATTCCGTAAACAGTAAAATATACTGGTTGTTTGTATATTATTTTGCGTCGGTGATTTTCAGCGCTTTTCCGGCAGTGAAAATCGCTCAGATGGTGCTTGTACTCCAGACACGCTGCCGCCCGTCCTTATATACGCAGGGCAGGAATCGCGTGGTTTTATCATTCGGGATTGTAAGCGGGGAGGGCGTGTGTCCGGACGGTGTGTTCGTACGATATGGCGGCATCCCTGCTGAGGGTCGAGAGTACTGAAATTCGGGGTTGGGTTCAATAATTGATAAAACTGGTTACAAATGGCAAATGACGACAGGTGTTGCTTTGGCTCTTCTTGATAATGACGGTTGTGATCTGGTGGGCAGTGCCCACCCTACATATCAATATGAGCGTATGGCTAGTCCGTCGCGGATAAGATCCGCTCCCACAATACATTGCCTGCTTTGAAATGTGGCCTCGCGTCATGGTTTGTGCGCCTGCGTTGGGCTAAAGGCGCTTATATCACTGTGCGAAGTTTCTTTTCAGAAAATACCCTGTCTGCCCTGGAAAGCTGCGTGTTGTTCATTTTGAAGCGAGGTTTCGCGTTATGGTTTTATGCGCCTGCAGGACGCCGGTTTGGATAATACTGCGCCGGTACGTTCCGGCAGGATGCCGGGCGAGCGAATATGGCATGGACAATTTTGTCGGGAACAAAATTGAGCAGCCGCAGGCTGACCCGCAGGGCGAAAGGCAGGATGCCTGAGGTCTCGCCCATTATTCGCGTTACCGAGATCGCAGGATTATTCAGAGCGGATTTAGTCTTGCACAGCGCGAAGCGGGCCGATTGTGTGCTCCTGCACAATCTGCATTTCCGCCATCCATGGCGGTCAGGAGTAAGCGCCCGACCGGCGTGAGGGGTAAGCGCCCGACCGGCGTGAGGGGTAAGACCCCTCAAAGAGGTCATAGGGCCGGGTGGAAGTCCGAAAAGCCATCCCGCCGGCCCCGCAAAGGCCTCAAAGAGACTAAAAAAGCCAGCCCGCGAGCGGCCGTAAACAAACCGGATATCGCGACTGAACGTCGCTCCTACAACCGTCGACCCTACAGCCGTCATATTTTCCATCAAAACAAACAGCCATAAAAAAACTCCGGGCAAAACCCGGAGTTTTTTTAACCGCCAGCAGCTGACTGCGCCTGACTTCAGTACCACCTGATTTCAGCATCAGCCGCCAGCAAAGGTGTAGCCATTATTTCAGATCATAGCGATCTGCATTCATGACCTTCACCCAGGCTTTAACAAAGTCTTTTACAAACTTCTCTTTGTTATCGTCCTGAGCGTACACCTCGGCGTAAGAGCGCAGGATGGAGTTAGAGCCAAACACCAGATCGGCACGGGTCGCGGTCCATTTTACATCGCCACTTTTACGTTCAACGATGTTGTAGGAGTTTTTACCCGTTGGCTTCCAGCTGTAGGCCATGTCGGTGAGGTTCACAAAGAAGTCGTTGCTTAATACGCCTTCTTTAGCGGTGAATACACCGTGTTTGCTGTCGCCGTGGTTGGTGCCGAGTACGCGCATACCGCCGACCAGTGCGGTCATTTCTACGGCGGTAAGACCCATCAGTTGTGCGCGGTCGAGCATCAGTTCTTCCGGCATTACTGTGTAGTCTTTTTTCACCCAGTTGCGGAAACCATCGTGGATCGGTTCCAGCGGTTCAAAGGATGCTGCGTCGGTCATCTCGTCGGTGGCATCACCACGGCCCGCTGCGAATGGCACAACAATATCCACGCCTCCGTCTTTGGCGGCTTTTTCAACCGCGGCACTGCCGCCCAGTACAATCAGGTCGGCCATGCTGACGGGTTTGCTTAAACCGGCCTGAATGCTTTCCAGTGCTTTGAGCACTTTCTGCAGGCGGGTAGGTTCATTGCCTTCCCAGTCTTTTTGCGGCGCCAGGCGGATGCGGCCGCCGTTAGCCCCACCACGGTAATCGGAACCACGGAAGGTGCGGGCGCTGTCCCAGGCGGTGGCAACCAGCTCGGATACGCTCAGACCAGAGGCCAGAATTCTGGCTTTAATGTCGGCCAGTTCGGCATCGCTCAGTGTGTAGTTCACCGCCGGAACCGGATCTTGCCAGATCAGGTCTTCGGCCGGCACGTCGGCACCGAGGTAACGGCTTTTCGGACCTAAATCGCGGTGGGTCAGTTTGAACCAGGCGCGGGCAAACACGTCTTCGAAGTAGGCCTGATCGTTACGGAAACGCTCGGCTATTTTGCGGTATTCCGGGTCGACCTTCAGCGCCATATCGGCGTCGGTCATCATCGGCATACGGCGGATAGACGGATCTTCGACATCCACGGGCATATCTTCTTCGGCAATGTTCACCGGCTGATACTGGTGCGCACCGGCCGGGCTTTTGGTCAGTTCCCAGTCGTATTTAAACAGCAGGTCGAAGTAGCCGTTATCCCATTGGGTTGGCTTGCTGGTCCAGGCACCTTCGATACCGCTGGTGACGGTATCGCGGCCAATACCGCGGCCTTTGTGGTTGTTCCAGCCGAGGCCCTGTTCGTCAACGTCGGCGCCTTCCGGGGCAGGCCCAAGGTTGGCGGCATCGCCATTGCCGTGTGCTTTACCCACGGTGTGGCCACCGGCGGTTAAGGCAACGGTTTCTTCATCGTTCATGGCCATACGCTCGAAGGTGACGCGCATATCCTGAGCGGTTTTCAGCGGATCGGGGTTACCATCCACGCCTTCCGGGTTTACATAGATCAGGCCCATCATCACGGCGGCTAATGGGTTCTCTAAATCGCGCTGACCGCTGTACCTTGTTCCTTCGCTGCCGCTTGGCGCCAGCCATTCTTTTTCTGAACCCCAGTAGGTGTCTTTTTCCGGATGCCAGATGTCTTCACGGCCACCGGCAAAACCGAAGGTTTTAAAGCCCATGGATTCATAGGCCATATTACCGGCAAGAATCATCAGGTCGGCCCAGGAAATCTTGTTGCCGTATTTCTTTTTCAGTGGCCATAACAGGCGACGGGCTTTGTCGAGGTTACCGTTATCCGGCCAGCTGTTCAGCGGTGCAAAACGCTGGTTACCGGTGTTGGAACCACCACGGCCGTCGGTTGTGCGGTAAGAGCCGGCGCTGTGCCAGGCCATACGGATCATCAGGCCGCCGTAATGGCCCCAATCGGCTGGCCACCAGTCCTGACTGTCGGTCATCAGTGTTTTCAGATCGCTTTTCAGTGCTTCGAGGTCGAGCTTTTTGAATGCTTCGGCGTAGTTGAAATCGTCGCCCAGAGGATTGGTCTTGCTGTCGTGCTGATGGAGAATGTCCAGGTTCAGGGCATTGGGCCACCAGGCCATATTGTCGTTGCCGGATGTGGTGTTGCCACCATGCATGACCGGACAGGTGCCTGCAGGCGTTCCTTGTTTGTTGTTGCTCATACTGATCTCCTTCATTGACCGGTGAGCCGGCTGTTTCGCGCTGTGAAAGTGAAGCCGGTAGTGACTGTACAGATACAGACTAGGGGAGAAGGACGCGCTTGCCGAATTAGTTGTGGCAATGCGGTGGTTAGTTAAAAGCTATTGAATTTTTCTATAACGAAATAGTCTTCTATCAGTTGGGTGAGTCTGTGGTTATCGGGCATTACCGTTGGCCTATAACGGCACAGCGATTCTGAACGGCGTGCTGAGAGATATTGCTGTTCTGGGTTTTGGTTCTTTTCTGTGTTATTTGCGTTGTTGTCCGGGTGTGGTTCGGTGATCTGGAGAGCGTCTTGCGCAAGGCTTGTGGCCAAAGTGCCTGCATCGGCTGAGGCAGGCAGAGAGGGGGTCAGTCGTGCAGGAATTCCTGCCATTCAATCAGCAGTTCTTTAAAGTCATCAAGGCCGCAGGCGGCAAAGGATTCGGCGTCGTAAAATTGCAGGTCTTCACCTTCCAGCTCATCCAGATTGTGATCCTGCAGCATCGACAGCGCAATCACTTCGGCGTCATCGCGGTTCAGGCGCAGCAGGAAGTCGCGCCCCTGCCACTGAAATTCACTTTTCTGGCCCTGTTCCAGGCTGCTGACAGCCTGCAGCAGGGAGGTCAGCTGTTCGGTGTCGGCGCCCAGTTCGTCGGTCAGCCAGAGGCCAAAGGCTTCGTGGTCCATCGACAGTCGGGCGCAGGGCAGCTGGCGTTCGTTGTAGAAAAAACGGTAATCCATAGAGGGTCTTCGTGTTGTTCAGTCGTTGTCGTCACTCAGGTCGGCACCCGCAAGTGGCCAGCCGCCCAGATCTTTGTAGCGATTGATAATAAAGCAGAACAGTTCGGCGGTTTTGAAGGTGTCGTAAGCGGCACTGTGCGCTGAGCTGTTGTCAAAATCGATACCGGCCATTTTGCACGACTTGGCCAGCACGGTATGGCCGAGGGCAAGTGCCGCAATGGAGGCGGTGTCGAAAGACGAAAACGGATGGAACGGGTCGCGCTTGATGTCGTTACGGGCAATCGCAGCGCGCAGGAAGCCGTGGTCAAAGTGGGCGTTGTGGCCCACCAGGACTGCGCGATTACAGCCATTGTGCTTCACTTCGCGACGCACGGTCTGGAACATGGCGCTGAGGGCGTCGATTTCAAATTCGGCATCGCGCTCGGGGTCGAACGGATCAATGCCGGTAAAATCGAGGGCTTCGCGCTCAAGGTTGGCGCCGTCAAACGGATGAATATTGGCGCTCAGGGTTTCGTGCGGATGCAGATAGCCGTCGTCGTCCATACGCAGGGTGACCATGGCAATTTCCAGCAGGGCGTCGGTGTCGGCGTTAAAACCGCCGGTTTCGACGTCCACCACAACCGGTAAAAAGCCACGAAAGCGTTTGGCCATTAAGGATTTTTCGTTTTGTGAATCTTGGGTTTGTTGCTCCTGACTCATCCGCTCAGTACTCCAGTTTCCAGCGCAGGGTTTCGCCGGCACGCAGCGGCACAATAATATCACTGCCAAAAGGCAGTTCGACCGGCGCTTGCCAGTCTTGTTTGATCAGGGTGATCTCGTCGCTGTTACGCGTCAGACCGTAGAAGTCCGGGCCATAGTGGCTGGCGAAACCTTCCAGTTTATCCAGCGCGCCAAGGTCTTCAAAAATTTCGGCATACAGTTCAATGGCGGCATAGGCGGTAAAGCAACCGGCACAACCACAGGCATTTTCTTTTGCGCCTTTGGCGTGTGGCGCACTGTCGGTGCCGAGGAAAAACTTGCTGTTACCACTGGCAACCACATCCTGCAGCGCTTGCTGGTGAATGTTGCGCTTAAGAATCGGCAGGCAGTAGAAGTGTGGCTTAATGCCACCAACCAGCATGTGGTTACGGTTATAGGCCAGGTGTTGCACGGTAATGGTGGCGGCAACATTGGCCCCCTGGCTTTGGACAAATTCTGCGGCGTCTTTGGTGGTGATGTGCTCTACCACTACTTTTAACGTCGGATGGCGGCTGACCAGCGGCGCCAAAATGGTGTCGAGGAACTCTTTTTCACGGTCGAATATGTCGATGTGGTTTTGGGTCACTTCACCATGCACCAACAGCGGCATATCGTTTTCGGCCAGTGCGGCGGCGATATCGTCGAGCTTGCCCAAATCGGTAACACCCGATGCGGAGTTAGTGGTCGCTCCGGCCGGATACAGCTTAACGGCTACAATGTTACCGGCGGCTTTGGCTTCGGCAATCATTTCCGCAGTGGTATTGTCGGTTAAGTACAGCACCATCAGTGGATTGAAATTCAGACCTTGCGGCACGCGCGACAGAATGCGGTTGCGATATTCCAGCGCTTGTTCGGCGTTCATTACCGGCGGTTGCAGGTTCGGCATAATGATGGCTCGGCCCATCACCCTGGCGGTGGCGGGCACAGTATGCTGCAGCACAGCGCCGTCACGCACGTGCAGGTGCCAGTCGTCGGGGCGGGTAATGGTCAAACGGTCAGTCATGCTCTTCAACCTTCAGCTAAAATTGATCGGGGCATTGTACCGAAAGCAGCCTTTAACCGCTTAATTTTTCTCGGAATTGGCCGATATCTCTGGAACAGCCCTGAATTTAACAGCCTCAAGCGGACGTCTATGCACAAATTAATTGCCCTAAGCGCTGTTTTGCTCAGCGCGCTCTGTCAGGCAGACGCTGCGCTGGACTACGGCGGCGACATTGAAACCACCGACTGGTCGGTCAGTGGTTCGGTGTTTGAATGCCGTTTTGAACAGACGCTGGCGGGGTACGGTAAAGCGGTGTTCTATCACGAAGCGGGTGAGGATGTGACCTTTCAGCTGGAAACGCTGAAAAACCTGATGTCATACAGTCAGGCGCGGGTCAGTATTTTGCCACCGCCGTGGCAGCCCAGCGCCAGGAGCGAAGATTTGGGCGTGGCACGGATTATTAAAGACACGCCGAATCTGCGTCTGGATGCCACCCGCACGAATCAGTTTCTGCATGCTTTGCTGGAAGGCAAGTGGCCGGCCATCAGCCATAAAACCTATTACGACCAAAACCGTTTTGTAAAAGTACACCTGTCGGCGGTGTCTTTTCCGCAGTTTTATCAGGACTATCTCGACTGTGTCAGACAACTGCTGCCGGTTAATTACCGGCAGGTGGCGCGCTCAAAGGTGTTGTTTGCCAGTGGTGAAGAGCAGATCGACGCGGCGGATATTAAAATTCTCGACCGCATTATTTTCTACATCAAAAACGACCCGCGCATCTTTGCGGTGTATCTCGATGGCCATTCCGACAGCGTCGGTCGCCGCTACGATAACCGTCAGACGTCTAAGGTCCGGGTTGAAGATGTGGAACGCTACTTCATCAAGCAGGGCATTGATCCGGAAATCGTCACCACCCGTTTTCATGGCGACCGTTATCCGGTCGCCAGTAATAAAACCGCTGCCGGCCGCGCAGAAAACCGTCGTGTGACCATCCGTATCGAGCAGCGTGAAGATATGCCGATTCCGGATAATCTGCTGTTTAAGCCTAAGACCCGTACCCAGACGACCGCCAGCGGCGACTGATTCTTCGCCGCGCGTTCTTTATTACGCTTCCTTCACGACTCTTTCTTTGCTGCTCTTTCTGTGTCCTTTGGGTACGCCTGTTGGCTATCCCGTGCACAATCAGTACAATACTGCCCCTTTCATTATCGCTATCCGCCGGTGTGGGCTGTCTGCCTGCCGCGCGGCCAATCATTATCCTGGAGAATACCCATGTCAGACATCAAGAAAGTGGTGCTGGCCTATTCCGGTGGTCTGGATACGTCCGTGATCGCCAAATGGCTGCAAGAAGAATACAAATGTGAAGTGGTAACCTTTACTGCTGACCTGGGCCAGGGCGAAGAAGTTGAACCGGCGCGCGCCAAAGCAGAAGCGCTGGGCATTAAAGAAATCTTTATTGACGATCTGCGTGAAGAGTTTGCCCGTGACTTCGTATTCCCGATGTTCCGCGCCAACACCATTTACGAAGGCGAATACCTGCTGGGCACCTCGATTGCCCGTCCGCTGATTGCCAAGCGTCTGATCGAAATCGCCAACGCTACCGGCGCCGATGCCATCGCCCACGGTGCAACCGGTAAAGGCAACGATCAGGTGCGTTTCGAGCTGGGTGCTTACGCACTGAAGCCAGGCGTAAAAGTGATTGCTCCATGGCGTGAATGGGATCTGACCTCCCGTGAAACCCTGATGGCGTACTGCGATCAGCACGACATTAAAGTTGAGAAAAAAGCCGGTAAAAAATCGCCGTATTCTATGGATGCTAACCTGCTGCACATTTCTTACGAAGGCGACATTCTGGAAGATCCGTGGAATGAGCCAGAAGAAGATATGTGGCTGTGGTCTGTGTCTCCGGAAAACGCTCCGGATGAAGCTGCTTACATCACCATCAGCTTCAAAAACGGTGACCCGGTGGCCATCGATGGCGTGGATAAATCCCCGGCGACCATTATGGAAGAGCTGAACAAGCTGGCTGGCGCTCACGGTATTGGCCGTGTCGACATCGTCGAAAACCGCTACGTGGGTATGAAAGCCCGTGGCTGTTATGAAACCCCAGCGGGTACGGTGCTGCTGAAAGCACACCGTGCGATCGAATCCATCACCCTGGATCGTGAAGCGGCACACCTGAAAGACGAACTGATGCCACGTTACGCCAAGCTGATTTATAACGGTTACTGGTGGAGCCCGGAGCGTAAAATGCTGCAGGCCGCAATCGATGAGACTCAGACCGTCGTTAACGGTGACGTGCGCGTTAAACTGTATAAAGGCAACGTGATTGTGGTTGGCCGTCGTTCAGAAGATACTCTGTTCGATGAGAAAATCGCCACCTTCGAAGACGATGCCGGTGCTTACGACCAGAAAGATGCGGCCGGCTTTATTAAGCTGAACGCGCTGCGTCTGCGCACGGCTGCGAAAAAAGGCCGCAGTTTCCTGGATTAATTCCGGACTGTTGCTTTTCGCACAAAAAGAACCCGCTACGGCGGGTTTTTTTGTGGATTTTTGGCAGGGGCCGCCGGAATTTGTACACGAATTATTATTCCGGACAAGCCGGATTAATCGTCGTAATAAAGACCTTGTTCGCTTACCGGTAGACTGATAGGTTTGTCGTTAACGCTGCACCGCTATGCTGATTATGATGAATCGGTGCAGTTAACGGTACGACTGCGGTTAAGGATAACGATGTCTGATTTGATCAGAACGACAGTACGCAGGGCTGCGTATTTTGCATTGAGATTAAGCAACGGTTTGTTGCGACCAGGGCTGATTATGTGTGCGTTGCTGTTGCAGTCTGGCTGCACGGCGAATGTGTATTTTCATCCGCCGGAAGGCATGTATTTATCCGCGTCTGAAAATAGTACAGAACGGCCGGTAATCAGCGCTGCGGAAACCAGTCAGGGTTTATCCCGTGCGCGGATGATGCCACCGAAATAACGAGGATGATGAATCAGCCAGCCGCCGATTAATCCAATCAGACTGCCGAGCAGGATATCGCTGAAACGCGCCAGCATCAGCGTGCTTAACGGACTTTGTAGGGCGGCTACTTCGGCAAATATCAGCGTTAAGGGCGTAATAAACAACATGGCTAAGCCGTAGTTACGCACAACCAGAACCTCAATCGCAAAACTCAGCAGACCAATGGTCAGTACCAGCATCCAGCTGTTGGGCTGCAAGGCAAAAATCAGCCAGGCAATGCCTAATCCCAGAGCAGTTCCTACGACGCGGTGAATTTTCCGCTGCCACACCAACCGGAAGCTGGCTCCCTGAATAATCGCAGCGCAGGAAATAGGCACCCAGTACGGATTGTGTAGCTGTAGCGCGTTTGCTAATAACGATGATGCGGCAACAAAGACGGCAATAACCGTGGCTTCGGCCAGTATCTGACGTGCCGGAGTTGTGCTGCGGGCTGGTGCTGTTGTTTCTGCTGGCAGCAGCAGACTGTACAGCAGGGCAAGTATGCAGGCACCTGCACTGCCAAGGCCAACGAACATCAGCCTTTGTGGAATCTGTTCCGGTTCATGGGGCAGGACGCTTGCCAGTGCGGCAACCAGAATAAAAAAGAAACTGCCCGGCGGTGGCATATTCAGGCGGCGCGTTACATAAGTACTGACGGTGGTGATGATTAACAGCATCAGGGCGGCGCTCAGGGGGCCTGCACTGCCGAGGCTGGCAAGCAGAAAACTGAGCTGGAAGCCAAGTGCGCAGGCCAGCAATGTATACAGGCGGCGGCGTAATCCGGCGGCGGGTAAGTACAGAATAACCAACGCACCAACACAGCCGAGAATGCCGGATTTTATATCGCCATACAGTACACCGGCCAATGCCGGCAGTGCCGAACAGCACGCGACCAGTAAAGGTAAATGCCACGGGCGGGTGGTCGGGTTAAGGTGCAGCAGGGCACGCAGTTCCTGTTTTATGGTGGATCGTCTTGAGGAACGTTGTGGGGAGGGAGGCATAGATTCAACCTGGGCATGCAAAGGTCTATGATACGGCGATGAGGTGGTGGCTTACAGAGGTTTTATGTCGTCTTCAGTGGGCAGTGATGTCAGCGTTAAATCAGTTGAAAGCCGTTCAGATGGTGCTGATGAGCAGCGTTGTCCGTTATGCGGCGGGCTTAATCAGTGTGCGGTTGCAGCACAAACAGAACCCTCGGCTTGCTGGTGTTTTCAGGCGGACGTCAGTCTCACTGAATTGTTGCGCCAACAGGCTGATCTGCCTGGGGATTATTCCAGGCAGACATCCTGCATTTGTCCGGGTTGCGCATCAAGGCTGATATCTGAACAGGCGCGGATACCATAAGGACGGAATAATTCGAGCAGCTTACCGTTGCTTTTCAGTTCATCCATCAGTTGGTTGATTTCGTTGGCTCCGGGCATAAAACCGGGGCGGATCAGGGCAGAATGCTGATAGCGCTGGTCATAACGATCAGAGACCAGAAACTCTTCGCGCGCGTCAGGGTTATCTTTAAAAAAGCGATGCAGAAACGCTTTGCTCATGACCGCAATATCACCATGACGTTCACGCAGCAGAGCCAGATTTTTTTCGTTGGTCCAGGATAAAATCATGTGGAAATTCTGCCGCAGATAGTTCTCGTCAGCGTTAAAACCGGCAAAGCCGTAATGAAAACCAAGAATTCCTATCATGCGTTTATTGTTAAGGTCGGCAAAGTATTGCTGATCACGGTTTTCCTCGGCCAGCGCCACATAGACTTCACCGTCGGTCTGGTAAGGGCGGGAGATTTCTACCGGAATATCTTCCCAGCCCCAGGCTGAATTCTCAAAAAAGATAATGTCGTAGTCGCCCATTTTAAACGCCTGATAACGGCGTTTGGGTGAAATTGGCACGGCTACAAACTGATATTGATTCTGGTGTTCGTTCAGGAGCTGAATCAGACTGATGGCAATGCCTTCATATTCGCCCTGTTCATTTTGCTCAACATAAGGCGGATAAGGGTAAATGCCGACTTTGACCTGAATTTCCGCTTGCGGGGCAGCCCATGACAGTGGCGACAGCAGGATGAGTGCCAGCCAAAGCAAGAAACAGCGGCTGGCGATGATCTGTCGGAAAGGGTGGATTGTGATTCTGCCGGATTGCTTAACCAATTCCTTGGCCTCTTTGTATAAGCTTTGTATACAGAGTAGCTCTACGTCAGGAGCTTGAAAAGATTTTACTCATCAAGCGCCTGCTAATTTAATAGGACCTGGCTTGGGAGCGGCTCTGAGCGCTGTTATAGTCCGGCCGACCATCGTTCTGAATACCCTGCAGGATGCCTGTTATATGACTGATTCTTCTTCTCAGACTTGCCATACGGATATGCGCCCGGCGGCTGACATACCATCAACACTGAAGCTGATCGACAGCTTGCGGTTTAATGCCCAGCTGGGTAAGCACAGCCACTTTTTTGCCTCTCTGAAGCGCCGCAACCTGCATATTCTTTGCGGTGTACCGGTGGTGGTCATCAACCTGATTCTGGGGTCGGTATTTTTTGCCCTGTTGCAGGCTGAGTTGCCAGACTGGGGTAAGTGGCTGAGTGCCGGGTTGGCGCTGCTGGCGGCGGCTTTAGGGGGCGTGCAGACCTTCTTCGATTTTAAGAAAAACTGCGCCGGACACCGCGAGGTCGGTAACGACTATCTGGGGCTGGCGCGTGAGTGTGAGCGCCTGCTGGCTTTATATGACGACGGCCTGATGACGCTGGAACAACTGGCCGCAGAATTGCGTCGGCTGAATGACGAATACGCGGATATTAACGAACGCGCCGAGATGTTTATCGTCTCGCCGCGCGAATACGAATACGCCCGCCAGCGTCTGGCAACCCGTACCCAGCGGCGCGGCTGAATATTCTGCAGCGGTGCTCAATGGCGTATTGGCACATTGGCTTGACAGCAGGTCTGCGATAGGGTCTGAATCGACATAATAATAACAAGGACAATACCATGCCGACTGAATGGGCTTATCTGAGTGCTACCCGCTTGCTGGCTGTCATGGCGGCGGGACAGCTGACCAGCCGGGAATTACTGGAGTATTACCGCCAGCGGATAGAGCAATACAATCCGCAGTTTAATGCCGTGGTGGCTACCGCGTTTGATGCCGCTTTGCGGCGCGCGGATCAGGCCGACAGCGCGCGCCGTAATGGCGAGTCCTGGGGACCGTTACACGGTCTGCCAATGACCATCAAAGATACCTTCGAAGTACAGGGCATGCCCTGTGTTGCTGGCGCCCCGGCACTGGCCGGGCATCAGCCTGCCAATCATGCTTTTGCCGTTCAGCGTCTTGTAGACGCCGGAGCGATTATTTTCGCCAAAACCAATGTGCCGCTCTACGCCGGCGATATTCAGAGCTACAACAAGGTGTACGGCACCACCAATAACCCATGGGATAACAGCCGCACGCCGGGTGGCTCGTCCGGTGGTGCGGCAGCGGCGCTGGCGGCGGGGTTTACCTCACTGGAACTGGGCTCGGATATCGGCGGCTCGATTCGGACACCGGCGCATTTTTGTGGGGTGTTCGGCCATAAAACCACCTATGGCATTGTCTCCAGCCGGGGCCATATTCCCGGCCCGCCGGGCATGCTGAGCGAACCGGATCTGGCCGTTCCCGGTCCGCTGGCGCGCAGTGCCGAAGATCTGGATCTGGCGCTACAGGTGGTGGCCGCTTCCGGACCGCTGATGTCGGAGCACTGGTCACTGACACTGCCACCACCACGGGCAACGCAACTGCAGGATTTTCGCGTGCTGCTGTGGCTGGATGATCCGCTCTGTCCGCTGGATGAGAACCTGAAACCCGTGTATGAGCGGCTGCATCAGCAGTTGCAGCAGCTGGGCGCCAGCGTGACTTTGGGAGCACCGGATGGTGTATCGCTGAGCCGCTTCTTTCCAACCTATATGAGCCTGCTGGGCTCAGTGCTGGGCTCCGGCATGAAGCCCGGACAGCGGCGCATGATGCGTCTGATGGGCGGCATGGCCAGACGTTTTGGCCGCTGGCTGAAAAGCGGCGCGTATGGTGATGAGTTTTTACTGGGTATGGGCCAGAGCCATGCCGACTGGGTAAAACGCAGTGAAGAGCGTCATCGCCTGAGCGAGTCGTTCAGCAAGCTGTTTGACGACTACGATGTGGTGCTGACACCGGTGGCAATGACCGCGGCCTTCCGTCATTTACAGGATGTTCCGATTCAGGTGCGCAAACTGGATGTAAATGGCGAGCGGCGTAACTACTCCGATATGTTTATGTGGATTGCACCGGCCACGCTGATGGGGCTGCCTGCGACCAGTGCTCCTGTGGGCCAGACCGCCGCCGGCCTGCCGGTTGGCATTCAGATTCTGGGGCGCCGCTACGATGACCGCACGACCATTGAATTTGCCCGGCTGCTGGAACAGGCGGGGATGGATTTCCGTGCACCGCCGGGGCTGAGCTGAATGCCGGCAGGAGAGGATGGCAGCCTGCTGGCTGTACTCTTTGCCGGGTTATCGGTACCGGCGTTGCTGACCTTATTGCTGTGCAGTTTTCTTGGCTCATTGCTGACGGCGGCCCTGGGTGTGGGCGGCGGAGCATTTCTGATTACGGTAATGGCCGGTATTGTGCCGCCGCTGGCACTGATTCCGTTGCACGGCATGGTGCAGCTGGGTTCTAACGGTTCCCGCGCCTGGCTGGCCCGGCGGTATACTCAATGGCCTAAGGTCGGTTGGTTTTTAGCCGGTGCTTTACTGGCCGTCGTGTTAACTGTGATGGCTCTTTGGTGGCTGAATGAGCGTATTGATCCGGGTGTTATTCCGCTGCTGGTGGGCCTGTTTATCCTCTGGCTGAGCTGGGGCAAAGTGCCGCCGGTTGGGCTGGGTGAACAGCCGCTGGGGCTGTTTGTGGGCGGCTGGCTGACAACACTGGCGACCATGCTGGTTGGCGCTACCGGGCCTCTGGTGTCAGCCTGGCTGGGGCGTGGCAGTGGTGACCGCTGGCAATACACGGCCAATTTTTCGACCTGTATGAGTGTGCAGCATCTATTAAAAGTTGTGGTCTTTGGTTTTGCCGGTTTCGCTTTCAGCCAGTGGCTACCGTTGTTGTTGCTGATGGTGATGGCCGGTTATCTGGGTACCCGTGCCGGTCTGAAGCTGATGGGCAAAATTCCGGAAGCACTGTTCCGCACACTGTTCCGCTGGGTATTGACGTTGCTGGCGCTGCGGCTGATCTGGATGTGGTACCAGGCCTGAGCAGCCGCGCGCTCAGACGCCGATATCTTCGTTCCACAGCGTTGGCTGATCGGCAATAAAGCTGCGCATCAGTTCAATGCATTCTGCATCATTGAGTACGGTGAGGCTGACGCCACGTTCGCGCATATGGGCTTCAGCGCCCATAAAGGTAACGTTTTCGCCGATCACCACCCGCGGGATGCCATACAGCAACGCGGCGCCACTGCACATATCGCAGGGGGACAGGGTGGAGTAGAGCGTGCAGTCGCGGTAGTCGGCGGCGGTTAAGCGTCCGGCGTTTTCCAGACAATCCATCTCGGCGTGTAATACCACGCTGTTCTGTTGTACCCGGCGGTTATGGCCGCGGCCGATAATCTGCCCGTCTTTGACCAGCACAGAGCCGATGGGGATGCCGCCTTCGGCCAGTCCTTTACGTGCTTCTTCCAGTGCGGCCTGCATCGCTTGCTGATCGTTCATCGGTTTGTCCTTTTGCCTGTTTTAGTTTTAGCCGGTTGCTGTTGTTATTGGGCTACCAGAGGTCGCCAAAACGTTCGCGGTGGCTTAAGTATAAGCGCAGGTCGAATTCCAGCTGGTGGTAATCCGGCTCCATATAACAGCACAGTTTGTAGAAGGCTTTGTTGTGTTCTTTCTCGCGCAGGTGCGCCAGTTCGTGTACCAGAATCATGCGTAAAAATGCTTCCGGCACCTGACGGAACAGGGTGGATACACGGATTTCGTGCTTGGCTTTCAGTTTGTTGCCCTGCACCCGCGAGACAAAGGTGTGCAGTCCGAGGGCGTGATTAATGACGTGAATTTTGTCGTCATAAATCACTTTGCTCAGCGGCGGAGAGCTGCGCAGATGATCGTTTTTTAAATCAATGGTGTAGTCGTACAGCGCGCGCTCATTGCTGAGAGCGTGACTGTGCGGGTATTTCTTCAGCAGCAGCGCACCCACGCGGTCAGCTTCCAGCAGCTCGGCCGCCTGACGTTGCAGGTCGGGGCTGTAGCCGTTGAGATAGTTTATCTGGCGTTGTTTCATTGGTTTGGTTTACGCATGGTTAACGATGTTTCAGGGATTCAGTGCATGGTTACGGCACAGTTCAATCCAGGCCTGAATACCGGCGCTGCGGTATTTCTGGCGGTGCACAATCATATACAACTGGCGGCTGAAGTCGCGCTGCGGGGCGGTTAAATGCACCAGACTGCCACGGCGGAAAGCATCGGTAAGAGTAATCTGCGACAAACAGCCGATGCCGAGCCGCGCTTCCACCGCGCGCTTGATGGCTTCGGTGTGTTGTAACTCCAGGGTGATGTTGAGGTCGGGCAGCAGGCCATGCAGGGCACGGTCAAACGCCTGCCGGGTACCGGAGCCGCTTTCGCGCAGAATCCAGCGGGCGGCGAGTAAGTCGCTGTCGTCGATATGGCCCTGCTGTTGTTGCTTGTGCGCCAGCTCGTCATCCGGGTGGCAGAATACGGCCAGTTCGTCGTTATGCCAGGGGATCATTTCCAGTTCCGGGTGATTCAGTTCGCCTTCAATCAGGCCGATGTCCAGCTCGTAGTTCAGCACCTTATCGGCAATCTGGCGGGTGTTGGCCACATCCAGCCGTACCGGTGCATCCGGGTGTTCGGCCATGTATTTCGCCATTAATCCCACCGCCAGATAATTGCCGATGGACAGTGTCGCGCCGACATTCAGTGGCCCGGCTTCAGCATGGCGCAGCAGAATCTGCTCAAAATCCTGTGCCTGGGCCAGCAGCGCTTCGGCACGTGGCCGCACCAGCCGGCCTTGCTCGTTCAGTTGCAGGCGCTTGCCAATACGGTCAAACAGCTGCACCGCAAACTGATGCTCAAAGTCTTTCAGAGCACTGCTGGCTGCGCTTTGCGACATCGCCAGTTCGTCTGCGGCACGGGTCAGGTTCTGATGGTGGGCGATGGCGATAAACACTTGCAGTTGGCGCAGGGTGTAGCGCATGGCGGCCTCTGGCGGTGAGTCATGTGGAGTGTTATTCGGTAAAACCGAATAAAGTTATTCAGATAACTTGATTTGCCGATAGTCTGCCGTGGGGTACTCTGCCTGACAAGTTAAATTGGCCGCCAGGAACCAGCCATTATGAGCAATCTGATCCGCGAAACTGTTACCAGTGTGCATCACTGGAATGAAACTCTGTTCAGCTTTACCACCACCCGTAATCAGGGGCTGCGTTTCAAGAATGGTCATTTCACAATGATTGGTCTGGAAGTGGAAGATAAACCACTGCTGCGCGCTTACAGTATTGCCAGCGCCAACTATGAAGAAGAGATGGAATTTTTCTCCATTAAAGTGCAGGACGGCCCGCTGACCTCACATCTGCAAAAGCTGCAGGTTGGCGATGAGATTCTGGTGGGTACCAAGCCGGTTGGCACGCTGATTACCGATAACCTGCTGCCGGGAAAAAACCTCTATCTGCTGAGCACCGGCACGGGGTTGGCACCTTTCATGAGCATCATCAAAGATCTGGATGTTTACGAGCAGTACGACCATGTGATTCTGACCCACGGCGTGCGCTGGATATCCGAGCTGGCGTATCAGCAGCGTATTCAGGATGAGCTGCCAAATAACGAGTATTTTGGCGATGTGGTGCGTAAAAAACTGATTTATTACCCAACGGTTACCCGTGAACCGTTCCGCAACAATGGCCGTTTAACCGATGCGCTGACCAGCGGTAAGCTCACCCGTGATATTGGTCTGGCGGATCTGAATCCGGAAACTGACCGTTTTATGCTCTGCGGCAGCCCGGCCATGCTGGATGACCTGACCAGAATTCTCGATGACATGGGTTTTGAAGAAGCGCGTGGCGGTAAGCCGGGACATTATGTGATTGAGCGCGCTTTCGTCGAAAAGTAAGACGTTGTTGCAAATAAATTCGCCGTGATAACGGCAAGCGGGTAAGCCCGCCCGTTCTGCAACCTGTCGGAATCTTGGCCCGGCAGGCCGCAGAACGGGCGGGCTTTTTTATTCGGGGATTATTCCTCTGCGTACTCAAAACTGAGCAGCAGCTGGCGCAGCAGATCGTTCAGTTGCTGTTGTTGTTCAGGCTCTAATGCTTTGAGCAGACGTGCCTGCAACTGCACATGGCGGGTAACGGCGTTACTGATCAGCTCGTGTCCGCTGCTGCTCAGTTGCACTAATAAACTGCGGCGGTCATCGGGGTCAGGCAGTCGTTCAATCAGTCCGCGCTCTTCCAGCCGGTTCAGGCGGTTGGTCATGGCACCGGAGGTCAGCATGGCGGATTTAAACAAAACCGTGGGGGTTAAGCGGTAGGGCGGGCCGCTGCGCAGCAGGGTGGCCAGCACATCAAACTCGCCACCGGCTAGTCCGAATTCCTTATGCAGCTCGTTGATTTCCTGACGTATATGGTTTGCCAGACGGGATATCCGGCCAATGGCTTCCATCGGCCATATGTCCAGATCCGGGCGCTCCTGCTGCCACTGGGCGACAATAAAATCCACATGGTCCTGCGTCATAACGTTACCTATCTCTGCTGCAATCACGCAGAAGTCTGCCCGGATATTATCTTAACGTAAAGATATTTGACCCGTGGTCGTGGAGAATATATCTTTGTCTTAAATATCTTAATGTGAAGATAAGTGGTGGTGTGGGATGACAACGAACAGTTCAGGTGCAACGGCTGGCTTGCCGTTATGGCTGATGGCAGTAGCCGCCCCTCTGTTGTGGGGAACAACGTACGCGGTGACGCAGGCTTTTCTGGCCGGGGTTGATCCATTCTGGCTGGCGACGCTGCGCATTGTGGTGCCTGGCGTAATGATGGTGTGGCTGGTGCCGTTGACGGTCTGGCGTCGGCATTGGCTGAACATTGTGGTGCTCAGTGCGCTGAATATCGGCATTTTTACCGTCCTGCTGTTTGGCGCTATACAGCGTTTACCTGGCGGCATGGCGGCGACGCTGACTGCCAGTATGCCATTGCAGCTGCTGCTGTTGCGGGCGTTGCAGGGCAAGCTGCCGGCTCCTTTGCAATTGCTGGCCGCCGTGGGCGGGATGGCGGGGGTTGGGCTTTTGGTCTGGCAGGCTCCGGCTGAACCTGACTGGACAGGAGTTGCGCTGGCTCTGGCGGCGGCCTTCTGCATGGCGCTGGGCGTGTTGCTTATGCCGCTTTTGGGGCGCGGTATCAAACCGCTGGTATTGGCCAGTGCGCAGTTATTCAGTGCGGGTGTTGTGTTGCTGGCACTGATGCTGCTCTGGGGACGACCGTTTCCGTCATTGGACACCAGGGGCGTGTTGGCCCTGGTCTGGCTCGGACCGATTGGCATGGGGTTGGGCTATTACCTGTGGTTCCGTGCCATTACCCTGATTGCCGTCGATAAGCTGGCCTTTATGGGCCTGATTAATCCGGTGGTGGCGGTACTGGCCGGGGTCTTGTTGATGGGCGAGCTGATGAATATCAGCCAGGCCTTTGCGATTGCTCTGGTGCTGCTCTGTGTGCTGTTGGCCCAGCACCCGGCGGCGCAGCGATAACCGGTTGCAGTCAACACCCGTTAAAACTGGCACCGAAGCTGCAATGTCTCAGATTAATTGAATGAATCGTCGGATTTCCGGCGTTATTTGAATGATCATACGACAGGAGAATGACAATGCCCGGACAAGGTACCGTAGAAGATGTGCTGCGTAGCCTGAACTTTGCTCAGGATGTCGGTAAGCAGATACGCGACGCCGGTTATGTGTTGGATAAAACAGAGTTGAAGCGTTTACTGGCCGAACTGACTTCGGCGGTTGCCTCCAGCAAAATGGAGCTGTCTTTGCTGCAGGGAGTGTGCGAGGCGCGCGATGACGAATTGATTCGTCTGCATGAAGCGCTGGTTTATAAAGGCAACCTGCGCCGCCGTGGCGACGGCTATTACAAAACACTGGATGGCCGCCCTTATGGTCAGCCTTATTGCTCGTACTGCTGGGAAAGCAAGCAGCAGTTGCTGCATCTGCACAGTCGCATTCTGAGTAAAGACATCCGCATTTGTCCGGGCTGCAAAAATGAATATCAGGCCATCCGCACACCGTATCTGGAAGCGGACGGCATGACGGTTTAAGCCTTCGCGCAGTCATCGTTTCAGTATGGGGACAGAGTGTCTGCGCTGTTTTACGGGAAAATGTCCGGATAGGCCGAGGCTGGTCTCGCACTTCGCTCAGGGCGCGGCTATATTGGCCGCGCAATCTCTGGCAATGGAATCCGTATGAATCTGCTTAATCCTGCTGTCCTGGTGTTAAAGGTATCGCTACTGGTCTCAGTTCTGGTCTCGATGTTGTGTCCTGCTTTTATGGTTAACGCCGAAGAAAGTGAGCCTGATGCCGGGGCCGGTAGCGAACCGACGGTGCTGGATGAATTATTACCCGCCACCGGGCCGCTGAAAACAAAACAGCAGCCGGTTGATATGATTGCGGATGATGAGTTTAAGCCAGCCCTGCGCGACAACCTGCCACAAATGGTCGAAAAAATTCAGATCGAGCGCCTCGCATCCGACAGTCCTTACGTCATGCTGCCACACCGGCCTAATTATGTGCTGCCTTTGTCGTATCAGAGCCGCCCCAGTGATCGGGAGCAGAACCGGGTTTTGCAACATTACACCGGAGACCCTGATGCGGAACGCGAAGCCGGTAATGACCATCTTGAGGCGGTGTTTCAGCTCAGTATTAAATACCGTTTGTCAGAAGGTCTGCTGGGCAAATTCAGCAGTGTTGATGTGGCCTATACCAACCGTTCATTCTGGCAGGCGTATAACAGCGATATTTCCCGTCCGTTTCGCGAAACCAACCACGAGCCGGAGCTGATATTTTCCTGGCAGCCGCAAAACAAGTGGGTCGATTATTTTTCGCTGGCGATTAATCACCAGTCCAACGGTCAGACCAGCTCAATGTCACGCAGCTGGAACCGGGTGATTGCCCAGGTCGCATCGGTATCGTCGACAGGAATCTATTCCACCCGCATCTGGTGGCGCTTGCCGGAAGAAAGCAAGGCTGATCCTTTTGATCCGGCCGATAATGATAACCCGGATATTGACGATTACATGGGTAACGGTGAGTTCACTTATATCTATGTGATGGGCAATCATAATATCAGTACGATGCTGCGTAATAATCTCAACCCGGATAAAAACCGTGGCGCCATTGAAGTTGGCTGGACCTTTCCGCTCAACCGTAAAATTAAAGGATTTGTGCAGTATTTTAATGGTTACGGTGAAAGCCTGATTGATTACAACCGCTATCAGGAGCGTATTGGCGTCGGCATTAAACTCAGCGACTGGTTCTGAACTGGCAGTGTGGCAACCGCGGGGTATAATCGCCCCGCAATCAGGCCGGAATACTCGTGATGTTAACTCTTGGACTTATTATTAATCCCTATGCCGGTATCGGTGGCGCCGTTGGCCTTAAAGGCAGCGATGGTGCTGATATTGTTGCCGAAGCAATGGCACGTGGTGCTGAGCGTAAAGCCGCATTGCGTACCCGCCAGGCGCTGGATGTTTTATCGGCGTTAAAAGAGCGCTGTTATTTTTTAACCTGCCCCGGTGAAATGGGTGCCGATGTATTAACCGGGCTGGGCTTTTCTTACCGTTTAATCGATGCGGATATTCCGCAAGTGAATACCAGTGCCGATCATACCCGTCTGGCAGCTCAAGCGATGCTGGATGAAGGCGTTGATCTGCTGCTGTTTGCCGGGGGCGATGGTACGGCGCGTGATATCTGTGCCGTGGTAGGCGATACCCTGCCAGTACTCGGTATTCCGGCCGGCGTGAAAATTCATTCAGCAGTGTATGGCATTACACCGACGGCCTCCGGTGAAGTGGTACGCAGCCTGCTCGAAGGCGGGCTGGTGGATATTAAAGAAGCCGAGGTGCGTGATCTGGATGAAGACGCTTTTCGCAATAATCAGGTACGTGCGCGGCATTACGGCGAAATGCGCGTGCCCCAAACCGGGCATTTTGTGCAGGCAGTAAAGCAGGGCGGCGTTGAGGTGGAAGAGCTGGTGCTGGCCGATATTGCTGCCTTTATCTGTGCCGATATGGATGACGATGTGTTGTATCTGGTTGGCTCAGGAAAAACCACGCAAGCGGTGATGGATGAACTGGGGCTCGAGAATACTCTGCTGGGTGTCGATGCGGTACTGAACCGTGAGCAGATCGGTACGGATTTAACCGCAGATGAGATTCTTGCTCTACTGGCGAAATATCCGCAGGCTCAGGCCATTGTCAGTGTGATGGGCGGGCAGGGGCATATCTTTGGCCGGGGTAATCAGCAGTTCACTCCGGATGCTCTGCGCCTTCTGGGTAAGAAAAATATTCGCCTGATTTCGACCAAAACAAAAATCAGTGCACTGAATGGCCGGCCATTAATTATGGACAGTGGCGATCCTCAACTGGATAAAGACTGGGCAGGGACTATTGAAATTACCACCGGTTATCGTGATCAGATTGTACACACGCTGGTTTAGAGGTAATTAAACAGGCTCTCTTAATGATCTGAAGAATATCAGATAATAAAAAACCGGCTGATCAGTGCCGGTTTTTTATTGTTTCTCTCGGGATAGGGTTGAGTCATCAGTTAACGACAAATTTCTCCACCGTTTGATTCAGACGTGCTGCCAGCTCGGCCAGTGCAGCACTGGCTAATGCTGCCTGAGATGCCTGTTCATGACTGGTGCTGGCCAGTTCATTCACGCGTACGACGTTACGGTTAATTTCTTCGGCGGCGTAGCTTTGCTCTTCGGCTGCGGTCGCAATTTGGGTATTCAGATCATTAATGCTGCTGATGTTGTTGTAGATGACCTGCAGGGCATCACTGGCTTCGCTGACGCGCGCAATCCCGGTTTCTGCACGGTCACGGGATTTCAGCACGGTATTCACCACTTCGGCTGTTCCCCGGTTAAATTCATTAATCGTGGCACGGATAGATTCGGTGGATTCCTGAGTGCGGCTGGCCAGCGTCCGTACTTCATCGGCGACCACGGCAAAACCACGACCCTGCTCACCCGCCCGTGCAGCTTCAATCGCGGCGTTTAATGCCAGCAGATTCGTCTGTTCGGCAATGGCACTGATTTCACCCAGAATGGCGCCGATGCTTTCGCTGTCTTTCTGCAGTTTTTCGATGGCTTTGGTGGCTTCCAGAATTTCGCCGTTCAGGGTTTCAATTTCGTGGCGGGCTTCATCAGAAATATTCTTACCACGGCTGACTTCACGGTGAACTTCATTCACGGCACTGGCGGCCTGATTGGCATTACCGGCAATATTCTGAATAGTCGAAGTCATCTCGGTCATCGCGGTTACTGCCTGGGCAACTTCTTCCTGTTGCTGGCTGCTGGCATCACCGACTTCACGGGTAATGGCTGACATTTCTTCCGATGCGGAGGCCACTTCGGTTGCACCGGATTTTACCTGCTCGACGGTTTCGCGCAGTGTGGCAATTAAAGCGTCAAAGGCATGAGATAAAATGCCAATTTCATCGCCGGAACGGTGGCCAATTAATTGGGTTAAATCGAGATCACGGGCAATGCGCTGAATTTTTCCGGTAATATTTTGTACTGGCAGATAAATCGCACGGGATACCAGAAAGGTCAGGGTGGCGACTATGGCAAAAGTCAGCAGAATACTCAGCGTGAGGGTTGTGTATACCCGCTGAGTCATGGTTTCCATTTCGTTGCTGATGTAAACCGTCAGCTCATCAAAAATGCTTTCTGTTTTATGGATGGTGGTACGCATATCACCGCGCAGGCCTTCTTTTTCGTTCAGGCCCATGGCCTGTTCTTTTTTAAAGAGTGCGGTGAACTGATCCTGATAGGCTTTCAGCTCCTGCTGTACCTTACTGCTACCGGCCAGACTGCTGCGCTCCAGCGCCAGGCTGAAATCATTAATCCCGGCTTTGAATTTTTCCATATAAGATGGATCACTGCGTAACATAAAATCCTTTTCATGGCGGCGCAGCATCAGCATGTAATAAAGCAACTCGTAGTCGTCAGAGGATTTGGCCGAGGTTTCGATATCGTGTACGGCTTTGCGCAGGCCGCCATACAGACCGCTTTTGTGATCCAGACCGATTTCCTGCTGTGCGGTGGCAAGGGCATCAAATATTTTGCGGTAACCATCCACCTGAGTGCTCAGTTGCTGAACCTGAGTGGTATTCAGGCCCAGTCCCTGCATGTGGCTGCTCAACTCCGAGATGTCATTCTGGGTTTTATCTGCGACAGTGCTGAATTGCTCAACATACTTCATATCCTTGCGTGCCAGAAAATCTTTTTCATTGCGGCGCAGCAGCAGAATATCACCACTGAGTGTTTGCTGTTGATACAGAACATCAGACAGCTCACCAAGGCGCGTGAACTGCTGAACACTTAAGGCCGATGTAATAATCAGGCCGAGAATGACCAGCACCAGAATCATGCCGTGTTTGCTTTTAATACTGAAGTTGTCAATAACCATGGGGGTTAACCTTTATATAGCTATGACAGAAGACTAGAACAACTGCTGCAGGGCGCCAGCGGTGTGCGCTGTCTGACAGGTTTTGGCTGCAAACAGTATTTCCGCTACAGCCATTGGCATGGCAAGTCCCATAGATGGCGGATATATTCCTGTTAATTTAATACGAACGTACCATAAAAATAAATAACGGGGCCTTACCATGTCGATTGTTTCTCACGATAGCCGCTACCGGCGTGCTGCTTCTTGTATCTTTTCGGTGCTGACACTGCTGCCGTTGCAGGCTGTTGCCTTACACAGTATTCCTGCTGCAGATGAAGTTCTTATCAGAGAAAAAACCGTTGCTGCTCAGCAGGATAAAGTGTTTGCCGGAACTTCTGGCCGCGAGCTTGGATTCCGTGGTTTCAACGTATCGGGTGAAGTGAAGCTGGCAGAATCGGGCTTTAAAGCCTTTAAAAACAATGAGGATGCGCAGGCCAGTCTGAGTTTGCTGAAGGAAAAAACCGGCGCCAACCTGATTCGCTACACTCTGGCCTGGGAAGGTGTGCAACCGCAGCCGGGGCAGGTGGATGAAGGTTATCTGGCAGCGATCAGCCAGCAGATTGCCATCGCAGCGGACCTCGGATTGTATGTGCTGCTGGATTATCACTCGGATCTGTACAGTCGCCATACCTTCACCGCAGATTCTGCAGCTACCGGTAATGGTGCCCCGCGCTGGGCAGTGAGTGATGCTTATGGCAAGGATGACTGTGGTCTGCCTTGTCAGCTGACCTGGTCGGCACACAAACTTTCTGATTCTGCTGTGCGTAATGCTATCCGTGGCTTCTGGGCTGATCACTGGGCTTTGAATAAAGATTTAGCCGATATTGAACTTTATTTACCGGCATCGCAGCAGTGTGTGGATATCCGCGGTGGTCAGGCCGGGAATTCGGTTACCGTTGGCGGCTGGAGCTGCCATGGCGGTGCTAATCAGCGCTGGCATTATCGGCAGGATGGCACCTTACGCAGTCTTGCCGATACGGAGCAGTGTCTGGATGTAGCGGGTGCCAAAACCGCAGCGGGTACGGATATTCAGGTGTATCAATGCAATGGCAGCCGTGCGCAGCAGTTTATGCCCGACGTGCATGGCCGGCTACATAGCGTACTGGATCTGAACAAATGTTTGAGCCTGAACAATGGCAATGTGCAGTTGGCGGAGTGTCTGGCAGCCAGCCAGGTGGTGGGAAGTCGCCAGCAGTTTATGCTGCGTGATGCTGCCACTCACTCTTCTCTGATGACACAGCTGGATTTTGTTCAGAGCCAGTTTGTCTGGCAACTGGGTGAAATGCTGAGTTACTTACAGGCGCATTTAACGCCGACACAGCGAGCCATGGTCATTGGTGTGGACCCGATCAATGAGCCCTTCGACGGTGGTATTGGTAATATGAGTTATGCCGACTGGGATAATGAGGTTTTGTGGCCATTTTATCAGCGTGTGCGTGCGGAAATGGATCAGCGCGGCTGGAATAATACGCCGGTGTTTGCTGAGCCTATGGTGTTCTGGAGTTCCATTGCCGGAGCTGTGGCACCGGCAACCGGCGGCCACCACTTAACTTATCAGCCCGGTGATGGCTTTGTGTTTAACAGCCATTTTTATGATCAGGCCCGTATGGGCGTTAATGATTTAACCGTGGCGCGTAATGGCAGCTATTTTGCCAATATTGACCAGATCCGCGATGAAGCCCGCTATCTGAATATTACGCCGTTTTTATCAGAGTTCGGCATGTGGCTGGATGGCTGGGGGCATACTGATACCGAGCGGGTGGTGAATGCCACCTATCAGGGCATGGAAAGCTCCGACCGCGTTTCCGGTAAAGACCGCTATGTCGATTTTTACACACCGCTGGTCAGTGGTACCCAATGGCAGTGGGATTATTATTATGACAACCATATGGAATTACAGAATGGTAATCCTCAGCGGGTACTGACAGAAGATGATGCCTGGAATGGCGAGAATTTTTCCGTCATCCGTGACTATGGCCAGAACTACAATATTAATGCCGAACTGGTACAGCGGGCTTATCCGCGGGCGTTGCAGGGCGAGCTTCTGCATTTCAGCTATGAAGGCCGGGTGCCGGATCGTGCCGGATCGTGCCGGTGAGCGGATGAACTACCACAGTATCCGTGTTTCCTTACCGCCGTTATTTTCTGAACGTGAATTTCTGCGTAATACCGAATTTTCTTTTGCTGCCTGGCGCGGACGTTTAAGCGATGCGCCGACGGAAATTTACTGGCCACGGCATTTAGCCAAAGAGCAACTGACGGTGATTACCGATGCCGCTATTTTCCTGCCCGAAACATTATCAGGAGTGCCGACACAGCAGGCGAATGAAGTGGTTTTGATGTCTGACCGTGGTGCTGATAGCGGTCAGCGGGTATTGGTGTGGGATGATGTCAGCGCCGATGAGGATTCTGACAGCCTGCATTTTGCGTTATTAATTAATGGCGATGCCGGACTCAGTAGCGGAGAACTGGCGGATTTACAGGCGGGAATCCACTATCAGTTAGCGCAGGGAAAAAGCCCGGTGTACCTCACCGGCAGCATGACCCATTCCGGTTATAGCGCTGACAAAGGAACTGCGGCCAACGGTTTTTCGCTGATTAATGCCCGCTCGGGGTTATGTCTGGATGTTGCCGGGGCACGCAGCTGGAACGGCACCAATGTGCAGTCTTATCATTGTAACGGCAGCAATGCCCAGCGCTGGTTTTACGATAAAAATACCGGCTATCTGAAATCGGCACTCGGCAATAAATGTTTGGATCATGGAGGCCAGTTACGTGATAACGGTAAAGCTGTGATCTGGGACTGTGTGAACAGCGATAACCTGCGCTGGAACCTTCAGCCGGATGCTCAGGGTTATCAGCTGATTCCGCGCTCATCGGCTGCTTATGCCCTGGATGCCTATAGCACTGAGGACAGCTCTGATGTGGGGCTCTGGTCACGTCATCAGGGGGCGCAGCAACGCTGGAAAATGCAGTTTTAATATTCCATTTATGGTGAAAAAATATTCAGCGGCAATCCCGTTATGGCCGGGGCTGCCGCTGAGTCTGAATTGCTGTGGTATCTGAGAGTATGAGGAATCTCAGTGTTGATTTTCCATATCGAATGAGCGGCTGAGGTAGCGAGAAATTACGGAATCTACGTTTTATATCGGTATTTTTACCTACTGACAGTCTCTTCAAAAAAGGCTGAGCGGTGAGGTGTTATTTTCTGTACTCACGCCCGTGATTTTATTACACAGCAATTACGAAACTCATCAGGACTGATAACATTTCTGTTGATCCTCTTCTTTAATGTAGGGATAGAATCACCACTAATTTTTTACGGGAATAGATTCTTCATGAAGTGTGAGTTTTGCCATCAGTCGGCATTAGCCGGAAAGCCGATAACGGTTTCCGGTATCGGCATTGCACACGAATCCTGTTATGAGCGTCATCTGATCGAACAGCGGGTGTTCAAGACGCTGAATTTACGCCAGCTGAATGAAACCGAACTGAGCGAGCTTCACGATCTGGTGCAGATTGAAATGAACGCGCGTAAACCGGTAATGGAGGAAATCGAAATCTGGTAAACAGTATCAGAGTAGCTATGCATTAAAGATTCTGTGCTGCTGTCAGTTGGACAATTTCTATTCTTCATTTTTATAAAAATATAACGCGTAGCGGACTCACGCTTTTCTAAGCGGCGATTATCTGTTTTGGCTTTAAGGGCGAAACGCAAAAATCTGAAAAATATCGTGGCTACCACAGCATGAAAAACCGGCAATGACGCCGGTTTTTTTGTGTCCGCTCAGATAGACCGGGTCAGATCAGAACGGACTCATCACCAGTACGACTTCGGTTTCTGTAATGGTCAGCGATTTTAGCATCATACGTGCCATTGCCTGGGTAACGTCCTGATCGCTGAGGGTGTGCACCGGCTGTCCGGTTAAGGCTGGTGTCAGTGCTTTTTGTGCCATAGATATCAGCTGCGGCTGCAGACCCGGAGCCAGGCCATCAATGTCGAGTTGGCGGATAACCGGCTCTTCAATAAAAAAGCTGTAGCTGGCTTTGTCGTAGCGGATTTTTCCTTCTACGGTCAGCTGACCGCTGCTTTGCAGACCAATGCTGGTGACAATCAGCGCGTTGGTTTGCAGGCTCAGACGGTTACCGCTGGGCAGCAGATCAAGCTTTGGATGACTCAGCGTTAACGTCACCATGCCCTGACTTTGGCTCAGAGGCATCTGGCTGTTTAATTGTTGCTGCAGTTGCTGTTCCGTGAGGCGTACCTCATAGGCCTGTGCGGCAAGACTGAACAGCAGCAGGCTGCTGGTGCAGAGTGTGGTTAATAATTTCACAGATGCTCCTTAACCGCCTTCTGCTGGCTCAGATTGCGGATTTTTTTATTGGTCTGCCACTTCCAGAAAGCGGCCAGCAGAGAACCGCTGATGTTGTGCCAGACGCTGAACAGTGCGCCGGGCAGGGCGGCCATCGGGCCATAAAATTTCAGTGCGAGCGCGACGCCCAGGCCGGAATTCTGCATCCCGACTTCCAGCGCAATGGTGCGTGCTTCCACTTCGGTATGACCATTCCAGCGCGCGATGCCATATGCCGCGGCCAGACCCAGCAGGTTATGCAGCATCACCGCCACAACGGCGAGTGCTCCCATGGTGGCAATCTCGTCAGCATTCAGGGCAACGATGATGGCAATAATGGCGAGAATAAAGGCACTGGCAATATCCGGCAGGTGGCTGTTCAGGCTGCGTCCGACCTGGGGAAGAAAACGGTTGCACAACAGGCCACCGGCAATCGGCAGCAGCACAATCTGAGCGATACTGATGATCATCGCCTGGGTATCCACGGCAATTTCAGCGGACGAATAAAAGGCAACCAGCCATGGCGTCAGCACCACGCCCCACAGGGTGGAGATCAGCGTCATGCTGACCGACAGCGCCACATCGCCGCCGGCCAGATAGGTCATCACGTTGGAGGCGGTGCCGCCGGCACAGGCGCCGACAATGATCAGGCCAATCGCCAGCTCTGGCGGCAGTTGCAGCAGCTGTACCAACAGCCAGGCGATCAATGGCATTAAAGTAAACTGCAGCAACACTCCCAGAGCGATAGGCTGTGGTTTATTCCAGACGCGGCGAAAATCCGCCCAGCGCAGGGTCAGGCCCATACAGAACATAACGATGGTCAGCAGCGGCACAATGGCGTCTTTCAGCCCCAGCAATGGCTGCGGTTCATACCAGGCGAGGGCGCTGACGGCGATGGCCAGCAGGGGAAAATAACGGTTAACAGAAAACATAGAAGCCTCCGGAAGCAGAGCGCTATGTTACCTCAGTGACGCCTGCGGCGCAGTGCTGAGCGTTGGTGTATCGTCATCGCTTATCCGTTGTCTGGTATTTCACGCCGCTGGCGGGAATAATTCACCCGGTTGTAAATCCGATCAATAACGGAGTCATCATGGAATTACGTTTTGCCGACCTTAACCCTGTTGAGAGTTATCACCTGCTGATTCAGACCGTTCTGCCGCGGCCGATCGCCTGGATTCTGAGCGCAAATGACGATGGCTCATCCTATAACCTGGCACCGTTTTCGTTCTTCGCGCCGGTCTGTGCCAACCCGCCCACCTTTGTGGTTTCTGTGGGTAAAAAGCCCGGCGGCGACGAAAAAGATACCTTTACCAATCTGGCCCGTGATGGCCGTTGTGTGCTGCACATCGCATCGGTTGAACAATTACAGGCACTGAACGCCAGCTCGGCCACGCTGGCCTATGGCGACAGTGAGGTCGAGCGTTCTGCTCTGGCGCTGGAAGCTTTTGCGGGTTCAGAACTGCCGCGCCTCAGTCAGGCGCCGGTTGCTTTTGCCTGTACTCTGCAACAGCAGGTGGATGTCGGACCGGGTGGGCAGCATGTGCTGTTTTTACAGGCCGAGGCGGCGTATCTGGCGGACGATATTGTGCTCAGCAAAGAGCCGCGCCTGCAGGTCGGGGCTGCGGAACTGAACCCGCTGGCGCGTCTGGGTGGCAGTGAATATGCCGCGCTGGGTGAGTTGTTTAATCTGCCGCGGCCGGAATAAATACGCTGGAATAAACGTGCCCGGAAATTCCGGGCGCAGCGGCGACTCAGCCTTTATTCAGAAAGCGGATAATGGCGCGGGTAACCGCCCGTGGCAGCAGCTGGCTGGCGGCGTAGGTCAGGGCAAATTGCAGACTGACGGCGCGGTGGGTCTTAGGTTGTTCTATCTGCTGCAGAATGGTCCGGGCGACATCCTCGGCGTTCAGATGCACACCGAGTTTATCCAGCACCGGGGCGCCGGAGGCCTGTTCATTCAGCATTGGTGTGCTGACAAAAGGCGGCATCACATCGCAGACGCGGATGCCGTACTCTTCCCATTCCAGCTCCAGCGCTTCTGTCAGGCCGCTGATGGCAAATTTGGAGGCGGAATAACTGGCCAGCCGCGGAATGCCATAGGTCGCCGAGGCAGAACTCATATTGATCACCTGAGCGCCGCTGGTATGACGCAGGTAGGGGAAGGCTGCCTGACAGCAGTGGATAGTGCCCATCACGTTGATATCGAAAATCTGCTGGTGGCACTGGCTGCTGACGTCTTCAAAACGGTCAATCTGCAGAATGCCGGCGGAGTTGAACAGCAGGCGCAGCTGTTTGTCATGCTGCTCTGCATAAGCACCGATAACGGCGGCGCACTGGTCTGGCTGCGTAACATCAAGGCGATAGCAGTGCACACGCTGCTCATCCCAGCCCAGGGTCATTTCTTTTAATGCCTGTTCGTTAATGTCGGCCAGACCCAGGTCCCAGCCCTGGGCATACAGGGTTTCGGCCGTTGCCCGGCCAATGCCGGAGGCGGCACCAGTAATAAAGGCATTCTTAATCATGCAGTTTACTCAGTAAAAAGAATCAGTGCGTCAGACTCGCGATTATCGTCTGACAGGTAAAGGGTAAAGTACGCCAGACATAAAAAAGCCCGCCATGATCACAGATCATAGCGGGCTTTTTACGGACGGGCTTTACAGTCCTCAGGCTGATGCTTACTGCGCAGCCTGTTCCGGCTGTGGCCGTTCGAAGCGTGGCAAGCTGTCACGCTTCAGGGTATCGAGTGCCGGCCAGTCCTGCACTTTGCCGCCCTGGGTCAGTAATAACCAAGGCTTGTCCCGCTCCAGAATGGCGTTCTGGAATAATGCCCGGATATCATCCTGGGAGAGGGTTTTCACCTCCGCAGCAATGGCTTCACTGGTGTCGAAACTATAACGACGAACTTCAATGTCGCGCCAGAAACGAACCACTTTTTCGGCCATATTCTTAGGTTTTTCAAGCAATAATGAACTCAGCCCCTGACGGTAAGAGTTGAACTCTTCCTCCGACATATTGGCCAGTTGCTGCTCGAAGCTACTGAAGAAGTTCAGGCTGCTGTCGATAATGGCCTGTGGTGAGGCTTCCGGTGACTGCACGATAAACGCCAGACCGGGAATGGTTTGCTGCGGGAACGGTGTAGCGAACACGATATAGCCCAGCTGCTGCTCGGTACGCATGGTCTGGTAATACGGTGCACTCAGAATCTGGCCGAGCAGGGCGTAGCGGGCGCGGTTCTTATCGCTGCCTTCCTGACCCTGAACATAGAGTACGATGGCCGTATCCTGATGATCCAGTGTCAGGTTTTTCTGATACTGACCTTCCGGTATACGCAGTAATTGCGGCAATGCCACCTGCGTGGCTTTGGCCGGATACTGGGCATCAACAATGGCAGCCAGATCCTGTGCCTGAGCTTTGCTCAGTTGCCCATGGACGTACATCTGCACGGCCAGCTCATTGCGGAAGGTTGCGGCGTACTGCTGCACATCGTCTCGGCTGACCTCCGCCAGTGCGGCCAGTAATTCGGTCTGATCGAAGCTGGGTTCGTATAACCAGTTTTTCAGCACGGCCAGTTCGCGTTCAAACGGCTTGTTTTTCAGCTGATTTTCCAGAGTGCGCTGCAGCGAGGCTTGGTAGCGGCCGAAGTCTTCTTCACTCAGGTTGATGCTGTTCATTTCGCTGAGAACGCGCTTCAGCAATTCCGGCAGCTTGTGCTGATAACCGCCCAAAGACAGCTCCAGACCACGGCCGGATGCGCTGAGGTTGTACGTCAGGCCCGCCAGGTAGGCAGGGTAGCTGTAGGTATTCAGGGCTTCGTTAACCGTGCGGCTGTACAGCTGTGCCAATACCCGCTGGCGGGCAGAGTTTTGTACGCTGGCTTGCTGCAACTGAATCAGAACCCGGGCTTTGGGCATGGCAAACTCATGCTCCGGGTAGTACCACAGCAAACGGCCAGGTTCGTCGATCAGTGCTTCCGGCGTTGCCTGAGGCGCGTCGGCGTGCAGGGTAAAGTCGGTCGGAATAAACGGGTTGGGTGCTGGCAGAGTGAGTTTATCCAGACCCTCGGTGCTTACTGCATCCGCGCGGTAATCGCCGGGGCGAATGCGGATGGCGGTGCCATACCATGGATCAATGGTTTCGGTAGCGATTTTGGGTGCAATCAGCGTGCGTAACATGTTGTTGGCCGACAGTGCATCCAGATAAGGCTGCAGCTGTTGCTGGCTGATTGGCTGCCAGCGGTAATCGCCGTAGATGATGTCCTGTGCCGGATAGACCAGCATATTGCTGCTCAGGCGTACGACGTAATCGCTGATGCGGCTCTGTTCCTGGAATTGGAACGACAGATCGCTCAGTTGCTGCTGTTCGGTCAGCAGATATTGCGGCAGCGGCTGTTGTTTCAGCAGATCAATGTAGTGCATCAGCGCCTGGGTGATGTTCTCGGTATACAGCAGGCCCAGTTTGGTCAGCTGAATCTGTACCACCAGGGTGGTTTCATCCTGAGTGCTGAGTGAGCGTCCGGCGCTCAGGCCTTCGGCCCAGCCTTTTTCTTTCAGCAGTGCCAGCAGACTGCCTTCGCCTTCGTGGCCAATCAGGTTCGACAGAATCTGTACGGGCTTATAGCTGTACAGCGACTGTGTTTCCGGCATCGGGAAGGTGAACTGCAGACGGCGGATTTCTTTCACCGGTTCAATGTTCATATCCAGCGGCAACTGGCCCGGAATAAACAATGGCGGATTAGCCACGTGAGCAGCGGTCTGACGTTTGGGCACCGCAGAAAAATGACTCTTGGCCCAGCTTTCCAGCTGATCAAGATCGTCTTTACTGGCCAGAACCAGCGTCATACGGTCAGCAGAGTAGTGATTGTTGTAAAACGCCAGTAAGTCATCGCGGGTTTTGCTGTCAGGACGGTCGGACAGGGTGTCGAGGTTGCCGGTGGCAAATGATGCGTAGGGATGGTCTGGGTTCATCGCTTGCTTTTCGGCCGAGTAAATACGGCGGAAATCATCTTTCAGCTTGGAGCTGTACTCGGCATGCACGGCATTTTTTTCACGATCAACGTAGGCTTCATCGAAGGTCGGTGAAATAAAGAACGGCGCAAAACGATCCAGTGCGCCGCTGAAAGCTTTGTTATCGATATCGAAAAAATACGTGGTCTGGCTGTGTGCGGTAAAGGCGTTATGGCTGCCGCCGTGACGGCTGATATAAGCCTGATATTCACCGGCTTCGGGATAAGGCTCTGTTCCCAGAAACAGCATGTGCTCCAGGAAGTGGGCCAGGCCTTCGCGTCCTTTGGGATCATCGCCACTGCCTGCATCGACGCTCACCGCGGCGGCGGCTTTGTCGGCATCCGGTGTATTCACCAGCAACACCTTCATGCCGTTATCCAGTGTCAGGTAACGGTATTTGAAGGTGTCAGCGGGGCTGACGATCAATTCGGATCCGGCGGAAAACTTAATCATAGAAAATACGATTGCGCCCAGTACGATGAGTGAGAAGGTCCAATAACGTGGCGATAACATGCCTGCTCCCTAGTGTGCAGTTCCGTTGTGTTGAATGATGGCTTGCGCATCCGCCAGGGTATGGCGTTGCGGATCCAGCTGCTGAATCAGGTTGAGACGGTGTTTGCTGTCTTCGAGTTCCGCAACCAGCAGTGCAAACTGACTGTCGAAGGCATTATCGATAACAGAATACAGCTCTTTGATCGGGTCTTCGGCGCTGGCCCCGGCGGGGGTACGCAGGGCTTTAAGGCAGGCGAGGGCAATCTGGTGGTAGGCTTGATCTTTATTCACAACGGGCTCCTTTTAGCAGGAGCCTATCATACCCTAACTGCCGGCCGAATAACTCAGCCCAGTTCTGCCGTGGGCGAGAACCACTGCAGCTGATCGGCGTTCAGTTCCCGTGACAGCACCGCCCCTGACAGCCAGTCGACATTGCTCTGGTGAGCCGAAGCCAGGGCTTCCGTATTGTCCATGCCCGGAGCATAGATAATCAGGCCGTGATCATGGATACGTTGCAGCAGACGCCGGCTTTGCGGCAGTGATTTGCTGTTGCGCATGTGAATCAGGAATTCCGGCGCCAGACTGACGCCCTGAATCGGTAACGACAAGATCTGCCGGGGGTTGAGGAAGCTGCGGCCGAAGTTGGCAATAAACAGCTGGCACTCTTGCGCCCGCAATTCATCGCGCCAGTTCAGGTCCGCTTCATCCTGACTGAGAATACAATCTTCACCGAGAATAATACGGCACTGCACCGGCATACTCTGACGGGCGTCAGTCAGAGCTTTGACAAAGGTTCTGATGGCGCTGATCGGTTGCTCTGCAGCGGGCATGACAATATTCAGTTCGTGGTCAAAATGCTGCCGCCAGGTATGACCGATAGCGTTGAACCAGGCTTGCCATCCGGCTTCATCGTAGGCACTGGCATGGGGCGCCTGCAGGGCCGTGAGTGTGCCCTGTTGGTCAAATACCGGTAACGCGCTGTATTCACTGGCTTTGGTTTCCTGATCTGCGACCGGAGTGGCGGAAACTTCGCGTGGCTGTTCTTTGTTGCTGCTGACAGGCAGACCCAGACGCCGGCGTAGCCAGTCATCCCAATGGGCAATTGAGGCAGGTTTTTGTTCGATGCTGATTTGCGGTTGCAGCCGCGTTGGCTGCCCCTGAAAACTGACGGTCTCATTGAAGTCCTGGCGGATATTCTGACTCAGGCGCTCAATTTGTTCTGTTGAGACGGAAGCGGGCAGCAGAATCAGAAAGGTATGAGGTTGTGGCGAATAGATCTCATAAAGATCGTCGGTTGCTGCCTGCAGACGTTCATAGCAGATCGAAGACAGATCTTTGTGGTTGACCTCTTCAGCGGGCAATGCAACCACCATCAATTGCGGCTCTGCGCGGGCAACTCCGGCGGCCTGTTGCAGACGCTGCAGGTGGTGCTCACCGGAATAGCGCTGCATCTCATCTTTAAGATCGCGTTGTGGTGATTGTTCCGTGGCAACAAAGTTACACGAACACAACCGGTATTGGTTGCCCAGTGGGGTAATCGCCATCCAGGCGGGCAGGCTCAGCTGTTGCGGGCCGGTGAGGTTGAAATAGCCCAGCCAGGTTTGTTGCTGTTCTACCTGACGGGTCACATCGGTTTCTAATGTCACCGGCATGGATGACAGGGCACTGGCAAACAGGTTTACGCCCAGGAGATCCTGTTCTTCACATTGCAAGGCTTCACACAGCAAAGGGCTGGCCATGCGCACGATCCAGTTACTGTCAGTCAATAATATCGCTTGTTCGGACTGTACGGCCTGGCTGACCTGTTGCAGATTTTTAAGCAGATCGTGTTGTTTCAGACCTTCTTTGATATCCATGCCAAGTAACAGGTTATCCCAGGGTTTCGCGACAAAACGATGGACGTCGCCATTCTGCCAGGCGCGGCGCAGGGCACTGTAGTCAACTTGTCCGGATAGCAGCAGACGGTAGGTTGCAGGAGAGACTTCACGCGCTTTCTGACACAGCGTAAGGCCGTCCATCCCCGGCATCTTATAATCGGTGATCATCAGTTCAACATCATGGCGCTGCAGTATGGCGAGCGCTTCGTCACCGCTACTGGCTTCGAGAATATGGAACGGTTCGGCCCGCAACATACGCCGGATAGCCTGAATAATTCCGGCTTCATCGTCGACCAGTAAAACGTTCCTTTGCATCCTTCACCTCCTGGCGGTTTATCGTGGTTCTGAGGTTGTTCTCAATAAATCCAATGTAGCATTCCGGGTGCGCTTTATGTACAGCGTTGTCATGGCTGGTAAGGCAAGGATGTCGCAATTTGCTCATTTCTCCTTGCATTGGTGAAAGGCTATCTATACTGGAAACAGTGTAGTTGCCAACTTGAGATAATGCTGTGAGGGAAAAACAAGCCTTAACAACCGGCGAGGTGGCGAAATACTGCGGCGTGAATTTCCGCACAGTCATTCGCTGGATCGAACGCGGTCACCTGGATGCTTACAAGCTGCCGGGGCGCGGAGACAATCGTATTCCGGTCAGCAGTTTTATTACGTTTCTGCAGGAGAACAATATGCCGGTTCCCGGCGATTTATCGCTGGGTGTAAGAACGCTGGTGTTGTTGGCTGATGCGGAAGATTTCTCCGCCGATGTTGCTTCATTTGTGCGTCGGGCAGGTTGGGAACCGCTGGTAACCACTGACCCGATACAGTTTGGTTTTTTGATTGCCGAGCATCAACCGGGAGCGATTGCGGTGAATTCTGTCGCAGCACAGGAGTCTGTTTCCCGCCTGATGCGCGATACCGAAGCCCGTGAAACGCTGTACTTGCTCATCAGTCGTCACGAACCGGAAAAACCTTCACGGGATGGCTGGCTGAGTTATCTGTGGCCGAAAGATCAGCAGGCTCTGTTGGCATTTCTGACGGGTGACGCCGCCGCTTAGTCGTAATAAACAGCCAAGGTCACTATGGATTGAGACCTTCCCGGAGAGGGAGCTATGACGTTTTCTGCGTTACTCGGACTGACGCTGCTACTGGTTCTGCTGCTGCTCTGGCTGGCCAGTTGTTGCTGGAGACTCAGGCGTGAGTTAGAGCAAAATCTCGCCGCCGCGCAACGTTTTCGTATTCTCTGGCAGCACCTGCCTGACGTTATCACCGAACTTGATCGTGATGGTCGTATTCTGGATGTAAACCACTTGCTCAGTGGTTTTGTCATGGACGATGTTGTCGGGCAACCCTCGGTGGATTTTCTGCCAGCAGACCAGGTAGACAGCTTCCTGCAGTGCCTGCACTCTGCATTCAGAGATCACACGCCTCAAAGTTATGAAATTACTCTGCGGGATCAGAATAACCGCATCAGTTATCTGAAAAATCAGTTAATTCCGGTGATGGTTTCGTGTGAACTGCAGAGTTTATTGGTGATCAGCACTGATATTACCGAACAGAAGCTCGCACGTGATCTTCTGACCACCGAAAAAGAGCAAGCGGAAGAAGCCAACATTGCCAAAAGCCGCTTTCTGGCCAGTATGAGTCATGAAATCCGCACGCCGATGACCGGGCTGCTGGGGATGGTGTCTCTGCTTGAGCAAACGCCTTTAACGTCTGAACAGATGGGTTTTGTACGCATTATTCAGTCATCGTCTGAACATCTGCTGACCATCGTTAACGATATTCTCGATATTTCCAAAATCGACGCCGATAAACTCACTATTGAAGAAGAAAACTTCAATATCCGCGAGATGATCGACAGTCTGGTCGCGATGATGAGCGCCAAGGCGCGGGAAAAACATCTTAGTCTGCAGTTTTTTGTCGAAGATGCTGTCCCCCAATATCTGATTGGTGATGCGGTAAGAATCCGCCAGATTCTGATGAACTACCTGACCAACGCGCTGAAGTTTACCGAAGAAGGGCATGTTCTGTTGCGGCTGGTGGTTATCCGGCGTCAGTTCAGTCAGGTGCAGTTGCGTTTTTCGGTGGAAGATTCGGGCATTGGTATCGCTGCTGACCGGGCGATGCATTTATTCGATGAATACAGCGTTGCGCACGGGCGTTTATCCACATTGGTGGGCGGAACGGGTCTGGGGTTGAGTATTTGTCGTCGGCTGGCCGCTCTGATGCACGGCAAAGTCGGCGTGATCAGCTCACCAGGACTGGGGTCGAATTTCTGGCTGGATCTGAATCTGACCGTTGCCGCCTGTGACCTGCCGGCAGGTATGGCAGAGGCGTCAACAGGTAATCGTTCTGCTGATATCTGGGTTTGCGATGATGTGCAGATCAACCGTGCTCTGCTGGTCTCGGTTGTGCGTCGTCTGGGCTTGTCTATCCGGGAGTTTTCCATTGCCCAGGATATGTTTGATGCGCTGCAGGTCAGCCAGCCGGATATTCTGGTGGTGCCGTACAGTTTATTCAGCCGTGATCAGCAGCAACTGCGGGAGCGTTTGTCGAACACTCATACCCGCCTGGCGTTGACCACCACGGATAGTGTCACGGTTCCGGAAGCTGAATGGCTGGCTCTGGGGGTTAAGGCTTTCTGGGATTGGCCAATCAGTCAGGAACATTTGCAGCAATTGCTGTTGCGTTTGCTTGATGGGGCCAATCAAGGCCAGTTGATTACCCGTTTTGGCCGCCGGGCAGGAGAGCATTTAACGGCTGGTAATGAGCTTAAAGGCATCCGCATATTGCTGGCAGAAGATAATCTGGTGAATCAGAAAGTGGCGACGCAAATGTTGGTACGCCTGGGTTGTGAGGTCACCGTTGCGTGCAATGGGCAGGAGGCGGTGGATCTGTATCAGAAAAAACAATTTGATCTGGTGCTTATGGACTGTCATATGCCGGTGATGGATGGCCTCGAAGCCACACGTCAGATCCGCAGCAGTGCTCAGCAACAGATCCCTGTTATTGCTTTATCTGCGGATGTCATGGCTGAGCAGAAAGTGGCTTGCATGCAGGCTGGTATGAACGGTTATTTATCCAAACCAATACGCCTGGATGAGTTACGCCAGGCGCTGTGTGGTTTTCTCCGACCTGATCAGAGCGCACTGCCGTAAGGGATGTAGCGGTTATCGGTCAGGCTTTTCAGATGACGGATTGCGTCTTTTTCCGGCAGTTGGCCATTCTTTTTCAGTACACGAAAAATCCAGATAGCCGGGTTTTTGGCACCACATTGCCAGCCGCTGAATGTCATTTCAGCCAGGGTAAAGAAGGTTGCCAACTGAAAAAGCTCGTCCGCTTTAAACGTCTTCAGCGTCGGTTGCCATTGCTCTTCGCTGAGCTGCAGCCACGAACGTACCTGTTTGAGTGTTTCTTCTCCCAGTTCTTGTTCAGCCCGATTGCTGCTGTCTGCCATGATGGCCGTCACAGCGATGCATTGCTGTAACAGCGCAGGAGCAATACTGGTTGAGCTTTGGTTTGCTGGCACCCATTCATCAATCATTTGCTTTAACCTTGGTCGTTATCTGGCACAGGGGGCGATAGGATATACTACTCAGCCCGAATTCTTAACAAGCCAATGGGCCGGCATCGTTATCTGGCCGGTGTTATGCGGGCTGATGATGTAAACGCATTTTTGCCGTTAACGGCTAATAACAGTGAGACAGCATGCAGGACCAATATTCCGATATCCGCCCCTATCATGATGAAGAAGTCCGCCGTGTTATTCAGCGCCTCACCCGGGCCAGAACCCTGCAGCATGCTCTGGTTAAATATCGCTTCCCGGCGTTGCCTGCGTGGTTACGTCAGGCGCTGTTGCCTTTGGCTGGCTGGTATCTGCGCCGTCGTACCGCGCATATTCATACGGTTGAAAGTTTTCAGCGTTGGCTGGCGCCCTGGATCGCGTCGCTGCTGAAACAATCCAGCGATGACATTGTGGTGAGAGGGCTGGAGCATTTATCGTCCGAAAAAAGTTATCTGTGGATTTCCAATCACAAAGACATCGCCATGGACCCGACTCTGATCAATTACAGCCTGCATCATGCGGGCTGGCCAACCAGCCGGATTGCTATCGGAGATAACTTGTTGGGGCATCCTGACGTTGCCGATATCATGCGTCTTAACAAGAGCTTTGTGGTAAAGCGCAGCGTTGCCAATAAGCGTGAAAAACTGCGCGAATTGCAAAAGCTGTCGGCGTATATCCGTACCTCTTTGGAAAGTGGCCATTCCATCTGGATTGCACAACGGGAAGGGCGCGCCAAAGACGGTATTGATCGTACCGACACCGCAGTGCTGAAAATGCTGGCTCTGAATGGCCGTGAGCGAGGTGAAAATTTTACCGCAACGATGACAGCCATGCGTCCGGTACCGGTTTCCATACAATATGAATGGGATCCCTGTGATGTGCAGAAGGCACAGGAGCTGGTGACTCGTGCAGAAACCGGTCGCTATGAAAAAAGTCTTGATGAAGATACACGCAGTATTTTATTGGGGCTGACGGGTGCGAAGGGACGTATTTATGTTGATTTTGGTCATCCGCTGAGCGCGGCCGAGTTAGCGTCTGCAGACGATATGGCTCAGGCCATTGACCTGCAATTGCAACAAATGTGTGAGATCCTGCCGGTGCAGCAATCGGCGTTGTATTTGTTGCAGCAGGAGTATTCGTTGGCTACTGAGTATGACTGCAGCGGAGTGGATACGGTAACGCATAAAAAACTGCTGCGGCGTTTGGAAGGGTTGGATCATGCGGTCCGGCAACGCCTGCTACAAACCTATGCCGCGCCTTTATTACAGAAAGTGGCTGCTGAAAATGCAGAGCAACAGCAATCAGGAAGTATTGAATGAAAACATTATGGATTCCGGCTCTGGTCTGTCTGACCCTGACAGGTTGCCCGGAACTTGGACGGGAATGGACGGACAAGGAAGAAACACTTCTGGTGGATTATTACAAAGTGCAGTGCGATAAGGATGACAGCAACCTGTGCTTTAGAGTGCGTGAAAAAAGTACCGACAGCTGGAAAACCGCCGATCTTCCATTTACCGGCTTCAGCAGCTTTGCCTGGGGTAACCGCTACAGTGTTACTGTTAACACCAGTTTTAACAGCAGCGGTAAAGACAGCGCTTATGAATTCCGCTCAGTGGAAACGACAACGGCAGTCAGTTCTGCGGACGAAGCCTTTGCCCTGACACTGTACACCCGCGCAGGTGTACTGACGCCTCTGGATGGTGCTAACTGGTCTCTGGGGGGCGAGACGACATTTGCCTGCAATGCTTTTTGTGCCGAAATTCAGAATGCCGTCAACGCACAATATGTATTGAAGCTGGAATTCACCGCCAGTGCCGGTGCTGTCTCGCTGAAATCCTTAATATGCAGTGCCAGTGAAAGTGATTTTAAAAGTGAGTGTTCCGGAGAAAGTACCAGTAAGTGGACAGTGGCACATTTCCAGTCGGAATGCGGACTGGCAGAAGAGGCTATGTGTTTACTCTACCGGGTGAACAGTTCAGATGACTGGTCGCTGTTAACGCTGAGCGACGACATCAGTAATTTCACCCCGGTATGGGGTAAGCAATATGATCTGACGGTGGTCAAAACCCTGTCTTCTGGCGGCAGCATCAGTAAAGCGGTGCTGAAAGAAAATGACAGCAACCCGGACGATAAAGCCAACAGTACCTATCCGTTTAAATTTATTCTGCGTGGCAGCGCACTGGCTGCGGATAATTCTGGTGTAATTGCAGGCTATGACAATACTCCGGATATGAACTGTAACAGTAATTCGTTGTGTACTGACCTGAATAACTACATCAGCGATGATCAGTGGTTATTGCTGAAAGGGTATGTCGATGGCGAGCAGATCATGCTGCAGGAAATTTTTTGCCATGATGACGTGCTGGCTGATTTCAAAGAGTGTGTCGCAGATGAAAGCGATGTGACCTGGGCATTCTGAGGCAGAATGTTTACGTCTTGAGACCACAAAAAACAGCAATAAAAAAAGGCCATAACGGCCTTTTTTTATTGCTGGTAGCCATCAATCCTGACGGTTAATCAGCTCGCTGATGCGCTGATTGGCGCGTGGAGCAACAGATACGTGCGGGAATTCCTGCACAATCTTACGGAAATAGGCCAACGCTTTCTGATTATTGCCGGCCTGATTGTATGGGCTCATATAAATAAGACCCAGCTGATAAAGGGATTTCGCCCGCATTTCAGCAGAGGACGCCTTGTTATCGTACAAAATCAGATAAACCGCTTCTGCGTCCGCTACGCGGGCTTCGGTAATGGCTCGTTCACTCATCGGCGTGAGTTCGGAATCAAACGGGGTGCGATCGGCTTTCAGCAGTTTGCTGCGGTCTACTTGTTTCAGCAGCTGAGTCGCTGACAATTGTACCGGCTCGCTTTGCCGGGTTTCGATGATCTGAATGCGTTTGATCACTTTTTCTTTCAGGCGTGAATCCGGAAATTCAATCCGATGTTGCTTCAGATAAGACAGGGCTTTCTGATCATCACGCTGGTCGTTAAAGCGGTTCATATACAGCAGGGCGATCTGATAAAGCGCCAGTGATTTCATGTTACTGCTGTAATCCGGGTCGCTGTAGCCCTGCATATAGGTGCTGGCGGCCTGTTCGGTTTTTCCACGGCTGATGGCCTGCACAGAAAAGGTCAGCAGATCTGGTTCTTCATGTAATGCTGCTGCAGCACGTACTTTGATGTTTTCATCGTAACGGGCGACCTGATGGCCACCGGCTTCTGCAATAAGCAGAGGTGTTGCTGCCGCGCAGCCGGTTAATATGGCAACCGCTGCCGCTGTCAGTATGGCTTTGATCATTATCGTATCCCTGATCATATTTTTAGAGTCTGGTGAGAGCGGCTAGTGTAATCAGCACCTTTGTGAATGGAAAGGTATTGTCAGGCCATATACTGGTTATTTATGACAGCAAAAATATATGAGCCCGAAGAGCGGGCTCAGAGGGGATAAAGACGGCTTACAGTAACAGTGCGGCTGCAATTCCAGCCAGAGCGCCGATAACAGCACCGGCTGCGGCCGCTTTGATGGCGGTTTGTTGCAGGGCTTTTTGAAATTCACTGCGGGTTGCAGCCAGGGTGGACTCCAGTGAGGTCTGGCTGGATTTAATAATCGCAATCAGGTCGTCCGCATTTTTCTTATCGAGTTTATCGGCAACGCTGACTGCCAGGCGCTGATTCATAGCACGCGTTTTCTGAAATAACGCCTGTTCAGTCAGGGTTTTATCGACCTCCTGCTGCCAGCGTTCCTGTTGCTGGTGCATGCGTGCCTGAATCAGGTCAATCTGATGAGTCTGGTGGGTCTGCAGTTGTTGTGTTGTGGCATCCAGACCTGCGCTGATTTCGGCTTTGGCTTCGGCAATGGCATTACGCAGGTGTTTCTGGACCAGCTTATCAATCTCGACCAGTGCGATGGCTGCAGTCTGAGGTTTTTGTTCGTCGTTTGCCGCCGGTTCATCCAGTGCCTGAATAACCGCCATAACGGCTTCATGGCTGGCGGGCTTGGCCAGCACACCATGCGCACCATGGGACAGCGCCATTTCCTGATATTCCTGACCTTCTTTCGAGGTGTACATAATGGTTGGAATCGTAGCGGTGCGGGGGTTGGATTTAATCAGCTGGGTGGCCTCCAGGCCGTCCATTCCTGGCATCATATGATCCATGAAAATGACGTCGGGCTGACGACTTTCCAGAAAACTGAGCGCGGCTTCGGCGCTGTCGACCGCATCGGCCTGGACATTAATTTTACTCAGCAGACGTTGCAGCATCATGCGGGCTGACTTGGAGTCATCGACAACAAGAGCATTTTTTATGGTCATGGCTTGGCTCGTTCAGGACAGTCTGGCCGACAATAAGACCAAGTTGCCCTTAATGGGTCAATAGGCGCAGGCGCCATCCTGTTTCAGTTTGTGGCAAATTACCGTTTTTCGGGGTAAAAAGTCTGATCTGCTCAGGCCAATCTGGCATAATCCCCGGTTTACCGTTGACGAATCTGTAATGACTGTGACTTCTCATGCTGTCTTGATAAAACGCGCTTCCAGTGCCTCTGTGCTGGTGGCGGTGACGTTGCTGGTGGCTAAAGTTTTTGCCTGGATGCTCAGCGATTCGGCCAGTGTCCTGTCATCTTTGCTCGACTCCCTGATGGATATTGCGGCATCGCTGGTGAATTTTTTTGCTGTGCGTTATGCCCTGATGCCCGCCGATGATGATCATCCGTTCGGGCACAGTAAGGCGGAAGGGCTGGCGGCACTGATTCAGTCGGCGTTTATTCTTGGTTCGGCCGTTGTGCTGTTATTACACGTATTTGATCGTCTGCTGAATCCGCAACCATTGACGGCTCTGGGCGAAAGCATCGGGGTTATGGTGTTTTCGATGCTGGCGACGATTGGTCTGGTTGCCTATCAGCGCTGGGTTTACCGGCAGACCGGTTCGTTGGCGATTAAAGCCGACTCCGCACATTATTACGGCGATATTCTGACCAACGTCGCCGTCATCCTGGCTCTTATCGCCGCTTATTGGCAGCAGTACTGGTTTGACCCGGTCGTCGCGCTGGGGATTGCCGGCGTGTTGTTTTACAGCGTGTACGGCATTGTTAAAGATGCTTTGCAGGTTCTGATGGATCAGTCGATGCCGGACGACGACGAAGCCGAGCTTAAAACCCTGATTAACAGTTGCGAAGGCGTGCGTGGATTTCATGATTTACGCACCCGCCAGGCGGGGGCGTTGCAGTTTATTCAGTTCCATCTGGAACTGGACGGGTTGCAGCCACTTAAATCAGCGCACGCCATCGGTGATTGTGTTGAAAAGCGTATTCTTGAGCGCTTTCCCCGCGCTGAAATTATTATTCATCACGATCCGGTCTGATATCGGATGAGCTGGCAGGGATGGCTGGGGTTGTGGATAGTGATCATTTCAGTGCCTTCTCAGGCGCTGAGTCCTGAGCCTTATTTACAGGGTGACAGCGAACAGTTCATTCCCCCAAAGACGCTTGAGACTGAATATCAGGATGATCACTATACCGCTCAAACCAGTGTTAACCAGGCGGCGCTGGATCGTTCTAAAGACTGGCTGGCCGGTTATCTGAACCGCTTGTCCGGTAATATTGATTCTTTTTTCGTCGATTCTTTTTTCAGTGAAGACATCACTGACGATGACGTAAAAGGCAGTCGTGCCAAATTATCGCTCTATACAAGGCGGGTATTGGGTGATCCGGTGGATTATAAATTTGGCCTGAGCGTAAAACTGGTTTTGCCCAATACGAATGAACGGCTGAATTTACTGCTCGATTCGGAAGACGGAGATAACCGCGAAGCCGACCCGATTGAGAGTGTTGAAAACGTCGATTACACCGCAGCACTGCGATTTATTATACGGGAGTCCGATCAGTGGAAAACTAACATTGATGCGGGTGTCCGTTGGGGTGTTCCACCCAATCCTTTTGTACGTTTCCGCGCACGGCGCTACGCTTATTTATCCGAATGGGAATTGAAAGCTACGCAAACATTCTTTTATTTTTCGTTGGACGGCTGGGGTGAAGAAACCCGTGTGCAAATGGATTATCCGATAAACACGGAAAAATTATTCCGTATCAATGCCAAAGCCGGTTATCAGTTGAATGACGAGTATTTCAAATTATCGTACGACGCCGGGCTGTATCATGAGCTGAGCAGTAAGGCGGCGCTTGGCTTTGTTGCCGGTGCTAAAGGCGACAGTGAATTTGATACAACTTTTTATTCCTATAATGCCGGTGTACGTTACCGCCGCCAGATTTACAGTAATTGGGTGTTTGCCGAAGTCGCACCGGAATTTATCTGGAATCGTGATAAAGATTATGCCACCACGCCGGTGATTATGTTCCGCCTCGAATCCGTTATTGCCCGTGATCGCTGATGTTTAGCCCTTTCGGGTAAAGTATTCATAAACCCTGAAGATAGGGGCCGCGCCAGGTCTGGCATTGTGCCTTTAGTTGTACAGCGTGCGGAATGTCAGATTAATACGTGACTGTTGTATACGTGCCCGTTTGGGCAGGCTGTGTTGCCAGTGATTTTGCATTCCCGGACGCATATCCAAAAGGCTGCCATTAGCCAGCCGCAGAGTCCCGCTTTGGCGACTGCTGCCTTGACGCCGTAAGGCAAAGTCACGCTCCGCACCAAGACTGATGGACAGTATCTGCGGATTTTCTCCTAACTCTTTTTCGTCATCCGCATGCCAGCCCATGCAATCGTTACCATTACGGTAAAGATTGCACAGCACCGCATTTAATTGCAGACCCAGAAGTTGATTCAGCTGTTGGCAAAGGTTGGCCAGCGTCGGTGTCCAGGCATCGGCCCGCAGTGTTTTACCGGAATAGGTGTAGCTGATTCCCGGATCTCCGTGCCAGGCCTGCAAGCGGGGAATGAGATGCTCACGGCCGTAAATAAAGACATGCCCTGTTTGCCAGGGAATTTCCTGCAGCAATTGCTGGTAAAGGATATCGGCCTGTTGCGGATCAAGCAGGGAAGGATAGTAATGCAGCTGCCCATCGAGCAGCACCTCGGGCGACTCCAGCCGGAGCCGCCATGGAGGTGATTGTTGTGGGCTACTTATCAAAGAAACCTTCAAACAATGGGGAGGTCAGGTAACGCTCACCGGAGTCCGGCAGGATGACCACGATTTTTTTATCTTTAAAGGCGTCTTCTTCGGCGAGTCGTAATGCGGCGACCATCGCGGCGCCACAGGAAATACCAGCCAGAATGCCTTCTTTCGACATCAGCTCGTGCGCCATGGCCATTGCTGCGTCGTTATCTACCTGTTCAACCCGGTCAATCATGCTCAGATCAAGGTTGCCGGGAATAAAGTTCGCACCGATTCCCTGAATTTTATGAGGCCCCGGGCTGATGGTTTCGCCAGCCAGAGTCTGAGTAATAATAGGAGACGCTGCGGGCTCAACAGCAACCGAGGTGATGGCTTTATGCTGTTTAATAAAGCGCGATATGCCGCTGATGGTACCACCGGTGCCGACACCGGCGACGACAACATCGACCAGTCCGTCGGTATCATTCCAGATTTCCGGGCCAGTGGTTTTTTCGTGAATCGCCGGGTTGGCCGGATTATTGAACTGCTGCAGCATAATGCGCTGTTCAGGGGCTTGCGCAACCAATTGCTCAGCCGCTTCAACGGCTCCTTTCATACCCTTTGCGCCTTCGGTCAGCACCAGATTAGCACCCAGCGCCATCATGACTTTGCGGCGCTCTATGCTCATGGTTTCTGGCATGGTAAGGGTCACTTTATAGCCCCGGGCCGCCCCGACGAATGATAACGCGATGCCGGTGTTACCACTGGTTGGCTCAACAATTTCCATGCCGGGTTTGAGGATGCCATCCTGCTCCGCCTGCCAGATCATGTTGGCGCCAATGCGACATTTTACGGAATGCGCCGGATTACGGTTTTCCAGCTTGGCATAAATAGCCGGATGGCTGGTCAGATGGCGGATGCGTACCAGCGGCGTATTACCGATGGATTGGCTGATATCTTCGAAAACCTTCATAGAACCTCGTATGCAACTGGGCGTGTCAGGATATTGTCTAAATTGCGAATAGCGTGTCTTATGTGACAAAAAATAACTTCAGCTTTGCCGTGTTCTGGGGGATTCTGTCAACACCAGTATGCGGGGTGTGGGAGAAACGGTGCCAAACATCAGCAGTCAGCAAGACAGTGACACCTTAAAGCGAGTGGAGGAGCAGATCAATATCCTCTCCGGTATCCTTGATCGGGGGCGTCAGCATTTACGCTTTCCCGGACGTCTGGAACAACGCTATCTTGAATTCCGCAACCAACGTTTTCTTGAAATTGACCAAAAAATTATTATTGGTGGTCTGCTGTTTTATCTGGGATTTTCCTGGTCCGATTTTTATCTGGGCGGAGACAATGCCAATCTGATTTTTATCTGCCGTTTTCTGGTTACCATCACCATGTTTTGTTTGTTGTGGTGGGTACCGCGTTCGCGTTTTGCGGCGCACATGGTCACGGTAGCGGCGAGCGGTATTTTTCTGGCCGGGTTATCGGTTATTTTTTTTATTCAGTTGATTCCGGACGCGTTGAAATATGCCTATCACTTAGGGCTTGTTCCTATTCAGGTGTTTGCTCTGGTTGCTTTGCGGCTGAGTTATCGTGCCATGCTGGTTGTTTCTGTTTCATTACTGGTTTGCTATGTCGTTATGTTGCTGTTCAGCGACACGCCACCGCTTAGTCCTGAGCTGAATAGCATTGTTGAAATTTTTATGCCGCTGTTCGTGCTGTTTTGGCTGTTGTTAATCGGCATGGGGGCTTATCTGGCCTATGCGATTGAATCTTCCGCGCGTAACGATTACATGAAAAACCGGTTGTTGGCGCTGGAGGCGGAGCGACTGCAGTATCTGACCCGGCGTCTGCACCTGTTGTCGACCACTGACAGCCTGACCGGCATTGCTAATCGCCGTTACCTGGAAGAGTGTCTGGCTAATGAATGGCGTCGCTGCCTGCGTAGTCAGACGCCTCTGTCACTGGTGATGGTCGATATTGATAACTTTAAGGATTATAACGACCACTATGGTCATCAGCAGGGCGATCGTTGCCTGCATGATATCGCCCAGGCGATGGCATCGTTTTGCCAGCGTCCGGGCGATCTTTGTGCCCGGTATGGCGGAGAGGAGTTTATTATTATTCTGCCCGATACCGCGCCGGGTGAGGCCGCCTATATGGCGGAGAAAATCCGGGAAAGTATTGTCGCATTAGCAATACCGCATGAAACATCTGAGCACTTGGTTGCCACCATCAGCGTCGGTGTCGCGAGTATGATTCCGCAGGCCGATAGCAGCAGTGATGATTTGCTGCGCAGTGCTGACCGGATGTTGTATCAGGCTAAAGAACAAGGCCGCAACTGTGTGGTTGCGGCCTGAGTCGTTGCGGTCAGTTGATGCCGCGCCCCGGGTTTTGAGTCATCAGCTGGCGCTGTGCAAGGCGTCCAGCTGACGGTCTTTTTCTTCCCACAGCATCTGTACCCACTGTTGAAAGTGAAGACGGTAGGTATCGTCGTTCTCGTAATCACCGTCCAGTAATTCTTCCGGAATCGGTTTTTCGTTAATGATGACCGTACAACGCTGCATTTTTCCCTGTAAAAAATCCCAGAACGTCGGAATGCCATCCGGATAGTGAATGGTGACATCCAGGATGGAACGGAACTGATTACCCATGGCATTCATAGCGAAGGCCATGCCACCGGCTTTGGGCTTGAGCAGATATTTGAAAGGAGAATCCTGATCGTCGTGTTTGCGCTGGGTAAAGCGTGTTCCTTCAAGAAAGTTCATCACGCTGGTCGGCATTTCGCGGAATTTAGCGCAGGCTTTGCGCGTTGTTGCCAGATCCTGACCGCGTTTTTCCGGATATTTTTCCAGATACGCTTTGCTGTAACGCTTCATAAACGGGAAATCCAGCGCCCACCAGGCAGCACCCATAACCGGAACGCGGATCAGTTCCTGCTTAAGAAAAAACTTTAGCAGGGGAATGCGGCCGTTCAGTGCATGTTGCAGCACGATAATATCAACCCAGCTCTGGTGGTTACTGACAACGAAATACCAACCCTTTTTATCCAGGCTTACCGGCCGCTGAATATTCCAATCCATTTTCTGTGTCAGCATCATCCAGCCGGAGTTACAGCTGACCCAGGCATTGGCAATGGCGGTCAGAATCGCGGTGACGCCTTTGCGCACCAATGGCACGGGAATAATGATTTTTACAAAGGTGAAGATAAACAGCAAAGAGCACCAGAACACGATGTTGATAAACAACATCAAGCTGGCAATAACACCGGTAATAACCCCAAACATTTATTATTTTCCTTTATTTTGTTGTGACTGAATCGCGGTGAGAGCGATGGTGTAAACAATATCTTCAATCAGTGCGCCCCGGGACAAATCGTTTACCGGTTTGGCCAGGCCCTGCAACATCGGCCCGATGCTGATGACATTGGCGCTGCGTTGTACAGCTTTATACGTGGTATTCCCGGTATTCAGGTCCGGAAAAATCAGCACAGTTGCCTGCCCGGCGACCGGGCTGTCCGGCGCTTTGCTGCGCGCCACACTCGCCGTGGTCGCTGCATCGTACTGCAATGGCCCGTCAATCAGCAATTCAGGACGCTGCTGTTGTACCAGTTCGGTAGCGGTACGCACTTTTTCAACATCGGCACCGGTACCGGATTTGCCGGTGCTGTAACTGAGCATGGCGATGCGTGCCGGAATGCCCATGGCAATGGCAGAATCGGCGCTCTGCATGGCGATATCGGCCAGCTCTTCTGCATTCGGATCAGGGTTAACGGCACAGTCGCCGTACACCAGCACCTGATCCGGCAGGCCCATAAAAAATACTGACGACACCAGCTTGGCGCCGGGGGCGGTTTTAATCAGCTGCAGTGCCGGGCGAATGGTGTTGGCGGTGGTATGAATGGCACCTGACACCAGGCCGTCAACTTCGTCCAGCGCCAGCATCATGGTCCCCAGTACCACGTTATCTTCGAGCTGTGCCAGCGCCATGGGTTCGGTCAGCTGTTTGTGTTTACGCAATTCCACCATGCCGGCAACGTAACGTTCACGCACGCTGGCGGGCTCAATGATCTGCAGGCCTTCCGGCAGTTCTACTTCGTTGGCCTGAGCAATTTGCTGAATCCGTTCCGGATCGCCAAGCAGAACGCATTGTGCAATGCCGCGTTGCTGGCAGATTGCTGCGGCCTGAATGGTGCGCGGTTCTTCGCCTTCGGGCAAAACAATACGTTTCTGCGCGGCCCGGGCTTTGGCGACAATCTGATAGCGGAAGGCGGCCGGGCTCAGGCGCGAGGCGTGGGGCTGGCCCAGACGTTCCATCAATACCGGAATATTCAGATGTTCGGCCACCGTCGCCATAATATGCTGCACGCGGTCAACATCGTCGATGGACACGTGGGTATCCATCTGTGTCAGTTTTTGTGCGGTGGTGAAGGTATCCATGGTGGTCTGCAGAATCGGCACGCCGGTTTGCAGTGCCGGACGGCAGAGGTTAATGACCTGTTCACCGGGCTTCAGGCCACTGGTTAACAGCAGCCCCGCCAGCGGTGTACCACTGGTTGCTGCCATCGCCGCGGCAACAATAATATCGTCGCGGTCCCCCGGGGTAACGATCAGCGTGCCCGGGCGCAGAACATCGACCATATTGCCCAGTGTGCGGGCACAAAGGGCGATGCGTAGCACTCGGCGGGTATCCAGTTCGCCTTCATGCAGGATATGGGCATCAAGAGCGCGGGCAATGTCCAGCATGCGCGGGCTGACCAGCTCGGCTTTCCAGGGGATAACGCCCAACACCGGGCATTGCTTCATGTTGATCTGCCAGAAAGCATCATGCTCCTGCTGGCTGAAGTCGGGTTGCTGGCCGATCAGTTCTCCGGACGGAATCACCTGCTGCGCCGGCGCTTTACCGGCTTTGTTGATGATGCAGCCCATCAGGTTGGCCTGTGCGCCACCAAAAATGCCCGTCTGTAATTTCAGTTCGGCCTGAATCTGTGCCGGACTGCGATTGCGCCCGCTGGCAACCAGAATGACTTCAGCATTCAGGGCTTTGGCCATCTCGGCGTTGAGTTTGGCGGTGTAAGGCTCGCTGCGATCGGGCACCAGACCTTCAATCAGCACCACATCGCAATCGCGGCTGACTTCATCATGCAGGGCAATCACATCTTCCAGTACGCGGTCGAGCATGCCGTCGCTGACGCGCTGCTGCACCAGGTTCAGGTGCATCGGGTCAGGTGTGGTGAGATGCAGAACAGTACGCACCAGATGGCTGGAGCGTTCGCTGGCGGCATAGCCGGGCGCGACCGGTTTGACAAAGCCAACCTTCAGGCCCTGTGCGTCCAGTGCTCGGATCAGACCCAGGCTGATGGTGGTCAGGCCGCTTTCGAGGCCGGTTGGGGCAATAAAAATATTGATCATCGGGTATCAGTTCGCAGCAATCAGAGTGTAGGTATCCAGGGCAATCATGCGCTCTTCGGAGGTGGGTACAACCAGCACCAGCGGCGAACCGGGCTGACTGATGCGTCCGAGGTCATCACCGTGGCGGTTGTTGAGATCGCTGTCGAGGCGGAAGTTCATAAAGCGCCAGGCGGCCAGAATGCGTTGGCGAACCGGTGCGGCATGTTCACCGATACCTCCGGTGAAGATAACGGCATCGATGCTCGGCAGCGACGTGGCCAGCGCAGAGAACTGGCGGGCGACACGGAAGCAGAACACCTGAATCGCACGGCGTGCGCCTTCGTGACCTTCGGCCTCGGCGGCCAGCAGGGTGCGCATGTCGTTGCTTAAACCGGACAGGCCTTTAAGGCCACTGTTGCGGTTCAGTTCACGCATGATCTGCTCCAGCGTCAGATCACGGCTGCGGCTCATGTGTTCAATCAGACCGGGGTCGATATCACCACAGCGTGAGCCCATTACCAGGCCTTCCAGCGGTGTCAGTCCCATGGAACTGTCGACCGAACGGCCACACAGCACCGCGGCCGCGCTGCAGCCGTTGCCAAGGTGGGCAATCAACAGATTGCAGTCTTCGGCGGGCTTTTTCAGACGGCGGGCGGTTTCTTCTACCACATAGCGATAGCTGGTGCCGTGAAAGCCGTAGCGGCGCACGGCATCCTGTTCATACCAGTCGTAGGGGACGCCATAGAGGTAAGCTGATTCGCTCAGTGTCTGGTGAAAGGCGGTATCAAATACTGCGATCTGAGGCACGCCACTGAACAGCTCGCGGCATAATTCTATGCCAAGCAGATTGATCGGGTTGTGCAGTGGTGCCAGTGGTGACAGGGTGGCCAGACGTTGCTGTTGCTCATCGTCAATGATAGTACTGGCGTGAAACAGTTCGCCGCCATGTACGACCCGGTGGCCAATGCCTTTAAGGTTTTGCAGATAAGCGCTGCAGTGTTCGATAAAAGCCAGTAAGGCAGCTTTGTGACCGGCCTCGGCGGCCAGTGTGTGTTGATAGTCAACGGCTCCTTGAATGCGGATGCTCGGTTCCTGTTCATTCAGGCGCTCGGCCAGTGCGGTCAGCAGAGGTGTTGGTTGGTCGGGGTTGGCATAAAGGGCAAACTTAATGGATGAGCTGCCGCAGTTGATAACAAGTACAGATTGGTTCACAGCGGATTCCTTGCTTATGACGGTTTACACCCGGCTCAGGCCGGGGTTGCAGATTTCAGGCTAACTTCAAGACGTTGCAAAACGGTGTAAGCCCCGCGACTGGCCATCTCCGGCAGTTGTCCCATCGCAAACTTCAGGGCGTAGAGGTAATCACCTTCGCTTGCGTCGGCGCGGATGATGACGGCGGGTATGGATTGCAGCCGATGGTCGCGGCTTTCGATACTGATCAGCAGGCGTTTGCCGACTTTCATTTTTAAAGGGGAGATGATGGCAATGCCACCAATAGCAAAATCACGGGCGATGGCCATATGGGCTTTTTTCGGCCGGCCGAACAGGTTCAGCATGCGGATTTCCAGCTTTAGCGGAGAGGCATCGTAGCGTTGACGGAAGCGTCGTTCATTGGCTTGCACAATTACCCCCTGGGGACTGGTTGCTGATCGGCAGGAGCGGATTCCTGAGAATGCAGCTGATCAAAGCGGTTAAGCTTGTTGTGTTCAATCATATTACGAATTTCATCAATATACTCCTGACCACGGGTGGAGTAGCCATCCAGGCCTTCTGTCAGGATTTCGCCGCTGGCGTAGCCCTGCTGTTCTATCTGTTGTTCGCGCAATTCACGCAACTCGCGGTAGCGCGGATGGCTGTTCAGGTTACGCATGTAGCTTTCCACCGATTCCAGTGGTGACTCAAAGGCGCGGACTTCATGGCGCGAGCTGCCGCCGCGGGCCTCAGGTACCAGGCCACAACCTTCACGGAAGCACCACTGACCGAACAGGTTGTTGCCTTCCTGAGCAAAGCGTGAAGTGCCCCAGGCCGATTCATTGGCCGCCTGAGCCAGCACCAGCGATGGCGGAATGGTGTTGACGCGCAGCAACAGCAATTCTTTCTGTTCATCTTCGTCGTCGGTGTTGACGCGGTATTTGATCAACAGTTCCTGCAGCATGTCGCGGTCACGCTCGCTCAGCTCATCGGGGGCCAGATACCATTTTTCCACCACCTGGCGTTCTGCCAGAACACGGGTGTTAGCCTCTTCGATCAGGGGGAGTAAATAAGCGAAGAACGCTTTTTTCTTCTCTTTAACATCCTGATAAACGCTGAAATCAGGCAGCGGTGTGAGTTGTGCGCTGGCGTTATTGGTTTCTGACTCGCGTGCGCCTTCGCGGTCGCAACCGAGTAATCCCAGACAGATAATGAGTATTAAGTACTTTGGCATGTAAGAAACTGATTTTTTTAGAAAACTTTACCCAAGTTTAGCGAACTTCACGCTTTTCCCCCAGCCCCGGAGCGTGAAGAAACGTCGGCAACGAACTGTCTTTAAAATTGGCATAAATAACGCGGATTAAAGTCAGTATATTGTCGTATATTCGGAGTCCAGTGATTTTTTGTTACCGGTTATACGCTTTGGTGTATTCTTGCCGATAAAGCAAAAGAAGCGCACCGGATACCGTAAGAGTGCGTCGTATGTGGAATATTCAGGAAGCCGAGCTTATGTCCAGTCAGCCGTTGGTGATCATTGCTGCTGAAACCCTTGCGGTTCAGGCCCAACTGGGGGATCTGTTGGCTGCCGAGGTTTGTGTGGCCGGAGCCATCAACCGTGCGCAGCTTTATGACTGGTTGGTTGAGCCTTCGCAGGTACCGGACCTGTTGATTCTTGAGCAGGGGTTGCTGGAAGAAAATCTGGCGACTTTTTGTAAGCGCTGGTACGACCACCCGAAAACCCGCGGCTGCGATATCCTGCTGCTGGGGGCTGCGGACGATGCCCAGGAAACCGCGGCTCTGGTGGCTGGCGTGGCTGATTACCTGCGCAAACCGCTGAGCCCGCTGCTGGCGTTAACCCGGATTAAAAAACAGTTGGCACAACGGGCACAGCGCAGACACCTGGAAGCCTTGTCTGTTACCGATGGTCTGACGCATATCGCCAACCGCCGTTATCTGGATGAATTTCTCTGCGCAGAGTGGCGGCGGGCGCAGCGTGAAGGTGGCAATATCGGCCTGATGATGGTGGATATTGATCACTTCAAGCTGTTTAACGACCACTATGGCCACCCGGAAGGTGATCGTTGTCTGGCTCAGGTGGCACAGTGTCTGAAAAATGCAGTACAGCGACCACGTGACCTGGTCGCCCGCTATGGCGGTGAAGAGTTTGCGTTGGTGCTGCCATCAATACAATTTGATGGTATGGCCGTGGTTGCCCAGCGTTTGCAGGATGCGGTTGATCAGCTGGCGATTCCCCATGTTGCCTCGCCGGTGAGTGCATATATAACGGTGAGTATCGGTCTGGCGTGGTGTGAGCCTCAGGCCGATGAACGTTGGGAGTTGCTGTTGGCAGCCTCTGACGAAGCGTTATATGCGGCGAAAGCGGCCGGACGTCACCAATTCAGTGAAACCGTCAATCTGGCTTCCGTGCGTCAATTGCTGACGCACTGATTGTTTACGATGCTGCGCAGCTCTGTTACTGCCCGGTTCAGTTGCTGCTGAGGTTAGCGCTCAATTTATTCAGGAACGCGTTGAGCCGGGATGAGGTACTCTGGCGACGTGTTTGCTGCAAAGCGACACGCTGGAAATCTTCCAGAGCCTGTCGCAACGACGCCAGCCCGGTACTGATTACTTCATATTCGTAGTGATGATCCTGAATGCTGATTTTCAGCAGTTCCATATATTCAGCGTTCAGCAGCTGCATCAGGTTGAATACCTGATCTTTTTCTTCGCAATTGCTGGATTCCCAGTAAGCATCTTCCAGTGTCTGCAGCAGGTCCCAGATAAGTTCGCTGGCCTGACTGATGGTCATGGTGGTCATAAGGCTCCTGTACACATTAACGGCAACTGCTTTAAGCGTAGCAGATGGGCGTTTTCATGCAGTACAGGCGTGCGCTGATCAGTCTTCGCGGGCCGGTTTACGGCGGATATACAGTGTTTTGCGGGCGCGGGCGACCAGTTCACCATCAGCATCGACAATATGTACTTCATAGGTCGGCAGAAACTTCTCGCCGTCTGCGGTTTTGTCGCGGATTTCGGCCAGCATGGCATCGGTAACCATAAAGTGGGCGCTGACGACGCCGCGGCCGGGTTTTACAAAATCAATTTCGGCACTGGCATCCCAGACAATATAGTCGCGGCCAAGTGTATTCATCAGCAACAGCATGTAAAACGGATCGATCATGGAGAACAGGCTGCCGCCAAAGTGGGTACCGACATAGTTGCGGTTAAACCAGCGCAGCTTCATCTCGACTTTGGCTTCACGGAAATCTTTGGCCAGATAACGAACGCGTACCCCGGCGCCCAGATAAGGGCCATAAATATTAAGAATGCGGCGTAAACCGGAAGCGGATGTCAGCCATTGGGTAAATTTTTTAATCATCAGATTGCTCACAGCAGAAAACGCGGTCGCGCAGTCTAGCGGTTGTGTTACAGGCGGGAAAGACGGATATAAAAAAGGAGCCCGCAGGCCCCTGATTATCTTAAGCAGCAGACGCCAGTTCTGCGTCAGAGATCACTTTTGGTAAAGTGGCGCAGATAGCGCTGGTTGATGTCTTCTCGGGCAAGCAGGATCAGCGCGTCTGCGACGTTAAAATCTTTATCGAGACACGGCTCACCGCAGACTTTTACGCCAATGCGCAGATACGCTTTTAACAGTGATGGCACCAGTGCTTTACCGTCGATGTCCACATCGATGCGCGGCATGTGCACTTTAGGTTCAGCGCGCATGTGCTCGGGTGTGAAGTGCTTTTCGCGCAGATGATTCACAATGGCGATGGTGCGGGCATAGCCTTCGTTCAGCGGAATGCTGGCACAGCCCATCAGGTAATCAATATTGTGTGCTGACATAAACTGGGCAATGCCTGACCACAGCAGCCCGATGGCGGCACCGCTGCGGAAATCCGGATCAACACAGGTGCGGCCGATTTCCATATAGGTTTTTCCTGGCAGCACGATGTTGCTGAGGTCAAACTCGGTGGCGGAGTAGAATCCACCGGCGCGTTGTGCCAGCTCGTTGGTAAGGAGACGGCTGTAGCCGATCACCTGGTCGCTCATCACGTCTTTTACAATAAGGTGCAGACAGAGGTCATCGAAATCGTCTTTATCGATGCCTTCGCTGGCGGTTGGCAGGCTGGCGCCCATACCTTCAGCAAAAACGCGATAGCGCAGTTCGAGAGCCTGACGTATCTCCTTTGGGTCCTGTGTAATACGGGCAACCAATGGGGATTCGAGGGTTTCAGTCTGTTGGCGTGCAGTGGCTTGCTGCATAGTCAATCCTGTTTTCTTATTGATCAGCGCGACTCTAAGTCAGGGCTGTGACATTTCTATGACAAGTCCGACATTCGTCTAAAGGGCGGCTATGCTAAGGGACGGGGAGGATTTATGAAACCGTTGATTGTTACAACTCTGTTACTGTTCTGCGGAACAGTCTGTGCGCAGCCGGTAATCGGCGAAAATACCGCAGCGGCATTGGTTTCCCGTGCTTTGCAGGCCGAACCTTTGTTGTGGCTGCCTTTCCCTATGCCCTATGAGATTGAGCGCAGCAGTCAGGATAAAGATGCCGGTTTGCTGGATGGTTTATTCCGTTTCGGCCTGTTGCAGCGTGATAAAGAGATGAAAGTGGCTGACGTGCAGGAGGATGGCCGCATTAAACGCAAAGTGCTGGCGACCTGGATTTATGACTATCCGCTGGCGCACCGTGAGCAGGGTACGCAGGAAGGTTTTTACTACGGTACTGGCAAACTGAAGAAGGTTATGGAGTTATCCAGTCCGTATCAGATCGGCGATTACTACTACGCAGAAGTGTATATCCAGTGGTATGTCGATGATCTGCAGGAATGGGCGAAAGATCCGGCGTTTCGTTCGGCACGCACGCTGCGTCGCAGTCTGGAGTCTTTTCAAAAACCGTTCGAAAAACGGGTTTACCTGCAATATGACGGCGAAAGCTGGGGCTTCTGGAATGGTCAGCCCGGCCTGCTCTGATCAATGCCTGCGGCGGCCTCTGCAAGGATTGAACAGCGTTATAACTGAGTACGCAGCCACAAGCCGGGCGGTGTACTCAGTCCCTTGTCCTGATGCAGTATCCGGCCATTGCTGTCCATGACGTAATAACTCGGATACCCCTGCACCTGATACTGCTGTGCCGTTGTGGCATTGCCCAGTAATACCTCCCCACGGAATCCGACCGAGCTGACAAAAGTTTCCACTTCCTCACGGGTTTCCCAGTCGAGTGCCACAGTCACAATGCGCAGGTCATCATTACCCAACAGATTAAGTCCGGGCATGCTGACGCGGCAAATGCTGCACCAGGGTGCAAAGAAATACACCAGAGTACGTTCGTGCGTTGCAGGCCAGGTCAGATTGCCTGTCAGGTTGACGGTCGGATTGTCTGCCAGTGTGGCGGCACGGTTGTAAAGTGCAGGGAGCCGGGTTGACGGGGCGTTGCTGCCGGAGTCCAGCATATGCCGGCTTAGCCAGTGACTCAGAGCGCTGAATAACAGAATAAAGAACAGGAGTTCCGCCCCGCGGCGCAGCCATTTGCTGCGCACGCTGCGGGAAGAAGAATCAGATGGCCTTGGAGAATCGCTGTTGCTCATGTTGTTGCAGATAGGTATCGAATGCCATGCAGGCGTTTCGAACCAGTAAGCGTCCTTTGTCGGTGATGCGGATGGCGTGCTGATCAATGATCACCAGGCCATCATTCACCATCGGTGCTAACTCATCAAGACTGCTTTGCAAATGTTGACGACTGTCGATAGCAAATTGCTCGTCCAGTGCTGCGAAGTTGCACTTGAGGTGGCACAGTAATTCGGCAATCACGGTCCGTCTCAGTTTATCTTCGGCGCTGGTGATCAGCTGCTTCATGGTCGGCAGGCGGTCATCGTGTAAAGCCTGTTCCCAGGTCGCCTCTGTTACCTGATTCTGCAGGTAATAATCGCCAATCTGGCTGATGGATGACACGCCAAAGCCAATCAGGTCGCAATCGCCGTGGGTGGTATAGCCCTGGAAATTACGGTGCAGTTTACCGGCGGCCTGTGCCCGCGCCAGCTCATCATCAGGTTTGGCAAAATGATCCATACCAACGTAGTGATAATCCGCCGCCGATAATTTGGTAATGCAGTGACCCAGAATGGCCAGTTTTTCATCGGCACCCGGCAGGTCGTCGGCACAGATGCGACGCTGGGGTTTGAAGCGTTCCGGCAGATGGGCGTAGTTAAAAATCGACAGGCGGTCGGGTGACATCTCAATGATGGTATCCAGTGTGCGGTCAAAGCTCTCCAGTGTCTGCAAGGGCAGGCCGTAGATCAGATCCATATTAATGGAACGGAAGCCGAGCGCGCGGGCTTCATCCATTACCGCACGGATCATGGATTCCGGCTGAATACGGTTAACCGCTTCCTGCACCTGATGTTCCAGATCCTGCACGCCAAAGCTCAGACGGTTAAAGCCCAGTGAACGCAGTACCTTCAGTGTGTCTGGGCGCAGTTCACGCGGATCAATCTCAATCGAATAGTCGGCGCTGTCAGCATGGCTGAAATTGAAGTGCTGGCGCAGAAACTGCATCAGATCCGTCAGTTCTGCATCACTGAGGAAGGTGGGTGTGCCGCCGCCAAGATGCAGCTGTTCGACCACCGCACTTTTACTTAACAGAGCCCGTTTGAGCAGAATTTCTTTTTTCAGCAGTTCCAGATATGGCGCCGCACGCTCGGTATGCTTGGTAACGATCTTGTTGCAGCCGCAGTAGTAACAGACATGACGGCAGAACGGAATATGGATATACAGCGATAACGCTTTGCTGTTGTCACGCCGGGCAAATGCGGCGCGTTCGCCCAGATCGTCGGCGGCAGGCTGAAACTCAACGGCGGTCGGATAAGAGGTATAGCGCGGACCAGGTTTGTTGTAGCGCTGAATCAGCAGAGGGTCCCACAAGAGTTGCTCAGTCATTGTGTCGTCACGGTTAACAGAAGTCAGTCGTCATTGTAGTGCGTGGCAAATGACGGGCCTTGCGCCATATCAAGGTGGGGGTTGCGACGTTTAATTGACATTTATTCAACTTTTTACGACTTTGGCCGCTAACAGTCTTGATTTTACAAAAGATCAGACGTTTTATACCCAGTGTAAATATTCAATAAATAATGACATCTGCAAAAGCAGAGAATCTTAAAGGGGTGGGGACATGCCAAAGAAGCCGTTTACAGCGGAAGAGATTGCGGCGCAGCGTGAACGAATTATGGACAGTGCTTCCAGTGTGATGGCCGAGGTCGGCTTTCATCATTTGTCCATGCGTAAGCTGGCATCGCAGCTGGGAATGACCGCGAGCAATATTTACAATTATTTCCCGAATAAAGAGTCTTTATTTATTCATACCCGTCGTCGCGGCTTTGATCTGGCCTTTGCCGATATTAACGAGCAGATGTCGAGCAGCAGCAGCCCCACCGATTCCCTGTATGCCTTTGCCGGTCAGCTGATCGCTTTTGCCCAGCGCTTTCCCGGTTATTACCAGCTGATGTTTCAGCCACCGTTACTGAGCCTGGATGAAACCGAAGCCGTTGATCAGGATATTCAGCTGCAGGTCGGGCGTCTGGTTGAAGAATGGCAGCGTCATCTGTTGTCACTGCTGAGCGACGCGGTGCCATCGCTGGCAGAACGCAGCGAAGCGGCACAGCAGCAACTGGCGCTGTTTTTTATCGCTTCTATTCATGGCTTGATTGATTCTTACCGCTACCGCGCGCTACCGATGCTGTTGGCGGGGGTGGATCTGATTCCGGATGAAGTGGTTCAGGCGCATATCAGCTGGCTGCTGTCGACGCTGGAGCGTCAGTCAGAGCGGGTTTCCTGACGCACGGAAGACCGCTTACATTTGCGATAAAAAACGCCGGACAGTCCGGCGTTTTTTATGTTCCTGGATTAGCTTTTCGGCGTTGTCGTCTTCGCCTGTGGGTTTTCACCCGGTATCTTGCCTTCCAGTGCATAAACAAACGACAGAATTTCGGCTATCACCTGATAGAGCTGCTGCGGAATTTCATCGCCCAGATCCAATTGTCCCAGCCAGCGCATTAACGACGCATTTTCATACACCGGCACCTGATGTTGCAGCGCCAGCTGAATGATGGCCTGGGCCAGTTCGTCCTGTCCTTTGGCGCTGACTTTGGGCGCACTGACACCATCGTAACTGAGCGCAATGGCTGCGCTGGCGTCGAGCAGGGATTGCGGAATGCTCATATCGCGTCTCCTCAGCTATGCACATCCACCAGACTGTGTCTGATGCTGTTGCGGGTGGTTTCCGGCAGTCGGCCATGGCGGGCGCGCAGCTCGCTGACATCGACCCCCATCTGTTGTAAGCGGCTGCGTAATGGCTGCAGGCTGCGTTGCAGTTGTGCCAGTGTGTCCTGTTGCTCTGACCAAAAGGTTGCGGCGACCTGCGGTAATGTCATATCCAGCTCAACGTCGAGCGGGCCGAGCTGCTGCAGCTCAAAATGCAGCTTCAGACGCCAGCGTATGGTCTTTTTCTGTTCGTTGTCGCTGCTGCTGGTTTCTTCTTTTTGCAGTTGCAAACGGATTTCTTTGGGCTGCTGATCATCACGGAAATACAGAGGAATATTCAGGTTACTGTCATTGCCGTTTTGCAGACGTTGGGCCTGATCAACTTCCAATTGAGCCAGTGCGCTGTGCAGTAACCGGAAGCCGTCCGGCAGGTTGTCGCGCAGCGCTGCAGGCAGTGACAAAGGCAGCTCCCGTGGCGCGGAGAATTGGCCATCTTTACCACTGTTCTGGGCAATGATCTGCAGCCAGGCGAGCAGCGCTTTGCCCATAGCGGCTTTGCTGTCGCTGTGCAGAAGGTGCTCAATCTGTTGCAGCAGATTGTGGCTGACCGCTGGGGCAGGGGCTTCTGCGGTTTTTTCCAGCCGCTCGCGCGTGGCCTGCAGGGCAGCTGTTAAGGCATCTGCCGGTGCCGCCGGCGGAGTCTGCGCCGCTGAGTTGTTCAAACGGCTGTCTGCCTGCAGCGCCGTTTGCGGTGTTTGCAGTTGCGCTACCGTCTGAGACAGACCCGTTCTGGCCCAGAGTGAGCGGAACAGTGAGCTGCTGTCGTTGCCAGTGCTGGCTGCTGGTGTTGTTGCTGGTGTTGTTGCTGGTGGTGTTGCTGCGTTTTTACTGCTGAGCGGTGCAGACAGTGCATCCTGCAGCAGCGACATCACTTTGTTCTCGTACATCATGCCGCTGTTGAGAACGCTCTCGCGTAAAGCCGCGGGCTGCTGTAACTGCGGAATCTGCGGCAGATTATTCAGCCATTGCTGTAACGGCATACGCACACTGGCGGGCAGTGATGGCTGTTGCAGCAGCTGCTGCAAGGCATGGGAAGAGCCTGTCTGTGGCGTCAGGTGTTTCCCTGCAGTGGCAGCATGGGTTTGTGCTGCAGTTGCGGCGGTATTGACCGGTGGGCGTCTGGCAGGATTGGTATAGACATTGGAGGCTGGTGCATTCAGGTCGGCAGGCAGAGACTGGCTGGTGGTCGACGGTGGCAGCAGCATTGCTGCCGAGGATGTCAGCAGCGGAATGCGACTGGCCAGAAACTGGCTGAGCAGTGCCGGCAGCGGTGCGGCCTGTTTTGCGTTCAGTATCGCGCTGGCACTGTTCGTCGTGGCGGTTGATATCGGCGGTACGGGGAGCGGTGTTTGCGTACTGGTCGGCAGTGGCTGGTTGTTACTGCCCGGAAGATTGCTGCCTGTTGCTTTGCCGTTGTTTTGCAGGTTGGCCAACAAGGCCGCCGCTGCCTGTTTAATGATGCTGGCGGAGGTATCCGATAGCGAGCCGCTCTGCGGCGGGAGTTTTATATCCGTTACGCTCAGGCGCATCTGGCCGTCTGCATCTTCGCTCAGTTGCAGGGTTAATACGGTATTACGCGGCAATGGGGACTGACTGTTGACCTGCAGGGTTTGAGGTTTGCCGGAGCTGTCCTGGCCTTCGAGGGTCAGACGGTAGCCATCGTCGGTGGCGATGCTGCTGATCACCCGGGCATTAAAATTCTGCGTGGCTGACTGGCGCGTGGCTTCTGCGTTTGTTGCTGTTGTAGTTGCTGCGCTGCTTTGCGTGCTTCGGTCCGGAGAGGCGTCCACAGCCTTGCCCGCGTCCGCCTGAACCTTATTCAGGGCGGCCGCCTTCAGGGTCGCGGATGACAGTAGCGGGACGGATTCGGGCAGCATAACGTTGATATCGGCCAAGGTTTACGCATCTTTACCCATCTTAGTTCGGTGGCTGCCGTCCTGACAGAGGGATTTTGTATATAATGCCGCGGATTTTTGCGAATAAGGTTCATCATGACCGCCACTTCTGGCTCCACCATTATCGATTTGCAGGCCCGGCAGTTGCTGTGTGAACGCGACGACCGGGTGTTATTTGAGCAGCTGGATGTGGCGGTTGGTAATGGCGACTTGTTGCAGCTGGCCGGGCCGAATGGCGCCGGTAAAACCACCTTGTTACGTTTGCTGGCCGGTCTGAATCGCGACTATGAAGGTGAATTGTTGTGGTGTGGCCAGCCTTTGACCGACGATTTTTTCGCTTATGCCTCAAAGCGCTTGTATCAGGGGCATTTGGCGGCTGTAAAAAAAGCACTGACGCCGCTGGAAAACCTGCGCTGGCTGGTCAGCAGCTGGAACGTCAGTGACGATCAGCTGTGGGCGGCACTGGATGAGGTTGAGCTGGGCGGCTATGAAGAAACCGCCTGTCAGCAATTGTCGGCCGGACAACAGCGCCGGGTGGCTCTGGCGCGTTTATGTGTGGCGCCAACCCCATTATGGATTCTTGATGAGCCGTTTACGGCACTCGATAAAGCCGGTGTGCGCTGGCTCGAAGGTTGTCTGCAGCGTCAGGTTGAAAGCGGTGGTGCGGTGATTATTACCAGTCACCACGCACTGGAAAATATCGCCAGTCTGCGTCAGCTGGAACTGGGGAGTACACGCGCATGAGTCTGGTGACGGCAACCATCAAGCGTGATCTGTTACTGGCGGCGCGCAATCCCGGCGAGTGGCTGAATCCGCTGATGTTTTTCTTAATGGTGGCGGCGCTGTTTCCGCTGGCCGTTGATCCGGACCCTAAGTTTTTAAGCAAGATTGCCGGCGGCGTGATCTGGGTGGCCGCGTTGCTGGCAACGTTATTGTCGCTGGATGCTCTGTACAAAGCCGATGTCGAAGATGGCTCGCTGGAGCAATGGCTGGCCTCCGGCGAGTCGTTATATGCCATGTCGCTGGGCAAGGCGCTGGTGCACTGGTGTATCAGTGGTCTGCCGTTAACCCTTATGGCGCCGGTGCTGGGGCTGATGCTGGCATTGCCGGATGACGCCTTCTGGGCGCTGATTCTTAGCCTGGCAGTGGGCACTCCGGTACTCAGTCTGCTCGGTGCCGTCGGTGCGGCACTGACTGCGGGTGTACGCAGCGGTGGCTTGCTGCTCAGTCTGCTGATTCTGCCGCTGTATATTCCGGTTCTGATTTTTGCGGCCAGTGCGGTGTACCATGCAGGCATTGGCATGGCCTGGAACGGCCAGATTGGTTTTCTCGGCGCCATGCTGGCGCTGGCGTTATGTCTGACGCCCTTTGCTTCGGCAGCGGCGTTAAAACTCAACTTATCGCGGTAGTTGTTATGTGGCAGTGGCTTAAACAGCTGTATCACCGTCTGGGTTCACCCAAATGGTTTTATGAAATTACCACCGGCTGGATTCCCTGGCTGGCCGTTCTGTCGGTGGTCGGCACGGTGGTCGGACTGGTGCTGGGCCTGTTGTATGCTCCGGCAGACTATCTGCAGGGCAACAGCTTCCGCATTATTTATATTCATGTACCGGCGGCGATTCTGGCGCAGAGCGCCTTTATGATGATGGCCGTGGCTGGTGCGGTGTATCTGATCTGGCGCATGAAAATGGCAGCCTGGGTGGCAAAAGTCATCGCTCCTGTCGGCGCCAGTTTTTGTCTGATTGCACTGCTGACCGGGGCTATCTGGGGTAAACCAACCTGGGGGACCTGGTGGGTCTGGGATGCACGTTTAACGTCCATGCTGTTGCTGCTGTTTTTGTATTTCGGTGTGATGGCGCTGCAGCAGGCGATGGAATCGGAAGACAGTTCTTACCGTGCCGGTGCCATTCTGTCGCTGGTTGGTCTGGTGAACATTCCCATTATTAAATACTCGGTAGAGTGGTGGAATACGCTGCATCAGCCAGCCACCCTGAAACTGACAGAAAAACCCAGCATGCATCCGGACATGCTGATACCGCTGCTGATTATGATTGTCACCACCTACGTGTTTTTCGCTCTGCTGATCATTCTGCGTACGCGCAATGAAATTTTATGGCACGAACGTAAGCGCAGTTGGGTCAAACAGATTCTGGAGTCCTGATGGAATTCAACAGTGTTGCCGAATTTCTGGCCATGGGTCACCACGGCCTGTACGTCTGGCTGTCTTATGGTCTGACAGCTGTGATTATTGCTTTAAATGTGGCTCAGCCGTTGCTGCGTCGTCGTCGTTTACTGAAAGAGCAGGCCCAGCGTCTGCGCCGGGAGAAAAAGCATGCACCCCAAGCGTAAAAAACGTCTGACTCTGATTCTGTTTATGGTGCTCGGTGTGAGTACTGCCGTTGGCCTGCTGATGTATTCGCTCAGCCAGAATATCAACCTGTTTATGACACCGACCCAGATCGCCAGCGGTGAAGCGCCGGTTGGCCGTACTATCCGCGCTGGTGGTCTGGTGGAGCCGGGCACGGTGGAACGTGATGACAGCGGACTGGGTGTGCGCTTTGTGGTCACTGATGGCCGCTCAGAAGTCACCATTGCGTACGAAGGCATTCTGCCGGATCTGTTCCGCGAGGGGCAGGGCATTGTGGCCATGGGTCAATTGGGTGAAGACGGTGTGTTCGTAGCCTCCGAAGTGCTGGCCAAACACGATGAAAATTATATGCCGCCGGAAGTACAGGATGCGCTGGATCAGGCGCACAAAGATGGTAAGCAGGCGTTAGAAGAGGCGAGATACTGATATGGGTAACCTGTCCGGAATGCTGCCCGAGTTTGGCCAGCTGGCGCTGATTTTTGCTCTGCTCGTTGCTGCGATACAAATTGTGGTGCCGCTGGTCGGCGTGCGCCGTGGTCAGGCCTGGTTGATGGCGTATGCCCGTCCGCTGGCAACCGCGCAGGCGTTGTTTCTGATCATCAGTCTGGTGATTCTCGCCTACTGCTTTGTGGTCGATGATTTTTCGGTGGCTTATGTCGCCAAAAACTCCAATACCGCGTTACCGACAGCTTTTAAGATCAGTGCCGTCTGGGGCGCGCATGAAGGCTCTCTGTTGTTATGGGTCACCATGCTGGGATGTTGGGGCCTGGCGGTTTCCTGGTTCAGTAAATCCCTGCCACTGGAAATGGTGGCGCGGGTATTGTCTACTATGGGGATGGTGTCGGTGGGCTTTATTCTGTTCACCCTGGAAACCTCCAATCCGTTTGAGCGCAGCTTGCCAAGCATGCCGCAGGAAGGTGCCGACCTGAATCCGCTGCTGCAGGATTTTGGTCTGATCGTTCACCCGCCAACGCTGTATATGGGTTACGTCGGCTTGTCCGTGGTGTTTGCCTTTGCGCTGGCGGCGCTGATGGGCGGACGCCTGGATGCGGCCTGGGCGCGTTGGTCACGTCCGTGGACCATGGCGGCCTGGATTTTTCTGACTCTCGGCATTGCGCTCGGCAGCTGGTGGGCTTATTACGAACTTGGCTGGGGCGGCTGGTGGTTCTGGGATCCGGTTGAGAATGCGTCATTAATGCCGTGGCTGGTAGCGACTGCACTGCTGCACTCGCTGGCGGTGACCGAAAAACGTGGCCTGTTTAAAAGCTGGACGGTATTGCTTGCGATTTTTGCTTTCTCGCTGAGTTTGTTAGGTACATTCCTGGTACGTTCCGGCGTACTGACCTCGGTGCATGCCTTTGCCTCTGACCCTGAACGCGGAGTGTTTATTCTCGCGCTGCTGGGTATATGCGTTGGCGGCTCTTTACTGTTGTACGCCATTAAAGCGCCAACGGTAGCGTCGGTTGGCCGCTATGAGTGGGTATCGCGTGAAAGCTTCCTGCTGCTCAATAACCTGCTGTTGCTGGTCGCGGCCTTTGCCATTCTGCTGGGGACTTTGTATCCGCTGATTATCGACTTTATGGGCATGGGCAAACTGTCGGTCGGTGCTTCCTGGTTTAACTTTATGTTTGTACCGATCAGTGTCGTGCTGGGACTGGTGATTGCACTGGGTGCCATGGCGCGCTGGAAAGCCGATGATCTGAAACGTCTGGGCAGCGAAACCATTGCCGCAATGGTCGCAGCAGTCTTGCTTGGTTTTGCCATGCCACTGCTGATGAACGGTGAAATGAACTGGAAAGTGCTGCTGGGCTTGGGCGTCAGTTTCTGGCTGATTGGTGCCACGCTGTTGGATGTCTGGAAAAAAGCCCGTGGTCGCTTAAGCCGTATTCCGCAGTTGGGCATGAGTTATCAGGGCATGGTGCTGGCGCACCTTGGCGTGGCAGTAACCATTATTGGCGTGACCATGGTGGCGAATTACAGCACCGAAGTGTCGGTACGCATGGCCAAGGGCGATTCGGAAATGCTTGGCGATTATCGCTTTGAATTTGTCGATGCCGGTCATGTCGAAGGGCCGAACTATGTATCCGATGCGATCCGTTTCCGCGTCTATGACGGTGAGCGTGAAATTGCGCTGTTGCAGCCGGAAAAACGCCGCTACAACGCCAGTGGTTCGATCATGACGGAAGCCGCTATCGATGTATCTTTGTTCCGTGATTTGTATGTGTCGATGGGTGAGCCTCTGGCTGATGGTGCCTGGGGCATGCGTTTGCAGGTAAAACCTTTTATGCGCTGGGTATGGCTGGGTGCCATTTTTATGTCGGTGGGTGGTCTGCTGGCCATGCTGGATAAGCGCTACCGCCAGCGTAAAAATGCGCCGGTGAATAACGCCCGCGGCAATACTGCGACCGAGGTGACGGTATGAATCGCGCGTTTTTGTTTATACCGCTGATCGGTTTTATCGCTATGGGTATTCTGTTCTGGATTGGTTTGGGACAGGAAGATAAAACGGCGTTGCCGTCGCCATTAATTGGTAAGCCGTTTCCGACCTTTATCCTTAATACTGTGGAGTCCGGCGAAAGCACCAATCATTTACCGCAAGAAGCGGTATTGGTTAACGTCTGGGCGACCTGGTGTCCAACCTGTAAAGCCGAGCATGCTTTTTTAAACGAGCTGGCAAAAGACGGCGTTAAAATCGTTGGCATTAATTACAAAGATGATGATTTTAAAGCCCGTCAATGGCTGCAGGCTTACGGCAATCCTTATCTGTTTAATATCGCCGATCCGGACGGCAAATTAGGTCTGGAGCTCGGCGTGTATGGCGCACCGGAAACCTTTCTGGTCGACAGTAAAGGGATTATCCGCGCCAAACATATCGGTGATCTGAATCCTGCAGTATGGGCCAAACTGCAGCCGGAATTTGAGGCGATGCAATGAAGCACTTTTTTCTGAAACTCTGCCTGTTGTTACCGCTATTGTTACCGCTATCGGCGCTGGCAACCGTCGATGGCTATAAATATCCCTTTGACGATCCTAAGGATGCCGCCCGCTTTGAACAACTGGCACAGGATTTACGCTGTCCTAAATGCCAGAACCAGAATCTGGCCGACTCCAATGCCCCGGTTGCTGTCGATCTGCGCGATAAAGTGTATGAGCTGATGCAGGAAGGCCAGAGCGATGAAGAAATTGTTGGCTATCTGGTTGACCGCTACGGTGACTTCGTACGCTATAACCCGCCGTTTCGCGCAGAAACCGTTTTGTTATGGTTCGGTCCGGCACTGGTATTCGTATTCGGTCTGTTGCTGTTAGTGCTGATCCGCCGCGGTCAGAAACAACCTCCGGCACCGTTAAATGCAGACGAGCAGGCGCGTTTGCAGGCATTAAAAAATAAGGCGAAATCTTCATGATCTGGGCACTGTTATTACTGAGTCTGTTGTTGCTGATGTTTTTACTGGTGCCGGTATGGCACCGGGATAAAGCCGATGACCTTTATCAGAGTGAAGAAAATTTACGTCTGTATCAGGAGCGCACCGACGAACTGGCTGCCAGTGATCTGGATGAAGAACAAAAGCAGGCACTGCAGCTGGAACTGGATCGCGAATTTCTGGCCGCGAACAGTGGCGTTGCCACTGGGCAGAAAAATGCCTCAGTACGCTACCGTTGGCCGGTCGCCGCTGGTCTGTTTGTTGTGTCGGTGGGAGCCACCGTGTTGTTGTATCAGCAGTGGGGAGCCGCCAATGAATTACGTGCGACCGAGCTGTTGGAAAAAGCCAGTCAGGTTGAGCTGACGCAGCCGGAACGCAACGAATTAATCGAACGCCTGGCGGTTGCCGGAGATAAACAGCCGGACAATATTGAGTGGAATTATCTGCGTGGTCGCCTGCTTAATGCCAATGGTGATTTTGCACAGGCCGCTGATGTGTTCGCCGATATTCTGGTGGTCTTGCCGCAGGAAGCCACGGCCGATCGTGCCGCGACTATGACGTTATTGGCGCAGGCGCGCTTTTTTGCCGCCGATCAGAAAGCCGATGACAGCATGTATCAGCTGTTAAAGGATGCGCTGGAGCTGACACCGGGCAATCGCCAGGCGCTGGGCATGGCCGGTATGCTCGCGTTTGAATTAAAAGATTATCAGGGCGCGATTAATTACTGGCGTCAGCTGTGGTTGGGCATGGGGGACTCACCGGAAGCGCAGATGTTAGCGCAGGGCATTTTGCGTGCGGTTGAGCATGTACGCGAGCAGGGCGGTGAGGTCGATTTAAGCTGGATGAAACGCACCGAAATTAAAGTGCTGGTGGATCTTTCTCCTGCGGCGAAAGCCGCTGTTGATCCGGCGGATACCGTGTTTGTATTGGCACGTGCCCTCAGCGGCCCGCCCATGCCATTGGCGGTACAGAAGCTTACCGTGGCGCAGTTACCACTGGTGATTACGCTGAGTGACGCACAGGCGATGGCTCCGGGGATGAATCTCAGCAGTCACGAGCAAGTCACGTTGGTGGCGCGTATTTCTAAATCCGGTCAGCCGATGCCGCAGAGTGGTGACTGGCAGATTGAGCAATCGCCGGTCAGCAATCATGAAGAAAATCTGATTAAACTGACCATCAGTGAGTTGCTGCCTTAAGTAAAAGGCACAAAAAAACCGGGCATTGCCCGGTTTTTTTTTTGGAAAAAATCTGACGACAGTCAATTCCTGAGCAAGCTGTGCTGAGTACGCAGACATCTGCCGGAATCAACGTTGTATCCGGCAATCTTTAACCTACCAGCGGGCGTAGTGGTCTTCGACCAGACCCCAGGCGCCTTCCAGGTGAATACTTTCGTCCGGCAGATGAATATCGCCGTGGTACTGGCCAAAGTACTGATTAAAATTGGACGCAATAATCAATGCATTGGTTTTTTCCTGACGGCGGCCTTTGGGTTCAAAGTGCAGATCAATGCTGCCATCGGCGGAGCGCAGTGCCCAGGAATGATCGGGGTGATAGCGGTCAAAGCGAAAATCGACCATGTCGACTTTGATCATTTTTCCGTCCAGCCAAATGGCATTTTCGCTGAAACCGGTTTCATTCACCCCGGCCGCCAGGTTAAAGCCCAGACGGCGGCCATCGCCTAACAGGCATGACAGGCTGCCCCAGTTCCAGAAGGTTTCATGGCGCATAAATCCGCCGGTCCAATCGACACCCGCCAGAGCACCAATGGCCTGTAAATCGTATTTTTTACCGGCCCACTCGACTTCTCCGTTACACACCTGAGCGGTGCTTTTCTGGGTGAAGACCCAGCCCTGATAACCGGCACGGGTGCAAATAGCCAGCGGATTGTAGGAGGTGCTCTCGTCGATGGTGGCATCAATGCGCACGCCTTTGGCCAATGTCACCGACACTTTGCGCACACCCGGTGTGCGACTGGCTTTGATACTGAATGTATTACCGCCTTTGCGGAATTCGGCATTGCCGTCATTTGGGCGCGGTTCGATGTGGGTATTCATCCCCAGCGGTTGCAGAAAACTGAATTCCTCAAAGGCTTCGGTTTCCGGATCGTATAAATACAGAAAAGCGTTGCTCACCAGTTTCAGATCGACAATGGCGAGTCCGACAATTAATTGCGGGCTGATAAAACTGACAAACTGAAACTGATTAAAGCCAAAACGTTTGGCCAGAGCACTGCGCTTACGGTCCATGGGCGAGCGCAGATCATAGTCGAGGTAGTTCAGCTCGGTAACGCCATCAGGGAAAATGCCAAATGCTGGTTGGCCCTGAGCGTTGATCAGTTGGTCGCGGGATGTCATGCCAATTCCTTATCCGTTTTTTGTTATCAAGCAACCGGATAAAACGCCGGCACTTTTATTTGAGAATGATGGCGTATTGTCAGGGGAAGCGGCGGCGGCGTCCAGCCCGCTAGCGGGCTGGATGAGGGCAAAGGCAGCGTTGTGATCAATAAAAGGCAGCGCGCAGAGTTGCGAGGGTTTCCTGATCGGCTTTGAAGCGCATTTTCAGGTACACGCCTTTGGCGGTGAAGTTGGCAGCGGAGAAATCGGTATCGATAAAGCCGGTAAAGTTATAACCCAGTCCGAGCCAGACGTTGGTCTGCGGAATCCAGCCGACCGACAGGCCGGTACCGTGTGCCGTCTGGCCGGCTTCGTAGCTGTGCAGACGACGGCCATGAGCGCCGATATCCCAGGTCGGATTCAGGTGATGACGCCATTCTGCGGCCATAAAGTCAGTAGTCGAGGCATAATCATCGCTGTTGTACTGATCGAGCACGCGCTTGATACCGTACTGTGCCGCCAGTTGGTTGGCTGGTGTGAACAGCCAGTTGCCATGCACATTATTGATCAGTTTGCGTGAACGGCTTGGCGTGCCTTCGCCGCCTTCAGCCTGCTGTACCCAGCGGGTTTGCCAGAGCAGGGCGTAAGGGTGGCGGCGCGGACGGATGGCCAGATCGAAGCTCGCTTCGAGCTGGTTGCTGTAACTACTGCTGCCGTCTTCTTTGAAGTAGTTCAGGCTGCCACCGGTGGCCAGTGCATCGTTCAATGGATGGTACAGACTGGTACGTGCCACCCACTTATCGCTGCTGCTGCCATCACGGTATTCCATACGGTTATTCCATTGCCACAGGCTGGTGCGGTACGACATACCGGCATGGGTGGCGTGGAAATCTTCGGTGCTGTCCGAGGTTTCGCCTGGCGCGTTGGCTTCCAGGTTACGTGCCTGATCAAAGCCGAGGCTAACGCTCCAGGCGTCGGTGATGGCAATTTCCTGCGTCAGGCCAGACACGGCAAACAGACGGTAGGCATCATCCTGCTCAACCTGTTCGATGCTTTGTTGAGCTTTCGCGCCGCTCCATGGGGTGGCGCGCATGCCGACGACACTGCGTTCCGGCGCAGCGGATTCAAACCCGGTTTCATGTTCGGCGAACAGGCTGAGGTCATTGGTCAGACGGTAGTCGGCACCAAGACGCAGTTGATCGTAAGCATCACTGCGTGCGCTGGCATTGGCCAGCAACATGCTGTTTAACGTCAGGCGATCGTTCAGTACACGGGTGCTGAAGCCAGCAGTTAACTGGTCGGTATACTGGTCTTCTGTTTCGTTTTCTTCCTGCGCGGTGAGCAGGCCGAAGGAGAGCTGCTGGTCGTTATCGAGACGGTGCACCCAATCGAGTTGTGTCTGATATTTATCGAAACCGGTGCTCAGTTGTTGATGGTGGAAGCCTTCCAGTTGCAGACGGTCGCGGTCGCTGAGGTAGTAGCTGCCCTGTATGCCTTCTTTGCGGTAGTCATTCTCACCCTGTGCGGTCTGATCCATCCCGAAGTTTTCGTCCTGGCTGCGCACATAAGCGGTGGCCTGGAGTTGTTCGGTGCGGTGGGTCACTTCCAGCAGGTGAGCATTGGCCGTCGCGGAAGCTGAATTAACCACTTCTTCGCTCTGGGCTATTTCGGCTTTGATTTCGGTATCGCCCAGGGTAATGCGTGCATCAGCAGCGGTCAGGTTACGGTCATCGCCAGCCTGATTCTGAGTAATCGCAGTAACCCCGGCTTTCAGTCGCTCATCCAGCAGTTTGATTCCGGCACGACCGCCGCTGATATAACCCAGTTTGCCATCGGCTTCGACTTCGTATTCGACAACAATATAGCGCGGATTAAAGTTTTCATCGGTGCTGCTGACCGGCCCTTTGAAGTACAGGGTGCCATCCTGGTAATCAATGACATAGTCGGCGTCGCGGCTCATTTCTTCGCTGCTGATGATGACTTCGCTGCGGAAACGGTTGCGGGTTTCAATGCGGATTTTTTCACTGTTCAGCACAATGTTCTTATTGCGCAGACGATACAGACCGGAGGTGCCGTCGCCCTGAATTTCATCACGGACAAAGCCGTTGCTGGTCTGGCTGGTAAAGGCTGACAGCTCAACCACATCACCATGGTACACCGCCTGTGCACCGGTCAGCTTACGGCTGTAACGGCCCAGAGTGCTGTTGTTCAGATCGGTGTTGATATCACCGAACATGGCGTAGAAGCGTTCACGCTCCAGACGTACGTAAAGTTTACGGGCCGAGCTGGCGTCCAGTTGTTGCTGGCTGGCGTCGCCATACAGGGTGTAGTAACGGTCGGGCTCAATTACGCTGGCAAAGGCTTCGGCTTCCGGTTTGCCGGAGTCATAGGCGGCGGTCAGTAACCACTCACCCAGTATCTGACCCTGCGTGAAGAAGGCCAGGCGACCATCGTGATAGATATTGTCATCAACACCGGCTGCTGCACGGCTGTTATGGTCACCATTGCCACTGTTATAACCGACGGAAAGATCGCCCAGACCGACCAGAATCCAGTCACGCGGAGCAGGTTTCAGCCACACACGCAGCTCATCTTTCTGGCCATTGGCGTGGCGGAAGGTCAGCACCGCTTCACCGGCCTGGTTGGTAGGGGTCAGGCGGATCAGTGCTACACCGTTATCACCCACACGGTACTGTGGCTGCTGAATATTACCCAGCGGGTTACCTTCAATCTGACGCGATTCATCGTACAGGGTATAAGGCGCCTGGACTTCAACATCGCCAAGAATATTGGCGCGGATCGGGAAGCCGTCTTTATCGGTCAGACGCACAGCGATCGTGGCCGGAGTCAGACCATCAGCCACGGCATTGCTCTGGCTTTCTACCAGTTCTGCTTTGGCGGGTTCCTGAGCGTACTGAACTGTGCGCTCAAACTGATCAACGATATCGCCGTCTTTATTGATGACAAACACACTGAAGCGGTTAGGGCCGGGCTGAATATCCACACCGCGCCAGACACTGACGGCCAGATCGCGCTTGCTGTTACGTGTAGTACCGTCAAAGTTCAGCGGGCTGACGGGTTGGTCATCCAGCAATAATTTAATGCGTTCACCGGCACCGTGGGAGATGGCAATTTTTACCGAGCCAATCGACGGGCTGCGATCCAGCGGTGGCCACAGCCACTGCGCCTGATCTGCGGCGGTGTTAAACCAATGTTCGTCAAATTCCGGCATTGGCTGTTCAGCCACCAGAGCAGCCGGATTACCGGCGGCGGTCGCTGGCAGATTGCGGATAAAGCCGGGCAGGCTGGCTTGTACGGAAGCAATTTGCATATCGCTCTCAATGGTCGCCAGACGTATATCCGGATCACCGCTGAGTACTTTGACTTCCACGCGGCGGTTTAATGCGCGGCCATCACGGCTGGCATTACTGGCCACCGGCACCGAAGAACCTTTACCCACGGCACGGATATTCTGTGGCTCAACGCCCAGCTGTTCGGCCAGATAACGGGCCACGGACGATGCACGGGCTTCTGACAGCGCCTGGTTATCGGCATAAATATGTTTATTCCGGCGGGCAATCGGCGTGCTGTCGGTATGACCAACCACTTGCACCGTTAAATTACGCAGGCCTGTCAGACGGTCGATTACGTTTTTCAGGTTGGATTTATCTTCCAGCGTTAAAACATCAGAGAAATTATCGAATTTCGGCGGATTAATCGGTTTTACCTGGCCATCATCCGGCGGCAGTTGCAGTACGGCGGTGGTACTGGCTGGTTTAATCTGTTGCTTGGGCTGACCTTCGGCCTGGAAGCGGGTAATGGCGCGCGTGGTTAATTCACCGCTGTCGGCTTTATCGCTGACGATGGCCGAAAATTGCAGCTGGTGTGACCAGTCGGCCGGTTTGTCGCCGAGTTTATAGATCAGGGTGCCATAAGAAATCTGCGGATCTTCCCACGGGACATTATCCAGTACGCTGCTGCCTGGCTCATAGATCACACCGTCGGGCAGGGCGATCATCTGCACCACATTATTGACTTCCAGGCCGTTACCTTCGATGTCGACGGTGAAGCGCAGTTTTTCCGGTACCGGCGAGTTGTAAGGCAGTTGGCCATTTTGCATAGCCGCCAGTGGCACCAGCTGATGACTCAAACGCTGACGAATTTCACCGCTTTCCGGGGTTTTCATTTTCAGTGCAAAATCAACGCGCCAGAAACTGCCGCCCTGTACATCAACAAACTGGCTGAAGGCACGGCCGGCATGGAAACCGCGCTCATCACAGCTGACCACTTCCATATAAGGAGGAATGGTGGCGGTATCCAGCTGGACCACGTGGGTGCCCGGTCGGACATTTTCGATATGCCATTCACCATTGGCATCGGTAACGACATAGGTGCCGTCTTCCATAAACAGACGCACGTTGGAGACGGATTCGGCATCAAGGTTACCGTTACAGTCGTCGAGATAGACGCGGCCAAATAAACGCGCGCTGTCTTTAAAGAATTCGTCGGCAATCTGTACCTGAGCCTGAGCGATGTTACTACTTACATCGTCATCAACTAACCAGGCTTTGTTCATTAATTTACCTTGTGCCTGAGCAGTAATCTGCGTGACGTAGGTCAGCAGCAGCGAACCGTTAGCGGCAATATCGGGCAGGGCAAAGGTCAGTTGGCGCCCGTTACTGCTGATTACCGGGTCGGCTATCTTTTCATCATTCAAACGAACAGAGCCATGACGCAGACGCATTCCCTGTGGTAACTGGTCTACAAGACTGCCGCCTTTTACGGCAACCTGTGCGTTGTTCAGGCGAATGGTGAACTGTACAAAATCTCCGATGCCGGCTTCATTTTTACTGGCGGTTTTGCTCAGTAATACACCACCTTCGAGCGGGTCGGCGGCGATATCGGAAATAAATACCCGACCGCCCGTGAGGCTGAATACTTCACCACGGGAAATGGTATTTAACTCGTATGGACCATTCGGCACATTATTCAGATCGTCACTGCTCAGCTCCGATGGCACACGGTATTTCGCCGGCGCTTCAAATTGCAGCTGGTAATTACCGGCCGGCACATAAGGGAAACGGAAGCTGCCATCCGGGAAGCTGTTGGCATCACTGGCCAGGGCCGCTGTACCGATAGTCTGAGCAGACACTTTAGGGCCGGTAACAACACTGGCTGGCCATGGGGTAACGCCATCGTCATCAAATACGCTGGCCGCCAGACCTGTATCGGCATTAATCAGAGTGACGGTAACACCATTAACCGGTGCGCCTGTTTGTGAGTCAAATACACGGCTGTATGGGTCAAAGCGGGTATTCAGGGTTACGGTGTCGGTACTGTCGGCACTGTCCTGATAACGAGCCGTGACGGTCTGGCCATATTTCAGCGATAACGCACAATCGTAATTCGTGGCGCTGGCATCGGTTAAGCGGGTCGGTAAAACACCGACAAATATGCCAGTATTGTCGCCGGTTTCGGTTAAACGTAAATGTTCAATATCGCTGCCGTTGCTGTTGCGGACATCGATTTCAATCTGGTCGGGGCGGGCTGAATTCAGATTTTTATCCAGCTCCACCACCTGAATAATTAAAGGCTCACCAATTTTAAAACCGTATTCGACGGCATTCAGCTGATAGCTGCCAGGCAAAGACTGCGCATTGCCGGATAAATCGGTAAAAGTGGTTAATGCAGAAAAATTACCACTGCTGTCGGCACATTCACTGCCATTAATGGCGGTACCTGAGGCAGACGATCCAGCGTTGTGCAATAACAGCATTTCGGCTGGCGTCGGAGCGACAGAAGCCGGGTTAATTTCTTCGGTGATCAGTGTTGCAGAGCTGCTGACACTGTCGGTTAGACCATTGCTGCGTTCAAAAGAAGCAACGGCGGTATTGGTAACAGGGGTATTGGCCGGGGTGACCGCGGCCAATACCTGCTGACTGAGCAGCAAACAGCCGGCAAATGCCAGACAGCCGCGAACGGCGGTCTGACGACCGCTGTTCAACAGTTGAGTGCGAATGCGTTGCAGGCTGTTCAGCATGATCAGTCGACCGTAACAGTGAAGGTGATTGAGCTGGTATATTTCGCCGGGAAGGTGGTGTAGGTCGCTTTAATTACACCGCCGTCGTTGAATGGCAAGGTTTCCGGATCCTTGTAGGTCAACGCCGCATCAATATCGTCACGCACTACTGTTTTAGGGGCAAAACATTCGAAATCAATGTTGTCGCAAAAAGTCGTGTTGGCCGGGATGGCATCGGCAATATTAACGTCAGTAGCGTTCTCTCTGCCCAGGTTGGTCAGGTGAATGGTGTACTGAACCGTAGCGCCAGGGATGGCTTTTGGCTTCGTCTCTCCGTTAATCGGATCCCAGATTACTTTGGATTCTTTAAGGAAACCATTCTTGTTTGGATTGGTAGGATCAGTCGGATCTGTGACTTCGAAATCCGGGAACGCCAGCAACAGGGCATCCCATGCAGATTCGATGGCATCGCCAATTGCAGATTCGTCATCACCTGCCTGAGCGTCATCAGCAAAAACAAACTGAACGGCATCGGTATCGGCATCAGCTTTATTATCAACAACATCAACAGGGTCGGTTTCGCCAACAACAGTCACTTCGCTTGCGGTTGCTGTTAACTGTACGGCGAATACATCTTTATCCACACCTTTGATTTCACTGGTTGGAATCAGAACCCAGACCAGTGCAGTGGTGTTGCTGGCATTTCCGTCTTCGTTCAACGCGATACTGCCAGTCAGTTCGGTTGCCGGAACGGTAGCGCCAGCAGCGCTGCTGTACAGCTTAAAGGTGCTGCTTACCGGATCTTTGGTATCTTTCAGCGAGGTATAATCTGTACCGGTAAAACCCAATGTTGCAGCATCGGTGCCGTCACCATTAATTGTGGCCAGAGTGAACGTGGTTGGCGCGTTAGTGGTGTTGGCCAGATTAAATTTACCCATCACGTAGTATTTGCTGCCAGCAACATCAACTTCTGTTGATGCATTTGGCGCTGCAATATCAGTACGAGCCAGGTTAAAGTCGATTTTTACGTCGACCTGCAGTTTTTTCTCAGCTTCTACCTGAGTCTGCGCAACGCCATTCACTTTATAGTTAAGGGCTGCAGTATTTACGATTTCAATACCGGCTTTTGTCGCCGCCTGAGCCCCGAAACTTACGAGGCCGGCAACGGACATAACAGCAGGCAGAATCAGTTTTTGTATGTTCATACAGATTCTCCGGGTTATTTAATACGAACTTTAAATTCAACTTTACCGCTGGCTCCGGCCTCGACCGGCTGAGTCAGCTGCCAACGGATGTTGCTGTAGTCTTCCGTTTTTGCTGCACGGGTAGCGCCCTGTGCAGTGACGGTCAGTTCGCTGGCTTTGCCAAAGTTCTGACCACCATCAACGGAATAGGTAATGGTGCTGTTGGCACCGGTTGCACTGTTGGCGATGTAAACCGTTTCGGCAGGAACCGGGTTATTGATTACAACGCCTTCAGCGGCTTCCTTGCCGTTATTGTTGTAAGAAATGCGGTAACCGACTTTATCGCCGGGTACTACTTTCTCAGGTGTTTGCCACTCTTCCACAACACTGCCGTCGGCCTGTTGCACCGGAACGATTTTAAAAGCCTCGGTGGTCAGGCTGACTTCGGCCATTGCCAGAGTAGGAAGAAAAGCAAATGCGAGCAGAAGAGTGCGCATAAATACCTCGTTATTAATCGATGGTGGCGGTGAACTGAATGGTGTAATCACCGGCGGCTGCCTGATTACCCAAAACAAAGGTCACACGACCGTTGCTGCCAGCGTTGGCGTCATAACGACCAGCATCTGCATCGGCTGCAGAATCAGTGTTGGCTGAGGCGTTGGTGGTTGTCAGCACAGTACCGGCCAGATTGCTGTTTGCCAGCAGCAGGGAACCGGCGTCGTAGGTCAGGTTTAATGGCAGGTCATCGACAATGCGCAGGTTATTCACGGCGGCGGTTACCTGAACCAGAATCTGGTAAGTCACAACACTGCCTGGCACTTTTACGCTGCCCAGGGTTGGGTGTTCGGTCGACAGAATACTTTTAGTAATAACCACCAGACCAGCGGTTGCGGTTACTTTATAGCTGCTGGCTTTAATCGCGCCGCCAGCATTATTAGCCAGTACTGCATCGGTACCGCCATCGCCCTGGCCTGCCAGAATGTCGCCCTGATTACCGGCTGCGGCACCTGGGGTCGCAGAGGTCACGTTGAATTCGATATTGGCAACATCGTCGATACTTTGCGCAACCGGAATATCAACCACGACAAAGACTTTGGTGGCCTGTTCCGGAGTCAGGTTAATTTGTGTGACTTCGGTTTCAGTGCCCTGAAAACCGGGTACGCCGTCATCCAGATAAATTTTGACGTTGGTAACATCGAACGCGTCGCCGGTACCGTTACTGACGGTAAGGTCGAAGGTTTCATCACCGTTACCGGTGTTTTTGATGGTGTATTCAATAACCTGAGCAGTGCTGCCAGCCTGAACTTCCAGAGCATTGGTGGTGCTGCTGGTTACTGCAACGTCGATTTTTTCCTGCACAACAAACGCCGTAGTACTGCTGACGGTCAGCTGTGAGGTTGCATCAGACGGTGCGTAGTAGGTAGCCGTTGCCGTGTTTTCAATCTGGGTGCCGACAGAGGTTGCCGCCCAGCCACTTGCCGAGGCAAGCATACCTGCGAGAAGCAGGGACGTACGTTTAATGGTCTGCATGGAATGCTCCTTATTGGACCTTTACTTTGTAGCGAAACTTGAATTCCGGCTGGCTGCTGCCAGACGCGGGGTTTAACGTGCCTTTCGGCATAAAACGGATATAGGTGACATTGGCGTCATAGCCTTCGGCATCGGGTTGTGGAACGTAGCCGTAAGTAATGCCATCGCTGCTGTCGTTATCGTTGGAGAAATCGAGATCGTCATTAGCCGCAGCTAATGATGCAAAGCTGTAGGTGAGGCCGCTGTTAGTAGCTCCCTGAATGAATTCCGCCGGGCCTGCGCCATTAAAATCGGCGACATAAAGGCTGGTGGTGGCAGCAATTTGTTCGTCAATAACCAGAGTGTCAGCATCGGTCTGGCCTTCACCCTGATTTAACGCAGTCAGGGTATAAATAATTTCTGCACCCGGAATGGCTTTGGGGTTAGTGCTGCCATTAACCGGATCAGAAATAACTTCAGCGTTTTTCGTCAGATTTAATTGCGGGAAGAGCAGAATCGGATAGCTCAGATCTTTACTGCTGAATACGAGATTTTCATAGCCTTCTTCCGCTCTGATGCTGGCTTTCCAGTTACCCGCGGAGGCATCTGTTGCCATTGTGATGCTGTATTCATAAACCTTAACGGCATTGCTGGCAGCAACAGGCGTTAAGGTGGTGTTATTAAGTAACTGATTGCCACTTGGGTCGAATAAACTCAATGTCGCAGCGGTAATATCGTCAGCACCGAAAGGGTCGGATACTTCGCCGCGAATATAAATTGCCTGCCCACGTTGAGCGGCATTGAGAGTGTTACCACCAGGGTATGGCGCGTCATAAAGTGCAACGCTATCAACATTAATAACCGTGTTGGAGGTCAGTGCGACCTGACTGTTGTTGCCGTTACGGCGCAGGAACAGGTCGACAGGATCTGAGTATTGGCTGCCAGACTGGCGGATGCTGATCTGCAAAATATCACCATTTAATAATGGTTCTGCATTTTGCACGCTAAGGTCGGTATTAAATTCCCGGATAACTTCCAGTCCGCTGTTATTGCTGGCGGTCAGCAGTTCGGCGGTCAGCGTCCGACTGGCCAGCAGTATGTCTGTACCGGAGCGTCTGGCTGACAGGCGGATATCAAAGGTATGGTTATAGGCACTGTTATCACCACCGTCGTAACCATTGCGGGCATAAAAACGGAATGGAATACCCTGACTGTAATTCAGCAACATATCCGTTTGCAGCGCAGGGGTTAACTGCCAGTTAATTGTGCTGTTATTGGTAATCTCGATTGCGGAGCTGCTGTCCGTCGTTGCTACCCGGGTCAGGGTGAGGTTTGGCTGTAAATAGAGAGGCTTATTGCCTTCGATGCTGAGAGCACTGTTAACCGTGATTACGGGTGACGTCAGAGACAGATTCAGTTTAGCTCCGCTGAGGATTGCAGTGTTGGTAAAGCTGTCACTATCCTGAGCACCGGAAGACAAGACGCCATCAATCGTCAGAATGCGTGACTCACCGGCTGGTATTGTCAACGCAGAAAGACTGACTACGCCGCGGCCGAAATTTCCGGCAGGTGCTGCTTGTGTTGTTAATTGCGCACCGACAGGGTGACTGAAAACCTGAAAGCTGCTGATCAGTGAAGGGATATGATCTGTCAGTGTCATATTGCTCACTACAGCAGCGCCACTGTTTGTGATTTCAATTTCAAAGCGCAGCGTATCGCCCGGACGAACCTGACCACCATTCAGATCCAACACCCGTTTAACTGAAGTACTGAGGTCCGGATCAACAATGGAGAGAGTAATCTTCTGACTGTTATTACTCATGCGGTGATCGAAGGTATTGCTGCTGGTACTGATTGACAGACTTTCGCTGTTAAGAGTGGTTGCAGTCGTGGACAGAGTAACTGACAGATCACCGTACTGATTACTGGCCAGATTGCTGAGCTGACAAATAACCGCATTGCTCTGCGATGAACACAGCCAGTTGTTGCCAGAGAACGACGACAGGCTAAGGCCGTCAGCCAGAGGAATTTCAACCTGAACTGCATTGGCTGAACGGGGACCATTATTGGTGACACGGAGTGCCAGCACGGCATTATCACCACGTTGTACTGTTGCCGGATTGTTCACCGTGAGGCTGAGATCGGCGACATCGCGATTCGGAATACTGATAATTTCTGCGCTCAGATAGACGCGATCCTGACCACTGGTATAGACCGATGTAACGGACTGAGAGCCGGCCGTAAGGTAGTTGCCGATATTGTAAATATCTACGTCGACACCGGAGGTGCTGCTGGCGGTCGAGTTGGAATAGGAGTTGAACTGATTCCCCTGAGGGTTACCGCTGCCGCTTAATACAGAGCCGTTGAAGCGCAGGTTTTCTGAGTTGGAAATATCAGCATCGCCTTCCCAGGTAATGTGCGCGTGTTTGCCACCCAGTGCTGCCGGATTATCGGCTACAACGAAGTTATTTGGGGTAAGGGTAATCGAGTTGTTCCAGAAATTACGGAAACCATCAAAAATATTCACTACCCGCAGAGGCTCCTGCGCGTTTTCATACACAATCACCAGAGCCCAGCCACCGTAAGCCCGACCACCATTGCAGTAAGAATTACTGCGATCGAAGGTGAGCCTGGAGACGCTGTAGTTGGCGTTCCCAGAGCTGACACGATTGGTTACGTCTGCCCGTGCACTGTAATAACTAAGGTTGTCGATATTCTCGTTGTAAATCACGTCGGCGCTGATGTCTGAACCAGCGAAACGAACCTCGTTGTCGTTACTGCCCGAACCTGACCAGTACAGATATGCGGCAACGACGCTGCTGCCGGAGGGAATGCTGATGTCTGCACTGGAGCTGTTGAGTTGAGAGCAGCCATTATTACCGCCACGCATGGTATTACCGGTCAGGGCAAACGACAGATTGCCGGCGTAGCTTTCGCGCAGCACAATATTTTCGGCGGCAAGCGGAGAGGAGGAAATGAGTACCAGAACGAAGACGAGCGTAATCCCTTCCAGTCGGAAGAACAGGACAGGGTTATCAATAATCTTAGTGTGAAACGTAATCCGTTCGTTCAAGCCAAAATCCGTACTCGGGTGCCAAAAATCAGGCGTTAGTAAATTCGCGTAACGGCGGCATTCTAGGTAGGGCGTAAGTTTGAGTCAATTTGCTGTCAGAGACTGAGAGAGATATTAAAGTGTGATGTAACACGCTGTTTTTATGGAATTATTTTTGTTTACTTAAAAAGTGACGTTTTTCCTCACATTCAATTAGTTTCTTGGAAAGAATCTTAAAAAAACACCCGTCATAACTGTCGATTATGAGGTGAATGTGACGAAAAGTGTCAAGTGAAGCTTTTTTCAGAAAAATCGTAACCATATGTAACCTGTTGAGTATTTTTGTGACATTGATATAACTATTGATATGCATCAGTTAACACTTGCGGTGTTGGTGCCATGAAAATGACAAAAATACGGCCATTCTTAATGTTACAATGATATCTATTCGTGTTTTTATTCTTATTCAATTACTGCGTTTAATTTGGAATATTGGTTTTATTCAATGTCTTTCAGCGCATACCGTTTGACTGGAGTGCGGAGCGTTTTTAAGCCGTAATAAAACGAGCAGGTTGATCAGCCGAGGCCAGGGCGGGGAGGCATGTTTTATTGTCGAGTCGCAGGTATTCAGATTGGACTCTGGCTTATCCCGGTAGTAATAGGCTGAGTATTACAGCAGGGCGCATGTGGGTCGAGTGAGACATCTGGGTCGTTTGAAAAGCCTGGTCGCGTGAAGCGCAGAGTCTGAAAACAGACTGTGCTTTGGTATGTGCACATCCGTAAGGTAATCCAGTTGGCGGAATGGTCATTGATGCGTGTCGATCAGCGTGTCTGAGGGTCTGGCGCAGCAATAAAAAACCCGGCCGGAGCCGGGTTTTTGTCAGACGCGTCAGGTGCAGATCAGAAGCTGTACTTGGCGGTGAAGTGCAGGCGGTTCAGATCGCCTTCGTTCTTGGTGGTGGTCACTTTTTCCAGTGTCGCCATGCTGTATTCCACACCATAGGTGACTTCTTTGGTTGGGGAATACATCAGGTTCAGACGGGTGCTGCTTGATGATTCGACCAGGCCTGCAGCAATGGTGTCGTCATCGTAGTCAGCATCCAGCATGGAGTAAGCAATGGTGCTGCGCATCTTATCGTTCCAGAAGTGGCGATAAGCAACAAAGGCTGCGCTGACGGTTGTAGCTTCCAGATCGCCAGATGCGGATACGGTTGCATCATTAACCGCACCTAAGCCGACATAACGACCGACGTTACCGTTTGTGTAGCTGAATTTCAGGTCATCAGCGCCAACTTTAACCATGCCGGACAAGCTGATACCGAAGCCATTGGTGGATTCATCAACGCCATTCTTAACGCCATCCTGTACGGCCATCTGACGTGCGATCGCAGCAACGGTAAAGGCATGGTCACCGGCTTTGATATTGTAACGGGCAACGATGTCAGGCAGCCCGGCGTCATCAGTTACGCCAGTGCCGGCGATGGTGTTTTCCGGGTTTTCCAGAGCAAACTGGAAGTCACCCATGGTGTAGCGGATCTGTGCCTGACGGTTAAATACAGTACCGTCACTTACGCCGAGGAAGTCCACGGTTTCCGGCAGGGCACCTACGTTCATAAACGTCGACCAGGTCTGACCAAAAGTCAGATTGTTATAGGTGAAGAACGCATGGCGTAAGCGAGGGTTATAGGAGTTGGAAACAACCTCGTTACCAGCTCCACCTGCCGCGAGTGCCGTCAGAAAATCCATTTCAATAAAACCGGTTACTTTCTCACCGCTGTCGGTGGTGGTAACGGTTTTAAAGTTCAGACGTGACGATTTGGCACTGAAGTCGACACTGCTGGTTTCTTCGCCAGTACCGCCACTGGTTGGAATTTGCGATGGAACATAAAAATCACGTCCCAGAGCGGCGGCGCCAATATCACCGTCAGAATAAGTGCTCATCATGGCGTCCATCTTGATATAGCCGCCATAGCTGAACTCGGTATTTGCTGCCTGAACAGCCATCGGCAGTGCCGCGGCTAACAGAATTGCAGAAGTCTTACGCATGTCGCTCTCCTTATTATCATAGTTGTGCCTGCTCACTATGGTGCACAGTTTCTGTGCGACGAAATTAGCCAAAGGTCGAAGCTGTGCGATGTTACGTAGAAGTACTTACTAACTCTCTGTTGAACTACGGGTAAGCCTCAATGATGTAAAACAGCACCGGACGCCGGTATCGGTGTACCGCTTTGGTGCACTTTGACGCTGGTCGCGGGCATTTGGTTAGATCTGTTTTATACCGTTATCTATTTATTGATACTTCTTTTAATAAAGGTTATTCATTCAGGACAGGCACAGGTGAATATCCGCTACAGAGCAAAGCATCGGCTGGTTTTTCTTTATATTTCAGCAGGATAAGACACAGGAAACACTGGTTCAGCATACCTGATAAGGGTATTAAGTAGTGGCTGAGGCTTTTCTGACTGACCGTCGTTTGAGGCACAGAAGCCCCTGTTTAAACAGAGAATGTGTTGCGGATTGTGTGTTATGCCGATTTTGGCCAAGACAGTCTGCCTTTATTAAGCGTGGCCGCCGGGTTTATCTGCCGATAGACCATTGTCTAATTTGGGGAATAGCGGCCGGTCACTCAATATGAGCCATATGATATTCATTGCCGCCGGGCATTAGCGAGCTTTAAAAATAATCACTAGGGAGAACGCTATGAGCGATCAGAAGGTTTATCCAGTCAAGCCGGAATTTGCTGATTCCGCCTGGATTAACAACGAAAAGTATCTGCAGATGTATCAGCAGTCCGTCATTAACCCGGAAGGGTTCTGGCGCGAGCAGGCAGAACAGCGTATTGACTGGATAAAACCGTTCACTCGTGTGCGCAACGTATCGTTTGATGATCACAACGTCGATATCAAATGGTTTGAAGACGGCACGCTGAATGCCTCAGCAAACTGTCTGGACCGCCATCTGGAAACCCGTGGTGATCAGGTCGCCATCATCTGGGAAGGCGATGATCCTGATCAGGACCGCCACATTACCTATAAAGAGTTGCACGAAGAAGTTTCCCGCTTTGCCAATGCTCTGCGTGGTCAGGGGGTGCGTAAAGGCGATATCGTCTGCATTTATATGCCGATGATTCCGGAAGCGGCGGTGGCCATGCTGGCCTGTACCCGCATTGGTGCGGTGCATTCCGTTGTGTTTGGTGGTTTCTCGCCGGACGCGCTGGCTGGCCGAATTGAAGACAGTAACGCCAAAATTGTAATTACCTCGGACGAGGGGGTACGTGCCGGTAAGCGTGTACCGCTGAAAGCCAACGTCGACGAAGCTCTGACCAATCCGGCTATTCGCTCGCTGGAAAAAGTGATCGTGGTAAAACGCACCGGTTCGGATGTCGCCTGGCATGCGCATCGTGATGTTTGGTATCACGATCTGATCAGCCTGGCTTCTCCGCATTGCCCGGCAGAAGAGATGGGCGCAGAAGATCCGCTCTTTATTCTTTATACCTCTGGTTCAACCGGTAAGCCTAAGGGCGTGCTGCACACCACGGGTGGTTACATGGTATGGGCATCCATTACCCATCAATACGTTTTTGATTATCACGATGGTGATATCTACTGGTGTACCGCCGACGTTGGCTGGATTACCGGCCATACCTATCTGCTGTACGGCCCGCTGGCCAATGGTGGCACCACGCTGATGTGTGAAGGTGTACCAAACTATCCGGATATCAACCGCTTCTCGCAAATCGTCGATAAGCATCAGGTGAATATTCTGTACACCGCGCCAACCGCGATCCGCTCGCTGATGGCCGAAGGTTCCAAGGCCGTTGAAGGCACGCACCGTGAATCTCTGCGACTGTTGGGATCGGTTGGTGAGCCGATCAACCCGGAAGCCTGGGAGTGGTATTACCGCACCATCGGCGAAGAACGTTGCCCGGTAGTGGATACCTGGTGGCAGACCGAAACCGGCGGCATCATGATTACGCCTCTGCCAGGTGCGACCGATACCAAGCCCGGCTCTGCAACCCTGCCATTTTTTGGTGTTCAACCAGCACTGGTCGACAATACCGGTATGCTGCTCGAAGGTGCGGTTGAGGGCAATCTGGTGATGATCGACAGCTGGCCGGGTCAGGCCCGCAGCGTCTTCGGTGATCATGAACGCTTTGTGCAGACCTATTTCTCCACCTTCCGCGGCATGTATTTTACCGGTGACGGTGCCCGTCGTGATGAAGACGGTTACTACTGGATTACCGGTCGCGTTGATGACGTAATCAACGTATCGGGTCACCGCATGGGCACCGCCGAAGTAGAAAGCGCCCTGGTGGCGCATCCGAAAGTGGCTGAGGCTGCGGTAGTGGGTTATCCGCACGACATTAAGGGGCAGGGCATCTATGTCTACGTCACTCTGAATGCCGGTGAAGAATCCAGCGAAGAACTGGTGAAAGAACTGCGTAATTGGGTGCGTGCAGAAATCGGCCCGATTGCAGCCCCTGATCTGATTCAGATTACGCCAGGACTGCCAAAAACCCGTTCCGGTAAAATTATGCGCCGTATTCTGCGTAAGATTGCCGCCAACGAGCATGAGTCTCTGGGGGATATTTCCACGCTGGCCGATCCGTCGGTGGTGGAATCGCTCATTGATAAACGTCTTAACCGTGGATAATCAGCCGGGATGAGTTCTAATTCATCCCGCTGTTAACAATAACTGTCCAGAGAATACTCTGGGCAGTTTTTTGCGTTTTTACAGCAGATACAAGCATCCGCTGAGAAAATGTCGCACAATAACAATAGTCAGTGGTTAAACCGCTGAGCAGGATTCTCCGGAGGGGACTATGCAGCTCGCACAAAAAATCATCATTGCTGATGACCACCCATTATTCCGTACCGCCATGCAGCAGGCCGTTAAGCAGCTGGTGCCAGACGTGACGATTGAGCAGGCAGAATCGCTGCCGGAATTACAGCAGATTGTGGAGCAGCATAAAGACGCTGATCTGATTTTGCTGGATTTACAAATGCCCGGCGCACACGGCTATTCAGGTCTGGTATTTCTGCGTTCGCATTACCCGGCGATTCCGGTCATTGTCGTCTCGGCCTGTGAAGATCCGGCTATTATGTGTCAGGCGATCGATCATGAAGCGTCCGGTTATATTTCCAAGTCATCACCGCTGGAACATATCGCCAAAGCCATAGAAATGGTGTTGCAGGGGGATATCTATCTGCCCGATGCCGCACGCCGTCATCAGCATCAACCGAACCAGAATGCACTGGATCTGGCTGAGCGTCTGGCCAGTCTGACCCCGCAGCAATTCCGCGTACTGACCATGATGTCGGAAGGCATGCTGAACAAGCAAATCGCCTACGATCTGGATGTCAGCGAAGCGACCATTAAAGCGCACGTAACCGCCATTTTCCGCAAGCTTGGCGTGCGTACCCGTACTCAGGCCGTCATCTCGGTACAGAGTCTGGACTTTGAAAAACCCGATACCCTGATGGCGAATCAGGTGTGAAGCTGATCGGCTAATGATGATCAGTATGCAATAAAAAAACAGGAGCCAGGCTCCTGTTTTTTATGCGCGCTATTTTTATGGGCAGCGTTTTTTATTAACGGATCAGTCGTCTGATCAATGCCCGCAATGCCGCCGGGCGCACGGGTTTTTTCAGAAAGTAGAAACCAAGGGATTTGGCTTCTTCGGCGACCGACGGCCGTGGGTCTGCGGAAATTAAAACGCCGGGGATCTCTTCGTTAAAATGGCGCCGCAGCATGGACATTACCTGCAGGCCGGTCACGTCATTATCGAGCTGATAATCGGCCAGCATTATCTGCGGTTTAAACGGCACCTGTTCGGCCTCCTGTTCATCACTGCAGCTGAATACATCGCACTGCCAGCTGCTGAGCAGGGCATTCATACCCGCCAGCACTTCGGCGTCGTTATCGATACAGAAAGTCTGCAATCCTTCGAAGCTGCCCGATACCCGCGCCTGTTGGTCGCGGTTATCCTGTTTCACGACATCCGCCTCGGTCAGCGGCAGAGTGATGCGGAAACGGGTGCCATTACCCACCCAGGAATCGACTTCAACGCTGTGGCCCATGCGTTTCGCCATACGATCGACAATGGCCAGACCCAGTCCCAGGCCTTTGCTGTCTTGCTTCCCCTGATTCAGGCGTTTGAATTCACCAAAAATTTCACCGAGTTTGGAGCGCGGAATACCGGGGCCGGTATCCCAGACTTCGATCACCAGCTGCTCGCCACGTTTACGGCAGCCGAGCAGAATACCGCCGTTATGGGTATAGCGTACGGCGTTACTGAGCAGGTTCTGCACAATACGGCGTAACCAGTGCGCATCGCTTAATACCCAGTAGTCACAAGGACGGAAACGCAGCACTAGACCTTTTTCGGCGGCCAGTGCGGTGAACTCATCACGCAGCGGTTTCAGTACGGCGCTCAGCTGAATAGGGTGCAGGCTGGGCTCTATCACGCCGGCGTCCAGCTTGGATATTTCCACCAGTACCGACAACACATCTTCGGCGGATTGCAGAGAGCCTTCCAGATGCGTCAGTAAATGACGCTGATCGGCCGACAGATCGTGCTGCGCCAGGGTTGAAGCAAACAGCTTGGCGGCATTCAGCGGCTGCATCAGATCGTGCCCGGCGGCGGCCAGAAAACGCGTTTTACTGGTATTGGCTTCAATTAATTGAGAGGTCAGATCGCCCAATTGCTGAGTGCTTTTTTCGACCCGGCGTTCGAGGGTGATATTGGCTTCTTTTAACGCCTGCTCGGCTTTGCGGTGAACCGTGATGTCGGTAAAACTGGTAACGAAACCACCGTCAGGCATTGGATGGCCCTGCATAGAAATCACCACACCATTAGGCAGCAGACGTTCGAACTGGTGGGCGGAACCGGCACTTAAAAAACGCATTCTGCGTGCGACCTGTTGCTCTATGCTGCCGGGGCCGCAGAACCCCCGTTCGGCATTAAACGCAATAATATCGGCAACGGGCTTACCGACCTGAATAAAGCCCGGCGGGTAATTAAACAATTCCAGATAGCGGCGATTCCAGGCCACTAAATTGAGATTACGGTCAACCACGCTGACGCCCTGATGCAGATTTTCCACGGCGGCCTGCAACTGCTCGCGGCTCATGGCAAAGGCCTGGCTGGCTTCACTGGCGAGGAAGGCCAGGTCGCGGATCTGAATCTGCTCGCCACCGAGCAACGTGGAGAAAATCACCCGCGCCGAAGAGGAACCAACCACCGACGCCAGCAGCTTTTCGGCATCGTGCAGCAGCTCGTTAGACGCCATCGCGTGGTCGTATTGAATGCCATGATGTGATTGATAATCGGCGAAAAAGGATTCGGCTTTTTTGTAACCCAGAATACGTTCCAGCACCACGCGCACGTCATCCACTTTACAGGTAAACGACGGCGCCACCTGATTACCCGGATTCAGCGCTTTGGTGCTGGTAAAGTCTGAGGCCAGCATGCGTTCCCGCACTGAAGCGTTGGTGACCACTGAAAAGAAAATATACAGCGAGACGTTAACCGACAGGCTGAGAATAACGCCAAAGCTGAAGTCATCCAGATTCAGCCCCAGCATCCGGTAAGGCGTTGTGTCACTTTGCTCAATACCTTGCGCCAACACTGGCCAGAGCAGGGTATAAATCCAGATAAACGTGCCGCTTACCAGACCGGCAATGGCTCCCTGACGGTTGCCGCCCTGCCAGATAAGGCCGCCAATTAACGGTGGAGAAAATTGCGCCACCGCGGCAAAAGACAGCAGGCCGATGGCGGCCAGCGATTCAAATTCTCCCACCATGCGGTAAAACAGATACGAACCCAGAATCATCACCACAATCACCATGCGACGCACGGTAAGCACCAGAGTGCGCACGCTGGAAGACTGCTGAATATCGCTTTGTTGCTGGGTATTACGGAAAAATGCCGGCAGCACCAGTTCGTTTGACACCATGGTGCTGATGGCAATGGTGGCCACAATAATCATGCCGGTGGCCGCGCTGCCACCGCCGATAAAAGCAATAATGGCCAGAGCATCCTGGCCAAGAGAGACCGGCAGACTGAGTACATAGGTGTCCGGAGTAAAACCCAGGTCGCGCATAAATAAATGACCGGTTAAAGCAATGGGCACCACAAACAGCAGCATCAGCACCAGATACAGCGGAAACATCCAGCGCGCGGTATGAATATGGCGCACCGATTCATTTTCAATCACACCCACCTGAAACTGACGCGGCAGACAAAGAATGGCAAAACCGGCCAGCAGGCTCTGCAAAACAAAGGCGAGGGAAATGACATCGCTGCTGAACAGGGCATGATCAGGCATCACCGTTTTGGACAGCGTTAATAAATCCAGCGGAGAATCGAACAGGAATGTCATAACCCAGATGCCAACCGCGAGAATGGCCAACAGCTTCACCATCGATTCAAACGCCACCGCCAGAATCATCCCCGGATGCTGCTCGCTGGCATCGATATCGCGGGTGCCGAATACAATCACAAACAGCGCCATCGCCCAGCTGATGTGAAAGGCGGTGTCTTGCCAGAAATAGATTGGCCCGCCACTCATGGTGCCCAATGGCTGGGTAACCAGCTCGAATGTCGTGGCAATGGCTTTTAATTGCAGGGCGATATAAGGCACCACACCCAATACCGCGACAATCGTGACCAGAATTGCCAGGGTATGGTCGCGGCCATAACGGGTGGCGATAAAGTCGGCAATGGAGGTCAGGCGTTTTTCTTTGGCAATACGGATGATTTTTCCCAGCATGCGCCAGAAAAACAGCAGAAAAAGAATCGGTCCGATATAAATACTTAAGAACATCCAGCCGCTGGTTGCCGCCATTCCGACGGCACCATAAAAGGTCCAGGACGTGCAATAAACCGCCAGCGATAAGCTGTAAATAACGCCGGTATTGTGCACCGGTTTGCCGCTGTGAGCACGGCGGTCACCGTACCAGGCAATGCCGAACAGGGTACCGATGTATAACACAGAAATTGAAATGAGTTGCCAGGCCGGAATCATAGCTTTCCTTGTTGTATTTTTTTTGCCTCGGGGGAGCTTAACACGAGCCCCTGTCTTCACTCTGCGACACGACTCTGATCTTAGACCAAGGTCGTATCCGGTGAAAGGTGAACCCGCAGCCATCCTGAGACTATGGTCGGGCTGGGGAGCTGACGACTGTTGAGTAGAATGCCATGAGCTATTCATTGTCAGGAGTCCGGCATGCAGTCCGATGTCTACCAAAAAATCAAAGATCATCCGGATTTTCACAGTCTGGTCGCCAGGCGGAAATCGTTCGCCCTGAATTTATCAGCCATCGTTCTGGTGATGTACTTTGCTTTTATTCTGTTGGTGGCTTTCGCTCCCGGTGTGCTGGCGCAGCCGGTTGCCGAGGGCAGTGTGACCACCTGGGGTATACCCATCGGCGTATTTATTATTATTTCATCGTTTCTGCTGACCGGTATTTACGTAAAACGCGCGAACACCGAATTTGATGAAGAAAACCAGCGCATCATCGACGAGTGTCTGAAAGGTTAAGGAATCCGGGATATGTTCAAGCGTTTAAAACCCTGTGTATTGTTTCCTTTACTGTCTCTGAGCAGTATGGCTCTGGCCGGTGACGCCATCAGTGGCCCGGTGGAGCAACAGGCCACTAACTGGTCGGCCATTATTATGTTCCTGATCTTTGTTGCTTTTACGTTAGGGATTACGGTCTGGTCCAGCCGCCGTACCCGCTCAGCGGCCGATTATTATGCCGCCGGTGGTGGTATTACCGGTTTTCAGAATGGCCTGGCGATTGCCGGTGACTATATGTCGGCGGCGTCTTTTTTAGGTATTTCCGGCCTGGTGTATTTATCCGGTTTTGACGGCCTGATTTATTCCATTGGTTTTCTCGTCGGCTGGCCGCTGATTCTGTTTATGATTGCCGAACGGCTGCGCAATCTGGGTAAGTTTACCTTTGCCGATGTGGCCTCCTATCGCCTTGGGCAAACGCAGATCCGTACGTTGTCTGCAGTGGGTTCTTTGTGTGTTGTCTCGCTGTATCTGATTGCACAGATGGTCGGTTCCGGCAAACTGATTCAACTGTTGTTTGGCTTACCTTATAACTACGCAGTGGTTCTGGTCGGTATTCTGATGGTGCTGTACGTGACCATGGGCGGCATGCTGGCCACTACCTGGGTGCAGATTATCAAAGCCGTTCTGTTGCTGTCCGGTGCCAGCTTTATGGCGTTGATGGTGTTGATTCATGTGGGTTTTGATATGGGTGATTTATTCCTGCAGGCAACCCAGGTACACGATAAAGGCATTGCTATTATGGGCCCTGGCGGCCTGGTGTCGGATCCGGTGTCAGCCATCAGTCTTGGCATTGCCTTAATGTTTGGTACTGCCGGTCTGCCGCATATTCTGATGCGTTTCTTTACCGTGGCCGATGCCCGTGAAGCGCGTAAATCGGTCTTTTTTGCCACCGGTTTTATCGGCTATTTTTATATTCTGACGTTTATTATTGGTTTTGGTGCGATTGTGCTGGTGTCCACCAACAGTGAATTCCTCAACGACGCCGGTGCATTAATTGGCGGTAACAATATGGCCGCGATTCATCTGTCGAAGGCTGTAGGTGGCGATTGGTTCCTTGGATTTATTTCCGCCGTTGCTTTTGCCACCATTCTGGCGGTGGTTTCTGGTTTGGCTTTAGCCGGTGCTTCGGCGGTATCCCATGATCTGTACGCCAATGTTTTACGTCCAGACGCCAGCGATGAAGAAGAAGTGCGGGTGTCGAAAATCACCACCATGGTCTTGGGTGTGATTGCTATTGGGCTGGGCATTTTATTCGAACAGCAGAATATCGCCTTTATGGTGGGCCTGGCCTTTGCTATTGCTGCCAGTGCGAATTTTCCGGTGTTATTCCTGTCGATGTATTGGCAGCGCCTGACCACCCGCGGGGCGATGATCGGAGGCTGGCTGGGGCTCATAACGGCGGTATCGCTGGTGATTCTGGGGCCGATTGTCTGGGTGCAGATACTGGGTAATGAAAGTGCCATTTTTCCGTATAAATATCCGGCGTTGTTTTCGGTCATTGTGGCCTTTATTGGGATCTGGTATTTCTCAATAACTGATACATCGGCGGCCGGTGCGCAGGAACGGGATAAGTTTGATCAGCAGTTTGTAAGGTCGCATACCGGATTGGGTGCTGCCCAGGCGTCGGATCACTGAATCTGTTTTATAGCGCTGAAGCGGTTTGAGAATATTGGCCAGCGTTGCTGGCCTGCACGGTTGCCTCGAGCTGGGGCTCCCCTTGGCACCGTCGTATGACGGTGTCTTTTTTATTTTATACTGAATGGAAAGTGGCGCTGCCGTCACTGCAAAAGGAGACAGGTTATGACGATTCAGATAAATCTTCACCAGCCGCCGTTCAGTTTTTTATCCGAGCAGCAACTGGAGTGGTTAACCAAACGCCTTGATCTGGTTTTCTTTGCGGCAGGAGCGGTTATTCTGGATGAAGGCGATGCCTCTCCGGGAGTGTATATCGTTTATAAAGGGGTGGTTGAAGAAACTGACAAAAACGGTCATCAGGTTTTTTCCCAGTACGGAAAAGAAGACATTTTTGACGTGCGGGCGGTGCTGGAATCCTCCTGTAAACACCGCTACACCGCGATAGAAGAAACCCTGTGTTATCTACTGCGCGCCAAAGATTTTATTCAGTTACTGGATGAATCCAGTGACTTCTCCATCTATTTTAAAACCGACCTGGGGACTCAGGAAGAGCTGGTAGAGCAGCGCGGTAATGGCGTCTCTGAATTTATACTGGCACGCATCGACGAAGACAGTGTACGCCCGCCGGTCTATGTCACTGGCCAGACCAGTCTGGCGCGGGTGGCGACCATTATGGAAGAGCAGAAATACGATGCCGTGTTGGTCCGAACGGCCCGGCAGATCGGTATTGTTACCGGCACCGATTTATTACGCGCTACGTTATTGGGTGATAAAACCAAGCAAAGTAAAGTGGCCGATATCGCGCAATTTGATCTGGTGGAAGTCAAATACGGCGACTTTCTGTTCAGCGCTTTGCTGAAAATGACCCAGCACCATATCGAGCGGGTTATTGTCACCCGAGATGGCGATATCGTTGGCATGCTGGAATTGATGGATATGCTCAGCGTATTTTCTACCCACTCCCATGTGATTGCCATGCGTGTTGAGCAGGCGAAAACGCTGAAAGAGCTGGTCGTTGCAGCGCGGCGGCTTGAAGTACTGATCGATAGCCTCAGTGGGCAGGGGGTAAAAGTTGTGGCGATTATGGAGCTGATTACCACGTTAAACCGCCGCCTGATGGAGCGCGCGTTTGAGTTGATTTTCCCCAAGCGCCTGCAAAGCAGTGTGTGCATTCTGGTGCTGGGTAGCGAAGGGCGGGGTGAACAGATACTGAAGACCGATCAGGATAACGCCATTATTCTGCAAAATGAACATGACCGTGAAGCGGTCTTGCCGCTGTTGCAGAATTTACATCAGGCGCTGCTGGATTTCGGTTATCCGCCGTGTCCGGGGGGCGTTATGTTTATTAACGACAGCTGGATTAACACCGTCGATGGCTGGGTGGGTAAGGTGCAGCGCTGGATGCGTTCTGGTCGTCCCGAACCGATGATGAATATGGCCATTTTTATGGATGCGGAACCCGTCTGCGGTAACCGTGAATTATTTGTTCCGGTTAAAGCCAGCTGGCAAACCGAAGCACTGCGTTCCAGTATGACGTCTGCCTGGTTTGCCAAACCGGCTCTTCAGTTCGAAACACCACTGACGTTTTTAGGTAAAATCCGCGAAGATCATGGCACCATTGATATTAAAAAAGGCGGTATTTTTCCGCTGGTTCATGGTGTGCGGGCGCTGGCGTTTGAATATGCCATCAGTGAATGCAATACCCTGGAGCGCTTGGATAAATTGCATGCGCTGAATGTTCTGGACGATGAAACGACTCAGGGGCTTAAAGATGCGTTGCTGTTCTTTTTACGTACCCGGCTGCGCCAGCAACTGGAACAGGAATCGGATAATCCCGGCCTGAGTCAGCAGTTAAAACTCGACAGCCTGCGCAGTGTGGATCGCAGCCTGCTGCGTCATGCATTACACCGGGTGAAAAAATTTAAACAATTGTTGGTGAATCATTATCATCTGGAGAGTTTCTGATGGCGCCGTTCTGGTTGCTGAAAAAACTGCCGGGTTATATGCCGCCGGAAGGCCGCTGGCGTCACCTTGCCGAACCTTACGATGGTGATGAAGTGGTGGTTCTGGATTGCGAAACCAGCTGCTTTGATAAGAAAAAAGGCGAGTTGTTAAGTGTGGCGGCAGTACGGGTTAAAGGTGGTGAAATACGCTTATCGGAAGCGCTTGATCTGACCATTAATTCCAATGCCGTTACCGACCCGAACGCTGTGCGAGTGCATTATTTGCGCCGCGAAGACCGGCAGCAGGGGGTGGCGGTTTCAGAAGCTATTGAAAAGGTTCTGGATTTTATCGGTAACCGGCCAATCTGTGGTTTTTATATTGAATATGACCGCGCCATTCTTAACCGCTATATCAAACAGCTGCATAACTTCCAGCTGCCTAACCGCTTTATCGAAGTGTCAGAAATTTATGTGCGCCAGAAGCGCAAATATATCCCGGAATTGCAGCTGGATCTGACCTTTGAAGGGCTGGCGAAAGACCTGAAGGTGCCCATTATTGAGCGGCATACCGCTATGGGGGATGTGATTTCTACGGCTCTGATGTATATCAAGCTGACGCATTTCAATCAGCGCAGCTGAGCGGCCCGGTTTTTTCAGACGCTGAAATGCCGCGTAACCCCCTGCAGAGAGCGCGGTTAAAGCATGCTTCCACCTTTCTCATACTTTGCGCTCAAGCCGGTTTACGACTATTTTAAAGCCATAATTATCGGTGGTTGAGGTGCTCCGTGTGGGGATTATTCAGGCTTGCAAACAGGCGCTGGCAAGCTGCCAACGGTGAGTGCACACTACGGCTGGCGCGGAGGCTGCTGTCATTTATAACGCTGCTTGCGTTGGTAAACGCAGCCCCCGTTCGCTCAGCGCCAGAACTGTCGCTGGCATTTTACGATCAGCAGGGTCAGCCACTGGCCGATGTGGTGGTCAGCGTCAGTGGAATTCCAGTGACGCAGACAGCGCCGCCGGTGATGGATCAGGTGAATAAACAGTTTCGCCCCTCTGTGCTGGTTGTGCAAAAGGGCCAGAGTGTGAGCTTTCCCAACAGCGATAATATCCGCCACCACGTTTATTCTTTTTCCAGTCCGAAAACCTTTGAAATCCGGTTATACGCCGATACCCCCAAAGACCCGGTGTTATTTGATAAGCCGGGACTGGTGGTACTGGGCTGCAATATTCATGATCAGATGATCGGCTATATCTATGTCGCCGACAGCGCCTACACCTTTATCAGCGATAAACAGGGACACATAACACTGCCATCACTGCCGGCATCGTCAACACTCAGCATATGGCATCCGCGCTTATCGCTGAGTGAGTCCGAACGGCAGACAATGACCCGGCAGGAATTGAATGCTATGCCGGTCCGCAACGGACGTATTCAGATAACACTGACACTGGCGGTTGCCGCCGCGGTGCAGCAGGAGGAGCAGAGTTTTGGTAATAAACTGCGTCGCTGAGACACAACGGTGCGACTGAATACCTTCCGCAGTCAGATACTGCTGTTTACCGCGGGACTGACCGCGCTTGCCTCGCTTTCTATTCTGGTGCTGGTGCTTTACAGCGCCGGTGAAACTATTCGCAGTAAAGTGAACGATGATCTGGGCGCAGCGGTTGAAGTGTTTAAAAACACCATCGCCATGCGCCAGCAGCAATTACTGACTTCCGCTGAAATTCTGGTTTCCGATTTTGGTTTTAAACAGGCGTTGGCCAGTCAGGATCAGGCGACGGTGGCCAGCATGCTGGAAAACCATGGCTCGCGCATCCGCTCGGATCTGATGTTTCTGGTTGATGTCAGCGGGCGGGTGACGGCCAGCACCGACAGTGATGTGCGTGAAGGAGAACAGTTTACCTACGCTCCGGCTCTGGAACAGGCGCTTAAAGGCCAGGTCAGCGCCGATTTTTTTGTGCTTGGAAATCATATCTATCAACTGTTGCTGATACCGGTACAGGCCCCAAGGGTGATTGCGATTGCGGGCGTGGGGTTTCGTATGGATGAACGGCTGGCGCAGCAACTGGCGCGCAGCAGTGGTATCGACGTTACCTTTGTTGAGCAGCAGGGGCTGGGCATGCGCTCGCCGCGGGGTATGAGCAACCTGGTGTATTCTTCTTCTCTGCCCGGTGACGAGCAAATTCTGCAGGCGATGGAATCGCCAGGTTATGCCCGCACCCTGAACGGCTGGGACAACGACAGCATGCAGCGCTTTGCCAGCCAGTGGCTGACGATATCGAGGCACGGTACCGTGCCGGTCAGCGTTGTTTTATCGGCTGATCTGCAACCGTCTTTTGACGGTTATATTCAGTTACGCAATCGCATTCTGCAATTGGCTCTGGTGATCATTCTACTGGCCGTTGCCGGCAGTATCCTGATGGCACGGCGGCTGACGGTGCCGCTGAAACGCCTGGTACGTGACGCCCGCGCCATTGCCCGCGGAGAATATCACCGCATTGATCCACCTGGCGGAGCAAACTATGAAATTCAGACCTTAGTGTCTGCATTTCATACGATGAATAATGATCTGGCTGAACGTGAGCAGGAAATACGCTACCAGGCGTTGCATGACAGCCTGACCGGGCTTTTAAACCGCGTCAGTATGCTGGGTGAGCTGGAGCAGCGTGTTGTGGCTGGCGAGCCGTTTATGCTGGCTGACGTTAATATTCGCGGTTTTAAAAATATTAATGATTCTTTAGGGCCGGATATTGGCGACGGCTGTTTAACGCGGGTAGCACAGCGGCTGGCCAAACTGACACAGAAGGGCGCTTTGGCCCGCGTCGCCGGAGACGAATTTGTATTGCTGATGCCCTGCCCGGATACTGCCACCAGCTGGTGGGCCGAAGCGCATGGCTGGAAAATACTGCACACCATTAGCACGCCGATGACGGTAAATGGTGTCAGTGTCAGCATCGAGGTGCGCGTCGGACTGGTATTGTTTCCGTCTCAGGCTGATACCGCTGCGCAATTAATCCGGCGCACAAATATCGCTCTGGAACATGCCCGCAGTCACAAACTGCCACTTTTTTTGTATGAAGAAGGCATGGATCAGCAGCATCTGCAGAAGCTGCATATTCTGAAATCGTTAAAGCAGGCGTTGAGTCTGAATGACGGTCAGCTGCAGATGTATTATCAACCCAAGAAAAATCTGTCTACGGGCAAGGTCGATAAAGCCGAAGCTCTGATCCGCTGGTTTCATCCGCAGGATGGATTCATTCCACCCGACGTATTTATCGAGCTGGCAGAACAAACCGGTTTGATAGGTCAGCTGACAGACTGGGTGATATTGCAGGTGCTGGAGCATGTCGCCGTGTGGCGGCGTGACAATATCGATCTTCAGGTATCGATTAATATTTCCGCTCAGGATCTCAGTCGTGATGGTCTGGTGACTTTTATTGAGCAAAAGCTGCAGCGCCTGCAATTACGACCAGCGGATATCTGTCTGGAAATAACGGAGCGCGACATGATGCAGGATGAAGAAAAATCGCTGCAACAATTGCAGATATTCCGCGACCGGGGCTTCAGTATTTCGATGGATGATTACGGTATTGGTTATTCAGCATTATCCAAACTGGCGCGTATGCCGGTGGACGAAATAAAAATTGATAAATGCTTTATTCTGAATTTAGCAGAAACACACGAAGATCAGATTATTGTGCGCTCAACCCTGACCATGGCCCGCGAGCTGGGGTTAAGTGTCACCGCCGAAGGCGTGGAAAATCAGGCTTCAGAAGAATGGTTAGTGGCCAGTGGTTGTCATTATATTCAGGGCTATTTTCTTTGTCGGCCAATGGCCTTTGATAAGGTTTCCCCCTGGCTGACTGATTTTCAGCAATGCTCTGCCGCTGGTGGACAGCAACAGGAGATACAATCATGACGCTGCGTTTATCCCCGCCTGGGGCCTGGATGTCACAGAAACTGGTTTCACCGAATCTGACGTCGTTGAGCATAGCCTTATTCAGTTTAAGCGTATCTGTCAGCAGTCCTGTGCTGGCGCAAGGACGTTTACTGGCAACCTCCGGCGTTACCCAGCTGGAAGGTGCCGCCGGTGGTGGCCTGGTGCCCTGGGCGCTGATCAGTGGTTACGGCGAGCAGGGGGAAAGCAGCCTCAGCGCTTTTACAACCCGCACCGACGTGCAGGATTTTCGCCTCGAAGTGCTGGGCGCCAGTTGGAGTTATAACAATCAGCTGGAACTCAGTGCGGCTCAGCAAAGCTTTCGTTTGAAAAATACCGCCACCGAAATCCGCCAGGAAATTTATGGCGCTAAAATCAAACTGGCCGGTGATGCGGTGTTTACAGCGCTGCCACAGTTGGCGTTGGGACTGCAGCATAAGCGATTGCTGGATGGTGACACGGCGGCTGCGGTGGGCGCTGATAACAATACCCAGGGAACCGATTTTTACCTGTCGGCCAGTAAAGTTCATCTGGCGGCACTGGCCGGATACAACGTTTTATGGAACGCGACGGTGCGTGCCAGTAAAGCCAATCAAATGGGATTGCTGGGGTTTGGTGGTGACGATAACGGCGGGTATCAGTGGCTGCCGGAAGTGTCAGCGTTGGTGTTGCTGCGCGACGGCTTCGCCGTGGGTGCCGAGTACCGTTCCAAGCCCGATAATTTAGCGGCGTTCCGCGAAGACGATTACCGCGATCTGTTTATTGCCTGGTTCCCGCATAAACAACTGAATTTGACTCTGGCATGGGCGCAGCTGGGCAGTATTGCCGGCAGCGATGATCAGGATGGCCTGTATTTGTCATTAACCGGTTATTTTCAATAGGAGAGCGATGATGATCCGTTCTTTGCTTTGCAGCGGCACCTTGCTGATGGCGACGTCATGGATAAATCCGGCGATGGCGGAAGACACCCTGTACGAACGATTAGGGGGGGCTGAAGGCATTAGCGTGGTGGTGGATCATTTTATTGATGAAATCAGTTTTGATCGCCGTATTTATCCGTTTTTTAAAGATTCAGATATAGAGCGCTTCCGCAATAAATTCAGCGAACAACTGTGCGCGGTGAGTGATGGCCCCTGCATTTACAGCGGTGATGATATGCCAACCGTGCATACCGGGATGAATATTAGCGAAACCGATTTTAACCGGGTGGTGGAGTTGTTGCAGAAGGCCATGGCAGACAGTGGTATTCCCTACACCGATCAGAACCGGTTATTGCAGCGTCTGGCGCCTTTGCGCGGCGAAATGTTGCACCGCTGACAGGGGTTAGATTTATAGAGTTTAGCGTTATTGGCGGATAGCACGGAATGTTCTTTAACCGATAACGCTCAATGTACTCTGTGTGAATACCCTCTCTCAATTACCTGCTTCTCAATTACCTGCTTCTCAATTATCGGCATCTCAATTATCGGTATCTCAATTATCGGTATCTCAATTTTTCGTGTCCGAATTCTTGCAGATCGATTGCTTCAGCGATTATTTAAAATGACGTTATCACCAATAATCAGCATAAAAAAACCGGCCGAAGCCGGTTTTTTTATGGTTGGATCAGCGTCAGATCTTAGTGATCGTGCGCTTCACCAGCCCCTTTCGGGAAGCGGATATCTTCTACCATCTGACGGATGTCATCCGGTACCGGAGCAGTCATGTTAGAAACAATGAATGCGGTGGCGAAGTTCAGCAGAGCACCCAGGGCACCAAAGGCTTCTGGCGAAACGCCCAGGAACCAGTTATCCGGAGTGTTAGCCAGCATCTCGGTACCTGCCACAAAGAACCAGCCTTTGTAGGTAAAGATGTACACCAGCGTAGACACCAGACCAACCAGCATACCGGCGACTGCACCACTGTTGTTCACCTTAGTACTGAAGATACCCATCATCAGCACAGGGAAGATCGAGGATGCCGCCAGACCAAAGGCCAGTGCCACCACCTGTGCCGCAAAGCCGGGAGGATTCAGGCCCAGATAACCGGCCACCAGAATCGCACCCGCCATCGCGATACGCGCAGACATCAGTTCGTTCTTCTCACTGATATCCGGCATAAAGGTACGTTTCAGCAGATCGTGGGAAATGGCTGTCGACATCGCCAGCAGCAGACCAGCGGCAGTGGACAGTGCGGCAGCCAGACCACCGGCAGCGACCAGAGCGATTACCCAGTTTGGCAGGTTAGCGATTTCCGGATTAGCCAGAACCATGATGTCACGGTCGACTTTCACCATTTCGTTACCTTTCCAGCCGAAAGATTCAGCTTTGGCGGCAAACTCAGGGTTCTTGTCGTTGTAGTACTGGATACGGCCATCGCCATTCTTATCTTCGAACGCCAGCAGACCTGTGGTTTCCCACTTCTTGAACCAGTCCGGACGATCAGCATAAGCCAGGTTACCTTCGGCACTGCCAACCGGGCCAGGCTGAATGGTATTGGTCAGGTTCAGACGGGCCATAGAACCCACAGCCGGAGCAGTGGTGTACAGAATGGCGATGAACAGCAGAGCCCAGCCTGCGGATGAACGCGCATCAGACACCTTAGGTACGGTGAAGAAGCGGATGATCACGTGTGGCAGACCAGCAGTACCCATCATCAGCGACAGGGTGTACATCAGCATGTTGAAGGTACCGCCTTTCTGCGCGGTATATTCAGCAAAACCAAGGTCAACCAGCGTCTGATCCAGTTTTACCAGCAGCGGAGTACCGTCAGCGGTGTCACTGAGGAAACCCAGTTGTGGAATCGGGTTGTTGGTCAGGTTCAGAGAGATAAAGATCGCCGGTACGGTGTAAGCAAAAATCAGTACACAGTATTGCGCGATCTGAGTGTAGGTTACGCCTTTCATACCGCCGAGTACGGCGTAGAAGAATACGATACCCATACCGGCATACAGACCGGTTGCATAATCCACGTCGAGGAAACGGGAGAACGCCACACCAATACCTTTCATCTGGCCAATTACGTAAGTCAGAGACGCTACGATCAGACAGATAACGGCCACAATACGGGCAGTACGGGAGTAGTAACGGTCACCGATAAAATCAGGCACAGTAAACTTGCCGAATTTACGCAGGTAAGGAGCCAGGCAGAGTGCCAGCAGTACATAACCACCGGTCCAGCCCATCAGGAAGATAGAAGCATCATAACCCTGGAAGGCGATCAGGCCCGCCATAGAAATAAAGGAAGCGGCAGACATCCAGTCGGCTGCTGTTGCCATACCGTTGGCAACCGGGTGAACACCGCGGCCAGCCGCATAATATTCACCGGTGGTTCCGGCACGGGCCCAGATAGCGATACCGAAATAGAGGGCGAAGCTCAGGCCCACTACGATGTAAGTTAAGGTCTGTAAATCCATGCTCAACTCCTCACTTATTCATCGTCATCAACGCCAAACTCACGATCGAGTTCGCGCATTTTTTTGGCGTAAATTGCAACAATGGCGAGGAACACATAAATAGAACCTTGCTGTGCAAACCAGAAACCCAGACCAACGCCACCGACCGGAATCATGTCGAGAACCGGACGGAACAGAATGCCGAAGCCATACGACACCACTGCCCAGATAACCAGTAATATGAACATTAATCTCAGGTTTTTGCGCCAGTACGCGTTCTTATCGTCTTCTGACTTGAAAGCCATAACCCCTCCTAGTTTTTATTTGAATGCAGAATCAACCTAGCAGCATAGCGTCAGAACACGACAGCTAGACCTTGGTAGTACCAATTTTGAACACCTGTGTTCAGTGATGGATTTTGCTATTAAAAACAAAGGGTTATCGGTGCTTTTGAGGGGGCGGAAGAGCACGGGGTGACTATGGTCGCAGGGCGTTGAAATACGCATCTTTGGTGCTAATACGTACGCCTTTAGTACGATAAAAAAACGCTGCTGCGTTGCATTGATCTCACCGTTGTTTATGACTATTGGCCCGATTTGCCGGGTTTTAGTTGGCCATATCCGCTCTGGAATGGCGGATTTTTCCCGGCAGATACCGTATTATCCGCCCACCTGGCCTAACCAATAACTGATAACGCAAGTGGCCGGGGTTCGGCCGGGTTGCCGGGGGTGTGCTACCCAACCTGTCCGGAATTGCACCAGCTCTGGAGAGTTTGTCTGTGAAAAAATCCATATCCGCTCTTGCTTTTACCCTGTTGTCGTCCGTTGCTGTGGCTGATCCTGCTGTCGGTCAATGGGTAACGATTGATGATGAAGACGGCAGCCAGGCCAGCGTCGTTGACATCCGCATTAATGAAGACGGTAAATTGCAGGGCACCATCGTTAAATTACTGCGTGAAAAAGATCAGGGAAAATCCTGTGAAAAATGCCCGGATGATTTTAAAGATCAGCCCGTAGAAGGCCTGACCTTTATGTGGGGTCTGGAAAATGATGGCGAAGGCGAATGGGAAAGCGGCCGTATTCTCGACCCTAAATCCGGCAGCATTTATAAATCCCAGCTGGAAGTCGCTGAAGACGGTCAGAGTCTGAGTGTTCGCGGTTATATCGGCGTGTCCTGGATTGGCCGCAGCCAGAAATGGTTACGCTACGAAGCCCCAGCGGCAGAAACCGCTGCAGAAACTTCAAGCGCAGACAGCAGTGCAGAAACAACCGAAGCAGCGACTGCTGAAGCCGCGCCGGTTGAAACAGCAGCAGAAACCGCTGCTGCAGAATAACGCATTAGGTTTTTTATTCTGCTGAAGCCCGCTTAGCCGCGGGCTTTTTTGTGTCTGAAATCTGCCCTTGTAAGCGATCATTCATCTGCCTGTTATTGAACGCGACAGTCATAACCCCGTCATATTTTCTTCCTAATCTGCACTGGCTAACTGGATTAGACCAGATTCGGATCCCGCCGGCACAAGGGGCGTGATTGCGGCTTACTGGAAACTATGGGGATTAGGATGAAGACGTTTAAAACTGCAAAACTGCCACTGCTGGCGACACTGCTGCTTGGCAGCCAGCTGGTACTGGCCGATGCCAGCCTGATGGGTTCGGTGATCGATCAAAGCTCAATATTACCCGGTGCAACGGTGACCGTTGCAGAAACCGGTGCCCGTGTTCAGAGTGATGAACGCGGTCAGTTTATTCTCAAAGGACTGCAGCCCGGCACCTACAACCTGAAAATTACCTACGTCGGTTATGAACCGTTGCAGACAACGGTTACTGTAATGGCTGATGAACGTAAAGATCTGGGCGCACTGAAAGTTATTTTCAGCGGAGCAGGTCTTGAAGAGGTTGTGGCCATCGGCCATATTTTTCAGGGTGAAATGAAAGCCCTGAATACACAGAAAAATTCTAACCGAATTCTGAATGCAATTTCGGCCGATGGTATGGGTAAATTACCCGACCGCAACGCCGCCGAAGCGGTACAGCGTATTCCTGGCGTATCCATCGAGCGCGATCAGGGCGAAGGCCGCTTTGTTGCCGTGCGTGGTTTACCGGCACAGTGGAGTTCAGCCTCGCTGAATGGTGACCGCATTCCTACTGCCGAAGAAGAAACGACGTCACGCGCCACCGCGTTCGACTTTTTCCCAACCGAAATGATCGAAAGTGTGGAAGTCAGTAAAGCGGTAACGCCGGATATGGAAGGCGATGCCATTGGTGGTAACGTGAATTTTATTACCCGCCGCGCGCCGCAGGAAACCACACTGGATGTCACCGTTGGCACCAATTACAACGATAAAGCCGGTGATAGCGGTTATAACCTGAATATTCTCGCCGGTGACCGCAGTGACGATGGTAAGTGGGGTTATATCGTTAATGCCAGTCAATATGTGCGTAACTGGGCCACCGATAACTTCGAACCGCGCCGCAGCGGTGAAGGGATTAAACGACTTGAACTGCGTGACTATACCGGTGAACGTGACACCCGCGGTTTTAATGGTGCGCTGGAATATAAATTCGATAATGGCGATACCGTCTATGCCCGTACCCTGTACGGCACACTGATCGACGATGAAACCCATTACAAACACCGCTACCGTTTTGATAAAGACCGGATCGAGTTACAGCATATTCATAATATTCTGACCACCGAACTCAGCGGGCATCAGCTGGGTGGCGAGCACTGGGTCGGAGAGGGTGGTTTACTGGAATGGAAAGCATCGACCTACGATAACCACTTTTATTATGGCGATGTGCCGAACAGCAAAGACAAGAGCTATTTTGTTGCCCGTTTTGATCAGAAAAACGTAGGCTTTGTCGGGCTGGACAACCGCAGTGGTAAAAACCTGTCGTACAACACCATTGATGGCGGCAACAGCCCGGCCAGTGAACCATCCACGCATTTACCGGATGGCTTCAGCATGGACCCAACGCAAATGGCGCTGTCCTCCATCGAGCTTTATAAGGTCGATGTACGGGAAAAAGATAAAGTCGTGGCACAGCTCGATTTTACCCAGGATATGAATTACGACCTGCAATTAAAATTCGGTACCAAATACCGTGAAAAAGAACGGGTTGCGCGTTTTTCCGATGAGTTTTATCAGTGGAAAGACAGTGCGACAACGCCGCTTTTGAGCGACTTTGATTTAAGTGATCAGCCGGGCCGTAACGACTATCTGGAAGAAATTAACGCCGGTTACGCCGATGATTTCAGCCAGGTGGCGGATATGTCGGATCTGGAAAATTTCTGGAACAACAACCGCGATCAGTTTGAATTGATTGATAGCGAATCCTATACCGTGGCCAACGGTGGCGCACTGGGCCGTAACTTCGATGTGAACGAAACCCAGATGGCCGGTTACGGTATGGCGACCTATCAGCTGAATGATGAAGTCAGCCTGGTCGGTGGCGTGCGCATTGAACGCACCGAAACCGAAGTATCCGGTTACAGTGCCGAAGACAATAACGGTAGCGTAGTCATTGTGCCGGTGAAAAAGACCAAGTCGTACACCTCAGTGCTGCCGTCTGTGCATATGACCTACGCCCTGACCGACGACAGCAACCTGCGTGCTGCTTTCAGCCGTACCTTTGCCCGTCCGGACTTTGGTTCGCTGGCGCCGGGACAGGCCTATTCAGAAGCCGATGGTGAGCTGGTGGTGGGTAATCCGGGACTGAACCCGACCTATTCCAATAATCTGGACGTGTTATTCGAGCGTTATTACGACAATGTCGGTGTGATTTCCGGCGGCCTGTTCTATAAGCAGATCAGCGATCCGATTTTCAATAAGCGTTCCGAAGTGACCTTTAAAGGTGAAAGCGTTGACCGCGTAGATTCGGTGAACGGTGATAATGCCTGGCTGGCTGGTGCTGAGTTTGCCTTCAGCCGTCGCCTCGATTTTATTGCCGATGCGCTGGAAAATGTGGGTGTACAGGCCAACTACACCCGTATGCGTTCGGTGATGGAATTAACCAATGGCCGCAAAGCCGATATTCCGCGTCAGGCCGACTCTCTGTATAACGCCGCGTTATTTTACGATGACAGCACCTTTGCTGTGCGCATCGCGGTTAACCATAAAGGCGCTTATATTCAGGAACACGGTGACAGCAGTGATGAAGACAGCTACTACGGTGATTACACCAGTGTTGACCTGAGCGCGTCTTATCAGGCAACCAGCGATCTGATGGTGTATGCCGATATTAATAACATCACCAACGAACCGATGAAGTACTACCTCGGCAGCGAAAGCCGCCCACTGCAGGTGGAATACTACGGTTACCGCGCCAATCTGGGTGTTAAATACAGCTTCTTCTGATTTATTGCAGTAACAAAGAACACCGGCTCCGGCCGGTGTTTTTATTTGTGTTCTGCCTTGATACAACGTTTTCTTTCTCTGAACCTGCCTGTCATCGTTTTGTCATCCGCTGTCTTTTAAATATTGTCATCTGGACTAGACCAAAAGAAGTATCAGGATGGCAGTAAAACAGCAGGTGGTTATTATTGGCGGCGGTATTCTTGGCCTCGCCATTGCCCATTATCTGCAGAGCAGCGAGCAGGCACAGGTAACGCTGTTTGAACGCGGCGAATTAGGTGCAGGCACCACCAGTCAGGCGGCAGCTTTATTAACCCGCGCGCGTAGCAGCGACAGCGCGGCATTAATGGTGCACGAAACTCACAGCACCCTGCGTATGCTGGAGCAGCGTTTTAATCTGCCCTTTGCGCAACGCTGCGGTTGTTTGCACATCGCCGTTAACGATAACGAACGTCAGCAACAACAACGTTATTTTCAGCAGGCGCAGCAGTTGGATGTTGGTACACAATGGCTGGACAGCCGCGATATTCAGCGCCTGCTGCCCTGGCTGGCAATCACGGCAGACAGTAGCGCCTTGTATTACCCCGATGACGGCCACGCCGACCCTTATACCCTGGCGCAGCTGTATGCCCGTTCGGCCCGCGCCGCGGGAGCGCAGATTATTTCCCATTGTGCGGTTAACCGGCTGGAGTTGCAGGGCAATAAACTGACCGGCGTACACATAGCCAGCGGTGAATTTATCCGTGCCGACACTGTGGTGCTGGCAGCTGGTCCCTGGAGTGCAGCGCTGGCCTGTGACTACGATATCGCACTGGCGATGGCACCGGTTCGCAGCCATTACTGGATAACCAGCAACCAGCCGCAGGTTGATGCCAAGCAGCCGATGGCGATTATTCCTTCTGCTAAAGCGTATTTCCGCAGCGAACAATCGGCGCTGTTATTTGGTGTGCGCGACAGCCAGTGCTGTGTGGCTGATCCGCGTGCATTACCGCACGATATTCACAGTTTTCATTTTGCCGAAGACGCTAATGGCTGGCTGGCACTGGAAGAGCACTGGCATAGCCTGCTGACTCTGTGCCCGCTGCTGGAGCAGGCGCAACTGGCGTATTACTTAAGTGGAGTGTCGTCTTACACGCCGGATGGCAAGCCTTTGCTCGGTCGTCTGGAGCAGTACAGCAATGCCTTTGTCGCCACCGGTTGCTCCGGTGCCGGTATTGCCTTCAGTGCTGGCATTGGCCGCCTGCTCAGCGAGCAGATTCTTGAACAACCGACCTTTGTTAACGCGGAAGAATTCTCGCCGTCACGCTTTGCCGCGATGCAACCCAAGGCTGATCCGATGAGCCCGGAATTCCGTCTGCACTGTGCCCGCGCGCGCAGCGGCAAGAGTACCGGCTGAATGCAGCATTTTCATACAGCCGACATATCCCTCGGGTATTTCCTGTTTATAAGAACTGATAGCGCTGCCAGCCAGTGTGCCGCAGCGGGAGTATTTTAATGTTAATTATGCCGTTTCAGCGTTTTCACCAACGTGCTCAGCAGCGTCTGCAGCAGGCATCTGCACTCTGGTTTGTAGTGTTTGCCATCAGCGCCGCCTTTATGACGTACTTTTCGATGTACGCCTTCCGCAAGCCTTTCTCGGTGGCGATGTACGATGGCCAGACGTTGTTTGGCATGGATTACAAAGTCATCCTGATTTTTGCGCAGGTGCTGGGCTATCTGCTGTCAAAGTTTATCGGTATCCGTGTGGTGTCGGGCATGATGCACGACCGCCGCGCGCTGGCCATTATATTACTGGTCGCCAGTGCGCAGCTGGCGCTGTTTTTATTTGCAGTATTACCGGCGCCATTAAAACCGCTGGCAATGTTTTTTAATGGTCTGCCGCTGGGCATGATCTGGGGGCTGGTATTCAGCTATCTGGAAGGGCGTAAAACCTCGGAATTACTCGGGGCAGGGTTAAGCGCCACCTTTATTGTTGCCTCCGGCATGGTACGCAGTGTGGGCAAAGCGTTAATCGTTTACGCCGATGTGCCGGAATTCTGGATGCCGTTTTTAACCGGCCTGATTTTTATGCCGCTGCTGCTGATTTCGGTCTACGCGTTGTCGATGATTCCGGAGCCGGATGCCACTGACGAAGAACTGCGACTGAAGCGCCAGCCGATGACCGCCGCCGACCGCTGGCAATTATTTGGCCAGTACTGGTTTGGCCTGAGCCTGCTGATTCTGGCGTTTTTACTGTTCACCGGCCTGCGTGATTTTCGCGATAACTTTTCTGCCGAAATCTGGCAGGCGCTGGGCTATGGCAATGAACCCGCGATTTTTACCTACGCCGGGGTGCGCATTGCCGGTATGGTTCTGGTCGCGCTGGCGTTGTTAATGTTTATCCGCGATAACTTCCGCGCCTTTACCGCCAATCATATTGCCATTGTGCTGGGCTGCTTTATTTTGGGATACAGCACCTGGCTGCATCAGCAACACTGGCTCGACAGTAAAATCTGGATGGTCGCCTTAGGTACGGGTTTGTATTTGGCCTATATTCCGTTTAACTGCTTTTTGTTTGACCGTTTTGTCGCCCTGGCCGGTGGCGTGGCCAATGCCGGATTTCTGATTTATCTGGCCGACAGCGCCGGTTATACCGGCAGTGTGGGATTGCTGTTGGTTAAGCATTTTTATGCGGCGGACATCAGCTGGCTGAATTTCTTTGTCAGTGCTATTTACACCACCGCGATCATCGGTGGCTTGCTGGTGACGATGTCATGGTTGTATTTCCGCTGGCGTTTTATCCGCAATGGGCAGCAGTTTCAGGAAGAGACTCAGCTCCAGAAACAGCCGCTGGCTTCTGTTGCCGCGACACGGCTAAAATAGCCATGCATACCGATTCTGGACTCAAAAAAATGCTGTCAGCCAATATCGAAATACGCGACTACCTGGCCGGACTGATCAAACAGTCACGGCTGAAACAGAACGAACGTCTGCCATCCGAACGCGAGCTGGTGGAGCAGTTTAAAAGCACGCGAATTACTGTGCGCGATGCGCTGTCAAAGCTGGAATCGGAAGGGCTGATTTACCGCTCCAACCGCCGCGGCTGGTTTGTCTCACCGCCACGGCTGGAATATGACCCATCTTCGCGGGTGAATTTCTACCTGTTGGCGGAGCAGCAACAACGCACTCCGGCCACCGAATTAATTTCACAAAAGCGCATTAAAGGTCCACAGGTAGCGCGCACGACACTGGCCGTTGCCGCTGACGAAAAACTGATTGAACTGGTACGTCTGCGTTCCCTCGATGGCCGCCCGGTGCTTTACGAATTTATCTACCTGCCGGAAAGCCGCTTTCCGGAACTGATGAAAAAAGACCTGGAAGGCTCACTCACAACCCTGATGCAGCGCGATTACAACGTCGAAATTACGCACGAAGATAACCGTATCTGCGTGTCAGCGGTTTACGATCAGGTGGCCGACGCGCTGTCGCATATTAACGGCGCGCCCTGTCTGGAGATTCGCCGTATCCGTTATGAAGGGGAGCGCAAAGCGGTGGAGTTTGATATTGAGCACTGGGTTCATAGTGCGATAGAACTGCGGATTCCCAGTCACTGAGTTTCTTTTTTCAGCTGTTTTGTGGGAGGGGCTTGGTAGGAGCGGCTTTTAGCCGCGATACTGTTTCTGTGGCCGCTGCGCGGGTTGGCTTTTGTAATCATATCGAAGCCTTTGCGGGTGCTCCGCCCCCTGCGCCCCCATGCAAGGAGAGGTATCTCCTTCCGATCCTCTCTTGCGGCTGTCCGGTGCTGTTCAGTCAACTGCGTGGCCAATCCGGCCCGCACAGCAATTCGCCCGGAGCCTTTTACCGTTTGATAATTGAAATGAATGGGCTCCGGGCTGTACTGTGCTTTCCACCGGATTTTCTGCCTGGTTGACTGGCACCGCACAAATGCCGCGTTTATTCAGACGCAACGCAGTTTTTCAAAACAAACAAAGCAGGAATTGAAAAGCGGTTTCGCGTTATGGTTTTATGCGCCTGCAGGACGCCGGTTTGAATCATTCTGCGCCGGTACGTCCCGGCATGGATGCCGGGCGAGCGAATAGGGCCATGGATGGCCCATTATTCGCGTTACCGCGACCGCAGGATTATTCAGAACGGATTAAGTCCTGCACAGCGCGAAGCGGGGAGTTTGCCCGACCGGCGTGAGGGGTAAGACCCCTCAAAGAGGTCATAGGGCCGGGCGGCAGCCCAAAAAACCAGCCCGCGCAGCGGCCAAAAAACTCAATAACGTCCTCAGGAACCTCCAACCCAACACTCTGCATTACTGTCACAAAAACTTCATTAAACTGCCGTTGCCGCTCGCTCCGTTAGCTTTTATAGTTTGCGCATTCTGGTCTAGACCAGAATAAAGAAAATACAAAAACCAACTCGGCGCAAACGTGACGGACTTATGAATAACCCTTATTTATTACTCACTCCCGGCCCCCTGAGTACGACGGCCAGTGTAAAGCAGACCATGCTGCGTGACTGGTGTACCTGGGATGACGATTACAACCTGGGAGTGGTTCAGCCTATCCGTAAACAGTTGGTAGAGCTGGCGCTCTGTGGCGAAAAAGAGAGCGCTGCAGAGGAATACAGTGCGGTGCTGCTGCAGGGCAGTGGCAGTTTTGCGGTAGAGAGTGTCATCAGCAGCGCCTTTTCGGCCGACGATAAATTATTGATTTTAGCCAATGGCGCTTACGGTCAGCGCATTGCCGATATGGCGCGGGTACACCGTATTAATTACGGGCTGTTAACCGCCGCCGAGCATGAGTGGGTGAGTCTGGAAGAACTGAATCAGGCTTTGCACGATGACCCGGCCATTACCCATGTGGCGCTGGTTCATTGTGAAACCACCTCCGGCATTCTGAATCCGCTGGCTGCTTATGCCGAAGTGATTAAAGCCGCCGGCAAAACCCTGATTGTCGATGCCATGAGCTCGTTTGGTGGTATCGAAATTCCGCTGGCCGCACTGGGTATCGATTTTCTGATCAGCTCGGCCAATAAATGCATTCAGGGCGTGCCTGGTATGGGCTTTGTGATAGCAAAACGCGATGCGCTGGCTAAATGTGCCGGTCGTGCGCGCACGTTAAGTCTGGATTTATTTGACCAGTGGCAGTGCATGGAGCAAGGCCATGGTAAATGGCGTTTTACCTCGCCAACCCATGTGGTGCGCGCTTTTCAGCAGGCACTGGCGGAACTGGCAGAAGAGGGTGGCATCAGCGCCCGGGTACAGCGTTATGCCGACAATCACCGCACCCTGGTCGATGGTATGCAGGCGCTGGGGTTCGAGTGTGTGGTCAGCCGCGATAAACAATCGCCGTTTATTTCGACTTTTAAATATCCTGATAATCCGGCGTTCGATTTTAACCAGCTGTATCAGCGCTTAAAGCAGGAAGGCTTTGTGATTTATCCGGGCAAGGTCACGGCAACGCCGTGTTTCCGCATTGGCCATATCGGTGATGTTTTCCCGCAGGATATGCAGCGTTTGCTGCAGGCGCTGGAAAAACACCGCTTCTGGCTCTGACAGCTGACAACGGAGGAATCATCATGCGCTTACGTACGCTGGCGCGCAAAGCCGTGGATCAGGTCTGGCAACCCTTTGCTGATTACGGCCATATGCCACTGGGGGAAGATATTTCCCAGACCCGGCATGCTCTGCAATGTGCCTGGTTTGCCGAACAGGATAATGCGCCAGCGCATCTGGTTATTGCCGCGCTGCTGCATGATGTTGGCCATTTAATTACCTGGCAGGAACAGGGGCTGCATCCGGAAGCCGGTGGCGATAACGGCTACCACGAAAAAGTCGGTGCGGCTTTTTTAAGTGAATATTTTGCCGATGACGTGACCAAACCCATTCGTCTGCATGTCGCGGCCAAGCGCTATTTATATTCCACCGATGCCGTTTACCGCGAGTCGCTGTCGGCGGCATCACAGCAGAGCCTGGAACTGCAGGGCGGCTGGATGGATGAAAGCACCTGCCGCGCCTTTGAATCTTCGCCCTGGTTTGCCGACGCTTTACGGCTGCGTAAATACGACGAGCAGGGAAAACAACCGGCCTTACAGGTGCCGGGCATTGACCACTATTACGAACTATTAATTCAGCACACCCGTGTGGTGCAGGAGCGCAATACCCATGTTTAAATCGCAACGTTTTTTTGCCGGGCCAACAGAAGCCGTTATTCTCGACTGGGCGGGCACCACCATCGATTTTGGCTCGCTGGCACCGGTTTACGCCTTTATGGAATTATTCGCCGCCGAAGGTATTGAAGTAACCCAGGCCGAAGCGCGGGAACCCATGGGCACCGAAAAACGCGAACACATTACCCGTATGCTGGCCAATCCGCGTATTCATGCCCGCTGGCTGGAAGTAAAAGGGCAGGAAGCCGACAGCGCCGAAATCGACCGCCTGTACCATGCTTTTGCGCCGATTCAGACGCGCATCGTTGGCGAACGTGCGCAATTAATTCCGGGCTGGAAAGCCGCTTACGACCAGCTGCGTGCACAGGGCTTAAAAATCGGCGGTAATACCGGCTACGGCCCCGGCATGATGGAACCGGCATTAATCGCCGCCAAAGATCAGGGTTACGAACCGGATGCCTGTGTATTCGCCACCGATGTATTGCGTGGCCGCCCATACGCCGATATGGCGCTGGCGTTAGCGCTGCAACTGAGCGTTAACCACGTACACGCCTGCATTAAAGTGGACGATACCTTACCCGGTATTGAAGAAGGCCTGCGTGCCGGTATGTGGACCGTCGGTGTCAGCATCAGCGGCAACGAAGTTGGCCTGGATCTGGCTGACTGGCAGGCGCTTTCCGCCAGCGAGCAGGCACAGCGCCGCAGCAAAGCAACCCAGCGCTTTAACGATGCAGGAGCACATTACGTGATTGATTCGGTCGCGGATTTACCGGGCGTAATTGCCGATATTAATGTGCGTTTGGCGCGGGGAGAGAAACCCTGAACTGAGTTCAGGGTTTTTGGAGTGCAGAAAGCGTGGGGTGATTTAACGGACACGGATGGTTTGGTGTCCGTTAAAGTGGGGGAGAATCACTTGTTCGACAGTAGCGCCTTGTTATACGTGACATGAAAAATCATATACAATGTTCAATATCGATCAATAGAGGATATTGAATTAAGTAAAGTTTACGCCTGAATCCTCATTCGGCAGCGCTATTTTGCCTAGATATAGAAGTCCTGATTATTTTCTCTAGCGCCACATGCCCTGATAAATGCACAAGCAACAAACACATAATGTCTTCCAGAGCTGGGTAATATTTTCCATACGCTACCTACATCTGGGTCTATATCGACACCGTGATCAGCTGCGTTTCGAATCTGCCCCAAATACTTTCCGGCTTCAGTTATTTTCTTTGGTAATATGCTATTAGCTCTGAACTTATCTATCCGGGATGTTAGACCTGTTGCTCCTTGTAAATTGACTCCCATCCTATTGGCCAAGCCAGCTAGAAAAGATTCTAGTGCAGCCGCAGCTTCAGCGACAGCTTCTTTGGCGTGTTCTTCTTTCGCTTTTAATAAAGCTCTTGCCAGTGGAACCACTACTTCTACGCGATCTAAGCTGTCGGCATAGTCACCGATCTCAATTCTGATGCTGGCCTCTGCGTCAGCCAAATTAGAAGATGCCTCCGCCACATTTCGTAGCTGGTTTAAGTCCTCTCCATTTACTGCCTCATATACCCCACCGCCTTTTGCATTAATGGCCTTGGTATATGTGCCTAGGCTGATCAGAGTGTCTTTTATTTCTTCTCTGTGTGCATTTAAATCTAAGTGAACTTTCGTTTGTTGGGCTGCTGTATCTGAGTTTCCAGTTGCGACTAGGCGTTCCCTGAAAAATACAAATGGTTCATAGCACTCCAATAGAATCCTCAAAATAGCAGCCTTACTTGATTCATCTGGAGTGCCTAGTAGCCGAACTAATGGGGATTCTGTTTTGTAGGTCTCATTATCTTTGACAATAAGCCCTATGTCTGTAGCCAAAGCCAGCGCAGCTGTAGCTTGAGCGGCTGACAAATCACAAAAATCCTGAACAAATTGTTGCTCACAGTTTGGCCGAATACATACAGCTTCTGCCACCAGTACGGTAAGTTCGGCTGTTGCTTGTGAAAAATTGCGGGGCATAGTTATTACTCCGCGCTTATTCGTCTATATCAGTTTCTTCGCCATCGCGGATTTCGCGATTTACATCTTTAATTATCTGGTTTAGCTTTTCACCCAATGTGTCTAAATCTGCTGTAGAGCAATCGACAGTTACATTAATGTTTATTTTAATCTGCGGGCTGCCTGTGTAGGACTGTTCAGCGACTACCTTGGAAACCTGTGGGGAAGTAATAAAGCCCAAAGGGCGAGTTGGTTGAGACGAATCTAATTCTGAGTTTTTTATCTTTCCAGATTCTATATCGTCTTCTATTTTTGCGAGAACAATCTTCCCATCTTGCTCACGAATCAATTCTGATGCGCGAAGTATATCCATCACGGTCCGTGCCCCAGTCATCACGGCTGGCTTTTTCGGCTGTCCTGCTGAAAAAGCAATATGAGATTGCAGCGTCCCCTCATCCATCCCATTCCGAATTTTTATTGAGGTGATCAGTTTATTTAAAAATTCGGTTTCCGAAACGATTTCACGCCAGTTTTTTCTGATTTCATCTGGCATTTCATGCTCGAGTGCCTGAGCCAGATTTCGACCAGCGCTAGTTACAGTTTTTTTCTTCCCGGGTTCCAAGATTGCTAACTCTAATAAGAAGCCAACATTTCTGCTAATGACGGTGGAATCCATGCCTATTAGTTTGCTTACCTCGCCCAGATCAACGGGCGCTGAAAAGTGTCCATAGGCTTTGATAATTTTGGTCAATTCCTCATATGAGGACGAAGGTAACTTAAACTTTTCAGCAGACATTGGATCACTTTCCTTGAGGTAATTATTCAAAAATGGATTGACGTAAAGCAATCTAACCATAAAGTCGCGATTCTGACTTAGAGTTTAGAGGATTGCACTATCACTTTTATTTGTCGATTTCAAACTAAATTTAATAGATCGCATTTATGAGCATTAGTATCGCCATAACTTATTATGTATCACAGTTTATTCGTAGGTATGCTCATTAACACACCTAAGTCCTTATTCAGATTCCCAGCCTAAACCACTGTCCTGGCTGAAAAAATCATCGTTATTTTCTTTCTTGTCAGGCTATAGACGCGCATGGGCACTTTTACCCTGAACCGCTCTTTACATTTTGCGCGTTATCAATGTCCAGCAGAAAACAGTGTTTATCTGCTCTTTTTATTTCAGACACGCTGCCGCCCGTCCTTATAAGCGCAGGGCAGGAGTGGCGCATGTTTGAAATCGGGATTTCAGGCGGGGAGGGGAATCGGATTGGGTATCTGTCCGTTAAGTATGTAGCTGCCTCCCTGCTGTGGTTTGAGAGTACTGAAGTTTGGGATGAGGTTCAATCTGTTGATAAATTTGGTTACAAGTGGCAAATGACGACAATGGCTTTGGTGGGCAGTGCCCACCCTACATTTCGGCGTGAGCGTATGGCTGGCCATGTCGCGGATAAGATCCGCTTCTTGTATCCGATTGACCGCTAGTAGGCTTCTCGGCGGCATCGCGGGCATGGCCCGTTCCTACAATGCTGCGCCTGATCTGATAGGCGGCTTTTCAAAGAAAGCAGATATTCGTTCTGAAGAGTGGCTTCGCGTTATGGTTTTATGCGCCTGCAGGACGCCGGTTTGAATAATGCTGCGCCGGTACGTTCCGGCATGGATGCCGGGCGAGCGGTATCGCGGCTGAAAGCCGCTCCTACAGTATGGTGCCTGATATATATGCGGCTTTGCGTCATGGTTTTATGCGCCTGCAGGACGCCGGTTTGAATCATTCTGCGCCGGTACGTCCCGGCATGGATGCCGGGCGAGCGAATAGGGCCATGGACGGCCCATTATTCGCGGTACCGAGATCGCAGGATTATTCAGAGCGGATGAAGTCCTGCACAGCGCGAAGCAGGGGCCCGGGGAGAAGTGTAGTGGTCTAATCAATCCGGACACCCGCTTAGGTGATAAAATCACAACCCAAGAGGTGTCCAATGAAAAAACAACGTCGTAT
>NZ_JAOANI010000010.1:0-7760 GCF_025318105.1 Thalassolituus pacificus
GAAAACGACTCAACTACAAAACACCAGAGGAGGTGTACTATGGAATTTAGGAGCTACTGTCGCGGTTCAAAGTTGATACTAGGCCCGGCTCACACAATGAGCCGATTGGCAGACAGCCATGCCAAGAACGCGTCAGAAGTTGCAGGCTTTGGAAGGTTAAGTTTACGAACCAACTTGCGAATTCTGGTCTCCCGATCATGAGGGTTTTGCGCGATCACCACGGGCGACTGCCCATGCACCGATTTCCACCGCGATATAAATACACCCTCTGCTGCAGTTGACTTCGAGAATTCGATATCCAACGTACACACAAGCTTTAAGATGATGTCTCCAAAACCAACGACCCCGCGAAGGCTTACGGCGATAGGCGAACCCTGAGTATATGGTTGATATTCCGGGATTTCCTTCACACCTAGGTCAGTGGTAGAAAGGGCTGCATACGCAGCCTCGGCATTAATAAAACTTGTCGATGGACTGCCACCACCGTGAACGAGTGAGTTGCGTACTTCCTTAAAATACCTATAGCAAATGAGTAACTGTTCCAAATGGGGCAGGGAATACTTACGATTGGACAACAGTGACTGATGAATCGCTGCAGTCAGAATTGCAGATTGACTACCGTTTATCACGGCTGTAGCACGCGAAATTCCACGTTGCGTACCGTTCGTCGTAGAAGAGGGGAATTGAAGGTCCTTTGAAAGCGTTGCAGCCTGCCCCAACTCTGCGAGGCTGCCTTCACACCACGCTTCATAGAGCGAGCAAAATTCAATAAGGAGAAATCTGGCGAATTCTTGCTGCTGATCTTCCCAGGTACTATCGATGCAGGCCTTGCGAAGATTCGCACCTCGAATTCCGCTACCGCCAACAAAGCGCCCTTGCAGCTCATCATGCGTTAGTTCTGGATTGACGGCCATTAGTCCCGATACTTGCCACCTAAGGTTCCAAATAGCCGCAGCTGTAGGCCATACAAAGTCGAAAAGCTCGGTGAGACGTCGAGCGACATTCTTGGATGTAGTTAGAAATAACTTTTGATTCATAGCATTACCGAAATGAGGTCCAACAGTTTCTTAGTAGGCATGCTCATTAACACACCTAAGCCCTTATTCAGATTTTCAGCCTAACCCATTGTCCGGGCTGTAAAAATCATCGTTATTCTCTTTCTTGTCAGGATATAAACGCGCATGCGCGCTTTTATCCTGAACCGTTCTTTACACTTTGCGCGTTATCACTTTTCGTAAAACCCTAAATGATTGATTTTTCAGGCATCTTCAGGGCTGAAGGTATCAATTCGCGCATGCGCGTTTTGCTACAGGAGCGAAAACGCGCATCAGATTCCGGCAAACGGAAAATATTCTGTTTGCATATACAGACTTTTCTGTCGAAGGTTTTCCGTGTCTTCCGGTCACAGACAGCAGCTGATTTTCTTTCACACACGCTGCCGCCCGTCCTTGTAAGCGCAGGGCAGGAATTGCGTGATAAAACAGTCGGATTTCAGGCGGGGAGGGTATCGGTGCTGAGTCAGATAAACCGACCTGACGGTCTGAGTTCTGGTGTTGTTATATCGGCGGATACGGCTTCCCTGCTGGTTTGAAGAGTACTGAAGTTCTGGGATGGGTTCAATAATTGATAAAAATGGTTACAAGTGGCAACAGTGGAAATCCGCCACCTATTGCTGAGCAGTGGCTTTCCTTTCAGATTATTTGGTGGGCAGTGCCCACCCTACATTTGGGTGTGAATGACAGGCTCTTGTCTGTCGTGGATAAGATCCACTCCTACGATTCGGCGGCTGTTTCATATTCGGCTTTGCGTGATTGATGGTTTGTGCTCCTGCACAATCTGCATTTCCGCCATCCATGACCGTCAGGAGTAAACGCCCGACCTCTTTGAGGGGGAAGGCCCCTCAAAGAGGTCATAAGGCCGGGCGGTAGCTCAAAATGCCAGCCCGCGCAGCGGCAACAACTCGGAGCACAATCATTTCCAGAGCCAGCAACACAGCAGGCACTACCACGCAGAGCGTGGGAGCGAGTAGGCTATCGCGACTGAAAGTCGCTCCCACAAGTCGCGGATAAGATCCGCTCCCACAACATTGGGCCTGCCGTTGCCACCAACACTGTTCCGCAACGCCCGCTTATGGCAGCATTCCCTTATTGTCATCTTTGATCACCACAGGCCCGAGCCTTTATGTCCGATTCCAATCCGCTGCTGCTTGATAAGCAATTGTGCTTCTCTCTGTACGCCACCTCGCTGGCGATGACCCAGGTGTATAAACCCCTGCTGGAGCCGCTGGGGCTGACCTATCCGCAGTATCTGGTGTTGCTGATTCTGTGGGAGCAGGACGGTCTGGGGCTGAAGGATATTGCCGCGCGTCTGGGGCAGAAGCCGGGGGCGTTAACGCCGGTGATCAAGCGGATGGAGGCTGAGGGCTTAATCAGCCGTTCGCGCAGCAGCGCCGATGAGCGGCTGCTGGAGATCCGCCTCAGTGAGCATGGCCGCAGCCTGCGCGAGAAGGCGTTGCAGGTGAATGCCTGTGCCGCCAGCCACTGCAATGCCGCTATTCCGGAGCTGATGGATCTGAAAGAGCGGCTGGATGTGTTGCGCCGCGCATTGCAGGGGGAATGATTTTATATTGCATGCAATAGATTGTTGCGATAATCTTTTCTCCGTTCTGGCCGTTAAAGGCCATTTTTTAAAATCGTATAGTTATCGCGATAACTATATATTGGCGGCAGCGGGCAGCAACAAACAGCAGCAGACGGTGCCGGCAACGACTAACTGAAAACGGAGAATCGTATGGAAATTCTGTATACCGCTCAGGCAACCTCAACCGGCGGCCGTGATGGCCGTTCTGTATCGTCCGATCAGGCGCTGGATGTAAAACTCAGCACGCCGAAAGCGCTGGGCGGTGCCGGTGGTGATGGCACAAACCCGGAGCAGCTGTTTGCCGCAGGCTACTCTGCCTGTTTTATCGGCGCGCTGAAGTTTGTCGCCGCGCAAGATAAAGCCGCGTTGCCAGCCGACACCGCCATTACCGCGCATGTGGGCATTGGCCCTAATGATAAGGGCGTGGGTTTTGCCATCGACGTTGAGCTGCACATCAGCCTGCCGGGCATGGATAACGCCGCCGCTCAGACATTGGTGGAAAAGGCGCACCAGGTGTGTCCATACTCTAACGCTACCCGCGGTAATATCCGTGTTGAGCTGGTGCTGGTCTGAAGCATAACCTCCCCATGCTCAGGCACTACAATGGCGTGTAAATACTGCACGCCAGCCCCTGCTTACGTGTAACGACGAAGCCCATTTTTTATGTCAGGAGAACAACCATGATCAAAGCCTACGCAGCCTTCGAACCGGGTGGTGAACTCAAGCCGTTTGAATACGATCCGGGCCCGCTGGGTGCTCATGATGTGGAAATCGATGTCGATTTCTGCGGCATCTGCCACAGCGATCTGAGCATGCTGAATAACGAATGGGGCATGACCCGTTATCCGTTTGTACCGGGACATGAAGTGGCTGGCCGCATCAGTGCGGTGGGCGAGCATGTGAAAAAATTGCAGGTTGGCGATCGGGTCGGCCTGGGTTGGCACTCGGGTTACTGCAATGAGTGTCAGACCTGTATGGAAGGTGATCACAACCTGTGTGATGGCGCACGCGGTACGATTGTTGGCCGCCACGGCGGTTTTGCCGACAAAGTACGGGCGCAGTCGGCCAGTGTGGTGAAGCTGCCGGACAACGTCAGCAGCGAAGTGGCTGGGCCGTTGTTCTGTGGCGGTGTTACGGTATTTAACCCGATTGTGCAGTTCGGTATTAAACCTACCGCACGCGTGGGCGTGGTAGGCATTGGTGGCCTGGGCCATATGGCGCTGCAATTCCTCAACGCCTGGGGCTGTGAAGTAACGGCCTTTACCTCGTCCGAAGCCAAGCGTACCGAAGCGCTGGAGCTGGGGGCGCACCGTACGCTGGATTCCCGTGATCCACAGGCGCTGCAGGATTCCGCCGGTTATTTCGATCTGATTCTGTCGACGGTGAATGTAAAGCTCGATTGGGGCTTGTATGTGAACACCCTGCGTCCAAAAGGCCGCCTGCATCTGGTGGGTGCGGTACTGGAACCGGTTGAGCTGAGCGTGTTCTCGCTGATGGGCGGACAGCGTTCGGTGTCGTCGTCTCCGGTTGGCAGCCCGGCGGTCATTGCCCAGATGCTGGAATTTGCCGCCCGCCATCATATTGAACCGAAAGTAGAAGTGTTCGATATGGCGGATGTGAACAAGGCCATCGACCGTCTGGAAAACGGCAGCCCGCGTTACCGCGTGGTGCTGAAAAAGTAAGCAGCGCAGCTGTTTTGCTGCTGTTTTGCTTAAAGCCGCCGCCTTTTTCGGCGGCTTTTTTATGCCTGCAACACAATGCCCAGACACTGATACAGCCACAGCGATTACAGATAGCACCTGTCGCGTGTAGCGGGCACTGGCGGGTGGGCAGGACTCAGCTAGATTGAGAGCACGTATACCCTGTATGCGAACTTATTCCGGAGTGACTATGTGGTTTGATAACAGCAAAGACAAAATTCAGCAGCTTGAACGGGCCTTGGCCGAAGCTCAGGCGTTGGAGCAGGCATTGCGTCAGGATACTGCAATGATCGAATTTGCCCCGGATGGCACCATTACGGATGTAAACGACCTGTTTCTGGCGGTGGTCGGGTATCGCCGTGAAGAGGTGGTGGGTCAGCATCACCGTCTGTTCTGCAGTGCTGATTATGCGGCCTCAGAAGATTACCGTGCTTTCTGGAAAAAACTCGCCGCCGGGCAATTTGCCAGTGGCTCTTTTCCGCGGATTAATAAACAGGGTGAGCGCCTGTGGTTGCGCGCTACCTATTTCCCGGTACAACAAAATGGCCGTGTAACGCGGGTGATTAAACTGGCTCAGAACGTAACGGCCAATACCGAAAAACGTCATCGCCAGGAAGCGGTAATGGATGCGCTGGATCGCTCGCAGGCGATTATCGAATTTACCCCGGATGGTACGATTCTCGACGCTAATGAAAATTTTCTGCGCACCATGGGTTACCGGCCGGAAGAATTGCGCGGCAAACAGCACCGGATTCTTTGTGATGACAGTTTTTATCGCGAGCATCCGGATTTCTGGCAAAAACTGGCGCAGGGACGGGTGCAGACCGGTAAATTCGAGCGACGCGATAAACGCGGCCGTACGGTATGGTTGGAAGCCAGTTATAACCCGATTTTTGATGCGCAAAAACGGGTGGTTAAGGTGGTTAAGTTCGCCAGCGATATTACCGAGCGGGTATTGCAGGCCGAGCAGGTGCGTGAGGCATCGGAGCTGGCACGCAGTAATTCGGCTGATACCGTTAACCTGGCCCAGAACGGCAGTGGCCTGTTGCGCAACAGTGTGGCCGCTTCCGCCCAGGTGGCTGATCAGGTGGGGGATGTGGCACAGAGCATCAGCAAGCTGAGCAGTAAATCGGCGGAAATTTCGGCCATCGTCACCACCATCAGCAGTATTGCGGAACAGACTAACCTGCTGGCGCTTAATGCGGCGATTGAAGCAGCGCGCGCCGGTGAACATGGCCGTGGTTTTGCGGTGGTTGCCGATGAAGTGCGCAGTCTGGCATCGCGTACCAACAGCTCGACGCTGGAAATCGACGAAATGGTAAAAGCCAATGAGGCGTTAACCCGGTCGGCGATGGAGCAGATGAAAAAAACCCAGCAGCAGACGCAGCAAGTGGGTGAACAGATTCAGCAGGCGGCTGATGTGATTGAGCAGATCCGCCACAGCGCTGAGGATGTGGCGGCCACGGTGGCGCGCCTGAATCAGTCCTGATTGCCCGGCATGCCTGGCGGCTGCAGATATTGATCGCGCAGCGTCAGGATTTGCTCATCACTCAGGCACTGGCCTTTATCCCAACTGCTTTTCAGCAGGCAACGCAGCGCATGCAACTGATTGCGCTGCTGTTGCAGGCTGGCTAATAAAGTATCGATATCCTCCAGCCGGCCATTCAGGGTGGTCATCACCCGTTCATGATCGACGCCTTGTTGTTCATCGCGCAGCAGCGCCGGAATATCCCCCAGAGCAAAGCCCATATTCTGCAGACTGCGGATCATCTGCAGGCGTAACAGTGCGCTGGCATCGTAACGGCGGCTGCCGCCAGCGGTGCGTTGTACTCCGGTCAGCAGGCCTTGCTGCTCGTAATAGCGGATAGTGGAGGCTGGCGTCTGGCTATGGGCGGCCAGTTCACCAATGCGCATTAAGCGGGTATCCGCTTTGTCGGGGAGTGCAGCAGATGGTTTATCGACAGATGAAAACGGCATAAAAAACCAGTTGAATTTAAAGTTAACTTTAAGTTTAGCATCGTGTTTATCGAATCTTCACACAAATTGTTCCGGAGTAGTTATGACTTCAACCGTGTTTACCCCGCTGACTCTGCCCAATGGCCAGGAGCTTATAAACCGTATTGCCAAAGCGGCGATGGAAGAAAATATGGGCGATGCGCAGTTACTGCCGGATGCGGCGCTTACTCACCTGTACCGTCGCTGGGGGCAGGGCGGCAGCGGCCTGATCATTACCGGTAACGTGATGGTCGACCGGCTGGCGATGACCGGCCCCGGTGGTCTGGCGCTGGAAGCGCAAACGCCATTGGCACCTTTTATTGCACTGGCAAAGGCGGCGAAAGAACAGGGTGCAAAAATCTGGATGCAGATTAATCATCCGGGCCGTCAGGTGTATGCCGCACTGGGTGGTAAGGCATTATCGGCATCGGCGGTCGCGGTTGACCTGGGCAAGCATTCGCATTTATTTGCCCGGCCGCAGGCGATGACTGCAGCAGAGATTGAAGATGTTATCAGCCGTTTTGTAACCACCGCGCAGCGGGCTGAACAAGCCGGTTTCGATGGTGTTGAAATTCATGCCGCACATGGCTATTTACTCAGCCAGTTTTTATCACCGCTGACCAATCAGCGCACGGATGAATGGGGCGGCAGTCTGGAAAACCGTGCGCGTTTATTACTGGAAATTACCCGCCGTATCCGCGCTGCGGTTAAACCAGAATTTGCCGTTGCGGTTAAATTAAATTCCGCCGATTTTCAGCGTGGCGGTTTTGATATTGCCGACGCCAAGGCCGTAGTCACCCTGCTCAACGACCTGCATGTGGATGCGATAGAAATTTCCGGTGGCAGCTACGAGGCACCGGCAATGCAGGGGCGTACCGCCGATGGCCGCACCCTGGCACGCGAGGCGTATTTTCTCGAATTCGCTGCACAGATTGCGGCAGTCGCCAATATGCCGGTTATGAGTACCGGCGGTATCACCCGTTTGCACACTGCAGAGCAGGTTGTTAATGCTGGTGTCGCGCTGGTCGGTATGGCCAGTGCACTGGCTGTGTGCCCGGATTTACCGCAACGCTGGCAGCAGAACCCGGCGTTTGAATTGCCGTTAGCGCGTATTGAATGGAAAGATAAGGCCATCGCCAGCGTCGCTACCATGGCATTAATCAAACGCCATTTACGCCGCTGGGGTAATGGTGCGAAAAAAGAAACGGTATTAAATCCGCTGTTAAGTTTGATACTCGACCGGGTGCGGCTGAAGAAACTGATTAAGCGTTATCGTAAGCTGATTGGTGCCTGAATCCGGCAGGAAAAACAGGCGTCCATTAACGGACACCTGTTTTTATAGCCGAATTCATATACTAACCGCGACACTTTTTCAAAATAAGAAGGTGAGCTGTAAGATTCGCTCTTTTTCACTCCCGCCAAGAA
>NZ_JAOANI010000011.1:0-974 GCF_025318105.1 Thalassolituus pacificus
CAAGTCTTTCTTGGCTGAGTATATTTTGGCATTGGACACCTCGTCAGTTTGACTTTGGTGTCCGTTAAAGCGGGGGAAGATCATACGTCAACTGGAGCAACTTGTTAGGCAGCCTGTTCATTTAAACCCAACAATTCTCTAATTGTTTCATTGTCTGTTTTTTGTCGGTGCATAAGCCATAAAATTGCAATATGCCCAAATGCTTGAGATATAGCACCAATTGTTTGCAGTTGAACTAGAGTTGCTTCTAGGCTTTCTTCTGGATCTACTATTGTTTCAGATTTCCCATGAGTATCTAATGACATAAACCGGTATAAAACTTGGTATATATGAATCAGATCCGATTCACGAGCTTGCTGTTCAATTGAAACACCTTTTTTTGCTTTTTCCCTTTTGGCTAGAAACTCCTTCGTTACATCCGTGCCATCTTCGCGGGCCTTAACTGAAAGTAATCCGTCATTCATAACGATCTGAGCAACACGATCTAATTCATTTAAAGAAAAATCAGAATATTTCTCAGCTCTCTCAGGGGAAGAAATAATCCATTGTAGAGATATAAGCAACTCTACTAATTGCCGTGTAATTATACCTAGAGCAGTGGGGTTTTTTGTTTTCCCTAGATCCGCTCCACCCCGAATAATTTCAGAGCCTCTCAGGAGTACGTTTCTGACAGGTTTGTCAATTTCAGATGCTTCTTTCGAAAAAATTTCCGTCGATGATTGTCTTAGTGCCTGAGAGTGAACCTTTAGGTTTTCACAAATTTCTATAATTCCTGGCACAAAACCTCCTTGATGCCTAACGCCCTGTTAACGGGCAAAATATAGTTGGCTAAAATGTTGAGGAACGAAAACAGCCAACTGTATTTTGTCCTTGTTAAACAGCTTGTTATATGCGCCGAATTCATATACTAACCGCGACACTTTTTCAAAATAAGAAGGTGAGCTGTAAGATTCGCTCTTTTTCACTCCCGCCAA
>NZ_JAOANI010000012.1:0-381949 GCF_025318105.1 Thalassolituus pacificus
CAAGTCTTTCTTGGCTGAGTATATTTTGGCATTGGACACCTCGTCAGTTTGACTTTGGTGTCCGTTAAAGCGGGGGAAGATCACTGCGCCGCTTAACTTAGCGTTAGCTTTGCAGAGATAAATACAAAGGAATTCTATGCGCTTTAGTACTAATGCCTACAATGTATGGAAAGTTGAATCTCAAGCTATATTCGATTTCAGTGTTCTCGTAAGTTACTCAGTTCCATCTCTTAAGATGCAGATTTCACTGCTAGAGAAAGGAAAGATACAATCTCTGCCTAGGCCTGATTATTATAGGAGTACGAAAGAAGGGTACTACTCAAGCGACAATTTAAGGGAAGGTTTAAAAAGAAGAGCTTCAACTTACAAGCAGCAAACCTCGTCATATATGCTCCTTTCGCTTTTTAGTCACTTTGAAGCTTTTGTGGTGGATGTAATCCGAGAGTTGTTTGAATTCCATGGTGGAGTTGATAAATTCATTACAAATTATAATAAAAGTGTAAAGAAAAGCTTTGAAGTTGGCAATCAGAACAGCAATTCCAAAAGAAAGCTTACCGGAAACAGAAAACCTCAAAGAAGGCCTCAATACCATGAGATTTCAAGGAATCTTTCCGATTCAGGGTATATGTTCCCTAATGAGTTGCTTTCTGGTTATGGGATTAAGATGTTAAATAAGAAGCTTGGCGACCTAAAGTCAAAAGAAATACCCGAGATCCTAATGGATTGCTTTCATATTGATTTCTCTGATGATGAAGTGCGTGAATTTCATAATCTGCGAGACTTAAGAAATAGCATTGCACACGGAAGGCCACCCTCTCTAAACATTAAATCTGTAACAGAGAAGAATCAGGCCTTGATAGGTATGGCCAAAAAAATCGACGCGCACCTGTCTGAAAATTTTTTTATTTTCAATGAATTCAGGTAAAAAGCTAACAAATCAAAGCATTCGGATGCAAAAAAAACTGCGCCAGTGTTTGAGGCGTTAAACGAGAAGAATATGGCAATATTAATTGATCACACGAAACGAAATCATGCTGCAATCAAAATTCTTATTGAGGAAAAGCACCATGAATCTGCACTTATATTGATCTACGCATGGATCGATCGGATGGCATGGCTTTCAGTTAGCGACGAGGCCAGCGGAGCGGACTTCAAGGCGTGGGTCAATACTTATCTGCTCCCGAATAGCAGCTTAGGTTGCTCTGCTGATGATTTGTGGGCTGCAAGATGTGCGGTGTTGCATACATCAACATCCTACGCTCGGGATACTAAAAGTGGTAAAGCCAAACGTATACAGTATGTGTGTAACGATGCTATATCTGTATCAAACATCCCCTCAGATACAATATTTATTTATATGATCAAATTGTATCAAGACGCCATTGGTGCAGTTGATAAATTTGATCATTATTTGGAAAGTAATGACCGGCAGAGACAGATAGCTGAGAAAAAGCTTTCAATGTTTTTCCAGCTTCAAGAATTAAGCAATGAGCAAACTGTTTAACGAAGCAGTCATGCGCGAACTCCGTTCCGCTGGCCTTTATTTTTGGTGAAAAACAGAAATAAAGGCCAGCAACACTCCGTCGCCATACTGCGACGTTACCCAAAAATAAGCCTGCCGGTCTCCCGGCAGGCTTTTTTATTTCACGCTTCTTTCAAACCACCTCAGGCGTAGAAGGATTTTCCTTCAGCCGCCATTTCCCGCAGCATTCCCGGAATTTTGTAGCGGTCGCCAACATTGGCGGCCAGCTGGTCGGCATTGGCGATAAAGGTATCGATGCCTTCCATGGTTTCTACAAAGGAGATTACGCCGCCGGTCTGTGGCGCAAAGCCCCAGCCGAAAATGGAGCCGATATCGACTTCATGGGCGCGGGTAATCACACCTTCGGCCACACAGTGCAGGGTTTCTACCGCCTGTGCGTACAGCAGACGCTGTTTTACGTATTCCACCGATGGCTGTTCTGCCGCCAGCGGGAAGCGTTCTGCCAGTCCGCTCCACAGGGATTTTTTACCTTGTGGGTCGGCCGGATAATCGTAGAAACCAACACCGGCTTTTTTACCAATGCGTTTGGCTTCGTGCACCATGTACTGCACCACTTCGTCAGCCGGGTGCGATACATAGGCGTCGCCCAGGTCTTTCTGGGTCTGGCGGCCAATGCGGTCCATCAGCTCCAGCGTAACTTCGTCGCTCAGCGCCAGCGGGCCAACCGGCATACCGGCCAGTTTGCCTACGTTTTCGATCAGCGCCGGTGATACACCTTCTTTCAGCAGGGCCATACCTTCGAGCACGTAGGTTTTAAATACACGCGAGGTGTAGAAACCACGGCTGTCGTTAACGGTAATCGGGGTTTTCTTCAGTTGCTGTACATAATCCAGCGCCCAGGCCAGGGTATGTTGCGAGGTTTTTTCGCCCATAATAATTTCCACCAGCGGCATTTTGTCGACCGGTGAGAAAAAGTGCAGACCAATAAACTGCTCAGGGCGTTTGCTGGCTTCGGCCAGGCCGGTAATCGGCAGGGTCGAGGTGTTGGAAGCAAAGATAGCATCATCACCCAGCACCGCTTCGGCTTTAGCAGTAACGTCGGCCTTAATAGTGCGGTCTTCGAATACCGCTTCGATCACCAGATCACAACCTTTCAGGTCGTTATAGTCGGTGGTGGCGAGAATACGTGCCAGTGTGGCATCGGCTTTTTCCTGCGCCATTTTGCCGCGTGATACACGCTTTTTCAGCAGGCCTTCAGAATAGCTTTTGCCTTTATCGGCGGATTCCTGCGCGGTATCCAGCAGCACCACTTCCATACCGCTCATGGCGGAGGAATAGGCAATACCGGCACCCATCATACCGGCACCTAAAATACCGACTTTCTTGAACTGTTTTTTCTCCACTCCTTTGGGGCGGTTTTTCAGTTTGTTGGCATCCTGCAGCGCGACAAAGAAAGTGCGGATCATGGCTTTTGCCTGATCAGACAGCAGCAGCTCGGTAAAGTAACGCGCTTCAACATCCAGTGCCTGATCAATCGGCAGCTGACAGCCTTCAAACAAGGCCTGCAGAATACGCTGTGGTGCGAGGTAATTACCCATGGTTTTCTTGCGCAGCATGGCTTCTGCGCCCATAAATACCTGCGCTACTTTGGCTGACTGTACTTCGCCACCTGGTAATTTAAATTTCTTCTCATCCCACGGCTGTACGCAGGCTTTCGGATTATCCAGCAGCCATTGTTTGGCCGCTGCAATCAGCTCATCTGCGGCAACCACCTCGTTAATCAGACCGGCAGCTTTGGCTTCTTTGGCTTTGGCCTGGGTCGCCTGCAGCAACCACGGCATCGCCGCCTGAATACCCAGCATACGCGCCAGACGCTGAGTACCACCGCCACCCGGCAGCAGACCCAGATTGACTTCCGGAAAACCAAACACGGCTTTCGGATTGTCGGCGGCAATACGGTGATGACAGGCCAGCGCGATTTCCATACCGCCACCCAATGCGGTGCCGTTTAATGCAGCAACAATCGGCTTACCGCCCTGCTCCATACGGCGCATAATCTGATGCAGGCTGCGCACAAAACCGATAATGGTTTCGGCATTTTGCGGCATGGTCTGAATTTCTTTTAAATTCGCGCCAACAACAAAATCGGATTTACCTGAGGTTAATACAATACCTTTTACCGCATCGTTGGCCAGTAAGGCTTCGAGTGCTTCGTTCAGTGCAATTACTGCACTCTGTGCCAGTGAGTTTACCGGCCCGTTCTGATCGTCCCAGGTTAAAACCGCAATACCCTGAGCGTCGATTTCATGCGTAAATGTAGTCATAACATATCCTTTAATCTGTCAAAGCCTGCGCTGCTGAAAACGCTAAAAGCGTTACCGAGGCAGCCTATGCAAGGCAAAACGTGTTTGAGGAAGCGGAGTTTACTGACGGCTAAATGAGCATTCCGAAACACGTTTTAACGCCGCAGATGCAACGCAGGTAGCTTTTTAAACCCGTTCGATAATGGTGGCAGTCCCCATACCACCACCAACGCACAGGTTGATTAATGCGGTGTTCAGGTCGCGACGCTCCAGTTCATCCAGCACAGTGCCGAGAATCATGGCACCGGTTGCCCCCAGCGGATGGCCCATGGCAATGGCACCGCCGTTTACGTTGATTTTGCTGTGGTCGATATTCATATCTTTCATAAACAGCAAAACCACCGAGGCAAAGGCTTCGTTCAGTTCCCACAGGTCGATATCGCTGGCCTGCATCATGCCGTTTTTCAGCGCTTTACGTGCAGACGGCGCCGGGCCGGTAAGCATGATGGTTGGTTCAGAACCAATAGACGCTGCCGAGCGGATACGGGCACGTGGTTTTAATCCCAGCGCCTGACCCATTTCTTTGGTACCGATTAATACCGCCGAAGCACCGTCAACAATACCGGAGGAGTTACCGGCGTGGTGTACGTGGTTAATGCTTTCAACCTGTGGATAAACCTGCTGGGCAATGGCGTTAAACCCCAGACCGCCGTGCATTTCGAACGATGGCTTCAGGCCCGCCAGCGATTCAACCGTCGCTTCCGGGCGCATATGTTCGTCACGGTCGAGCAGGGTTAAACCGAGCTGATCTTTCACCGGAATAATGGAATTTTTAAAGTAGCCATTATCCCAGGCGTGTTTGGCACGACGCTGTGATTCCACCGCATAGGCGTCCACATCGGCACGGGAAAAACCATTCAGGGTGGCAATTAAATCAGCGGAAATACCCTGAGGTACAAACGACAATTTATTGGTTACTGCAGGGTCGGTGTAATAAGCGCCACCACCGGCACCCATCGGAATACGTGACATGCATTCCACACCACCACCGATGGTCATCTGCGCTTCACCGGCTTTTACTTTGGCGGCAGCCATATTCACCGCTTCAAGGCCTGAAGCACAGAAACGGCTGACCACAGTACCGGCACAGGTTTGTGCATAGTCGGCCATTAGTACCGCGGTGCGGGCGATATCGGCGCCCTGCTCCATTACCGGTTCCACACACCCCAGTACCACGTCGTCGATCTGAGAAGTATCCAGATCATGGCGTTCCTGCAGGCCACGCAATAAACCCGACATCAGGCTGACCGGCGTTACGGTGTGCAGGCCGCCGTCTTTTTTACCACGACCGCGCGGCGTACGTACCGCGTCAAAAATATAGGCATCAGTCATTTTACATTCCTTAATTTTTACGCCGGGGATCTGCCTGCGTTACATTACTCAGCAGCAGGTGACCCCTTACGTTTTTATATTCAGATGGTACGCGAAATAATTTCTTTCATAATTTCAGAAGTACCGGCGTAAATACGCTGTACGCGCGAATCGGCGTAAGCACGGGCAACCGGGTATTCCCACATGTAGCCGTAACCGCCGTGCAGCTGCACACATTCGTCGATGATGCGGCACTGTGCTTCGGTAGCCCAGAGTTTGACCGAGGCCGCAGCGTCGATGCTCAGTTTGCCTTCGCAATGCAGTTCCAGACAGCGGTCAACGTAGCACTGGGTAACTTCCAGTTCGGTGCGGATTTCGGCCAGTTTAAAGCGGGTATTCTGGAAAGCGGCAACCGGCTTACCAAAGGCTTTACGCTCTTTCACGTAGGTAACGGTGGCGTCGTAACAGGCACGTGCAACTGCAGCACCAATAATGGCCACACTCAGACGTTCCTGCGCCAGTTCCTGCATCAGATAAATAAAGCCGGCATTTTTCTGGCCCATCAGGTTTTCTTTCGGGATGCGCACGTTGTCGAAAAACAGCTCAGAAGTATCCTGCGCTTTCATACCGACTTTTTTCAGGTTCTGACCACGGCTGAAACCGGCACGGTCAGCTTCTACCAGAAACAGGCTCACACCTTTGGCACCGGCGCTGGTATCGGTTTTGGCAACCACAATATAAAGGTCGGCCATCTGACCGTTGGTGATAAAAGTTTTGGAACCGTTAATCACATAATGGTCGCCGTCTTCGATGGCGGTGGTGCGTACACCGGCCAAGTCGGAACCGGTACCTGGTTCAGTCATGGCGATGGCGGTAATCACTTCACCGGTACACATTTTTGGCAGCCATTTTTGTTTCTGCTCTTCGGTGCCGTAATGCAGGATATAAGGAGCAACGATATCGGAATGCAGGGAGAAACCCGGGCCTGAAGCAAACACATAACCCTGCTCTTCAATGGCGATAGCGGAATAACGGAAATCCACGCCGGAGCCACCGTATTCCACCGGGATATGGGTGCACAAAATGCCTGCTTCACCGGCTTTCAGCCAGGCTTCACGGGAAATATGACCCTGTGCTTCCCACTCTTCCCAGTGTGGCTGAATTTCGCGCTGCATAAATTTGCGCACGCTGTCGCGGAACATGTTGTGCTCTTCGGTAAATACACTGCGTGGGATCATACCGTGGTCTCCTTGGTGCTTGGTGTCGATGATTTTTTATTACTGTTATCGGTGGATGTGGCCATTTCATGTCCGGCCTGACGGATTACTCCGCGGCTCAGCAGTTGCTGAATATCGGCCTCGGCCAATGCCAGTTCCTGCAGAACGCTGAGTGTGTGTTCACCCTGCTCCGGGCCGGGTTTATCGGTGATGTGTTTTTGTTCGCCAAACTGAATGGCCGGTGCCGGGCAACGGATTTTCTGCCCCTGGGCGGTGGTTAATACCTGTACCATTTCCCGCGCCAGTAATTGCGGATGTTCGAACGCCTGCTGCGGGCTTAAAATCGGCGTGACGCAGCAATCGGTATCGGCAAAGACTTCGCGCCAGTGGCTTTGTGGCTGAGAGGCAAATACCGCTGCCACTTCGCTGCGCAGCTGATCGGCTTTGGCGCCCATATCCCAGTAACGGTTTTGCCATTCAGGATGACCCAGAACGTCACAAACCTGATTCCAGAATTTCTGCTCCAGCGAACCCACCGCCATATACAGATCGTCGGCGGTTTTATAAATGCCATAACAGGGGCGCGCACCGGTCAGCATGTCCTGTCCGCGCGGCAATGATTTACCCATTAAATTCATGGTCGCCAGCGGAATCACATTGTGCGCAAAGGTGCAGTCGGTCATCGACACATCGAGATAACAGCCTTCGCCCGCGCCGCCATTTAATTGCGAATTCAGACGGCCAACCACGCCGCCTAAAATAGCCATGGCGGCACTGAGTGAGCCACCGGCCAGATCGGCAATCTGGAAATTACTTAAGGTCGGTGCGCCACCGGCTTCACCGACCTGATCGAGCACGCCAGCGGTGGCACAGTAATTCATATCGTGGCCGGCTTTGTCGGCCCAGGGGCCGGTCTGGCCGAAACCGGAAATGGAACAGGCCACCAGCCGCGGGTTAACCGCTTTCAGTTGTTCGTAAGCCAGACCGAGTTTTTTCATGACGCCGGGGCGGAAACTTTCCAGCAGGATGTCGGCCTTTGCCACCAGCTTCATCAGCAGTTCGTGGCCTTCGGCAGTAGAGAGGTCGAGGCTGATGGATTCTTTGCCACGGTTAAGAATATGAAACGCCGGGCTGACAAAGCCTTTTGGCATACCCAGTGAGCGGGTGTAATCGCCGGCGCCGGTGTCTTCCACTTTAATAACGCGCGCGCCCATATCGTGCAGATGCATAGAGCACATGGGTCCTGGTAATAAACGCGACAGATCCAGCACCAGCATGCCGGACAGGGGTAAAGTCATGTTGCGCCCTCATTATTGTTATATACAGGCTGCTTTGTCCGCGTGATGTGCGGATCTGAGCGTTTATTAACCGCCTGCCATGGTGACTTTGCAAGGCATTCCGGGCGGGCCATAACGATGCCAGTTCGCCCGAGTTACCTTAACGTAACTCAGACTACCGGGGGGAGCCGTGGGGGGTCAATGTGCAAATCGCTCAAGCGGATTGACAGATTTGCACTTATGAGAGGAAAAATCGTGACGAAAAAGATCAGCCTGGCTGGTCGTCTGACACTGGCTGGTCGTCTGACACTGGCTGGTCGTCTGACACTGGCTGGTCGTCTGGCAATGGCAGGCGTTGCAGAAACTGCTGATACGCCTCTTCCGGCGCAATATCGAGCTGGCTGAGATCGGCACCGGCGGCCTGCTCGACCTTCTGCAGCTCGGCGATGATGGCATCCAGGTCGCGGCGCTGGGCTTCCAGCTCCAGCAGGCGGGTACGACACTGATGCATTAAGCCCAGCAGACGTTCCGGGTTGGAGCGGTCGGCGTCATACAGATCGAGGTAGGATTTGGTGTCTTCCAGCGAGAAGCCCACACGCTTGGAGCGCAGCACAATTTTCAGCCGCGCGCGCTGGCGGTGATCGTAGATCATGGTGCGCCCGACGCGGCGCGAGGTAATCAACCCCTTGCTCTCATACAGACGGATGGCACGGGGGGTAATGCCGAACTCAGCGGCCAGATCGGCAACGGTGTAATTGTTATCGCTCATGTGCATCGGCAACAGTGAAAACGCGCAGTCTACCACTGCCTGAACGGATTCCCAGCATCAGCCCCGGAATCAAGCCCGCCATCACCCCCACTATCAACCCCACCATCAGCGGATAACACGGCCTCATGCTATCGGCGTATAATCGGGCGGATTTTTATGTTTCGCCAGAGTAAATAGGTCAATACAGGACAAAAACTGCCTATAATCTGACCGTCTGTTTACCCTCTGTCCCGGCTGCAGTTCTGGTTTCAGCAAGGCCGCGGCGAACAAACAACCCCTTTTCAATAATTCAGGAGTTCTGTATGGATCTGCAAAACAAAGTGGTCGCCATTACCGGCGCGGGCCAGGGTCTGGGTCGTGCGATGGCGGTTTATCTGGCAGCAAAAGGGGCACGGATTGCCATTATCGACCTCGATCAGGGTCACATGGATGAAACAAAACGCCAGGTCGAAGCGGCCGGCAGCAACGGCAACACTTACCTGTGTAACGTTGCCAACGAAGAACAGGTTGAAAGCACCTTCGCCGCCATTGCTGCGGATATGGGCGGTCTGCACGGTCTGGTGAATAACGCCGGTATTCTGCGTGACGGCCTGATGGTGAAAGTGAAAGACGGTGAAGTCAGCAAGATGAGCCTGGCGCAGTGGCAGAGCGTGATCGACGTGAACCTGACCGGCGTGTTCCTGTGCGGACGCGAAGCTGCAGTACAGATGATTAACGGCGGCGAAGGCGGCTGCATCATCAATATCTCCAGTATTTCCCGCGCCGGTAATATGGGCCAGAGCAACTACTCTGCTGCCAAAGCCGGTGTTGCCAGTCTGGCGGTTGTCTGGGCGAAAGAACTGGCGCGTTACGGCATCCGCGCCAATGCCATTGCACCGGGCTTTATCGCCACCGAAATGACCGCTGGCATGAAACCGGAAGCACTGGAAAAAATGACGGCAGGCATTCCGGCCAAGCGTATGGGTCAGCCGGATGAAATTGCCTCGGCTGTCGCTTTCCTGCTGGAAAACGATTATATGTCGGGCCGTGTTGTTGAAGTAGACGGTGGTCTGCGTCTGTAAGCCGCCGATCTCGGATACTCCGGGAATATTTGCGGAAAATAAAAACGGCAGCTCTGGCTGCCGTTTTTTATGGCGGCTGTGTGTCATAAAAAAGAAATATTTCAATTGGTTTTTTAACAACAACGTATTGTTGCAATAAAGGCTCTGGTTATCGGTAGCGGAGTATTTATTCTGAATCATCTTATTTTATGGATGATGCGGATTATTTATGTGGATATTAACCCGGAACACCACGGCGTTTATGATTCTGGCAGCCAGCCTTTTATTCACCGCCTGTGCCACCAACACCACGCCCTACTCTTATGTGTCGCTGGAAGATGAATATCGCAGCGATGCTTTTTTCACCTCGACCTTCGATAATAAAAGAGTACTGATTGCCGGTTATCACAAAGGCGACGATGCGGAAGAGGCTGAATTAATCCGTTTAATTTCCACCTCGCTGGCCGATCAGCTTAAACGCAGCCGCAATGTGGCCAATGCCACGTCTTTTATTCTCACTAAACCAGCAGCTGCAGCTGATACCACTGCAGAATCAGACAGCGAACAACAGGAAGTGCTGAGCGCCGATATGGAGATTAAAACTGCGGAGATGCCTGAACGTTCTGCCGTTGTTAATAATCTGCTGATCAATCAGCAACAGCAGTTTGATTATCTGATCGACTTCCGCATTCTTGACTGGCAACGCATGACACGCGCCGAACGCACCAGCAGCCGCTGTCAGCATGCCGGAACCAATCTGCAACTGAACATGGTGCTGTGGGATATGTCACAACGGACGATGTTGTGGAGCAGCACCCCGGTTGGAAAAATCGGTGTGCATAAATGCGTTGAAGAGCAGGACTCCAACAGTACCCATGAATACCAGTCGGATAATCCCGTCGGTATGATTGCCGAAGGGTTAATGTATATCCTGATTGATTCCACCACCGACGCCATTGCCACCGGCATCAGTTATAACAGTATGTCAGCGGTAAGAGCGCCGCAGATGCGCGAGCTGGTAGAGCAGCTGACCGGCATGATTGCCTTACAAATGAACCGCTACTGAGGCTGCGCAGCGAATTCCACGACGGCACAGAGCAGGCATCAGCCTGCGCCCATGGCCTGTACCGCCAGATACTGCTGATTCCCGTGCTGGGCAATGGCTTCTCCATCACCCTGCACCTTCCCGCCTTTCCAGCTCAGATTACTTTCCTCGGCCGTTACCGCTTTGGTGGCATTTACCAGCCATTGATTGGCCGTATCTTCGGGCATACCGGCTGCCAGTTTCTGCAGCCACTGATCATGCAGGGCACCAATCTTCTCAAAGGTCTGCGCCATCTGCGCCCGCACTAATCCCTGCTGTAATTCCCGGTCGGTAAACAAAGCTTCGATACGGTCTTTCTGCGGATGATCATTGGCGACCGTGACACTGCCATCGCTTTCTATCTGCAATTCAATTTCCTGGCTGGTGTCGATACCGGCCTCTGCCAGCGCCTGATTAAATTGTTTTTCAAAGCTGCGGATATCACCCGCCCCCGGCAGTTTCAGCAATCCGCTATCCAGGCTCTGTAAAGTGGCTGTCAGTTGCTCATCTCGGACTTCGGCCTGCTGCTGTATTTCGGCGGAGGGTGTATAGCCATCAGCCGGTAAAGCCTTGCCGCTGGCGGCAACGGCTGTTGTCTGTGGCTGCTGACTCAGTAACGGGCTGACGCTGCCGGACTGGGGATGAATGCGCATATCCATGGGTTCTGCTCCTTCAGAGTGGCTCTGTAACTGTTCTTGCTGAGCGCTTTGGTTATGAGCAGATGTATCAGCAAAAAGCTTTCCACTTTTCCGGTTCTGTTCCCACGCATAAAGCGAGACTGTTATTATCTGCCCATGCAATCGGATTCCTACGAACGACTCTACACCGCCCTCGCCGCGATACCCGCCGGTCGGGTGGTTACTTATGGTCAGCTTGCTGCTCTGGCCGGACGTCCGGGCGGCGCGCGCTGGGCCGGGCGGGTTCTGTCGCAATTACCCAAAGATACGCAACTGCCCTGGTTCCGGGTGATTAACGCTCAGGGACGGCTCAGCTTTCCTGTGGGCAGTGCCGCCGCACTGCGCCAGCAAGGACTGCTGGTACGTGAGGGGATCGAATTCAGTGACAGCGGACGCATCAATCTGAAACGCTTTGGCTTGAACTAACCCCCCTCATTTGGCATTAACGGCTTTCACAGTGCGCATGGCAGGAATCAACCTGCCCCTCTCTGCCAGCCCTCAGCCCACCTCATCTGAGACAGACTCAAGCCCATGCTGGCAGGCTTTACGCCCTGATAACCCGGTTCTTTTTCTGCGGTGATCTGACGCCCTGACGCCCGCATTTCCGATCAGGCCATAGATAGTCCACGGTGCCTCAGGCAAGTACTGCGGTTACTCCCACAGAAAGTAGCGCCGTAAAACATGACAGGGGATCACCTGTTTTTTTACACGCTGATAAGGGAAAGTGATCATCAGAACACCGAATAACAATAACGATCACCTCTGAAAAGCGGAAATCACCATGGCTACTGAATATTTTGATGTATTGATTATTGGCGCGGGCCTGTCCGGCATCGGCGCTGCCTGTCACCTGAAAAAAGAATGTCCGGGCAAATCCTTTGCGATCCTTGAAGGCCGCGACGCCAGCGGTGGTACCTGGGATCTGTTCCGCTACCCTGGCATTCGTTCCGACTCTGATATGTTTACCCTGGGTTATGAATTCAAACCCTGGACGAATAAAAAAGGCATCGCCGACGGTGCGGATATCCGTAATTACATCCGTGAAGCATCGCGCGAAAATAACGTTGATCCACACATCCGTTATGGCCACAAAGTCAAAGCCGCACGCTGGAGCAGCGATAACGCAACCTGGACTCTGGACGTAGAACTGGCCGATGGCAGCAAGAAAGAATATTGCTGTAATTTTCTGCTGAGCTGTACCGGTTATTACAGCTATGAAGAAGGTTTCACGCCAGAATTCGAAGGCCGTGATGATTTTAAAGGCCAGGTTATTCACCCGCAGCAATGGCCGGAAGATCTTGATTATGTCGGCAAGCGCGTGGTTGTTATCGGCAGTGGTGCCACCGCCGTCACGCTGATTCCGTCAATGACGGATAAAGCCGCACACGTCACCATGCTGCAGCGTTCACCGTCTTATGTATTAAGCGTGCCACAGCAGGATGCAATGGTTGCCCTGCTGCGCAAAATACTGCCGCAAAAACTGGCTTACCGTATTATTCGCGGCCGTAACGTTTCCATTACGCTGGGCCTGTACCGCTTCTGTAAACGTTTTCCGAATGCTGCACGCAAACTGCTGCAGTGGACCGTGAAAAAGCAGTTACCCGCCGATTTCGATATGAAGCACTTCACACCGAAATACGCGCCCTGGGATGAGCGTCTGTGTGCTGTGCCGGAAGGTGATATGTTTAAAGTCATCAAACAGGGCAAAGCCTCTGTGGTGACGGATCATATCGATCGTTTTATCGACAACGGTATTCAACTCAAATCCGGCCAAAAACTGGAAGCCGATATTATTATTACGGCCACCGGTCTGAAAGTGCAGATGCTGGGCAATATGCAGGTCACTATTGATGGCGAACCGCTGAAGCCAAGCACAAAAATGAGCTACCGTGGTGTGATGTTTGAAGACCTGCCAAATATGGGCATGGTATTCGGCTACACCAACGCATCCTGGACGTTAAAAGCCGATCTGATTTCCAGCTATGTTTGCCGTCTGCTCAAGCATATGGACGAAAAAGGCGTGCGTCAGGTAACCCCGCGTAACCACAACGCCAGCATTAAACGCCTGCCATTTATTAATATGCAGTCTGGTTATATTTCACGAGTTAAAGATCAGATTCCACAACAAGGCGACGAGCGCCCATGGAAGCTGTATCAGAACTACTTCCTGGATATGACACTGCTGAAAATGGCCAGTATGGATGACCCGTCACTGGAGTATGCCAATCCGGTGATCCGTGAAAATACCGCCGCCAGCGGCGCTGTTTAAATACGGGTTTAAAGAACGACACTCACCCCGTCTCCGGTTATATTAAGGAGATCGTTTGCGCCGCTTTTGCGGCGCTTTTTTTTTGTTCGTATTTCCTGAAACTGAGTACCGGCACACGACGTGAAGAATTATTCAGAAGTGCTCTTGCCGCACGTAGCGGATGAGTGCACAGTAGTGGCCATCTGCGATGGTTTACAAGGATATCACGGTATGATGTTACGGCCCTTTTCACTTGCGGTAAGCGCTGGTTTACTGGCGTTATCCATCAGCGGCTGTAGCACAACCGTCGACAAAGAAGAGCCGCGTTTTATCTGGGATTTACCTGTGGCCGAGTTTTCCCGCTACAGCGATTATCACTATCTTTTTGAATTACCCGTTGGCAAAGCTGCCGCTCTGGACGCTTTCGTTAGTTTCTGTACGGATGATGAAGGGCGATTGATGATCGGTGGAATGTCGGTGATCGGCGAAGGCAGCATGGCGATACGTCGTGCTGACGAACACAGCGTTGACATTGCCTCCCCGGATACAAAGGAGTTAATGGAAATGCTGGTGCTGACCAATGCCCACCTCAGTTGCGACTGGCAAATAGCACCGGGAAATAAAACGATCCCTCGCGAGCCATTGTATTATGTGCGCCATATTAACGGTAAACGCAGTGTGCGTGAGCTGGGGGATTTTGACACAAAATAGCGCGCTAAAAGCAGCAAAATAAAAAGAGTCGCCGACCCTTTCGACGACCCTTTTTATGTCTCACTTTATTTCCCGTTCAACTGCCCGGCGTAACAACGCTTATTACGGATACGGGTGTTTTATCACGTCGTAAGGATTGCCTTCTCCACGAATGGCCGCCCATTCCTCGGCGCTTAACCATTCCAGCGGATCACGCTGACTGAGTCCGGCTAACGCGGCCAGTGCGTCGGCCCAGGTACAGCGGTTGGCAAATAACAAACCTTCAGTTTCCAGCGTGCCGCCCTGGTTAATGTATCCCAAAGCAATGGTCCGTTGTGGGCCAAGATCAAGCAGACGACAATGCCCAAGAATGACTTCCGGACGGGTGTGCAGCATAAAGACCCGCTGCTGAACCCGGGCAGGAAATAAGGCATCCAGCACCTGAGGATCGGCCTGAATACCCTGTTCGTATTGATCCCGAGGAATACGGAAGCGGCCAGGCTCAAGCAGGTAAATAACCGAGTGTGCCACGTCTTTTTCTTTTAACCGGTCAGAGGCTTTTAACGCCTGCTGCAATTGGAATGCACCACAAGCCACCAGCTGTAATTCCGCCGCGCAATTACCGCGTACACAAACGGCACCATCCTGAATTAATGCCGCAGCTTGCTTGCCATCAAATACAGCCGGCATGGATGACTTGGGTACCACCAGATTCCAGATTGTACCCAGATCGCCATAGCAGGCTTTAATACAGGCCATGGCAGAATTGCCATCTGCCGGAAAAACGACCCGCGCCATATCGGACATCTCACCCAGCAGACTTTCAGCCAGACTCGGGTCCTGATGGCTCTGTTCGTTTTTACCGTTCTCCCACACATGCGAGGTGGAAATAATCGGTACACCTAACCAGGATGCCGGTTCATCGGCTTCTTTCTGATGACGGGAAAAAATAATACTCTGCCGTAAAGCACCCAGCATTTTGGTGGCAAAGGCTTCGTACGATACCACCAGATTCAGGCCGGACTGGTTGGCCAGGCAGGCACTGACAACCGCTTCTTCGTTCAATGCGGTAATCACGCAACCATCCACGGCTTCGGCAGCACCGGCTTCAGGATCAGTGACCCGATGTTTTAATAAATCCAGTGTCTGGTTCATGCGGTTAGAGCGTAATTCATCCGGGTTACCCACCCGTACGCGCAGGTGTGGGTTAACCTCGACCAGATCGACAAAGTAATTATCAATCGCTGCCATCGGTGCCAGCGGTTCTTTTAACCAGTGCGGATCATGACGGTTAATCGTGACGGCAACCTGCGGCATTGGGGCTCTTGGCTGAGCTAATTCCGCCACGGCCGCCCGCCAGTGTTTTTCTTCCTGCCATAACGCTTTGGCACCCCGATGGAAAAAGTTAAGCGCTTCGTTATCACGACGGGGATTGCTGCCCAGAGGCAAGCCGTGTGCGGCATTGGTGCCAGCACCCGGGAAACCATAACCCTTAATACTCTCGGCAATGCAATACGGCAGAGGCAGCGGATAAGCCGCTCCTCCGCTGGCAACGGTAACCGCCGCGTGGCTGAGATGTTGTTCCATAAAATAAATGGCGCAGACAAAGGCGGCCGGATCATGTCCATCAATAACGAAGGGCGCAAATCCCTGATTGCTCAGGTGCTCGACAAACCATTCGCTGCCGCCCTGCTGCGCCACCGTTGTACGCTGATCAATACGGCGGCCATTAGCGATCATAATGGGGCTGACCAGACCACTGTCTTCCGCACGCCACCAACGCGCTGCCCAATCGCTGCCACGCTGCTCTTCAAAAGCACCATCACTTAAAAAGGCGACCAAACGTTCGTCCGGCAATGGCTGATGCACATATTGCAGACCGGCAAAACCTAAATAACCACCTTCCATTCTGGCACCGGCGGTATTTACATTAACGTGGCTCCCCAAAGGCGACAGCGGTTTGCCATCAGGGCGTACTCGGTAATTATAAAAATCTTTAACGAAACTGCTTAAGCCGGTATCAGTCAGCGGGTAGCGTTTTTTTCGCTCCGGCAACGCATTGCCTGACAACAGCTGCACCGCATCAATAGCGGCAACACAGTGGCCCTGCCCCATCAGCCAGTCACGGTGTTGCCCGGTTAAGCTGTTAACCGCTAATAACGCGCTGTAAGCCGGAACCATATTCAGCGAGCCGCCGGTATGGCCTTGCGGATCGCGCTTGAAATCGTCGGGCGTTAAATCACGGCCGTCGAGAAAAACATGTTTGGCGTAGGTCATATGCACAACCAGCCACATTGCCTGATTGGCCAGCTGATCAAGAGCAATCAGCTTACGGTAACATTCGCTTTTATCCTTAATCAGTCCTGCTTCCAGCAGGCTGGTTGCCAATTCAAACACCTGCAGTTGGGTTGCAGCGGTGTGTTTAATAACACCACAGCCTTGTGCCCAGGCGGCGAAATCGACATCGTATTCGCGGTGGTTGCGTGCTTCCGCTTCTATTTCCTGAGCTTTATATTCTTCACTCAGTTTTTTGTACAGATTCAGACTCATAACGTGTCTCCTGAAGAAGCAGATTGCGCGTGAAGCATTGCCTGGATGGCAGGTACCAGTAACGGACTGATATCAATGCCGTTGGTGGCGTGGGGAATACAGTTGCAGGTGACAATACCGGCGATCGGGCCGGCACGCATTTCTTCATCGGCGGAAGGAACACCCGGCCCGCCTTCGGCAAAGACGGCATGTACACCAATACACAGGGGTTTATTTAATCCCTGAGCCACCAGCTCATCCGCCGTGCGTAACATCGTACGACCGGTGGAAATAATATCGTCCACCAGTACCGGCTGATGATCGGCATAGATCTGCACATCAGGAATATGAATAGCGACATCGCGATCACCACTGCGGGTTTTACGCAGCACCAGATAATCGCAACCGGCTATCTGGGCGACATCTTTAGCCCACTGTTCGCTCTCTTCATCCGGGCCAATCACCAGCGGGTTACTTACTTGCTGTTTAAGGTAATGGCCAATAATGTCTGTGGCGTGCAGCGCCTGCGCCGGGATCGAATAAATCTCGCTCAGGCTGTGGTAACGGTGCAGATGCGGATCAATGGTAATTAAATAATCAAAACTCTGATTAATCAGTTCAGCAAAGTATTTTGACGTTAAACACTCACCCGGCTGGAAACGGATATCCTGGCGCATGTAAGCAAGATAAGGTGCCACCAGACCGATACGGCGCGCACCGAATTCGCGCAGATGCCGCGCCATAAACCACAACGCCAGTGTTTTATCACTGGGTTGATGCAGATGGCACAGAACAATAACCTCATCGCCGTCGATGATTTTCGGTAAATTAAAATACAGTTCACCATCAGGAAAATGCCGGCTTTCCAGTGCCAGAATCTGAACATCGGTGCCTTCTGCGCTGAGTTTTAACGCCAGCGTTGCTGCCAACTCGTCATGCCCGTCAAGGCAGAGGAGATGTGTTGTCATAATATTTCTGCCTGTTAATTTATTATTGTTAAACCATTTGCTCTTCGATGCGGATCACATCGGTATGACCATCAAGAAAATCCAGCGCATAAGCCAGCTCACCCGGTGCTTCAGCATGCAGGGTAAATAAAGGAGCCCCGGCTTCAACTTCGTCGCCCAGCGTAACGTGCAACTCAATACCCGCGGCTTTGGCATTCGGTGCGCCGGCCAGTGATGCTAAGCGGGCAATAAAGCGATTATTAAAATAGGCAACCACGCCACTGTGCTGCGCATGAATACAGTGAGTAAATTCAGCCACCGGTGGTTCCATAAAACCACCCTGAGCCAGGCAGATGGCTTTGAATTTATCCATCGCACGACCATCCAGCAGCGTCCGCTGTGCTAACGCGTAACCCTGGCCAACGGCGGCTTTTTCGCCCATTTCTAACATGATGCCGGCCAGCTGCAGCGACTTCTCGCGCAGGTCTTGCGGCGCGTGGCCATCGTTACGTAATACCTGAAGAATATCGCGGGCTTCGAGTGCCGGGCCGATACCACGGCCGATGGGCTGATTGCCATCCGTAATGATGGTGCGTACATCCAGCCCCAGCGCTGCGCCGGTTTTTTCCAGCAATTGCTTTAAGGTTTGTGCCATGGATTGCGAACGCACCTTGGCGGTCGGGCCAACCGGAATATCAATCAGAACCTGTTTTGATCCCGCCGCCACCTTTTTGGAAATAACTGAGGCAACCAGCTGACCTTCGCTGTCAAGATCCAGAGCCCGCTCGACGCGAATGACGATATCGTCCGTCGGACTAAGGCTGACCGAGCCGCCCCATGCCAGACAACCGCCTTCCTGCTCAACCACGTCACGCATGTGCTCAAAGGTCATGGTGACGGTGGTCATGCTTTCCATGGTGTCAGCAGTGCCGGCCGGAGAGGTAATGGCGCGACTGGAGGTTTTCGGCATCAGCAAACCGTTAGCGGCAACAATGGCAACCACAATGGGTGTGGTGCGATTGCCGGGCAGGCCACCCACGCAGTGCTTATCCAGCACTTTGTCCGATGACCAGTCAAAACGCTGGCCGCTACTGACCATCGCGCGGGTAATGGCAATGGTTTCGTCCAGATCAAGACGATCACCAGCGCAGGCAGTTACAAATGCAGAAAGCTGAATATCGCTGTAATGACCGGCTTTAATATCTTCGATAATGGCCTTGGCCGATTCATCATTGAAGCGCTGACCATACAGCTTGCCACGCACGAAAGACATCGACTCCACCGGGCGGGCATGGTGAAAACGCGCCTGTTCGCCATCGGCCGGGCAACCCAGCCTGTGCCAGGCCGCTTCGGATAAACCGGCTTCTTCATGGGAGAGCAGCTCACTGCAGACCAGAACCAGTGTGGCGATAACGCTCTGATCAGCACAATGCACTTCTACCCGGCTATGCGCATAAAATCCCTCAGAGATTGCCACCTGACAATCCTGACGCATATAAACCACCGGCTCCTGATGCGTGTTAATTCCGAGCCGGCGCAGATGTAAGAAATCGAGCTGAGTATCCATAAATACACCTTATTTTTCAGCATCTAGTGTAGGCCTGCACAATCATGGCGGCCTTGCGGTAAATCAACGATTGCTCTGACAGCGTTTCCCATGCTCCGTTGTATCTGCCAGAATGATTTTTCATTTCACTCATGGTCAAGGAAACGCTGAGAAATCCGTGGGTTAGAAACAGTCTTTGTAATAATGACCCCGGGAAGATGGCTCAGTGTTCCACAAGGAATACCCTATGCAGAGTCCGTTTCAGGTTCAGTTTATCGGTGCAACCGGCACCGTCACCGGTTCTAAATATCTGATTAAGTACGACCGCTATAAAATTCTGATCGACTGTGGTTTATTTCAGGGCATCAAAAACGTCCGTCGCCGCAACTGGAATGAACTGCCATTTCCTGCCGACCAGGTTGATGCTGTGCTGCTGACCCACGCACACATTGACCACTCCGGATTTTTACCGGCCTTAATGAAACGTGGTTTCCATGGCCCGGTTTATTCATCCGAAGCGACCCACGCATTATGCAAAGTATTATTACCGGATGCGGGGTTTCTGCAGGAAGAAGATGCGCGTTACGCCAATAAAAAGAAATTTTCGAAACATGATCCGGCTGAACCGCTTTACACCGAAGAAGATGCACGCAAAGTTCTGAAGCAATTTAAAGATGTTCCGCAGGGAGAAACCCTGACCCTTCCAGGTGGCATGACCGCGCAATTTATTCCTGCCGGACACATTCTGGGAGCAACGTCCATTCGCCTGGAATTTCAGGGTAAAAGCATTACGTTTACCGGTGATGTTGGTCGCAGCAATGATGCCATTATGTATCCGCCACAACCTTTGCCAGCAACCGATTATCTGGTGGTCGAATCCACCTACGGTGACCGCCGTCATGAAGAAGTGGATGCCGAAGAAGCCATTGCCGATGTGATTAACCGCACCTATAAACGCGGCGGCATTGTGCTGATGCCAGCCTTTGCCGTAGGACGCGCGCAGCTGGTATTACATTATTTACAGCGCCTGCGTGACCAGCAGCGCATTCCCTCATTACCGGTGTATCTGAATAGTCCGATGGCCATTCGTGCAACCTCTATTTTCTTCAGTCACCATGATCTGCACAAACTGACAGAAGATGACTGTCAGCGCATGGACGATATGACGATTTATGTGAAAACCACCGAAGAATCTATTGCTCTGGTGGAAAAGAAAACACCGGCCATTATTATTTCCGCCAGCGGCATGGCCAGCGGCGGACGCGTATTGCATCACCTGAAGGCACTGATTTCCGATCCGCGCAACAGCATTTTATTCCTTGGGTATCAGGCCGGAGGAACCCGCGGCGACAGCCTGCTTAAAGGAGCTGACCATATCAAAATTCATGGACAGTATTGTCAGGTTCAGGCTGAAATCGCTAATCTTCAGGCCTTATCCAGCCATGGAGATTATGTGGAAATATCGGACTGGCTGAAGAAAATGCCCGGCAAGCCACGCAAAGTCTTTATTACCCACGGTGAAACCTGCGCCGCCGATGCTATGCGCCGGCATTTAAAAGACGAGTTTAGCTGGGATGTGGAAGTGCCTGAATATCTGGATATTGCCTTGCTGGATTAACCCCTGATAAAGCAGCCGGGCAAGCCGGCTGCTTGTTTAGAACACTGTGTCTCTCCCATATCGCTGACACGCCTGTTACTATCGGCACTACACACATCGCCGCCGGTAAGCCTCCATGCGTTATTCTGTATATAAAATCGATGCCTTTATCCGCCAATCTGTTAACGGTTTCAGTGGTAATCCTGCCGCTATTGTTCCGCTGCAGGAATGGTTAAGTGAAGATCAGATGCAGGCTATCGCGGCCGAAAACAACCTGTCTGAAACCGCCTTCTTCGTTAAAAACAGCGACGGTATTTACCATATCCGCTGGTTTACCCCAACCACTGAGGTAGACCTCTGCGGCCATGCCACATTAGCAGCGGCCTGGGTGATCCGTAACGAACTGCTGGATATGCGCGAAATTATTCCGTTCTCGACTCAGGAAGCCGGCAACCTGATGGTGCGTGCACTGCGTAATAACGATGGCGGCAGTGGCTTATTGCAGCTGGACTTTCCAGCTCGCCCCGGTGAAATGCTTGATGACACGGCGCTGCAACAACAGCTGGAACAAGCCCTTGGCCAAAAAGTGGTCGCCATCTGTAATGCCCGCGATATGCTGGTCGAGCTGGAAAACGAGCAGGCTCTGCATGATTGCCAACCCAATCTGGCACTGCTCAGTGAGCTGGATACTTTCGCCGTCATGGTAACCGCCCGCAGTGACAGCGAAGGCTATGATTTTGTCAGCCGCTTTTTCGCTCCGCGCCAGGGCCTGGATGAAGACCCTGTTACCGGCTCGTCATTCTGCACACTGACACCTTACTGGAGCAAAAAACTGGGTAAAACCCAACTCAACGGCTGGCAGTGTTCTGCCCGTGGCGGCGATGCCATGCTGCAACTGGAACATGACCGGGTATTGATTGCCGGACGTTGCTTTGCCTATATGAAAGGTGAATTTGCCCTTCCCGAAGCCATGGCCTGATCACAGATTCTGCTCCGGCGCTTCTGGCCGGAGCACGGTTTTATGACGGTAATTAAAGGCATAATTCCGGCATATTTTTGTCACTTCAAGCGCCGCATTTATTGTCCCGGATAAGTGACAGGATATTCCGGTCATCTGCCGCAGCCCGTCCCTGACGCAACGCCATTCTGCCGCTATAGTGAGCCTTACGTGCTTAATGTCAGTGAGATATACCCAGCATGAACATTCCACCTTCAGTCGGCTTAACTGGCTATAACAGCGGCGCTGTCAGTCCGCAGAGGGTGTCTGCCCCGGCTTCTGCTGCGTCGTCTATACCGAGCGACCGGCGAAGCCTTGCTCCTAACCCGCTGTCAGCTCCTGCTATAACCTCCGATTCATCCTCTGAATTCATTCCAGCCAACGTTTACAACGAAGATCGCAGTGCTGGCAATGAAGATCTCCGTCTCTATGGCAACTCGGCACAGGAAAGCGACGACGTAAGAAAAGGCCGCTTTGTTGATGTTCAGGTTTAAAGGATCAGAATGAGAACTGCCAAAGCAGCATAAAACGCGAATTCACGACCCGACTGCGAGGCTGGATAAACTCCAGAGTCCCGGCATTTCCCTTATCGGATTCTGCCGCACGTTCTTTTGAATAACGCCACGACAACAGAATATCTCCCACGCTTGTTGTAAACAGCGGCAGGCTCAAATCGGTATAAAAGCTGTGCCCGTCAGCCAGCTCCGCATTTCCCTTACGGCCACCATAAGGGCGAAAATTAACCTCAATATTGCCATCCATGCGCCGTGTGTAGCCAAACTCAAACCTGATCAAATGCCCTGACAACTCTCCCTGCCAGGCTGTGGCTGCCTGCAAAATGCGCCAGCGATAATATTCATCCAGTTCACCGGTGATGCCGTTGGGGCGAATACCACGCTGCCAATCCGCTACGCCATAATTCAGCAGCAGAGACCAGGAGCCAGCTCCCGGTTGCCAGCGTATTCCTGAAAGAAGTGTTCTGAAATGTTCATCCGTGGTTGTATCAGAAGGCGTCCCCGACTGACTCTGACCAGTATAAGCAACTGCACCGCTGGAGCGTTCGAATGTCAGTATCCAGTCAATATTGTTGTAAAGATCAGATGCTGCACCTAAATAAAGCGTATTCAACCAGCCATCTTCACGGTTAAATTTGCTGCCATCGCGCAGAAACTCTTTATACGACATATCGGTTTTTCCGATGCCCGCCTGAAGCTGCGTATCAGCACTGACATGTGCAGCCAGCGCATATAAATTAAAAAATGCAGTCACGAACAACAAAAACTTTTTCATTTTAAATCATGATTCCTGAATCAGAGAGCCTGCAGCCCCTGGCAAGACTCAAGCAGATGAATAACCGCATCGGCCTCTAATGTATCCGTGCCGGACAACATGACGCCTGCCGCTGTATTTTGCAGATCCGCTGTTCCATTAACGGTCAGAATACAGCCATCACAGGCCGGCACGATCATATTCAGTAAATCCTGATGAAGTGCGAAACCGGAACAGTCTGCAACCAATATGTCATAACGCTGAAAAGGCAATCCCTGCTCTAACACCGAAGCATCGGTTAAAGCGACCACCGCAGCACTGACGGAAGGATCCATAACCAGCAACTTACCGGCAGCAAATACATCTTTAGCCAGCGCTTCGGCTTTTGTGCCATTAATAGTTATTTCCTGCCCATCATAAACACCGCTGTCATAACCCGCTGCAGATAGCGCAGTGCCAATCTCACGTGAATATTCGACACAGCGCGCTCCTGCCACCAGGATTACCGGAATACGACCATTGCCTTTAAGCAGGTGCTGAAGAATTTCGCCGTACAAATGTCCGGCGGTATAGCTACCGATGGTCGGTTGCGCATTTACTTCACAAATCGCGGCGCCACTCTGACGCCAGGATTGGCGAATATCCGGAATTAATAAATCAACACCCGCAAGATCAAGACGTAAGACATTGGCCGCCCGCTCAGCCAGGCGGCGGTTATCAGGATGAACCTGATCCGTTACAGCAACAGGAACTCCGCCCCGGGTGATGTTACTGATACGACGTAAGCTAACAAACTGAGCGGCAGGCAAAATCGACTCTGGCGTCAGGTTTTCTTGCGCCAGCAAGGTCAAAGCTTCTTCATCAAGATGCAATTGTTTAAGCGCTGAATAACGACTATCGTTGCGATCCGGCTCAAGATTAAGCTGCTCAATTAATTGTTTAACTGTGCTGACACCATCACCCGTTACACCTCCGGGGACGCGCTCTACCGCCCAGATAACACGTCCATCCAAAACGGTAATGCGGTAATCTTTACCGTAAAAGTGTTTTTCAACCATCACATTTTTGGATAAAGAAAATGCTATGCGACACGCACTATCGAGCTGTTCAGGCGTTCTCAGATCTGCGGCAACACCTTCACCGCGATCACGGTCGGTTGGTTTTACCACAACGGGATATCCTATTTTTTCTGCTGCGGCCAGAGCAGACGAAATATCCTGTACAACTTTATGCGCCTGAACAGGTAACCCATACAAGCGTAAAATTTCCGAAGCCACCGGTTTACTGCGCGCTTGCTGGCAACCAATACTCGGGGTTCTATCGGTGAATGAACTTTCCAATAGGCGGCTGAGAATCCCCTGACCATACAACGTTGCATTGCCAGGTAACCGCTGAAGCGGAATGCCAGCCTGGTAGGCCGCCTCCATAAAACCACGAACATTACCCGTAGCAGGCCTGAAACGCTGCAAAGCCTTGACGATAGAGTTCAGTTCAGCAGCCGGATGTCTGCTCAAATCCCCTTGCATAGCGACATTCAATATCTGCAGTACACACTGAAAAAGATTGGCGAGTAAAACAAATGTACCGCGATGCAGTGGTATAAAAAGCCTTACCTCACCTGAAGGTAATATTTGCCGTATGCCTGACTCACATAAGGGAAAGCCCAACGACTGTTGTAACTTACACATAATCTGCAACAGCAGATCAACACTACCCTCCCACCCGTCATGGCCCATTACCAATTCAGTAGCAATATCCGCATGCTGATGAAACCAGGAAGAAATTTCATGCTGCTGACTTTGATTTAGCACGGCCATACGAATACTTACACGCATCGTCATATGACGACTGCCGAAGGCATAGCCCGTCATCAATGATACCGGCGAGGTGGTTTCCCAATAGGAAGTAATGTTCATAGCTTGCTCGCGGCCTTCCAGAAAATCGAAAACATGTAAATCTCTGTGTTGATTAGCGCCGACCATCGATTTTATCGATCATAAACAGCAAGGGTTTAGTAGGACATCAATAAGTACCCCTATACGCACAGGGAATGGTATTTACTGGACATTATTTATTACACCAACCAATAAAAAAGCGCAGCCAGGCTGCGCTTTTTCCGATCACATAAAATTACTGCAGCATCAGATCACTGTTACCGCTGTAACTAACAACAGGCTCAGCATCGCAGCCGGAGTAAGTGATAGAAATTTCTCCGTTATTGACACTCAGACTGCCACTTTCAAACCCTGCATAGTTGTCACACAGAGTAGGGGATGACGAACCAGAACGTACAACAACCGAACCGAAAGTTGGCAGGTACACCGTCAGATAGACACCGCCATAGGGGCTGGCATAGCCTTCCAGTTTATAGTTGGTGCCGCCCACATTGATCACTTCAGATTCAGTACAGGTTGTATCTGTCGGGTCTTCAGGATCAACGTCGCAACTTTCAGTGTAGGTATGTTTACCCGATAAACCATTGCCTGAAATCTGTAAAACCCGAGCAGAATCGTATACAAATGTGTCAGGATTATAGACATCATCATCCAGCTCTTCATCGTAGCTGTAGTCTGCATGATTACGCCCCTTCATCGCACTCTTAACGACTACCTGATCGTCGCCGAGGGTTACCCGCAATGTCGCTGATCCCGTTTCAGTTCCGTCTACCGAGCGGGTATCATTAACATAATCGTATTGTTCGGAATATGCATAATTCATCGTCATATTGCCGTTCAGCACAATCTCAGTGACGTCATCATCCAGATAGGCGCAGTAATCCTTAAACGTTACACTGATGTCTTCGCCAGAATCTTCACCCACCGAATCAACAGGAGAAGCCTCATCATCATCTTCGGAAGCAGTGCTCTTAATCGTGAACGTAGTTTCAAAACTGGCAGAACCTCCACACTCACCTTCAGCAGTATTACTGGAAGTATAGCTTCGCCCGTTACTTGAGGTAACAAGCACACCAGCCGGCGCAGAAGCGGCCGCAGTCTTAGACAGTGAAGAAGCCTCGGCAAGTACTGAAGCCTGTACATTACTTACAGCTTTAGAAAGCATGCGAGGTCCAGGGATCATTGGACCACCCGGGCCACCAAACCCAATACTTTGAAGGCTATTGCCCGCCACCATGGCCAGAGTCACGGCATGCACTTTCTGAGCAATATCGTTGTAATTGTCTGTGCTGACCGTTGCTTCTGCATCTGAACCGGTATAAGTCAACGGATCAAGAGAAAGGTTATCCGATGAGGACGAACTGTCGCCACCGCAGGCAGCCAATGCAAGAGAAGCACTGGCAACGGCCAGCCACGACGTTTTTTGTTTCAAACTAATCATTATTAACTCCATAACGTGATTTAAACTGACGGACATGCTATGCCTGCCAAATGTTGAATCCTTTCGCACCGGTACTACTCGATCCAGAAGCGACAATCATCATGCTTATTGTCAGAAAATGGTTATAACGCTTATAAACTTTCGGACACATTTATATACCGATTGTAATACAAAGGTTACAGCAATGTAACAGTGTAAATATCCACTGCGACCATAAAGAACAATATGTATTGATTGCGCATAAAAAAGAGCTAAACAGGCCACTCGATACCCCCATAGTCAGCTTAATACGACCTTTAGGATCAATATCGAATAAGAATACGAATGAGAATACATTAGCGGCCTGACCTTTATTCAGGAAGTCAGCAACGTCTTTCTATACGCTTTTAACGGATCAGGAGAGACGCAGCTGACCATCCTTATCAGGAAAAACGGTAATAAGCGCTGAAAAACCAAAGATCCGGAGCAGCTCCGAATAAGTAAGCGCCCCTTTCGGCTGACTGAAAACGTTCAGATCCAGGCACCACTTTGAAGGCATTGCGGGTTACGTCAAAACGTAGCAACGCTGAGCTGGATTTTTCAGCAAGTCCCGCAGGGTGTGGGCTGAAGGACGTTTTGACAGCATTGCCGATTTATTAAAAGGCTCGCCCTTCACTGCAATCGATCCCTGTCAAAAGCTCAGTAACACTCAGGCGAAGCTTTGCAAAATGATTCAGAGGTGCGCTAGCGCACTTTACCGGTTCAATCAGTCCCCACTCCGATATCTGCGGTGATGGCTTCGATCATCTGAGGAGCTGTATCAGAGGCTTCTTAGTCGTCAACGTTATTGAATTACGGAAACAAAATGCAACCAATATTATTTCTGGAATATATTTTATTATCGACTCCATTCATCACCTATTATTAATAGAATCATTAATAATGAATAACTGAGCTTCAGAAATAAACCAATACACAAGCGGCCGTTTATCCTCCCAGAAGATGGAGCGCGACTGTATTTAAAGATAATACAAACAAACAGGATATCTATGTGTCGTCAGTGTCTTATTCCTATATGGAAATATCCGAAACTATTGGAATATCAGGAAGGTGATTAAAAAACACTGCAATAGCGAGCAATTGATCACCTGCAATCAGAATCATATTAACAGAATAGTTATTAACAGTTGTTTGACGACGTCAAAGAAACATTCATGTCTGATACCACCCGGAGCTTTTTCCCAACACGTTTATGTATACCAATTGAATAACAGATCACGAAATTTAGTCATTATCCAATCATAACTACAGTGCATAACGGTTCTCTCAACAATATTGATGCATGGAGATATCTGCCGATCCAGCAGCGTAATATCCGCCAACCAGACAAATAACTAACCGGATAAATATCGTCTGCAGATGAGACCGGTGTCTTAAATTGTCCGGAATAAGCTATTGTTCCTGCTGGTGTTTTACTCCAGAATCCGCCGCCGGAATGAGGCATGCCTCGCAGCAATGCCCATGCTTTAATTTTCATAATGGCAGTCAGTCTGATCTATCCAAATCAACTATTGGCACAGAACAATCTCTCTGTCTTGTTCTGATAATACTTTGCGTCGCAATGACCCGCTAAAAGTAAGGTTATCAGCAGGCATTTTTGAATATTCGACAGGCCGTTTTATTTTTCATTGTCTATGATTGCTATGCAGCGTGTCTTAAGGCAGAAGATTCGTTTAGCTGTCATAACAGACAATCCGCACTAAGGAGTACTTTCCATGCCCATGTACCGAATTGCGTTTCTGATCATGCTGTTTTCGGCATCAACACAAGCAAGCGATAAGCTTTATCTCTACACAGAACAATTCCCGCCTTACAACATGACCGACAACGGCCAGCCTTTTGCACACAAAGCTGACGAAATCACCGGGCTGTGTACTGACATGGTCAAGGCCATCATCAAGCGCATTCCTTATGATGTAAAAATGAAACTGCGTAACTGGAACTATGGTCTGGATCGCGCAAAGCAAAAAGCGGATCACGGAATCTTCTGCACCGCACGTAATGAAGAGCGGGAAAGCTGGTTTCAATGGGTTGGACCACTGACAGAAATTCGCTGGACACTGTTTGCCAAAGCGGGCAGCGACATACGTTTAACCACGCTTGAAGACGCCAGAAAATATCGCATCGGTGGTTATAAAGGCGACGTGATGACGCAGTACCTGATTGATCAGGGCTTTAACGTCTCTGTTGTAGACTCCGATGCGATGAATCCGCTACGCCTTCATCATGGTCAGATAGACCTGTGGATTGCTGATTACCTCAGCGGCCCCTATGTCGCATCCGATGCCGCTGATCTGTCTGACATGGAAGCAGCACTGATATTCCGCTCGACACCACTGTATCTGGCGCTGAATAAAGATATGGACGGTAAGATTGTAAAATCCATCATGCAGGCACATGACACGCTGAAGAAGGAAAATGTTTTCAGTGATATTGAACGTGTTTATGGTAACTGATCATACAAGGGTTAATGCTGCGGATAGCAGACTGTAGTTACTAGGGCCTGTCGACACTAAGTAAATCCGGCCTGCTGAGAGCCAGTTTTTCTCAGAACAAGGAGAGAGGAGTGATATTAGCGGGCTAAATGAATGACGAACGACGACGTTAATGGGGAAAACTGGCCTCAGCCCGAAGGGTTATGGCTAAAAATCCCTCATCCAGCGTTGCTGTTCACTCGCTTAACCCGTTAGGCCACACTCTCAGCGCCTTGTTTGAGATATTTTTAGCCAATAACAGGCCTGTTTAATTAGTGTCGACAGGCCCTAATAGAATACCCCCATAAAAAAACCGCCGCGGTTTTCACCGCGGCGGTTTTTTTAACTCAGAAAGAATTAAGCAGGCTGCTCAATACCTTTCATGGTCAGTTTGATACGACCTTTAGGATCGACATCGGCAACGTGTACGTTAACGATCTGACCTTCGGTCAGGAAATCAGCAACGTTTTCTACACGGTCTTCGCTGATCTGAGAGATGTGCAGCAAACCATCTTTACCAGGCAGAACGGTGATGAACGCACCGAAGTCAACGATCTTGCTCACTTTACCGGTGTAGGTAGTACCCACTTCGATATCAGCAGTGATGGCTTCAATCATCTGACGGGCAGCATCAGACGCTTCTTTGCCAGCAGCAAAGATTTTGATCTCGCCGTTGTCATTGATGTCGATAGAGGCACCGGTTTTCTCGGTGATATCACGGATAGTCGCGCCACCTTTACCAATCACGTCACGGATCTTGTCAGACGGGATCTTCATGGTCGACATGGTCGGAGCATTTTCCGCCAGTTCTTTGCGTGGCTCAGCAATCACGGTGTTCATCTGCTCAAGGATGGTAAAGCGTGCAGCTTTGGCCTTTTCCAGAGCGATTTCCATGATCTCTTCAGTGATACCTTCGATCTTGATATCCATCTGCAGTGCCGTGATACCTTCGTCAGTACCGGCCACTTTAAAATCCATATCGCCAAGGTGATCTTCATCACCCAGGATATCGGTCAGAACGGCAAACTTGTCGCCTTCTTTGATCAGACCCATGGCGATACCGGCAACCGGTGCCTTGATCGGTACACCCGCGTCCATCAGAGACAGAGACGCGCCACACACAGAAGCCATGGAGGAAGAACCATTAGATTCGGTGATTTCCGATACCACACGGATGGTGTACGGGAATTCGTCATGGTTTGGCATCATCGCCTGAATACCACGACGGGCTAAACGACCGTGACCGATTTCGCGACGGCCAGGAGCGCCCAGACGACCAGCTTCACCCACAGAGTATGGAGGGAAGTTGTATTGGAACAGGAACGGATCGTCTTTGGCACCGTGCAGGAAGTCGATCATCTGTGCATCGCGGGTTGAACCCAGCGTAGTCACAACGATGGCCTGAGTTTCACCACGGGTAAAGATGGCAGAACCGTGAGTGGTTTTCAGCACACCGGTTTCGATGGTCAGTGGACGTACGGTGTCGTTATCACGACCGTCGATACGTGGCTGGCCATCAATCACGCGGTTACGAACCACTTCATACTTCAGCTCACCAACCATGTCGGCGATTTCGTCAGCGGAGAAACCTTCTTCGCCTTCAGCAGCCGCCAGTTTTTCAACGGCAGCTTTTTTCACTTCGTCCAGACGGGCATAACGGGCCATTTTGTCGGAGATGGTGTAAGCCTCACCGATGCCAGCGGCCGCTTCGGCTTTAACCGCTTCGTACAGTGCGGTGTTTTTGGCTTCAGCCGTCCAATCCCACTTCTGTACACCCAGCTCTTCAACCCATTCGTTGATGGCAGTGATCGCAGACTGGAAACCGGTGTGGGCGAACAGGACTGCACCCAGCATTTCGTCTTCGGTCAGTTCCTGAGCTTCAGATTCAACCATCAGCACGGCGTCTTTAGTACCGGCAACCACCATGTCCAGCAGAGAATCTTGCATCTGGGTCTGGGTTGGGTTCAGCATGTAACCGTCTTCTTCGGTGAAGCCAACGCGGGCACCACCGATAGGACCGTTGAAAGGCACACCTGAAATGGCCAGCGCAGCAGAGGTCGCGATCATGGCGCAGATATCCGGATCGACTTCTTTTTCAGAAGACATTACGGTCAGGATAACCTGAACTTCGTTCATGAAGCCTTCGGCAAACAATGGACGAATCGGACGGTCAATCAGACGGGAAGTCAGGGTTTCTTTTTCGGAAGGACGGCTTTCGCGCTTCAGGAAGCCACCAGGGATACGGCCAGCGGCGTACATTTTTTCCTGATAGTGAACAGACAGCGGGAAGAAATCCTGGCCTGGCTTAGTGCTTTTAGCGGCAACGACAGTCGCCAGCACCTGGGTTTTTCCCAGAGTGGCCAGTACTGCACCATCCGCCTGACGGGCTACGCGCCCGGTTTCCAGGGTGAGGGTATCGTTACCGAATTGAAAGCTTTTGGTCTTAGCAACAGGTTTTGTGCTCATGTATACGTATTTCCTTAAATTTACCGATAAACCTGCTGACTGCCGGTACTTCTAAGCATTAGCTCTGGCATGGCGGTGTTCTGCCGGGGCAGAAGTGGTCCGCATGCAAAGCCAATATTTAGAAGCACCACCACATTCCTATGAATCGTGGGGTTGGCACCACAGCTTGGCAGGTAGTTGTTATTCCACAGAAGCAGAACAGGATAGCCTGACTGGCCAGATACAACAAAAGCCCCGGAGGGCTTTTGCTGCAAGCTTTGAGATCTTAGCGACGCAGACCCAGACGACCGATCAGCGCGGTGTAACGGGAAGCATCTTTACGCTTCAGGTAATCCAGCAGCTTACGACGCTGGTTAACCATGCGGATCAGACCACGACGTGAGTGGTGATCTTTACCGTGTTCTTTGAAGTGGCTCTGCAGACCAACGATGTTGTGGGTCAGCAATGCAACCTGAACTTCAGGAGAACCGGTATCGCCTTCAGCAGTTTGATACTCTTTTACAATCTCAGCTTTATTAGCAGCAGTTAATGCCATCTTTACTTACTCCATGAATGTGCGCGGACATCACAAGATGTTCCGGGATTATGTAATCATCGTCACCGTGCACATTAACAGTGAGATGCGTGCCGCCTTGTGGCGACAGTCAAACCAGATTTGACCGGTTAAGACAGTGTGACCTGCAACAAACGCTGCGGTTTCACTTTGCCGTTTTCAATGCGGCCAATGCCAAGCAATTGCCGGACGTCTGATTCAACGGCCCACAATTGTACAGAAGGACAGGCAGGCAGGCCAGTGCTGACTGGCTGACCGTGCAGGATTTTATCCGCTTCAGCCAGCGTCAGTGCGACTTCCGGCCAGTCCGGCAGAGCCGTTTCGGTTGGCAGCAGCAACGCGTCGAGAGCATCATGCCCCTGCTCTGCCGCTTCCTGCACCTGTTCCAGCGTCACCATCTGGGCTGCATGGTAAGGCCCGCACAAAGTACGGTGCAACTTACTGACGTAAGCGCCACAACCAACCGCCTGGCCAATGTCTTCGACCAGCGTGCGGATGTAGGTGCCCTTCGAGCAACGCACGGACAAATCCAGCTCCGTGGCGCGTTGCTCAAGCAGCAGCAGTTCATGAATGGTGATGATGCGGCGCTTTTTCTCCGCCACCGCCCGGATCTCTTCCTCGCTCATGCCCTGACGCGCCAGCTCATAGAGCGGCTTACCATCCAGCTTGAGTGCCGAAAACATCGGCGGCACCTGCTCAACCTCACCACGGAAGCGCGCAAGAATGGCTTCAACCTCAGCGGCCGTAAGCGGCGGCACGTCAGCCGTGGCAATCACATCACCTTCGCCATCACCGCTGGAGCGGATTTCGCCGAGCAGTGCGGTGGTGTCGTAACCTTTGTCGGATTCGAGCAACAGTTGCGAGAACTTAGTCGCCTCCCCCAGACAGATCGGCAATACGCCGGTGGCCAGAGGGTCCAAAGCACCGGTATGACCGGCTTTTTGCGCCCCGAACAGGAATTTCACCCGTTGCAGCACCTGATTGGACGACAGCCCTAACGGCTTGTTAATAACCAGTATGCCGCTGACTGCACGGCCTTTTTTTCCACGCGCCATGAATCAGTTCCGGTCGCTGGATGGGTCTTCATCATCCTGATGATGAGCTTCATCTTCTGCCAGCGCTTTTTTGATCAGACCGGTCAGATGATGACCGCGATCCATGCTCTCATCGTAATGAAAACGCAGATGCGGAGTGATGCGGGTGCGCATGATACGCGCCAGCTCGTTACGCAGATAACCGGCGGCATCGTTGAGGATGGCTGAGGTCTGCTTACGGATCTCGACATCGGTTTCGCCTTTGGCACCCATCACGGTGAAGTAGATATCGGCATAGCCCAGGTCTTTGGCAACTTTTACGTAATTCAGTGTGACCATACCCAGGCGTGGGTCTTTCATTTCAAACTGAATCATATGAGCCAGGTCGCGCTGAATCTGTTCACCCAGGCGCGAGGTACGGCTGTAATCTTTTGGCATTTTTAAATCCTCTGTTACCCAATGGCCGGCATGTGTTCAGCCTGATCATTGGTCTGTCAGAGACAGCAAAGCCCGACATGGAGCCGGGCTTTGCTGTCAGGGCCCGAAGGCCCGTTACAGGTGTTGATGCAGATCAGAGTGTACGGGCAATTTCACGTACATCGAACACTTCGATCTGGTCGCCCGGACGGACGTCCTGATAGTTCTTAACACCGATACCACATTCCATACCCTGACGAACGTCGGCAACGTCATCTTTGAAGCGGCGCAGAGATTCCAGCTCGCCTTCATAGACCACAACGTTGTCGCGCAGTACGCGGATTTTCTTGTGACGGTAGATAACACCATCAATCACCATACAGCCGGCAATCTGACCGAATTTCGGTGAGTTGAAGACATCACGAACTTCGGCAATACCGGTGATTTCTTCACGCAGTTCCGGCGCCAGCAGACCAGCCATGGCCTGTTTAACGTCGTCCAGCAAATCGTAGATCACGCTGTAGTAGCGCATATCCACACCGTTGTTTTCGACCACTTTCTTCGCCGCGTTATCCGCACGAACGTTGAAGCCGAACATCACAGCACCAGAAGCGACGGCCAGCGTTGCGTCGGTTTCAGTGATACCACCAACACCGGAAGACACAACGTTAACGCGTACTTCGTCGGTCGCCAGTTTCTGCAGGGAAGCAACAATGGCTTCCAGCGAACCACGAACGTCGGTTTTTACAACCACGTTGAGGTTAGCAACCTGACCTTCACCCATACCACTGAACAGGGCATCGAGTTTGGCCGCTTGCTGACGCTGCTGTACCACTTCCTTCATTTTGTTTTCGCGGAATTCAGCCACTTCACGGGCTTTCTTCTCGCTTTCAACAACCATGAAGTTGTCACCGGCTTCCGGCGTTCCGTTCAGGCCGAGAATCTCAACTGGAATGGATGGGCCTGCACCATTAACTTGCTGACCATTTTCATCCAGCAGAGCACGGGCACGACCGTAGCAGGTACCCGCCAGAACGATGTCGCCTTTTTTCAGCGTACCGTTCTGTACCAGCAGAGTGGCAACCGGACCACGTCCTTTATCCAGACGCGATTCAACCACAACACCCTGACCAGGACCGCTGAAATGAGCTTTAAGCTCCAGAATTTCGGCCTGCAGAAGAACCGCTTCAAGCAGTTCATCAATACCCTGACCTGTGTGCGCAGACACCGGGATAAACGGTACAGTACCGCCCCAATCTTCCGGCAATACGTCACGGGCAGACAGTTCGCTTTTAACCCGTTCCGGGTCTGCGGACTCTTTATCCATTTTGTTGATGGCAACCACGATTGGCACGCCTGCCGCTTTCGCGTGCTGAACGGCTTCTTCGGTTTGCGGCATCACACCATCGTCAGCAGCCACCACCAGGATCACCACGTCAGTGGATTGAGCACCACGGGCACGCATCGAGGTAAACGCGGCGTGTCCCGGAGTATCCAGGAAGGACACCATGCCATGATCGGTTTCTACGTGGTACGCACCGATGTGCTGGGTAATACCACCAGCTTCACCGGATACCACGCGGGTACGACGGATATAGTCGAGCAGCGAGGTTTTACCATGGTCAACGTGACCCATTACGGTAACCACCGGTGCACGTGGTTGCTCATCACCCTCGTAAGAAACGGATTCGGTAACGGCTACTTCCAGCGCGTTATCGGCAATCAGCTTGGTCACTTTGTGACCCATTTCTTCAACCACCAGAGTGGCTGTATCCTGATCCAGAATCTGGTTGATGGTCGCCATCACACCCATTTTCATCAGGGTTTTAATCACTTCACCAGCTTTTACGGCCATTTTCGATGCCAGATCGGCAACGGTAATGGCTTCCGGCAGTTCAACTTCATGAACCACGGGCGCTGTAGGACGGGTAAAGGCGTGTTCATTGGCAGACTGCTGACGGCCACGGCCACCTTTCGTCTTGCCTTTGCCACCACGACGGGAACGGTTGCGATCATCGTCACCACCATCGGTAAAGCGGCTGTTCTCACGCTGATCAACGCGTTTCTTGTCGACTGTTTTGTTCGACTTTTTGCGATTTTCTTCCTGACGCGCCTGAGCGGCTTCAGCTTCTGCACGTTTCTGCGCAGCGTCTTCTTCCACCGTGGCCGGCTTGGCTTTGGCGGCCGGTTTGGCGCTGGTCGCTGCCGGTTTTTCGGCGGCTGGTGCTTCTGCTTCTGCTTTTACTTCAGCAACGGCTTCTGCCGGTGCTTCTGCGACGGCCGGTGCTGCTGCAGCTTCAGCAGCTACCTGAGCGGCGGCTTCTGCACGAGCAGCTTCTTCTTTGGCTTTTTCAGCTTCCAGATCCAGCTCTTCGCGTTTTACATACGTGCGTTTTTTACGAACTTCAATGGCGACGGCTTTTTTGCCACCCTGACCCGTTTTCAGGGTCGTGGTCACTTTACGCTTAAGCGTAATTTTGTTCGGCGTAGCCGCTGCTTCACCATGGCTTTTCTTCAGAAAAAGCAGCAAAGACTGTTTCTGATCATCAGAAACAGACTGACTGGCTGCGGTTTGTGGCAACCCCGCTTCTTTCATTTGGGACAATAAGCGATCAACGCTTGTCCCTACCACGTCGGCGAGTTCTTTAACTGTTACATCTGCCATACGTTTCTCCTATGCCGAGCAGTGGTTAGTCGTTGCCCTCAAACCAGGGCTTGCGGGCGGTCATAATCAATTCCGCCGCTTTTTCTTCAGTCATCTGTTCAATGTCCAACAGGTCATCGATGGATTGCTCGGCCAGATCTTCCATCGTACAAATGCCTTTACTTGCCAGAACCAGTGCCAGGTGTTTCTCCATGCCTTCCATGTTCAGCAGATCATCTGCCGGCTGAGAATTTTCCAGTTTTTCTTCGGAAGCAATGGCCTGGGTCAGCAGTACGTCTTTTGCGCGGTTGCGCAGTTCGGTAACCACATCTTCATCCAGACCGTCGATGCTGAGCATCTCTTCCATTGGCACGTAAGCCACTTCTTCCAGCGTGGTGAAACCTTCTTCAACCAGCAGGGTGGCAAAGTCTTCGTCCAGATCGAGGGATTTCATAAATCCTTCGATAAAGCCGGAGGCTTCTTCATTTTGTTTCTCGGATGCTTCTTCTTCCGTCATCACGTTGATTTCCCAGCCGGTAAGCTCGGAAGCCAAACGTACGTTCTGACCGCCACGACCAATCGCCTGGGCCAGATTGTCGGAAGCAACAGCAACATCCATCGTGTTGGTTTCTTCATCCATAATGATCGACGCAACATCGGCCGGAGCCATGGCGTTAATCACCAGCTGTGCCGGATTGTCATCCCACAGCACGATGTCGATACGCTCGTTACCACCCAATTCGTTGGTCACTGCCTGAACACGCGCGCCGCGCATACCCACACAAGCACCCACCGGGTCGATGCGTTTATCGTTGGTTTTTACCGCAATTTTTGCACGGGAACCCGGGTCACGGGCCGCGCCTTTAATTTCGATAACTTCTTCGGCGATTTCCGGTACTTCGATACGGAACAGCTCGATCAGCATTTCCGGAATGGTGCGGCTCAGCATCAGCTGCGGACCACGGTTTTCCGGACGTACTGCGTGCAGAATGGCACGCACACGATCACCCATACGCATAATTTCGCGACCAATCAGCTGATCTTTCGGCAGCAGACCTTCGGCGTTATTACCCAGATCGACGATAACGTTATCGCGTGTCACTTTTTTAACAGTACCGTTAATCAATTCACCAACGCGATCCTGGTACTGATCAACAATCTGTGCACGCTCTGCTTCACGGACTTTCTGTACGATAATCTGCTTCGCAGCCTGAGCGGCGATACGGCCGAAGTCAGGGTTGTCGATTTCGATTTCGTAGGTATCGCCAGGTTGCAGATTGGTATCAATTTCATGAGCTTCCTGCAGGGTCAGCTCATCGCCAAGCCCCGGAACCACATCATTGCTGACAACCAGCCAACTGCGAAAGCTCTGGTAGTCACCGGTTTTACGGTCAATATCCACACGGATAGTGGCTTCTTCATCTTCGTAGCGCTTCTTGGCGGCCGCTGCAAGGGCTGACTCAATTGCTTCAAAAATAATTTCTTTTGAAACGCCCTTTTCGTTGGATACCGCTTCCGCGACCAGGAGAATTTCTTTGCTCATCTTCTAGCCTCGCTCTGCAACCTTAGTCCTTGAATTGTGGTACTACATTGGCATGGTCAATCAGCTCAATCGGCAGTAAATATTCGTGCTCATCAACAACGAGAACGACATCTTCCTGCTCAACACCAATTAACTGGCCTTTGTATTTTCGACGCCCTTCAAAGGGCATACGCAGACGCACATCAATAATGTGGCCAGCATATTGTTGAAATTGTTCGAGTGTGAATAGCGGACGATCCATCCCCGGGGATGAAACTTCCAGCGTGTAATCCTGCGCAATCGGATCTTCTACATCGAGAACCGCACCCAGCTGTCGGCTGACGGCTGCACAATGATCGACAAGAATGCCATCTTCATGGTCGATGAAAACACGCAACAGGGAATGACGCCCCTGAGGAATAAACTCCAGGCCCCAATAGGTAAATCCCATGGATTCAACTATCGGCGCTAACAGCTCTGCTAATTGCGTATCTTTTGCCAAAAACTACCCCCACCACAAACAAAAACTGGGCAACGTTGTGCCCAGTCCGCTACTGCTTTATGCAGACCGAAACCCGCTTTTATCAAGCGGATTCCTGTGAGATTCATACACGACACAGCCGCGTTGAATCGCTCCTGAAAAGCAACTACTAAAAAGCCCCTGACTCGAGGGGCTTTTTAGTAGTGCTCTCTAAAAGCACGCGCATTATAGGCGCTTTAAACAGAAAAAGCGAACCATGTTCGCTTTCCCGGAATAAATTGGTGCGGATGGCGAGACTCGAACTCGCACGAGCTAGGCTCACCACCCCCTCAAGATGGCGTGTCTACCAATTCCACCACATCCGCACTAAAACTGATTAACCTTAGTTGCCAGTGGTTTCCACGGCAGGCTCATCAGAGGTTGATGCATCCAGTTCGGGTGCATCAGAGGAAGGCGCGTATTCTTCCACAAGTGGGGTATCTTTCTCAAGCTTTTCAATCACTTCCTGACTAGGAATTCCTAAATCAGTGTAACCCTGTGCTTTTTGCTTGGCATAAATACCCAGACCAAGACTGGTTACGAAGAATAACGTCGCCAGAATAGCCGTTGTGCGGCTGAGAAAATTACCTGAACCACTGCTGCCGAAGACAGTCTGGGAGGCACCGCTACCAAATGATGCGCCTGCGTCGGCACCTTTACCCTGCTGCAGCATCACAAAACCAATGATGCCAAGAGCCAGCACGATATGAACGATCAGAATAATGGATTCCATAATTTACCTTATGCCCGACAAATACCCAGAAATTCAGCGGCGTCGAGCGATGCACCGCCGACCAGACCACCATCAATATCAGGCTGCGAAAAAAGCTCCGCAGCATTGGCAGCTTTTACACTGCCACCATACAAAATTCGTGTCGCCTGCGCGACGTCCGCACCCAATATCTGCAACTGGGCGCGAATAAAAGCATGCATTGCCTGCGCTTGCTCAGGCGTAGCGGTTTCTCCGGTACCAATAGCCCACACCGGCTCGTAAGCCAGAATAATGTGTTGCCACTGCTGTGCATTCAGCTGTTCAAGCAACAGCTTTAATTGCTGAGCAACGACCACTTCTTCCTGGCCGGCCTGACGCTCGGCGAGTGTTTCACCGATACAGACAACCGCAGTAACTTTGCTGGCCAACAGTTGCCGGGTTTTTGCCAGCACTGTTTCATCGGTTTCACCATAAAAGGTGCGACGTTCTGAATGACCAACCAACGCCATCGCACAGCCGACATCAGCCAGCATTGGTGCAGCGACTTCACCGGTAAATGCTCCGGATTCTTCTGTAGCACAATTCTGCGCACCAAGCGCAACAGCACTGCCAGACAGCAACTGAGCCGCCTGAGTCAGATAAGGAAACGGCGGAAATACCGCAACATCACACTGGTCAATCTGAGCGGCACGGAGTTCCGACAGCAGACTCTGGGTCATCGCCACAGAGGCATTCATCTTCCAGTTTCCGGCAACCAACAAACGACGCATGACGTCTCCCTAAATTCAAAGAGCGCAGATACTATCTAAGAAGCCCCGGCGAGACAAGCAACAGCGCGTCTGCAGAGGCATTCTGCGGCCTAAGCCAGCGCCCGTTCGACCACCGCGGCCAACTCTTCAGCCAGCGTCTGCACCTGTGCAGCATCCTCGCCTTCGACCATCACCCGCACGACAGGCTCTGTACCGGACGGACGCAGCAATACGCGACCACGACCGGCAAGCTTTTCTTCGGTCGCGGCAATCGCCTGAACAATTTCCGGCAGACTCATCACATCGGCCTGACGGCTGCGTTGCACATTAATCATAACCTGCGGCATTTTACTCATACGCTTCTGCCAGTCATGCAATGATGTTTCACTGTCTTTCAGCGCTTGCAATACCTGCAGGGCGGCAACAATGCCATCGCCGGTGGTATTAGCATCCAGACACAAAAGATGTCCGGAGGATTCGCCGCCAAAGCGCCAGCCATGTTCATTAAGCAGTTGCATCACATAGCGATCACCGACCTTGGCACGCAGAAAATCAATGCCCAGATCCTTCAGTCCTAATTCCAGGCCCAGATTGCTCATTAATGTGCCAACCACTCCGCCATTTAAGCGGCCCTGTTTTTTTGCATGGGTAGCAATAATAAACAGCAGCTGATCACCATCAACCAACTCGCCACGATGATCGACCATCATCAACCGGTCGCCGTCGCCATCAAAAGCAATGCCCAGATCGGCATGCTCCTGCAGCACCCGCGCCTGCAAAGCCGCCGGCTCAGTAGAGCCCACGCCTTCATTAATATTCAGACCGTCCGGTTTAGCACCAATGGTAATAACCGTGGCCCCCAGCTCAGAAAAAACCGCCGGGGCAATCTGGTACGTCGCGCCATGGGCACAATCCAGCACAATGGTCAGCCCGCGCAGATTCAGCGAACTGGCCGTGCCTTTGCAAAACTCAATATATCGTCCGCCAGCATCATTAATACGGGCAGCTTTCCCCAGCTGCGCAGATTCAACGCAACTCATGGGTTTATCCAGCCAGGACTCAATGGCTAACTCAGTTTCATCCGGCAATTTTTCACCATTGCCGGAAAAGAATTTAATGCCGTTATCGTAATACGGATTATGTGAGGCACTGATGACGATGCCAGCCTGCGCGCGGAAGGTGCGGGTCAAATAAGCAATGCCCGGTGTAGGAATAGGCCCTAACAAACCAATATCAACACCTGCCGAAGACAAACCGGCCTCCAGTGCGGACTCAAACATATAGCCGGAAATACGCGTATCTTTGCCGATTAAAATCCGGCTCTTTCCCTGTTGAGCGAACACTTTGCCGGCGGCCCAGCCCAATTTCATAACAAATTCCGGGGTAATAGGGTATGCACCCACCCGACCACGAACACCATCGGTGCCAAAATATTTTCTAGACATGCCCTTCCCTCTGAGTGGCAATTACGACACGCAATGCTTCTGTTGTTTGTTTTACGTCGTGTACGCGGATGATTTTCGCACCTTTTAATGCACAGATCACGGCACCGCTCACACTTCCTGCGATTCGCTCGGCGGCATTGCTGTTGCCCGCGGCTTCACCAATCATGCGTTTGCGCGACAAGCCCGTCAGCAGCGGCAGATTCAATTCATGCAGACGCTCCAGATGGTTAAGCAAACGGTAGTTATGTTCGAAGGTTTTACCGAAGCCGAATCCAGGATCGAGCAACAATCGCTCACGCCGTATTCCGGCTTCCTCACACGCCGCAACGCGTGCAGCCAGATACGCCAAAACAGCATCTTCAACCGGCATATCGTAATGCGGAGCAGCCTGCATAACCTGTGGCTCGCCATTCATATGCATCAGGCAGACCGGCAAATCAGAAGCCGCCGCCGCCGCCAACGCCCCCGACCTTGTCAGCGCACGTACATCGTTAATCAGATGCGCACCAGCCTGAGCACTGGCACGAATAACGGCGGCACTGCTGGTATCAACCGAAATAGCCACATCCAACCGCCGGGCAATGGCCTCGACGACAGGAATCACCCGTGCCAATTCCTCGTCCTCACCAACCGTCGCCGCACCGGGACGAGTCGACTCACCACCAACGTCGATTAAATCCGCCCCGTCGTGCAGCATCTGCTCAGCATGACGCAGCGCAGAATCCAGCGCGGTAAAATGACCACCATCAGAAAATGAATCGGGAGTGACATTAAGAATCCCCATTACCCGGGGAACAGAGAGATCGAGCTGACGATTACCACACTGAAATTTCACGCGAAATCCTGAGTACAACGATTAGATATTCGACCCAATAAAAAGGCGGCTAATGCCGCCTTTTAACTATCCAGCAGAGCGAATCAGTTCTGTTCGCCGGCCGGATCACCTACCGCATCATCATCGGCATCACTGGCCATATCACGGCTTTCTTCTGCCGGAGCGGCCGGACCAGAGCCGTTATCGCCCCAGGATTTAGGCGGACGCGGTTTTTTACCGGCCATGATGTCGTCAATCTGATCCGCATCAATGGTTTCATATTCCATCAGCGCATCTTTCATCAGTTCAAGCTTATCGCGGTTTTCTTCCAGAATTTTGCTGGCACGCTGATAACAGACGTCCAACAGATTTCTGACTTCCGCATCAATGACCCGTGCCGTTTCATCCGATAAATGAGACATCTGACCACCGCCAGACGACCCCAGATAACCGTTTTGTTCTTCCTCAGTGTAAAGCTGCGCGCCTAATTTCTCGGACAAGCCCCACTTGGTGACATAGTTTCGTGCGTATTTGGTTGCACGCTCAATATCGTTTGAGGCACCGGTGGTGACACCGTCTTTACCCAGCGTCATCTCTTCAGCAATACGGCCGCCGTACAGCGAGCAGATATTACTTTCGATACCACGTTTACTGATGGAATGGCGATCTTCTTCCGGCAGGAACATCGTCACACCCAACGCACGACCGCGGGGAATAATCGATACTTTGTATACCGGGTCATGCTCCGGAACCATACGACCAACAATCGCGTGACCGGCTTCGTGATAAGCCGTATTGGTCTTTTCTTTTTCCGACATCACCATGGTCTTACGCTCGGCGCCCATCAGGATTTTATCCTTGGCTTTCTCGAACTCTTCCATGGTAACCAGATTACGGTTTGAGCGAGCAGCAAAGAGTGCTGCTTCGTTCACCAGATTCGCCAGATCGGCACCGGAGAATCCTGGCGTACCACGGGCAATAATAGAGGCATTCACATCATCAGCCAGCGGCACTTTGCGCATGTGGACATTCAGAATCTGCTCACGGCCACGGATATCCGGCAGACCCACAACCACCTGACGGTCGAAACGGCCCGGACGCAACAGCGCCGGATCCAGTACATCCGGACGGTTGGTGGCAGCAATAACAATGATGCCATCGTTAACTTCAAAGCCGTCCATCTCAACCAGCAGCTGGTTCAGAGTCTGTTCGCGCTCATCGTTACCACCACCAATACCGACACCACGGGAACGGCCGACGGCATCAATCTCATCAATGAAGATGATACAAGGTGCCTGCTTCTTGGCCTGCTCAAACATATCGCGCACACGGGAGGCACCAACACCAACAAACATTTCAACGAAATCGGAACCGGAAATCGAGAAAAACGGTACACGCGCTTCACCGGCAATGGCTTTTGCCAGCAGCGTTTTACCGGTACCCGGCTGACCAACCATCAGCACACCGCGCGGAATTTTACCGCCAAGGCGCTGGTATTTGCCCGGATCACGCAGGAATTCGACTAACTCTTTAACGTCTTCTTTGGCTTCATCACAGCCGGCAACATCTTCAAAGGTGGTTTTGATCTGATCTTCGCTGAGCAGTTTGGCTTTGCTTTTACCAAACGCCATCGGACCGCCTTTGCCGCCACCACCGCCCTGCATCTGACGCATAAACAGCATAAACACGGCAATAATGATCAGAATAGGCAGTGATGCCAGCAACAATTGAGTGAAGAACCCCTGTTTTTCAGGCTTTTCGCCTAACACCTGAACATGATTGTTCAGCAGGGTGTCCATCAGTTTGTCATCGTAAACCGGCAGAATGGTCTCAAAGGCTTCGCCACCGCTGTTAACACCAGAGATGGTCTGGCCAGAAATGGTGACTTTTTCCACCTGACCGCTTTCCACGGCAGTAATGAACTCAGAGTAGGAATACTCCTTACCCTTGCCCACATTCTGGAAATTGTTGAACACCATCATCAGAACGGCTGCAATCACCGCCCATAATATGAAATTCTTCGCCATACCCGGCACCACCTCATTGGCTGCGGAGTCGGGCCATATCCCGACGTCCCTTCTTTAACTGTCTAGCTTAGCAAGCATTGGCTAAGCGCGGAAACCTTTCCCAACAACGTAAACCTCGCGCGAACGCGGACGAGACGCCTTAGGCTTACGAATCAAAACTTTTGTAAAGGATTGTCTGACGTCCTTTACGTATTCATCAAAACCATCGCCCTGGAACACTTTCGCCACAAACTGACCATTCGGACGCAGCACCTGACGCGCCATATCCAGCGCTAACTCTACTAGATACATAGAACCAGGCTGATCAATTGAGGGTACTCCACTCATATTGGGGGCCATATCGGAGATTACAAGGTCTACCGGACGACCATCGACAATCGCCATTAATTCATTAAAAACCGACTCTTCGGTGAAATCGCCCTGAATAAACTCAACATCAGCAATGGGGTCCATCGGCAGAATATCGGAGGCAATCACCACCCCCTTGCCATTCAGCTTACGACCAACCACCTGTGACCAGCCACCCGGGGCCGAACCAAGATCGATGATGGTCATACCGGGCTTTATGAGCTGGTCTTTCTCATCGAGTTCAATCAGTTTGTAGCTGGCACGCGTGCGATAGCCATCCTGCTGTGCTTTTTGCACATAAATGTCGTCAACATGCTCTTTCAGCCAATCGGCACTGGTTTTTGAACGCGCCATGCAGGTACTTGCTCCAAGGTCAGGTATACTAAGGGCTGTTTAATTCGTGGAAACGACCCCAGCGGTCTTCACCGCATATAAAGCGCTAAGTTTACCACCGAACCACATTACTACCGAACTACAGAGCTCCCGAATCTATATGGCATTATCAAACGAACAGAAAAAGGCCTATCGTGCCATCGGCCACACGCTGAATCCGATTGTCACCGTCGCCGCCAATGGCCTGACCGAAGGGGTCATTGAGGAACTGAACCGCGCACTGAACGATCACGAGCTGATCAAAATCAAAGTGTCTGTTGGTGACCGTGATGTTAAAAAAGAAGTACTGGCAGAGATTCTGCGCATTACCGGGGCAGAAATGCCACAGCAAATCGGCAACACCGCATTGCTGATGCGCCGCAATCCAAAAGCCAATCCTAAGCTGTCCAACCTGAAGCGCTGAAGCACTCAGGTTATCTGACCGCCGGAGCATGATCCCGGCGGATCACCGACACCGGCGCAATCAACAACCAGGCCAACCCCAGAACCGAGATGGCATGCATCAGCATCATCTGCAGCTTCCACCACGGCATAAATGCGAAATACACCAGTGACAGAAACGTCATAATCAACACCAACTGCACGGGCAATTGCCGCCAGCTGAGCGCATGAAACAGCCTGCTCATCAGCAGAATCACACACCCCGCCACGCCACCAAGCCCAACCATCACATGCATAACGTCCATACCATGCTGCGGAAAGAACCCGCGGTGTTCCAGCAGTGGCCGGACTACATACGCACACGCCCATAACCCGCCCAGCCAGAACGTACGGAATAAAATCAGATAATGCCGGATCATGGCGATGACTCCGTCCGGATACTCCGGATCAGTACAGAAAAAGATAAATCCGTGGCCTGACTGGCCAGATCAGCCTGACGTTAACAAGCTTACACCAAAGGGGAGTTGGAAGACCGGACTGTTCCGGTGATAATAGCGAAAAAAGTAAGGTTTCAATGCTCATGTCCGATATCGTAATTTCCGGCTCCGGCCTGTTCATCCCGCCTTTTACCATCACCAATGATGAACTGGTAGAAGCCTACAATGCCTATGCAAATCGTTTTAACGAAGAGCATGCCGACGCCATCGCCGCGGGCGAAACCGAAGCTCTGCCATTATCCAGCAGTGAATTTATTGAAAAAGCCTCCGGCATCAAAGCACGTTATGCCATGTACAAAGATGGCATCGTGAATCCGGACATCATGCATCCCGTATTCCCGATGACACAGGAAGGTGCCACCCCGGAAATGGTCACCATGGGGGTTGCTGCCGCTCGTGAAGCCATGCAACAGGCCGGCAAAACCGCTGACGATATTGATATGGTCATTGTTTCAAGCACCTTCCGCCAGCGTGACTACCCGGGCATGTCTGTTGAAATTCAACGTGAACTGGGCATTAAAGGTTTCGCCTACGACATGGGCATTGCCTGCTCATCCGCGACCTTCGGTCTGATCAATGCCTACACCGCACTGAAAGCTGGAACCGCTAAGTGTGTGTTATTTGTGAATCCTGAATTCACCACACCCGGGCTGGACTTCAAAGATCGCGACAGCCATTTTATTTTTGGTGATGTTGCAACCGCAGCAATTCTGGAGCCTGCAGAAACGGCAACGTCAGAGCATATTTTCCGCATCCTGAGTACCAAACAATTTACCCAGTATTCAGACAATATTCGCTGCGATGCATCTTACGCCGATTACTGCTTTGAAAATGTGCCCGCCAACCGCTATGCCTTCAAACAACAGGGCCGGAAAGTATTTAAAGAACTGCTGCCACTGGTTACTAACTTCATTGAGAATCTGCTGAGCGAAAATCAGCTGGAAGCATCTTCACTGAAACGCATGTGGCTGCATCAGGCCAACGTTAATATGAACTTATTTGCCGTTAAAAAACTCCTCGGCCGGCTGCCGGAAGGGAATGAAGCGCCTGTGGTTCTGGATGAGTTTGCCAATACCGCTTCTTCTGGTTCAGTTATCGCCTTCCACCGCCATAAAGATGATTTCATCTCCGGCGATAAAGGCCTGATCTGTTCTTTTGGTGCTGGCTATTCCATTGGCAGTCTTTTAGTCGAAAAAGTCTGATAACAGCCCCCATTTTCCGGCGTAATCCGCGCCGGAAAATGCCATCTATTAATTCCTTTTTTTCAAAAAACCTTCATTAGCTATCATGCTGTAAATATGTCAGTGTACGGGCATACTTATAACGACTGCAAAAGACCAAAAGAGGAATCTGCATGACTCACCAACACTCCTTTAACCGTGAAGAACTGCTGGCCTGTGGCCGCGGCGAACTGTTTGGTGAAGGAAATGCCCGCCTGCCACTTCCCAACATGCTGATGATGGATCGCATTGTGCACATCAGCAGTGAAGGCGGCGCTTACGGTAAAGGCGAAATTATTGCCGAACTGGATATTGATCCGTCTCTGTGGTTTTTTGACTGCCACTTTGAAACGGACCCGGTCATGCCTGGTTGTCTGGGTCTGGATGCCATGTGGCAGCTGGTTGGTTTCTTTCTCGGCTGGCGTGGCAACCCCGGTCGCGGTCGCGCCCTCGGTTCCGGCGAGGTGAAATTCCGTGGCCAGGTGCTGCCAACCGCCAAAACAGTTACCTACCGCATTGATATCAAACGCGTTATGGAACAGAAACTGGTCATGGGCATTGCTGATGCCAGAATGGAAGTGGATGGCCGCGAAATTTATACCGCCAAAGATCTGCGTGTGGGGTTGTTTACCTCCACTGAAAACTTCTGAACGCCACCGCTTGCTGTTCAGGTTCTGTCATTATTGACAGGGCCTGACCTTCTCAACATTCCCACGTTATCTCCTGACTGATTTCCGTTAAACTGGCGGCATCATTCTGTGAGGTATCCCTGTGGGACAGATCATACAAACCGAGATGACGGTACTCGTCACTCCGGACATGGCCAACTTCTCCGGCAACATGCATGGCGGCGAATTACTCAAGCTGCTGGACAAAGTCGCTTATACCTGTGCGATGCGTTACAGCGGACATTACGCCGTCACCCTCTCGGTCGATAATGTTTTATTTAAAGAGCCCATTTTAATCGGAGAACTGATCACCTGCCTGGCGACCATTAATTACACCGGCCGCACCTCGATGGAAATTGGCATCAAAGTCGTTGCTGAAGATATCAAGCTGCGTACTGTTCGCCACACGCATACCTGCTTCTTTACCATGGTCGCCATGGGAGACGACAACAAACCCACCCCTGTTCCAGAATTGGAATTAAAAAATGAAGTACAGATCCGGCGCTGGAACAAAGCGCTGAAACGTCGCCAGGCGCAGAAAAAACTGCAGGCCATGATGCGTGCAATTGAGCGTGACGATGGCTCAGATGATTTTGACGATTTACCGCTGATTCCGTGCCCCTGAGCCATCCTCCCGGTTAACAGGTATAAAAAAACCGCGCAATGCGCGGTTTTTTTTATGTCGGCAACAAGAGCAGAAATCAGACGTGTTTTACTTCGTCAATTTCATACTCAACGGTGCCGCTGGGAATCTTAACGGTAACCGCATCGCCTTCTTCCTTGCCAATCAGCGCACGCGCAATCGGTGAGGAAATAGAAATACGGTTAGCTTTAATATCCGCTTCGTCTTCACCGACAATGCGGTATTCCACTTCAGCATCAGTATCCACATTGATGATGCGCACCGTAGTGCCAAACAAAACCTTACCGGTGTGCGGAATGGTTTTGATATCAATCACCTGAGCATTGGACAACTTACCTTCGATGTCCTGAATACGACCTTCAATAAAACCCTGCTGTTCACGGGCGGCATGATACTCAGCGTTCTCTTTCAGGTCGCCGTGCTCACGCGCCTCAGCAATCGACGCAATAACACGCGGCCGATCAACTGTTTTCAGACGCTGAAGCTCTCCTCGCAGAGCCGCTTCACCCTCAACAGTCATTGGATACTTTTGCATACTGTTATGACTCCCTAACTATTTGAATGCGACCATTAAATGGTCGCATGCAGATCCTGCAGTCGGCGAACTTCTTTCAGGCCTTCGGAGCGCAGCGCTTCAACCACCGCTTCTGCGCCCGCCAGGGTTGTTGTGTAATACACTTTATGCTGCAGCGCGCTGCGACGGATGTCAGCAGAGTCTGCAATGGCTTGCGGGCCATCGGTGGTATTCACAATCAAAGAAATTTCGTCGTTTTTAATCATATCCACAATGTGTGGACGACCTTCGGTCACTTTGCTGACGCGATCAACAGCCACACCAGCGGCCTGCAGCACTTTACAGGTACCTTCCGTCGATACCAGTTTAAAGCCACGCTCGATCAGACCTTCAGCAACAGCAACCACACCGGACTTATCGGCATCTCGCACAGAAACAAAAGCCACACCGCTGTCCGGCAATTTAGCACCGGCACCCAGCTGCGCTTTAAAGAACGCTTCGCCAAAGGTTTTACCGGCACCCATCACTTCACCGGTGGATTTCATTTCCGGCCCAAGAATCGGGTCAACACCCTGGAACTTGTTGAACGGGAACACCGCTTCTTTTACGGAGAAGTACGGTGGAATGATTTCTTTGGTAAAGCCCAGTTCAGCCAGTTTCTTACCGGTCATAACCTTGACAGCAACCGCGGCCAACGAGGTGCCGATGCATTTGGACACGAAAGGTACCGTACGGGAAGCACGCGGATTCACTTCGATCACATAGATCTCGCCGTCCTGCCACGCCAGCTGCGTATTCATCAGGCCAACCACGCCCAACTCCATCGCCATCGCCGCGACCTGCTTACGCATTTCATCCTGCACCTCTGCCGGCAGGCTGTATGGTGGCAGAGAACACGCGGAGTCACCGGAGTGAATACCCGCCTGCTCGATATGCTGCATGATACCGCCGATAACAACCTGCTCACCGTCGCAAATGGCGTCGATATCCACTTCAACCGCACGATCGAGGAAGTAGTCCAGCAATACCGGAGAATCGTTGGATACTTTTACCGCTTCAGTCATGTAACGACGCAGCGAGGCTTCGTTATTCACAATTTCCATCGCCCGGCCACCCAGAACATAAGATGGGCGAACCACCAGCGGGTAACCGATTTCTGCAGCTTTAATCACTGCTTCTTCAGCAGAAGTAACAGTAGCGTTAACCGGCTGCTTCAGACCCAGACGCTGAATCATCTGCTGGAAACGCTCACGGTCTTCGGCACGGTCGATCGCTTCCGGAGAAGTACCGATGATCGGCACACCCGCGGCTTCCAGCTCGTCGGCCAGTTTTAGCGGCGTCTGGCCACCGTACTGTACGATCACGCCTTTTGGCTTTTCACGGTCGACGATTTCCAGCACGTCTTCCAGAGTAACAGGCTCGAAATACAGACGGTCAGAGGTGTCGTAGTCGGTAGAAACCGTCTCCGGGTTACAGTTCACCATAATGGCTTCGTAACCTTCTTCTTTTGCCGCCAGCGCTGCGTGCACACAGCAATAATCGAATTCAATACCCTGACCAATACGGTTAGGACCACCACCCAGTACGATGATTTTTTCGCGGTCGGATGGATTCGATTCGCACTCTTCTTCATAGGTCGAGTACATATACGCCGTGTCAGTGGCGAATTCCGCCGCACAGGTATCCACGCGTTTATAAACCGGGCGAATACCCAGTTTCTGACGCTGCTTGCGGAAGGTTTTTTCGGTCACACCCAGCAGTGTTGACAGACGAGCGTCGGAGAAACCTTTGCGTTTCAGACGGTAAATACGATCGGCATCCATCGAGGTCAGGCTGCTCTGAGCAACCGCGCCTTCTTCTTTGATCAGATCTTCAATCTGTACGAGGAACCATGGATCGATACCGGAATACTGATAAATTTCATCAACGCTCATACCGGCACGGAAGGCATCGCCCACATACCAGATACGGTCCGCGCCCGGCACCCGCAGTTCAGAGATAATTTTATCTTTGCTGCCCGCATCGTTCAGATCCACCTTCGGATCAAAACCGGTAGAGCCCACTTCCAGACCGCGCAGCGCTTTCTGCATGGATTCCTGCTGGGTACGGCCAATCGCCATCACTTCGCCCACTGACTTCATTTGCGTGGTCAGACGACCATCCGCCTGCGGGAATTTTTCGAAAGTGAAGCGTGGAATTTTGGTCACCACGTAGTCAATCGATGGCTCAAACGATGCCGGGGTGCGACCACCGGTAATATCGTTCTGCAGTTCGTCCAGGGTGTAACCCACCGCCAGCTTGGCCGCCACTTTAGCAATCGGGAAACCGGTTGCCTTGGAAGCCAGCGCCGAAGAACGGGATACACGCGGGTTCATCTCGATCACGACCATACGGCCGGTTTTCGGATCCATACCGAACTGAACGTTGGAACCGCCGGTTTCAACACCGATTTCACGCAGCACCGCCAACGAGGCGTCACGCATGATTTGATATTCTTTATCACTGAGGGTCTGTGCCGGAGCAACGGTGATGGAGTCACCGGTGTGCACACCCATGGCGTCGAAGTTTTCGATAGAACAGATAATGATGCAGTTGTCGTTTTTATCACGCACAACTTCCATCTCATATTCTTTCCAGCCGATCAGGGATTCGTCGATCAGCAGCTCGTTGGTTGGCGACAGGTCCAGACCACGGGTACAGATTTCTTCGAATTCTTCTTTGTTGTAAGCAATACCGCCACCGGTGCCGCCCATGGTAAAGGACGGACGGATGATGCACGGGAAGCCCAGAGTCTTCTGTACTTCGCGGGCTTCTTCCATGCTGTGCGCAATACCGGCGCGCGGACACTCGAGGCCGATCTTTTTCATCGCCTTATCAAAGCGGTTACGGTCTTCGGCTTTGTCGATGGTGTCAGCGTTGGCACCAATCATTTCCACGCCGAATTTTTCCAGTACACCAGCCGCTTCCAGACCCAGAGCACAGTTCAGTGCGGTCTGGCCACCCATGGTTGGCAGCAGTGCATCCGGACGCTCTTTCTCGATGATTTTGGCAACCGCTTCAACGGTAATCGGTTCGATATAGGTTGCATCCGCCATCGACGGATCGGTCATGATGGTCGCCGGGTTAGAGTTCACCAGAATTACACGGTAGCCCTCTTCACGCAGAGCCTTACAGGCCTGAGCGCCGGAGTAGTCAAATTCACAGGCCTGGCCGATAACGATAGGGCCGGCGCCAATGATCAAAATACTTTTTATGTCAGTACGTTTTGGCATAACTCAGTCTGTCCTGTTATTGGGCGGCCTTGGCAGCAACAATCAAATCAATAAAGTGGTCGAACAGTGGCGCAACATCGCGCGGGCCAGGGCTGGCTTCCGGGTGACCCTGGAAGCTGAAAGCAGGCTTATCGGTGCGGGCAATGCCCTGCAGGGTGCCATCGAACAATGACTTATGCGTCACCTTCATATTGGCTGGCAGCGTGCTTTCTTCTACCGCAAAGCCATGGTTCTGACTGGTAATCATCACCCTGCCGGTTTCGATATCCTGTACCGGATGGTTGCCACCGTGGTGGCCATGACCCATCTTCATGGTTTTAGCACCCGAAGCCAGGGCCAGCAGCTGATGACCCAGACAGATACCGAACACCGGAATATTGGTCTCCAGAATGTCCTGAATCGCTTTGATGGCGTAATCACAAGGCTCCGGGTCACCAGGGCCGTTGGACAAGAAGATACCGTCCGGATTCAGCGCCAGAACTTCGGCTGCCGGAGTCTGCGCCGGAACAACGGTCAGCTCACAGCCACGCTCTGCCAGTAAGCGCAGAATATTGCGTTTAACGCCGAAGTCGTACGCCACGACTTTGAATTTTGGTTCGGTCAGTTCGCCATAACCTTTACCCAGCGTCCAATCTGTCTGAGTCCAGCGGTAAGCTTCCTTAACGGTTACTTCTTTCGCCAGATCCATGCCTTTCAGGCCAGGGAATGCTTTGGCTTCGGCCAGCGCTTTTGCCACGCTCTCTTCAGAATGCGCATCCGCAGCCGCCAGAATGCAGCCATTGAGGGAGCCTTTTTCACGCAGAATACGGGTCAGGCGGCGGGTATCGATATCGGCAATGCCCAGCACATTGCGCTCTTGCAGGTAAACATCCAGTGCCTGTTCACTGCGGAAGTTGGATGCGATCAGCGGCAGGTCGCGGATCACCAGACCTTTGGCATAAATACCATTGGATTCTTCATCTTCACTGTTGGTACCGTAGTTACCAATATGTGGATAGGTCAGAGTAACGATCTGGTTGGCGTAGGAAGGGTCGGTCAGAATCTCCTGATAACCGGTCATGGAGGTGTTGAAAACAACTTCTCCCACTGACAGGCCTTCGGCACCGATGCTGGTACCTTTGAAGATACTGCCGTCCTCAAGAGCTAGAATGGCTGGCGTAGACAAGGCTAAATCCCCGAACAAAGAATAAACTTGCAGACTACCGCACCGGGCCGGAGGAGGTCAGAACCAGAATCTGCAGTCGTAAAAAAGCGGAATGGCGACAAATTGACTCCATCCCGCTTATGACTCGCTATGGACTGATAGCGGATTCCGGCGACAAAAAACGATCACCGCAGTGCGTGTATAAACTAACCCTAAATGATACTGAAAACAGGGGCTTGTGTCCATTAAAGCTGGCGGATTGTGCATCAGTAGCGCACCAACAAGCAGCACCTAAGGCCGCACTTTGTTTTCAGCGCATCAAGAACCTGCTCCCCGATATCCTTTCCCCGTAATCAAACGTCCTTCCGTAACGCAGCTCGGCTTGTTATCACTCAAGCGCCGCATCTGAAATATCCTTCCGATAAGCATCGCAGCTTTACCGGAACCACTCCGGAACAGTATCAATACAACACCGAAAATTAATGATAAAACCAATACTAAATGGCCAGATACATAAGTTTACATTTTGTAACATACAAATATACACTTAATATAACTTCACACAGATCCAAATGAGTCATTTCATAGTTGTATATTGAGAGGGAAAACTACTGTCTGACTCATTAACAGTTAAAGATATTTTTAAACATTTAAATATCTGACTAATAAGTCAGAAAATAAGGACAACAACAATTAAAACCATAATGAAGAGGTCTGCCCCATGCCTGTAGCCGTAGATGGTCGTCGTCGTCTGCAACCGGAAGAGCGTAAGCGCTTATTATTAACCAATGCTGTTGAAGTATTTGCCCGCCGGGGAATCGGCCGTGGCGGTCATACAGAAATTGCCGAAATCGGTGGTGTCTCTGTAGCAACGGTATTTAATTATTTTAAAACCCGCGAAGCGCTGGTCGAAGCCGTTCTGGAAGAAGTAGAAAGCTTTCTGCTGAATCTGGCCGAGGCCGTGTATGCCGAAGAGGACAACCCACTCGAAGCTATCCGTCTGCACGTCAAAGCATTTCTCAACGCCTGTGAAGAAAATCCGGACTACATCAAAGTCTGGCTTGAGTGGAGTGCATCGGTACGGGAAGAAATCTGGCCACAGTATCTGGAATTCCAGAACAAGCTGCTGGATCTGATTGCCAAACAAATCGACAAAGGCATCAAGAAAGGCATTCTGGAACAGGGTCTGGCACCCAAAGAACGTGCTCGCTGGGCACTGGGCAATGCGCAGATGCTGGTATCCATGGTGTTCGATCCGAATGGCAAACCACGCGGTATGGAAAAAATGGTCGAACGTGGCTTCGATCACATGCTTGGCGTAAAAGCCTGAGCATCTGAGTCAAAACTCAGACAATAAAAAGCCGCTCACTGAGCGGCTTTTTATTCAATGCCGGGCGTCAGAAGCCCAACACATCCTGCATATCATAAAGGCCATTTGGCTGAGTGCTCACCCATTTAGCGGCGCGTACTGCGCCTTTGGCAAAGGTCATACGGCTTTGTGCTTTGTGCGTTACTTCCACACGCTCACCTTCGGTGGCAAACATCACGGTATGATCGCCAACCACGTCCCCCCCACGAATGGTTTCAAAACCAATCTGTTTCTGTGGACGCGCGCCGGTATAGCCTTCTCGACCATAAACCGCGACTTCTTTTAAATCCCAACCGAGGGTTTCTGCAACGACTTCACCCATACGTAATGCGGTTCCGGATGGTGCATCGACTTTGTGACGGTGATGCATTTCCACCACTTCGATATCGCTGTCTTCACCCATAACGGAGGCGGCCATACGCAGCAGGTTCAGACACAAATTCACACCGACCGAATAATTCGGCGCGAACACAATGCCCATATCAGCGGCTGCCACTTTCATTTCCGCTTTTTGTTCGTCACTCAGGCCCGTGGTGCCAATCACAATGCCCTTCCCGGCCTTACGGCACAGTTCGATATTGGCCATCGTGGCTTCTGGCGCTGTAAAGTCGATCAGCACATCAAACTGATCCAGCACGGCTTCAACAGAAGTTGCCGCAACAACATTAAGCGTAACGCCCAAACCAGCAATGGCACCGGCATCAACGCCCGCCAGCGGATCATCGGCCAGAACGATGGCTGCTCCAAGTTCTGCGTCGTCAGCATTACGGACTGCTTCGATCAGCACCCGTCCCATACGTCCGGCAGCACCGGTAATTGCAATGCGTGTCATGTAAAAATACCCAGACAGAATTTCAGAATGGCGCTAAGGATATAGCGATTCGGCAGGAGATGCGAGGCGCAGCCCTAAGGCTGCGCCTGCAGGGTTTAAAGCCGCTCAGATTTCTTCAAAGAACTTCTTCACGCCTTCAAACCAGCTTTTCTTCTGTGGCGAGTGTTTCTCACCGGTCAGAGAAGCCTGGAACTTCATCAGCAGATCTTTCTGCTCAGCGTTGAGGCTGACCGGTGTCTCGACCTGCACACGGCACAACAGATCACCAGCCGGGCCACCGCGGACCGGCAGCACACCCTTTCCACGCAGACGGAACTGCTTACCACTTTGGGTTTCTGCCGGAATTTTCAGCTTCACCCGCCCATCCAGTGTCGGCACTTCCAGCTCTGCACCCAGCGCCGCATCGACGATGCTGATCGGTACTTCGCAATACAGGTTGCGACCATCACGATGGAACAACTTATGCTCCAGCACACTGACCTGTACATACAGATCACCGGCAGGGCCGCCCATGGCTCCCGCTTCACCTTCACCGGACAAACGGATACGGTCGCCGGTATCCACACCGGCCGGAATTTTAACCGACAGCGTTTTGGTTTCTTCTTTAACGCCACGTCCATGACAACTGGTGCATGGATCTTCGATCAGCGTGCCCTGACCACGACAGCTCGGACAGGTTTGCTGCACCGAGAAAAACCCTTGCTGCATACGCACCTGACCAGCACCATGACAGGTGTTACAGGTCTTAGGCGTTGTTCCTGGTTTGGCACCACTGCCATCACAGGTAGTACAGGCGGTCAGCGTTGGAATGCGGATTTTTTTCTCCACGCCCCGTACCGCCTCTTCCAGCGTCAGCTCCATGGTGTAACGCAGGTCGGAACCACGCTGCGGTCCTCCGCGCGAGCCACGACCACCACCACCAAAAATATCGCCAAATACATCACCGAAAATATCGCTGAAGTTAGCACCGCCACCGCCAAAGCCGCCACCGGCCTGACCATCCACACCGGCATGACCGTACTGATCATAAGCCTGACGCTTCTGCTCATCGCCCAGCACTTCGTAAGCTTCGGTTGCCTCTTTAAACTTGGCATCGGCATCTTTATCGTCCGGATTACGGTCCGGGTGATATTTCATCGCCAGCTTACGATACGCTTTTTTCAGTGTTGGCCCATCGACGTCCTTACTGACACCAAGAACCTCGTAATAATCTCGTTTAGACATACTTCACCTGTTTTTTGGTCTGCCACCCGGAAGCTGCTCCACTCTGGCGACAGGAACAAACCCAGCACGCATTTCTGCGCTTCTGACGTGTTGTGATAACAAAGCAAAACGCGACAGCTTCCGAAAGAAAACTGCCGCGTTCGCTTAACGACTGATGCAGCCGTTAATTACTTGTCTTTAACTTCTTCGAACTCGGCGTCAACAACGTCATCATCCTGATTACCGGACTGACCTTCTGCACCACCCTGCTGAGGCTGAGCCTGCTCGGCGTACAGACGCTGTGCCAGTGAGCTGGACGCTTCAGTCAGAGCCTGAGTTTTGGCTTCGATGTCTTCTTTATCGGTGCCTTTAATAACCGCTTCCAGATCAGCGATGGCTTTTTCGATGGCGGTTTTCTCGTCATCGGTTACCTTGTCCTTCGCGTCTTCCAGAGTCTTCCTGGTCGCATGAATCAGGCCATCGGCGGTGTTACGCGCTTGCACCAGTTCTTCAAACTGACGGTCAGCATCCGCATTCGCTTCAGCATCGGCTACCATTTTTTCAATCTCATCATCGCTCAGACCTGAAGAAGCCTTAATGACGATGGACTGCTCTTTACCGGTTGCCTTGTCTTTCGCGCTTACGTTCAGAATACCGTTAGCATCGATGTCAAAGGTCACTTCAATCTGTGGCATACCGCGCTGTGCTGGCGGAATATCGGCCAGATCAAAACGACCCAGTGATTTATTCTGCGCAGCCTGCTTACGCTCACCCTGAACCACGTGAATGGTTACTGCCGTCTGGTTGTCATCAGCGGTTGAGAACACCTGAGATTTCTTGGTTGGAATCGTGGTGTTTTTCTCAATAACCGCCGTCGCAACGCCACCCATGGTTTCGATACCCAGAGTCAGCGGAGTTACGTCCAGCAGCAGTACGTCTTTTACATCACCGGACAGTACAGCACCCTGAATAGCAGCACCAACGGCTACAGCTTCATCCGGGTTCACGTCTTTGCGTGGCTCTTTACCGAAGAAGTCTGCAACGCTTTTCTGTACCAGTGGCATACGGGTCTGACCGCCAACCAGAATTACTTCATCGATCTCACCAGAGCTCAGGCCAGCGTCTTTCAGTGCGATGCGGCAAGGCTCCAGCGAGCGGGTAACCAGCTCTTCGACCAGAGACTCCAGCTTGGCGCGGGTGACTTTCACATTTAAGTGCTTAGGACCCGTCGCATCGGCCGTGATGTACGGCAGATTAACATCAGTCTGTTGCGCAGAAGACAGTTCAACTTTGGCTTTCTCTGCCGCTTCTTTCAGACGCTGCAGGGCCAGTGGGTCGTTGTGCAGATCGATGCCGCTTTCTTTCTTGAACTCAGCTGCTAAATATTCGATCAGACGCAGGTCAAAGTCTTCACCGCCAAGGAATGTATCACCGTTGGTTGCCAGTACTTCGAACTGTTTTTCGCCATCGACGTCAGCCACTTCGATAATGGAAATATCGAAGGTACCACCCCCGAGATCGTATACCGCGATGGTGCGATCGCCGCCTTCTTTATCCATACCATAAGCCAGTGCCGCAGCGGTTGGCTCGTTGATGATACGTTTAACTTCCAGGCCCGCGATTTTACCGGCGTCTTTGGTTGCCTGACGCTGGGAATCGTTAAAGTAAGCCGGTACGGTAATAACCGCTTCAGTTACTTTCTCGCCCAGATAATCTTCTGCGGTTTTCTTCATTTTCTTCAGAATTTCAGCAGAGATTTGTGGTGGCGCGTACCTCTCGCCTTTGACTTCCACCCACGCATCGCCGTTATCCGCTTCCATGATTTTGTAAGGAACCATGGAAATATCTTTCTGCACCACAGCGTCTTTGAAACGGCGGCCGATCAGACGCTTAACCGCAAACAACGTGTTGTTTGGGTTGGTAACGGCCTGACGTTTGGCAGACTGGCCAACCAGTACTTCGCCGTCAGCATAAGCAACGACAGAAGGTGTGGTGCGGTCGCCTTCAGAGTTTTCAATCACTTTGGTTTTGTCGCCATCCAGGATTGCCACACAAGAGTTGGTGGTGCCCAGGTCGATACCAATAATCTTACCCATTTTCAAATTCTCCATTCATGGCAGCTTACGCTGCGTGAACTATTAACCGTTGTATTTGTGTTGCTTTCTATATGAGTCCGGGAAACAGGCTTTCAAGGCCTCCGGTAACAATTAAATCAGGCGTTTTCGTCGATTTGTGGTGCGCCTTTACTCACCACGACCATTGCCGGACGTAGCAGACGTCCCTGCAAGGTGTAACCCTTCTGCATCACGGCAATCACGGTATTGGGTGCAGCATCCGGATTTTCAACCATTGCCATTGCCTGGTGAAATTCAGGGTTAAACGCAGAACCGACCGGATCAACGCTTTCTACTTTGAATTTTTCCAAACCCGCGACCAGACCACTCAGTGTCATTTCCACACCTTCGCGCAGTGCCCGGGTTGATTCATCATCCGCAACGGCGGCCGCCAGAGCACGCTCCAGGTTATCAACCGTTGCCAGCATTTCGTTGGCAAATTTCTCAACCCCGAATTTGTGGGCTTTTTCCACATCCAGCTCAGCACGGCGACGGACATTCTGCATTTCTGCCTGAACACGCAGCACCTGTTCTTTCAGGTTTACCACTTCCTGCTCTGCGGCCACCAGTGCGGCAGTCTGATCATCAGCAGAATCTGTTGCCGTGGCATCCGCTGCATCCACCAGGGTTTCAGTATCCAGTTGCTCCTGGAGTTCTTCTTGAACTTTCTGCTCTTCCGACATGTATCTTTCCTCGGTCACTATTTTCGAAACTGTCCGCTATATGGGGGACGAATGGATGAGATTCAAGGGCTGAGCAACAACATTCTCTTGACAGAATCAGATACTGTATATAAAAACACTGTATATCCATTCAGATACGGAGCATCCCTATGCTGGCTCATCTGTCCATTCATCAGTTTGCGTTAGTCGACCAACTGGAACTCGAACTGCAACCCGGCATGTCGGTTATTACCGGTGAAACCGGCGCTGGCAAATCCATTTTGTTGGATGCCCTGGGGCTTGCTCTGGGCGAACGGGCCGATGCCGGCTGCGTCCGCAACGGTGCCGAAAAGGCGGAGGTGTCGGCCTCGTTTACACTGAATGAACAGGCCCGGCTGTGGCTGCAGCAACGCGATATTCCGACCGATGACGACCTGATTATTCTGCGCCGCATTATTTCCGCCGAGGGACGCTCACGCGGCTATATCAATGGCCGCCCAGCCTCCGCTAACGATCTTAAAGACATCGGCCAGTGCCTGATTGAGATTCACTCCCAACATGCGCATCAGCGTCTGCTGCAAAAAGACACCCCGCGTCAGCTACTCGATGCCTTTGGCGGCCTGCAGCTGCAGACAACCGAAGTTTCTCTGGTGTGGTCCGAATGGCAACAACATGCCAAACGCCTGGCCATGCTGCAGGAAGAAAGCGCCGAAGTCACCGCACAACGCCAACTGCTGACCTATCAGGTCGAAGAGCTGCGCCAGCTGGCACCGGGCGAAACCGAACTCGAAGAGCTGGAAACCGAACACAAGCGTTTGGCCAATGCCGAGAATATGTTGCTTAACGGCCAATACGCGATGGCCGCCTGCTACGGTGACGACAATGGCGAACTGGCGGCAACCCAACTGGCCTATCAGGCCATTACCCGGCTCGACAACATTGATGACCAGCACCCACTGCTGAACGAAGCCCGCGAACTGCTAAAACAAGCACAAATCCAGCTGGAAGAAGCCGGGCGTTCATTGCAGCATTATCTGGAGCTGGTCGATATCAATCCGCATCGGCTACAGCAGGTTGAAAGCCGCCTCAGCGATATTTACAGCATGGCGCGTAAACATCAGATTCAGCCGCAACAATTACATGCTTACTGGCAGGAACAGGAAGAAGCACTCGCCGGACTGAACCTCAGCGACGACGATCTGGCCGAACTCGAACAACAGGTGCAGGCACTGCAAGCCGAATACAGTACGCTGGCACAACAGTTAAGTAACGCACGCCAGACGGCAGCCGCGTGCATGGACAGCGAAGTCGAAGCTCATTTTGAAGCTTTAGCCCTGGGCCGCGCCCGCTTTATTACGCAGGTTGAAAGCGGCACTGCCGAACATGGCAATAAGCATGGTATTGATCAGATTGCGTTTTTTGTTCAGACCAACCCCGGCATGCCTGGTGGCCCGCTGGCCAAAGTCGCTTCCGGAGGCGAGCTGGCGCGCATCAGTCTGGCGATTCAGGTAGTTACCGCAGCGGTGAGCGAAACGCCAAGCCTGATTTTCGATGAAGTTGATGTGGGCATTGGCGGCGGTACGGCTGAACGAGTCGGCCGCCTGTTACGCACCCTCGGCAAAGACAGCCAGGTGCTCTGTGTAACGCACCAGCCACAGGTTGCTGCACAAGCACACCAGCACTATCAGGTCAGTAAAATCAGTGGTGACAGCGCAACCCACACCCAGCTTCGTGAACTGAGTGAGAAACAGCGCTCAGAGGAAATTGCGCGCATGCTGGGCGGTGTCGATATCACCAAACAGACCCTGGCGCATGCGCAGGAAATGTTGGCGCTGGTCAGGTAGACCGGTGCCAGCACGGCGATACTGACACACAGAAGCGCTAACCGACACGCATAAAAAAAGCAGCCAGTGGCTGCTTTTTTTATGCACAACAATACAGGCTTATTTCTTTTTGCGAACGTACAGCACCAGGCTGTGCTCAACCAGATCAAAGCCGTGCTCTTCAGCAATTTCATGCTGCAGACGTTCAATCTGCGCATTGGTAAATTCGATCACCGTACCATCATCAACATTCACCATATGGTCATGGTGTTCACCACGCGCCAGTTCAAACACAGAATGACCACCATCAAAGTTATGACGGGTCACCAGACCTGCGCTTTCAAACTGAGTTAAAACCCGGTAAACCGTTGCTAAGCCAACGTCTTCACCCGCTTCAATCAGGGATTTATAAACATCTTCGGCACTCATATGAGCGTCGATATTGGTTTCCAGAATGCTCAGGATTTTCACTCGTGGCAAAGTGACTTTAAGGCCTGCTTTACGCAACTCCACGTTCTGATCGGACATTGCTTTCCTCGAATATTTCACAGCAACTTGAATTATCGGGTATTATCGCGGGTCTAAGTCACAACGCAACAACAATGCAACTACAACGCACTAAGAGACAACACCTATTATTATGCGAATCTCAATTCTGACCCTTTTACTCGGTTTTGCAACCCTTTCCGGCTGTGTCTTCCCAGGGGTCTACAAATTGAACGTGCAGCAAGGCAACATCGTCACCGCCGACATGCTGGAACAGCTTAAACCCGGCATGAATGCCCGTCAGGTGGCGTATGTGATGGGTAATCCTGTGGTACGCAATCCATTCGAGCAACAGCGTTGGGACTACCTTTACACTCTGGAACAGCGCGACAAAGTGATTAAAAACTATACCATCAGTGTCTACTTTGATGCCCAGGGTAACTACACCCACTATACCGGCACCCTGCCCGATCAGGGATTTAAAGAAGAAGATCAACTGAAAACGCTGCCAAAAGAAGAAACGTCAGTGAATACCGTACCGACAGACATCTGAGAGCCGCCATTTCAGCCATAAAAAAGCCAGGCAGTGCCTGGCTTTTTTATACTATGTGTCTTGTGCTCACTGACGTGTATCACACTTACTTCTGCGCTTTGGCCGCCCGGTTAGCGCGAGCCTGCTTAGGATCAATAAGCAACGGTCGATAAATCTCAATACGCTCACCTTCACGCACCACATCACTTTCCGGTGCCCGTGAAGCTTTACCAAAAATCCCGAATTTAGCCTCTGCCAGCACCAGCTCCGGAAACTCAGCTTCGATACCCGACTGGCGCACAGCATCAAGCATACTGGTGCCCTCCTCTACCTCAACACTGAGGATTTTTTGCTTGTGCGGCAAAGCATAAGCCACTTCAACGCGAATCATGTCAGCCATAAATTTCTTTTGCTCGCTTAACAAAGGCATCCACCATCATATTGGCGACCTGTTTAAAAACCGCTCCCAGTGCCACTCCGGCCAGCTTATTGCCCACACTGAAATCCATATCCAATGAAACCTTACAGGCTTCGTCCGACAGCGGCTGAAAGTGCCAAACACCATGAAAGTGCGAGAAAGGCCCATCAACCAAACGCATTTCCATACGCAGCGGACGCTGTAACGTGTTACGGGTGCTGAAGCTTTGGTTCACCCCGGCCTTGGCAATGGTCAGCCGGGCTTCGATAAAATCGTCGCCCTCGGCCAGCACTTCGGTCGCCTGACAGCCATTAAGAAACTCAGGGTAACGACGCACATCATTGACCAGATCAAACATCTGCTCAGCGCTATACATTACCAACGCACTACGCGTAATACTGGTCATTCGCGCCAACTGCTCCGAAGCCTCAGGCGAGGCCTTCTATAAAGATAAAGAAAATAGCGACCGGTGAAATGTAACGCACCATAAACCGCCAGAGATTAAACAGTACCGGGCTTTTAACACGCGCTTCAGCAGCGACCGATTCCCGTGTCATAAACCAGCCAACAAAGATCGCAATCAGCAATCCGCCAAGCGGCATCATCAGATTGGTGGTCAGAAAATCAAGCACATTAAAGAAGGTTTTACCTTCGGTCTTAACAACGAAACCCTCGGCCGCTGCAGCTTTCAGCTCGTTAACATCGGCGTACCAATGAAACTTTGTACTCACAACCTCCGCTTCTGTCGCGGCTTCCTCCTCTGCCACGAGTTCAGCATTCACGGCATGACTGACGGTTTCAGTCACAAAAATTTGCTTGCCGCTCCAATCACTGAACGACATCACCGTTCCTAATCCGAGCAACCAGGCAAAACCACAGACAATGATGGTTGACCGCAGGCGACCCCAGCCACGTTCAACCGCCCATGCAACGGCAGGTTCCGCAATTGAAATGGCCGAGCTCCAGGCCGCAATAAGTACCAACAGGAAAAACAGCGTACCAATCATTGCTCCGCCCGGCATATTACCAAAGGCGATAGGCAGGGTCTGAAACAGCAAACCAGGACCGGAATCCGGTTCCAGCCCATAAGAAAATACAATAGGGAAGATGACCAGGCCGGCCGTCAGAGCAACCAGCGTATCAAGAACACCAACCGCTAATATGGTTTTGCCCAGCGACGCATTGGCAGGCATGTAAGCGCCGTACGCCATGATGGCGCCCATACCCAGACTCAGGGTAAAAAAGGAATGTCCCAAAGCAGAGACCAGTGCATCGGATGTAAGCGCCGCTGTCTGAAAATTAAACAAAAAACTCCACCCCTGCGAAAAACCAGGAGTTGTCATGCTGTAACCCAGCAACAGTACAAGCATCACGAATAAAAGCGGCATAAGAATACGGACAGAATTCTCAAGGCCATGTTTAACCCCACGGGCAATCACGGCACCTGTCATCAAAATAAAGATTGTATGCAGGCCGGTAAGCATCCAGGGATCGCCCAGCAACTGGCCAAAAACATCACCGGTAACTGCTGCCGTAGCGCTGGAAAATTCACCGCTGGCCATTTTCCCCACATACGCCAGAGTCCACCCGGCAATCACACTGTAAAAAGACAGAATAAAGAAACCCGCGACGGCACCCATCCAGCCGATGCCGCGAAAGGCATGTGGAGCATTCTCTTTATTGGTCATTTCCCGCATCGTATTAATCGGACTCATACGACCTTTGCGACCCAGCAATACCTCGGCCATCATTACCGGTATACCGACACTCAGAATACAAAGGAGGTACATCAATACAAAGGCACCACCACCATTCTCGCCTGCCATATAAGGAAACTTCCAGATATTCCCCAGGCCTACAGCTGATCCGGTTGCGGCAAGAATAAATGTCCAGCGATTACCCCAAATCCCGTGCATTCCGCGTTTGTCTGCGCTCATCGTTCTTTTTACCCAATCCTCATTTCGGCGTATTGTCCGGGATTTGCTCGTTCGCCTCAACCCAAAGCCACACGACAGCTACTGCCTTTTCTACACTTCGTCAGTTATACTCGCGATCATGAGCACCAAGAAAAAACCCAAAACGAATGGCGGCACGATCGCCCTCAACAAAAAAGCCCGTCACGATTACTTCCTGGAAGACAAACTGGAAGTCGGACTGGTGCTGACCGGTTGGGAAGTAAAAGCACTGCGCGAAGGCAAATGTCAGCTGGTTGATTCCTATATCGTCATGCACAAAGGCGAAGCCTGGTTGAGCGGCGCATTGATCACTCCGCTGAAACAAGCCTCAACGCATATCGTTACCGAGCCACGGCGCGAACGTAAGCTGCTGATGCATCGTCGTGAAATCGACCGTCTGAACCAGAAAATTCAGGCCAAAGGCTACACCTGCGTCTGCACTGCGATTTACTGGAAAGGCCCCAACGTCAAAGCAGAAATTGCTCTGGCCAAAGGTAAGCAAAGCCACGATAAGCGCGATGCATCCAAAGACCGCGACTGGGCCAAACAAAAAGAACGGATCATGAAGCACACCACCCGCTGACAGCCGTCAGGAAACTGTGGTAAGCTCACCTATCTTGTTTGCGGACAGACAGGGGTTGAAAAACACCGGTTTGTCCTCATATAAGACACTAAGACCTGAGCACGTTGTCAGGCGACGAATTCGGGGATGATTAGGATTCGACGTTGATTACAAAGCTATGGGTGCATGCCGAGAGTGTATAGCGATCTCGTAAATAAACGTTATACATAGTTATAGTCGCAAACGACGAAACTTACGCACTAGCGGCTTAAGCCCGCTTACCTCCGAACTCGGGTTCCTATAGCCGGGGGACGAGGGCGACGTCTTATAGGATCGCTTGGAGGCTTCGCTCGTAGCCAAAGAGTTAAACTTAATCGAGCTCGTTCTGAACGGCCTGCCCCTCGGCCCGTGACGAACTAAATCAATAGAGACGGCTAAGCATGTAGATCCTCTAGTGGAGGATTGGCGGACGCGGGTTCAAATCCCGCCATCTCCACCATATAAATAGAGAAGGCCCGACGCGAAAGCGCCGGGCCTTTTTTACTTGCTGAAGCGGGGATTCTGCACCTGCCATAGTTGGATTCCATAAAAGGCAGGACAGCCGTTTTGCACTGCGAAGCAGCCCGAAGGGCGAGGTAAATTGATGTACCGAGTGCAATCCCCCATCGAACTCGCATCAGGGGCTTTTTATTTCCTTGATAACATTTATGAAATCTAGCAAATGAATAGAACCTGACGAGTCAAACTTGATGATAATTTTTAATTTAAATATCTTGATGCAGCCCCAATAACTATCCTGCCCAATTGCGAATCTAAACGAGCTGACGCATCATCCTTGTTTAAAAGAAAATGCGAATACAGTACCGCAATAGGGATAGTTGATGCCTTTCAAAATTTTCCAACGAGTTTCCGCTGCCCCCACCAATCCGCAACGAGTCACCCGACCGAAGCAGTTTGATGTGGCGGATCTCTATCAGGGCCCTTTGCAATCCGAGTTTGATCCGGCACCAGCTGCCATCGCTTTGGATGAGAAGCTGCGTCAGGCGTATTTCTGGATTGTGAACAGTGCGATCATCAGTCCGCACTACGACATTGAATATAACCTCACTCCACCACAGAGTTTCATTGTCGGTGACAGCAAAAGACGCCTGACACTGCCGTCAGCACAGAGCTATTCAAGTTACGTGTTACTCCCTCTGCTTACCTTCGCTACCCGGCGTAAGTGTTTGTTTGTCGGCGGTCCAGGGCGCGGTAAAACCGCCAGTGCCATTCTCATGGGCGTACTCGCCGGCTACCCGGTAAAAGAAGTACGCAGGGCCATGCAGCACGGCCATCCACAAATGACGATCGCGGATCTGCTGGGAAATCCTCTACCCGCGGATCTCGTCGGTGCCCAGCGTATGGAAGACATCCGTATCGCCTGGCGTAACTGGCTGGGCATGCGGGTCAAGATCATCGACGAATATAACCGCATCCCAACCCGCACTCAGAGCGCGCTGCTAACGGTCATGGGCGACAATTACGCCGAAGTGCTGAACCATGTTTTCGAATGCCCGGATTCCGCCTGGTATCTAACCGCAAATGACGATCAGGGTGGCGGCACCTATCAGGTAATTGAGGCACTGCGCGATCGTATTGATGTGATAGTACAGGCACTGGCGTTCAATCCACGCTTTCTTGGCGAACTACTGGTGCGAATAGAAGAAGGATTGCGACCAGAAGAAGTGGTTCCGAAAGACATTGTGTTCACTGAAGCCGAAATTGATCAGATGAACGCGGATATTCTTAAGATCGAACTGCCGCCACCACTGCGCCGCCGCCTGGAATTTTTCACCAGTCAGTTTGAATTGTCAGAAGCCGCCGGTGCTCAGTTCGAGTACATGACCAAAGACACTGCCCGATTAGCGGCCATCGATTGGACACAACTGGTCGCGGCCGATAACGGGCGTGACCGTCTCAAAGACCTCGGCTGCCAGACCCTGAATGGTCTGTCGGTGCGTAATCTGATGACGCTTATTATTTACGCTAAGTCGCTGGCCTATTTCCGCGGCAACACCTCTGTCGAACTCGAAGATCTGCGTCAGATTCTGCCGTTCGTTTTGAACGACAAACTGACGCCCGACCTGGATGCACCGTTTTTCGCGTTACCTCAAAATGCCGCCTTCCGTTCAGACAGCATAAGCTGGCTACGCCATCTGTTTGATCTCTCCAATGCAGAATTTGAACGTCTGGGCCTGGATCACGATGATCCGGTGCAACAACTTGATCTTGAGTTTTCTGCTGGGTTAGATGGGCTCACTGAAAGTGAAGTCCGGACAAGAATAGGCAGAATCGAGCGACTGGTCGGAGAATGGTGTAAAGGCCGGAAGCTCTATGGCCATATCTACGATGACTTACTCAAACTGAAATATCTGCACCAGCGTTACACCAATTATCTGCATTGGCTGCAGTTACAACGATGAGTATTTCTACCGAATTTGCTGAACTGCTGCGTGCTGGCAGGCCGCAGTTTAATGCCCGGGTCGCCGAAGCCCACCACCGCTACCGCGGTTTTAATACCGATGAATTCACCCTGTTTCTGCAGGAGTGCGTCGATCCGATGATCGTCAATATAGACGCGGCAAACCGCGGTGCTTTTGCCAGCTCGGCGTTCGACATTGCGCTGGATCTCGTGGGCCGCGAACTGACAGGCGCTCACCCACGGGGGAAGTTACTTACAGCGTTATGGCAAGACACCCTACCAACCCTGACATCGGCTATGGCTGACCGCCCTTCGTTGTTGATCAGCGCCCTGTGCAATGCACTGCTCAATCTCGAAGCTCTGCCCGCTGCCCGTCCCAATCAATGGCTGGAACTACTCAGAAAATACGGCGGTAGCCTCACAGCTCCCGATGATCTGCTGCAACTAGGAGTGCTCGCGGCATGGCGCGCAGGTGCCGCACACTTCCGCTTGCCCGCATTACAAGCGGCAGCACGTCTTCCACATATCGGTTGCACACTGCTCGATTTAACGCCAGAGAGTGATATGCAGGAACAACTGCGCCTGGCTGAACAGAATCCCTGGCTGATAGCACGCTCAGACAAGGCTCTTGAGGTAGGTGCGTTCACCGGACTTGGAGGACAGTTTGCAGAGCCACCCGAAGTACGTGCAACCCACGATGGCTTCATCGTCAAAAGCAGCGACCGTTGTTTCCAGCTTATCGCCGATGGCTTTGGTGCTGTGCTGCTGCCAGCGACTCAGGCTGAATTTGACAGCGCCGGACATGCGGCAAGGGAAGGCAGACCACCCAAGCTAAGTGCCAATACTCTGATCTATGCGAATTCTTCCGTTGTCATTCCTCTGCCTGCCGATGGGTTACAACTGACCTGGAATGCATACACTGCGGCACTGACTTCGCCCTACAGTTTTTCCATCAGTATCGTGCCCTTATTATGACTGGATCTGCAGAGCCTCTTTCACTGCTGGAGCGTTGGCAGTCCGCCTGGCCCCAGGCTCTGGCTGTCTGGAGTCAATTCACGCGCTTGTCTGATCCGAATCTATGTCAGTCGTCCGTAACTGCAGCCAAAGAAGGACTTACCAGCAGTTTCGCTATGATCCGTTTGGCCGACCAGAGTGTGGTTGTCGATCTTGAAGGCATAGAAAGGCTGAAGCTGCAGGATTTTGCAGTCGAAGTTCTTGCCCACGAAATCGGCCACCATGTATTAGCTCCGGCCAACGCCAGTGATCACTATCGACTGCTGGCACGAATCCGCCAGGGCCTGCCAACACTTGAGCAACACGCGCCAATGGTGGCGAACCTCTATACCGACCTACTGATCAACGATCGCCTGCAACGACAAAGCGGGCTGCGTATGCACGCCATCTATCAACGTCTGGTCGACTATGACGATCCTATCCGGAAGCCAGGTGTATGGGCCCTCTACCTGCGGATTTACGAAATTTTATGGCAACTTGATCGCGGTGCGCTCGGCGTAATGGTTGAAGACAGTCTGTTCAATACTCATGCGTGGCTGGGAGCGCGTCTTGTGCGGGTGTACGCCAATGACTGGTTGACCGGTGGAGCGCGATTTGCCGCGTTACTGCTGCCCTATCTACATGCGGCAGAGCAGGAAAAAGAAGCGCAGGAAAAAGCTCTTCAACAACTCATGGATACTCAATCAGCAGGTCAGGACTGCGAACCCACAGGTCTGATTGATTTTGACGATGATGAAAAGGTGCCGCAGTTGCACCCGTCGGAAGATCCTCTGATCACAGACATTGACCCCGATGAAGAAGAAGCATCAGACACTCCACGGGATGAACAGATAATTCCCGGCCGGGGACAACGTCGGGAACCGTTCGAATATGGCGAAATTCTGCGTGCAGCAGGCCTGAAGCTCAGCGACCATGAACTGGCTGTCCGCTACTACCGTGAAGCCGCTTTACCCTATCTGATCCCATTTCCTAAACGTGCCGCACCACAGACTCTGGAGCCACAGATGGAAGGACTCGATGTATGGGAGATGGGTGACGCTCTGGACGAAATCGACTGGCTACAGAGCCTCAGCTATTCACCACAGCCAGTGCCAGGAATTACCACATTGAAACACCGGCATGGCATGGTGGCGGGTGCAGAACCTGCGACACGTCCAGTGGATCTGGATATCTATGTCGACAGCTCAGGCTCTATGCCAAACCCGCAGCAACGTATTTCTTATATGGCTCTCGCGGGAGCAGTTATCTGCCTGTCGGCTCTACGCAGCGGAGCGCGCGTGCAAGCCACGTTATGGAGCGGCAAACACCAGTGTATCTCCACCCCAGGATTCGTTCGTGACGAAGACAGCATTCTGAGTATATTAACCGGCCATTTCGGAGGGGCCACAGCGTTTCCGATTCACAAACTGCGCGACACCTTTGCCCAGCGTGATCTACAGGATCGCGACTGTCATATCCTGCACATATCCGATGACGGTATCACCACCATGTTTGATCAGGATGAGCGGGGCAACAGTGGTTGGGATATCGCGGCAATGGCTCTGGAAAAGGGCCGTGCCGGCGGCACCATGGCTCTGAACCTGTATCGCGAATGGACAACACAGAACGCCACCTACGCAAACGACCTGCGCAAGGCACAGGATCAGCAAGGTTGGGAGGTTTATGCAGTGACAGATCTTGCTCAATTGCTCGAATTTGCCCGTGAATTCTCCCACCGGCACTATGGCCAGCGCTCAGGTACTCTCCCATCAGCCAAATTTAACGCGGAATAATCCCGGTGAACTCAATGACAAGGATTTCAGCGTGAATAACATTGGACCAAATCTGCAACACCTGTTGCGGCGGATATCTGCCACACCAGCGGATTTTCTGGATGATCCGAAAATGCATGGCCGTGGCGAGCTAGCAGTTGCCGCGCTGGTGCACGATACACTCCGCCAGACCGGCCATCAGGCCACTGCTGAACAACTGCAACGATTCACTGGCAGTCATGCAGAAAAGGATCACAACCGACTGAGGTTGGTAGCATTGGCCATCTGGGTACTGAACGATGACTGGTTTAAGAGCACATTACATGATGCCGATGCACTGCTGTCCCTGCTCGACCTGGCGATGCAGCAACTGGCCGATGTCAGTACGGCGACTAAATACATTAATGACAGTGAACGCCGTGAAGAATTTGCGCGTTTCCTTCTGGCGCGCCTCGACTACCGCCCTGCGGGCGAAAGTATTACACAAGCGACAGATCGTCTCAGTGCCCTGAGCACGACTGAGCGCAATCGTCTGCTACAGGAAAGCCGCGAAGCAGAAGCCCGCGCGCGGGCTATCCGTGAAGCTCTCGCAAAGCAGGCGGCCGCAGAATCTGCCGACAAGTGGACACGGGAATGAATCCGTATTTCGACCCGGAACGTTATCCTACTCTGAGCGAAGACGGTGCCCGTATGCTCAAATTTCTTCGCGAACATCCACAGGCACCAATCTACCGCAACAGTAGTGGCAATAAGCTTACCTCCGAGGATCTGAACCTGCTGGCTGACTATGAGCGAAAACTGAATAACAGCAGAGTCGACTGGAATGACCGTCAACTTCCACATTGGCTGAATACATTTGTCGATAACGTGTATCGCGACGTCCCATTTTACCGGTCGCAGGGACAAGTGCCCCAATTTAGCGGCATAACTCCAGTGACCCGAGCGGATTTCAGTCGCGATATTACCGCCTTCGTGCCTGACAGCGTCCCACTCGATCGCATGATCAATTTCCAGACCACAGGCACCAGTGGCAATCCATTATTGTTACCATCACATCCCCGTATCGCTGCGACATATCTGTGTTTTCATCGCCGGGCACTGCGCCGGTTTGGCATCGAACTGAGCCACGGCCCTGATAACGTTGGGGTTGTGCTGGTCGGATATCAGCGTCGTTGCTTCACCTATATTTCGGTCACACCGCAACTGGGCGAATCCGGCCTGGCAAAAATCAACCTGCACACTGACGACTGGGGAAAGCCCAGTGACCGTGAAGCCTATCTCGATGCGCTGAATGCGGAGATTTACACGGGTGATCCGTTGTCTCTGAGCGCACTGAAAAATCTGCCGCTAAGCACCCGCCCCAAAGCACTCATATCTGTTGGCATGATGTTATCGGATGGACTGAGAACAGAACTTGAATCCCACTTTAACGCTCCCGTGCTCGACATTTATTCGTTAAATGAATCAGGGCCTGTAGCGGTTTTCGATCAAGCTCTTGGCGGACACCTGCTATTACAGCCCGAACTCTATGTAGAAATTCTGGATACCGAAGGTAAACCCGTCTCCCCGGGTCAACGCGGCGAAATTACACTAACCGGTGGATTTAACTTCTGCCTGCCACTTCTGCGTTATCGTACTGGCGATTTCGCCTCACTCGCCTATTCGCCAGAAGGCCCTTTGCTTAAAGGTCTGAGCGGACGTAGTCCGGTACGCTTCCGTACGCAAGGCGGTGATTGGGTCAACAATATCGACATCACTCACGCATTAAAATCACTGCCATTGGCTCAGTTCGGTTTGCATCAGAACGCGGACGGCTCACTCTGCTTATCACTCGCACCGGTGTCTATGCATTATGCGCCTGCCTGCCTCAGCGCATTAGCATCTGTTTTCGGCAATCAGCTCATAAACGTAAAGTCCATTGAGAAAGAAGATAAAATCATGCAGTACACAAGCAATCTGAAAGGAGGGACACTGCAATGAGCGCGCTGGAAATCGCCTCTAATCTGATAACTACCATGTCTATTCTGCTGGCTGGGCGCAACAGCGTACACACCTGGTGGACCGGCATTCTTGGTTGTGTCTTGTTCGGGTTGCTGTTCTTTCAGGCTCAGCTTTATGCCGATGTAACGCTGCAGATATTTTTTGTTGTCACCAGTGCTTATGGCTGGATGCATTGGCGACGCGGAAATAATGGTCAGGCAAAGCCGATCACCCGTGCAGGTCTGCGCCATGTTGCACTAATTGCACCGCTCGGTCTGCTTGTTGCCTCGCTATACGCACTGATGCTCCACCGTTTCACCGACGCCTACGCACCACTTCTGGATTCACTTGTCCTGACATTCAGCGTTATTGCGCAATGCTTACTGATGCAGCGCCGCCTCGAAGCATGGTGGTTCTGGCTTCTTGTCAACACCATTGCAGTGCCCCTTTTCGCTAGCCGCGAGCTGTATCTCACGTCTTTCCTGTACGCTTGCTATTGGGTGAATGCCATCGTCGCATTCTTCTACTGGCGTTCACAGCTCACAAAAGACATAGACGCAACAGCATCAGCCAATGTCCCAGCTTAACCAGCAACGCTTTATCAACGGTCTGGTGGTCGGAAAATTCAGTCCTTTGCATTTAGGTCACGAATTTCTGATCACTCAGGCTCAGGCAGAATGTGAAAATCTTTATCTGATTTCGTACAGTGAACCCGAGCTGCCGGGATGCAATCGCTCCCGTCGCGAATCCTGGCTGCGCCAACGCTTCCCGAAACTGCCAATATTGGTTCTGGATCAAAGCGAATTAAAACGCGCTGCTACGAGCCAGGGCATAGACAACCCGCCGGATATCCCTGACAACGATGCCCCTGACAACGACCACCGCTACTTCTGTGGCTGGCTATGTCAGCACTTGTTTAATACTCACATAGACGCAGTATTCACCAGTGAAGATTACGGAGATGGATTTGCAGCCGAACTCACGAAGTACTTTCGCCAAACAGACCCTCAAGCTCCAGAAACGGTACACCGAAGTGTCGATCGCTATCGACAGAAGATTCCCGTATCCGGAACACAGCTACGCGCTGGCCCGCACAGTTTGAGGCACTTTATGGCACCTGAAGTCTACGCCGATTTTGTAGAACGAATTCTTCTGCTTGGTGGCGAGTCCACGGGTAAGACGACGTTGGCAGAAGCACTGGCTTCTGAGTTAGAGACACAATGGGCACCAGAATATGGTCGGGAGCGCTGGGATGAGCGCAACGGCAAACTTATATTCGAAGATATGCTCCATATCGGACAAACTCAGGTCGCTCGTGAACAGGCTCTCGCACAAAAATCCAATAAATGGCTCGTATGCGATACCAGCCCACTCACCACAGCTCTCTATTCCCAGGTTTTGTTTGACCACGTAGATCCAGCGTTAGAAGTGCTAGCCACCCGACACTATGACCACGTATTTCTGTGTGCCGCAGATTTTGACTTTGTTCAGGATGGTACGCGGCAAGATCCGGCGTTCCGCCAACGTCAACAGGAGTGGTACGAGAAAGAGCTTAACCGGCGTGACATTGCTTACAAGGTTGTGAAAGGTAATGTTTCAGATCGTGTAGAGTATATATCTAACCAATTAGGGTTTAAGGCACCTCTGAATAATTCTGCACAGCTTCGCGTGAGTGCTGCAGAGTGCTTTTGACAAGGCGTCGGTTGCAGTGAATGGCGAGTCCTTTATAAAATCGACAACACCGTCAAAACGCTCTGCAGCCCACGCCCTTAGGGGCTTGCTGAAAAAAATCCAGCTCGGTGTTGTCACGTTTTGACGTAACCCATGATGCCTTCAATATAGTGCCTTCAACATAGCGTCTTGATCTGAACTTTTTCAGTAAGCCGAAGCGGGCACTGAATTATTCAGAGGTGCCTTAACAAATAGCATCGATTTTTACAGAAATTACGATTTCCGAAGTTATATATTCCAATTACGACCTAAAATAAAGTCGATGAAAGCGCGCAAGATCATACACCAACGCCATCAACTTTTTAGGGGTGAAACTAGTGTAATGGTCAACTGTTTCCGGCCCCACTCAGGACCAAAGCTGCCAATGTGGCAAGCCTGCAGCACGGTTTATCCGTAAGCCGGGCATCTACGGAAGTTGCTACTAGAATTATCAGTTTTACTACCTACCCAACGGACAGCTGGTATGAGCGTCCAACGAAAACTGATCATTGTTTCTGCCCTTCCGGCCCAGCTGACGCTGTTTGTGATCATCACGAAAGCGGTCATCGACATGTTTGCCCAACGCGATAACCTGATCGACAGCCTCAGCTGCCAGATCGTCGCTATGCCAGCGGTACCGGATGAATACGCTTTGCGCACGCTCATCAGCCGCGAATTTGAGACATTTTTTTATGAAAAAGCCGAAATCGCGATTCCGGTTCTGGTTTTCGTTGCACTGACCAGCGTTAAACGCATTACCCCCGGTCTGAATAATCTGGCTGAAGGTGTTACCCGCATCGCCGATCCCGCTACCCCGCTCTCCATCGCCTGCAGGCACGGGATATAAACGAACTCAGCGCGCTGGGAAATGGCCTGAACCATTTTATGGATCGCATTGAAGCCACGTAGCGGGCGTAGTCGAGCTGGCGAGACAACAGCGAAGGTACGACGCTGGTCCGAAGGACATCAGTCAATCCCGCCATCTCCACCATACAAATAGAGAAGCCTCAACCGCAGTTTGGTTGGGGCTTTTTTATTTCTCAGAGTACGCACAGCAACAGGCTAAAAACGCATATCTGACGTCGTTGTCTACACTTAAGGCATCTTCACTCAGAATGGATGCCACCCCTAATGACCGTGCAACGTAAGCTGGTAATTGCTGCAGCTCTGCCTGCCATACTCACCATCATTCTGGTGATGGGCAAAGCCATTGCCGATATGCAGGTTCAACGCGACTACCTTATCGATCAGGTCAGCCGTTATCTGGCCAACAAGGATACAGTCCCTTCAGAGCAGGAACTGCAACGTTTTATGGCCAGCCAGTGGCAGGAAATTTTCAGCCAACAAGCCAGTGTCGCTATTCCCGTTCTGACCGCAGTGTCCATTGTGCTGATTATCTTATCGCTGCTCACCGTGCGCCGGATCACCAATGGTTTTACGCATCTGACCTCATCGGTCGAGACTCTGTCACGGCCAGAAACCCCGTTATCCTATCGCGTGCCGTTGCAAAATATGAATGAACTGCGACCTCTGGCTGAACGCCTTAACCGATTTATGCAGCGCGTTGATGATATGGTCGGAGGTATGGCCGACGCATCGGCAGCACTGAACCAAAGTTCATCTGTACTGAATAATAACTCCGCTGAAAATACCCGCCATGCGCAAAGTATGTCGCGTATTATGGACGGCGTATCCAGTGCCATGAGCGAATTAATTTCTGCATCAGCCGAAATTACCCGTAATGTTCATCAGGCCCACTCTCAGGTATCTGAGGTCAACAGTACCGGCCGCGCACTCAGCAACGATATTAAGGCACTGAATAATCAGTTTGGAGAACTGGGTAATATTATTAACAGCAGCTCTTCCGATGTCGCCGAGCTGAGCAATCAGGTCGATGGTATCTACGGCATCCTGCAAACAATCCGCGGCATTGCCGAGCAAACCAATCTGCTGGCACTGAATGCAGCCATTGAAGCGGCACGTGCCGGTGAACAAGGCCGGGGCTTTGCGGTCGTGGCCGACGAGGTACGTAATCTGGCCAGCAAAACCCAGAGCAGCACCGGTGAAATTCAGGGTCTGATTGAAAACCTGAAACAAAGTGCCAATCGCTCCATTGATGCCATGACCAACAGCACCGAGGCCAGCGCTTCGATGGCGGCTTCTTTTGCTAAAGCCAACGATCAGATTCTGGGATTATTCGGCAGCCTGAACACCGTTAACGACCTTAACTCTGAAATTGCTGCCGCCAGTGAAGAGCAAAGCACCGTTATCAGTGGTATTAACCAACACCTGCAGGAAGCCAAAGAAATTGCGGTCTATACCCGCGAGGCCGCCCAATCTACCGGCAGCAAATCGTCGGAACTGGCCGGTATTGCCAACAAATTAAAAACCATGATTCAGGGCTTTCGCCTGAGCTAAATATCAGGCCACTGCAATACGCAGGTGATGCGCATTGCAGTGGCGTTAATGTTTCCCGAAATCAGGCTATATAGCGCCCCCCCTAGGATCACCCACAGGATCACCGGCCTTAACAACCTTTCCACTGAACCTGAATATCTATCTTTATTCACCTTCTGCCTGCACCATAAAAACCTTGACCAGAGCTGTATGAAATCCGGACAATTTCGCTCAGGGACAGAATTATTTTTATGTAATACCATCATGCATCACTATCAGAACGACAGCATGAACGATAAAACATCAGGAAAGGTATTATGCGGGTTAATGATCATTCACTGCTGGCAGAGTTACTGCAGCAGCATCACTTAAATCATAACTGTCCGGATTCAGCGCAGGCAGTGTGGCAAAACTATGGAACAACAGCAGCGGTACTGATTACCGATATGAGCCGCTTCTCGGCCATTACCAAGGAAAAGGGCATTGTCTATTACCTGGCATTAATTCAGCGTATGCAGGGCATCGTTGAAGCCGTCACCCAAAAATTTAACGGTACCCTGATCAAATACGTGGCCGACGATGCTTTTGTATTATTTGCCGACAGTGCTTCTGCACTGAATGCATTACGCGAAATACGTGAGCTATTACATCAGGATAACCAGCAATTCCCCCATCATCACAATATCGAAATTGCCGCAGGTATCGCCTTTGGTGAATTACTTAATTTTCACGATCGTGAAATCTTCGGCGACCCGGTTAATGAAGCCAGTAAACTGGGTGAAGATACCGCAGCCGCCTGGGAAATCCTGCTGACGGAATCTGCTTATCTGAATCTGCCGGCCGAGATGCGCGAATATGACAAAGTCTGTGACCATAACTTCGGTGATCTGAGTATCCGCACCTATTATCTGAAGTGAAGTTCCGGAACAGGATAAAAGCAGATCAGTTTTTTGCACGGCCTTTGAACTCACCGGTACGGGTGTCGATTTCTACGGCATCCTGCAAACAATCCGCGGCATTGCAGAACAAACCAATTTACTGGCGCTTAATGCGGTCATTGAAGCGGCACGTGCCGGTGAACAAGGCCGTGGTTTTACTGTGTTTGCTGATGAAGTACGTAATCTGGCCAGCAAAACCCAGAGCAGTACCGGAGAAATTCAGGGGCTGATTGAAAACCTGAAACAAAGTGCCAATCGCTCTATTGATGCCATGACTAACAGCACCGAGACCAGCGCTTCGATGGCGGCTTCTTTTGCTAAAGCCAACGATCAGATTCTGGGGTTATTCAGCAGTCTGAACAGCGTCAACGATCTGAACTCAGACATTGCAGCCGCCAGCGAAGAGCGGAGTACGGTCATCAGCGGCTTTCGCCTGAACTGACCGGCATAAAAGGTAATGCGCGCAGGGTTATAGCCTGCGCACATCCACCGATACACTGAGCGTCGGATTTTCCCCACCGCCAAAAATAACGCCGCATAAGGGCGTCACATCAAAATAATCCCGTCCCCAGGCGGTAATAATGTGCTGTTCACCAGCCATGCAATTATTGGTCGGATCAAATTCGAACCACCCTTCTCCCGGAGCAAATACGGAAATCCAGGCATGGCTGGCATCGGCACCAAGCATTTTTTCCTGTCCGGGGGGCGGCAACGTTTCGAGATAACCGGATACGTATTTGGCAGCAAATCCGAGTGCACGCAAACACCCAATCTGCAAATGGGCAAAGTCCTGGCATACGCCCTGTTTGTTCTGCATCACCTCATCAATAGGCGTTGCGATGGTTGTCGCCTGCGGGCTGTAAGTAAATTCGCTGTAGATTTTCTGCGTTAACGCCATAACCGCCGACAGTAATGATTTTTCCGGCTGAAAAATACCAGCCGCATAGTCACGCAACGCATCATTGGCACGAATCATTGGCGAATCCAGCATAAACTCACGCGCCATTAAAACGGCTTCATCCTGATTATTCTGCATCTGCTGCAGCGCCGCGCCGCAGGTTATGCCCAGATCCAGATTCATCACCGTATCCTGCACATTGGTTTGCACATCGGTGGTGGCAATAATACGCAGGATTTTATGCGGCTGTTGAATCTCAAAATGCTGCGCCCAGTTGCCGTAATAGTCTTCACGGCGCACGCTGAACGAAGCCGCTGGCTGAACGTCCAGCTGAGTATTAATACATTGCTGCCGCCGTGTATTACGTGGCATTAAATGCGCCAGGTTATAACAATGAGAAACCCGGCTTTGATACTGATACTCGGTAATATGACACACGCGGTAACGCATCAGAGACTCTCCCGGTTGCTGTGCACCAGCTGCTGGGAAGCTTCACGGTGATCAAAATATTTATCGGTTATCTGCTCGCTGATCTCAGCCAGTAACTCCCGGCAGCGGCTCATTGTTTCCAGTAAATGCGGACGAAGACCGGCATCGGTCTGAACCAGATTTTTCAGCGATGCCAATTTTATCAGCACTTCGGTTTCGAGCAGAGTTCGCTCTTCCCGGCTGAGTTCGTGCAAGCCGACGGCCGCTTTCGGTAAAGCACGTAAATGCTCCCCCAATTGCCCCAGCTGATAAATTAATGAGCGCGGATTACTACTGTCCAGCAATACCAGATCAAGACTGGTATCAAGTACCATCCGGCCACGATAACGGCGACGGTAACTGATCAGACTTTCCAGCGATAATAATAACGCCTCCGCCAGTTTATTCTGATCCTGCGATGAAAATTCCGGAACCAGTAAATAATTCACCGCCAGACTGATCTGTTGTGCACGCTCCAGTCGCCGTCCCATTTCCATAAAACGCCAGCCAAATCCACGGCTCATACTTTCCTGCGTCAGCCCGGCAAAGGCCATTAATGCAGTGACCAAAGGATCAAGCGCTTCTTCCGGTGCCGAGCCCAGACTGGCGTTCAAATTACCGGGCAATACCTGCAATGCATCGCGGATATCGTTAATCACGCGGAATGTGTCGGACGACAACAGTTCTTTGGTTTCGTCGGCGCAATACAGCATCGCATTCAGGCTGGTAGCAATGCTGTTGGTCAGGCTGCCGTCAGACACCAGCTGCTGCAGACGCTGTTCCGCGGCAACGAAGCGATTATCGCTGGCTTCGTCGGCAGGCGGTATAGCAGCCACCGCCAGCAAGGCCTGTAGTAAGGGTTGCTTAACCGCGTCACTGATAGGCTCTTCGCCATTAAGCAGCATAAAGGTTGTGCGTAACATGCGCAGGGTGGTTTCTGCACGCTCGGCATAACGTCCCATCCAGAACAGGTTTTCCACCACCCGGCTGGGCAGGCTGATCAGATCGGCTTCACGCACCACCACGCTGTCATCCTGCGCACTATCTGCCGGAACACGTTCAGGTTCGGAAGCCACAACCCAGGTATCTTTACTGCGGGCACCGGCCTGATTGGCAATAACAAAACTGTTTTCACTGTTGCCAACCCGGGTCAGACCACCGGGCATCAGGGTGTAGGAAGAATCGCTGGCGACGGCAAAAGAACGCAGAATGGCCGGACGCGGAACCAGTGCATTGCCATTTTCAAACGTGGGAATATGTCCTGCAACGACCATAGGCTGAGCAACATATTGCAGCGGCTCGGCTTTAATTTTTGCCAGTAATTGTTGTTGCTCATCCGCGCTTAAACCGGCGACCTGAACACTGCGACTATCGATGTTGCGGTAGACGGGTTTAATGACCAGGTCGGAGAAATTTTTCTGCACAAAATCGAGATCATTTTGATCACCGCACCAATAGGTTGGCACCGATGGTAAACGCAATTCCCGCCCCAGAAGGGCTTTGGCTATCTCCGGCAAATAGCGTAAAAACACCGGATTTTCCAGTACCCCGGAACCTAACGGATTAGCCACCACCAGATTGCCGGCCCGCACAACTTCGAGTAAACCGGCCACTCCCAGACGCGAGTCAGAGCGTAATTCCACCGGATCACAAAACCAGTCATCCACCCGGCGTAATAAAACATCCACCCGGCTGAGACCATCAAGGGATTTCATCCACAGAAATCCGTTACGCACCACCAGATCGTCACTTTGCACCAACGGAAAACCGAGGTAGTTCGCCATATACGCATGCTCGAAATACGTTTCGTTGTGCGCGCCCGGCGTTAATACCGCGACTCTGGGTTGATGAATATTAGGAGACAGGCTGATCAGCTTCGCCCGCAGTCGCTGAAAAAATGCCGCCAGCCGATGCACATGGCTGTCGCGAAACAAGCTGGGAAATACCCGCGACATAACGGTGCGGTTTTCCAGTGCATAACCGGCTCCGCTGGGTGACTGAGTACGGTCACCCAGCACCCACATACGGCCGTCAGCACCGCGCATTAAATCCACGGCATGAATAATCAGGTCATGATCGCCGGGTAACTGAATACCATGGCAGGCACGCAGAAATCCGCGATGGCAAAATAAAGCCTCTGGCGGAATCACGCCCGTTTTAATTAAACGACGCTGACCATAAATATCGCGCAACAACAGATTGAATAATTCCGCCCGCTCCAGCAGACCGGCTTCAACATCGGCCCAGTCATCGCTGCTGATAATATTCGGGACAAGATCAAGTCCCCAGGTATGCGCAGGCGAGCTGGTATCACCGTATATGTTATAGGTTGCCCCATCATCCCGCAGGATACGCAGTGCTTTTTGCTGACGCTCGGCAAAGGCTTCCGCGCCCAGTTCATCCAGACTGCCCAGCAGGTAATGCCAGTGCGGTTTGATCTGACCTTCGGCATCGAAAGCATCATCCACCAACCCACTGACGGGCTGGTAGATCATCGCAGGGTTGTTGTTGGCTGGGGAAACACTCATAAAACCGCAATATCCATTGTTGTGTACCTGCCGCTCAGGTTGAACCTGATGTTCATCTTAACCCATCCGGCGCAGATCAAGGGTATTCGGATAATCGGCCGGCGCTTCTTCCGGCGGCGGACTCATGGGTTTCGGATCATGGTGCGGGAAGAACTGACGTAAAGCATCAATATCCGGTCGGGGTGAATACACACCCTGAGTATGGCCCAGCTCGCTGAACCGATTCACCCGGCGAGACTCCGCCTCAAAAGCATTGACCGGAAAGCTGTCATAGCTGCGGCCACCGGGATGGCTGACATGATAAGTACAACCGCCAATCGAGCGGCCATTCCAGGTATCAATCAGATCAAATACCAGCGGCGCATGAATATCGACCGTTGGATGCAACGCCGAAGGCGGAGCCCAGGCTTTGTAGCGCACGCCAGCCACAGATTCACCTTTGCGCCCGGTTTCACTTAGCGGAACGCGGCGGCCGTTACAGGCCAGCACATAGCGCTCAGCCGTCATACCCGTCACTTTAACCTGCAGGCGCTCAACCGATGAATCCACATAACGGGCAGTGCCAAAGCTACTGACCTCTTCGCCCAATACGTTCCAGGGTTCAATCGCCCAGCGCAATTCAATGCTGATGTCGTCCAGCTGTACCCGGCCATAATGTGGAAAGCGGAACTCTTCAAATGGACGCAGCCATTCAGCGCGGAAATCAATACCATGCGCCTGCAGGTCTGCCGCCACATCGCAGACATCGCGCCAGACAAAATGCGGCAGCATAAATTTATCGTGTAATTGTGTACCCCAGCGTACCAAAGGTTTTTTATAAGGCTGGCGCCAGAAACGAGCGACCAGCGCCCGGATTAATAATGCCTGCACCAGCGCCATACGCGAATGCGGTGGCATTTCAAAGCCACGGAATTCGAGTAAGCCTAAACGACCACTGCTGCTGCCGGGGGCAAATAATTTATCGATACAGAATTCAGCACGATGGGTATTACCGGTTACGTCGATCAATAAATTACGCAATATACGATCAACCAACCAGGGTTGTGGCACTTCTCCATCGGGTATCTGCTGGAAAGCGATTTCCAGTTCATACAGTGATTCATCCCGTGCTTCATCCACCCGCGGCGCCTGACTGGTCGGGCCAACAAAAGCACCGGAGAATAAATAAGACAACGATGGATGATGCTGCCAGAACGTAACAAAGCTGCGCAGCAAATCCGGCCGGCGCAATAACGGACTGTCCGCCGCCGAGTGACTGCCCAGCGTAATATGATTACCGCCACCGGTACCGGTATGACGGCCATCCAGCATAAATTTCTCGGCACCCAAACGTGACTCACGGGCAGCCTGATAAAGCTCGGTCATATTACTGACCAGATCACGCCAGTGGCTGGCCGGGTGAATATTCACTTCAATCACACCCGGATCGGGTGTTACCAACAATTTCTGCAGCCGAGGATCACGCGGAGGCTCATAACCTTCGATCATTAACGGTAATTTTAATTGCGCCGCACAGGCCTCCAGCTGCGCCAATAACTGAACGTAATGCTCCAGATAACTTAACGGCGGCATAAACACATGTAATTTTCCGTCCCGCGCTTCGATCGCCAGGGCCGTACGCACAACATCTTCAGCATCATTCGCAGTCGCGTCTTCTGTTGTTTCCTCTGCCTCTTTTTTAACACCTTGTGGCGCTTGTTTTTGCACGTCGGCGGACTGCACAGCCGATAACGGAGCAAACGCCGCCTGAGCCAGCTGCTCATGAGGAGGCAACGGCGGGTGCTCACGGAAAGGGTCCGCTTCAATTGATGGCGGTAACTCTTTCACCCAGGGCAGACTGTCCAGCGGTAAACGCAGACCGATGGGGGAATCGCCGGGAATTAATACCAAACGGCCACGACGGAACTCCCACAAACTGGATTGCCAGCAATTGCTGCTCATTTTCCAGCTTAACGGCAAAATAAATCCGGTTGGCGTATCCAACCCCTGATCCAGTACACGCGCCAGACGCCGGCGCGTCAGACTGTCTTTACTGCCGGCAATCTGTGCATCCAGGTTGGCCGGTAAATTTTGCTCCTGTAATAAATAATGCAGGCCATCTTCATAGGCCGGCTGTACATAACCGGCATCCAACCCCAGACGGGTACAGAGCAGGCGGGAAAATGCCTCAGCCTGAGCAAGCTCGTGTCCATAATCCTGATCCACCCGAGCCAACAGACCCGGATTACGCCATAACGGTTCGCCATCGGTACGCCAGAACAATCCCAGCGCCCAGCGCGGAACTTCTTCACCCGGATACCATTTTCCCTGACCGTAATGCAGCAAACCGCGTGGCGCAAAATGATTACGTAAACGCAGCAATAAACTCTTTGCCAGAGCCAATTTTTCTTTGCCCAGCGCAGCGGTATTCCATTGCGCCGATTCCATATCATCAACCGATACAAACGTCGGCTCGCCACCCATGGTCAGACGCACATCGTCGTGTTCCAGCATGGCATCAACCGCATCTCCAAGGGCTATAACATCCGCCCATTGATCATCGCTGTACGGCTTGGTGACTCTGGGATCTTCCAGAATCCGTTCGACAGTATTGCTGAAATCAAAGCTGACTTTGCATTTATCTGTTGCCCCCTGAATCGGCGCGGCAGATACCGGATCGGGTGTGCATGCCAGAGGAATATGCCCTTCCCCGGCAAACAATCCGGAGGTTGGATCAAGACCCACCCAACCAGCACCGGGAATAAATACCTCACACCAGGCGTGCAGATCGGTAAAATCTTTTTCCGGCCCGGAAGGGCCATCCAGCGCTTTTTCATCGGCGGTTAACTGCACCAGATAACCGGAGGCAAAACGCGCAGCCAGACCACTGTGCCGCAGTAATTGCACCAATAACCAGGCGCTGTCGCGGCAGGAACCTTTGGCCAGTTTCAGTGTTTCTTCCGGTGTCTGCACGCCGGGTTCCAGCCGGACGCAATATTCAACCAATGCCTGTACCTGCTGATTCACTGCCACCAGAAAATCAATCGTGCGTTGTTTTTGTCGCGGGACCTTAGCCAATTGCTTAGCAAATCGCCGGCCTTCTGTACTGATTTTAAGATAAGGCGTTAATTCTTTTTTCAGTTGTTTATCGTATTTGAATGGAAAGTTCTCAGCATACTCTTCCAGAAAAAAATCAAAGGGATTAATAACCGTCATATCGGCAATAACTTCCACCTCAACCGATAATTCACGGGTTTTCTCCGGAAATACGATACGTGCCAGAAAATTACCGTAGGCATCCTGCTGCCAGTTAATAAAGTGCTCTGCCGGAGTCACTTTCAGACTGTAGCTGTGAATAGGAGTACGGCTGTGAGGTGCCGGACGAAGACGGATCACATGAGGCGAAAGATTAACCGCGCGATCAAAGTGGTAATACGTGTTGTGCTGTAGTGCAACCCGGATGGTCATAGTGTCTCCGACACAAATTTACTGAGGCCTGTTTGTACAATCTGGCTGGCAACGATTACTGATCGGATAAAAACCAGGTTTTTCCAATCAGAGTATGCGCTTCGGCCATGGTCAGTTGCAGGGTATTGAGCATATCGCGGAAGACTTCGCCTAATTCTTCCGGTTCAGCACAAGCAGGAATCTCTTCCTGTAACTGGCGTAAAAAAGTAACCACCGCTTTGGATTTTGGCAGACCGCTGGCAACATCGGTCATTTGCGTGACGCAATACAGCAGCGAACGGGGAAAATCCTCATCAGCCAATAAATAGCGCACCACCAGATCGCCTTTCACCGACGATCGTGTTGTCCGTCGGTATGGCTGATCGGCATTTAATGAACGCAATACATTGCCCCAGATAATCTGCCGGCTGTTGACCGCGAAGTCATCGTCCTCAACCTGCAGAATCGCCGCGACGCCGGCATCCAGATTGCGGGTGGTCATATCCGCACGCTCCAGATTCTGACCCAGCTGCACCATATCCCAGGCTTCGTCACGTGGCATATTGACATACCAGAGACCGACCACCTGCTGACAGGCTTTAATGATATTATCGAGAAACTCATGGCGATTACTGCGGTTAATTCCCTGAGTCAGGTTTTCCTGCACATAGAGTGTTAACTCATTCACCATTTCCCAGGTTTCCGGTGGAATCACATCGCGGGTGGTACGGATATTTTCCCGTACTGCCTGCAATGAACTGATAACAGAGGAATAATTGCTTTCGTCGCCCAGTAGAAACTTCACCACATTACGTTCATCACGCACGGAGTAACGTTCGTTAAAATCCTGCTCCAGACTGTTAATCACAATCAGGTTATACCAGCCCAGGTTAACCTGACGTGGCAAGTCGAATAACAATTTGTCATAAATACTGAGCAGGCGCGCCGTACTCTCCACGCGTTCCAGATAACGCGCCGCCCAATAAATCCGTTCTGCAACTTTTGATAACATTATTCACCTGCCTTACTTGTCTTATCACTGCTGCCTTGCGACTGGCTCTGGCTTTGCTTCTGCGTTAGGTTATCGACAATCCAGGTATCCTTGCTGCCGCCGCCCTGCGAAGAGTTAACCACCAGCGAGCCTTTTTTCATGGCAACACGGGTCAGGCCGCCGGTCGTTACATAAGTATCCCGGCCTTGCAGAATAAACGGACGTAAATCCAGGTGACGTGGTTCAAGTTTGTTTTTACTGATCAGCGCCGGTGCCGTAGAAAGTGCCAGCGTTGGCTGAGCAATATAATTACGCGGGTTAGCTTTAATTAATTCGGCAAAGGTTTCACGTTCTTTTTTGGTCGAGTGCGGACCAATCAGCATACCGTAGCCACCAGATTCGTTGGCCGGTTTCACCACCAGTTTATCGAGGTTGGCCAATACATATTCACGTTGTTTATCGTCGTAACACAAAAAGGTTTCAACGTTCGGAATCAGGGGCTCTTCACCCAGATAATATTTAATAATCTGGGGAACAAAGGCGTACACCACTTTATCATCGGCAACACCGGCACCCGGAGCATTCGCCAGAGCCACATTACCCGCACGCCAGGCACGCATTAAGCCCGCCACACCTAATACAGATTCCGAGTCAAAAACTTCCGGATCAAGAAACAGATCGTCGATACGGCGATAAATCACATCAACCCGTTCCAGACCAGCAATGGTTTTCATATACACGCAGTCGTCATCACCAACGACAAGATCACTGCCTTCGATTAATTCTGCCCCCATACGCTGGGCAAGGAAGGCATGTTCAAAATACGCCGAGTTATAAATACCCGGTGTCATTACCACAATCACCGGTTTACTCACACGACGCGGCGACAGCGAACTCAGGGTTTCGAATAAATGTTCCGGATAATCACCCACCGGAGCGATATTCACCTTCTCGAATACTTCCGGAATAACCCGTTTCATAATCGAGCGGTTTTCCAGCATATAAGACACACCGGACGGTACGCGCAGGTTATCTTCCAGTACATAAAACTGGCCGTCTTTATCGCGCACCAGATCCGTGCCGCAGACATGAGCCCAAACGCCAAAACGCGGTCTGACGCCTTCGCATTCTTTACGGTAATTTTTGGATTGCTTGAGGACAAACTCCGGGATGATGCCGTCGCGGATAATTTTCTGATCGTGATACAGATCGTCAATAAACATATTCAGCGCCGTCAGCCGCTGCTTCAGGCCCGCTGCTGTTTTATCCCACTGACTGCGGGAAATAACCCGCGGTACAATATCAAAAGGCCAGGCACGGTCGATATTGCCACCTTCGGTGTATACCGTGAACGACACCCCCATTTCTTTGATGGTGGCATCGGCAGCAATTTTGCGCGAAATAATGTCGTCTTCCGACAGCGAACTCAGATAGTTAACAAGACGTTTGGCGGGCTGGCGGGGGTTGCCGGCACTGCTGAACAGTTCGTCATAAAACTCACCCTCTGGGGTGTATTCCTTCCACTCGATCGACATATCACTCCTTGCCGTCTGCTGTCAGACGCAATGTTTCTGTTCCGCCAGTCCCATCTCGTCCTGCCGCATCGTTCTGCTGCAGTGTCCTGTTGTTGCGTACTGTTGTAGCTCCCAGTAGTCGCGCCCTGTTGTAGCGCAGCTGGATTTCAACGGCGTTACCGAACGCACCAAAAAGGCTCACAGCGAACAAAGTTGCCATTGAGTCGGGACGGTTAGTCAGACCTCTTTCAAGATCAGTGCCAGTATTTGAGTGTGCTGCCTGACCGCTGAAGACAAAACATCTGTCGATACTTCTGCAACTAAAAGCTGAGTTTTTGCAGGTTTAAGAAAAGCCGAACATGGCTTCGAAAAGACGATGTAGCCAGAAGATGAATCAAAAGAAGGGGCTGAAAGAGATATGACAGGTATAAAAAAAGCTGCCGGAGCAGCTTTTTTATGTGGCGGGAAAAAGCAGATCAGCTTTTTGCGCGGCCTTTGAACTCACCGGTACGGGTGTCGATTTCTACCGCATCACCGATTTCAACAAATGCAGCAACCTGCAGTTCATAACCGTTTTCCAGAGTGGCCATTTTCATCACTTTACCAGAGGTATCACCACGAACCGCAGGCTCGGTGTAAGACACAGTACGGACGATGGTGGTTGGCAGTTCGATGCTGATCGCTTTGCCTTCGTAGAAAACCGCTTCACACACGTCGGTCATGCCGTCGGTCATAAAGTTCAGGGTATCGCCCAGGTTTTCTTTTTCCACTTCGATCTGGTTGTACTCTTCGTCCATAAACACGTACAGCGGGTCTGCGAAGTAAGAGTAGGTTACCTGACTGCGTTCCAGAATGATCGGTTCGAGTTTGTCGTCAGCCTTGAAAACCGGCTCCTGCGACGCACCGGTCAGCAGGTTCTTCAGTTTCATCTTTACAACAGCGGCGTTACGGCCGGATTTGTTGAATTCAGCTTTCAGGACAACCCATGCCTGACCATTCAGGCTCAGTACCTGACCGGCACGAAATTCGTTAGCAGTTTTCATAGAGAATTACCGGATATCAGTCGTTAAAAATGCGCTGCACTATACCCGATCCGTGGCGTAATGCACGAGATTTGATGCGAGGTCCCCAAGCGCCAACAGCTGCTGCTGCCAGGCCTGTGAATGGGCCTGCCAGAGCGGTAATTGTTGCAGCACCTCACACCAGTCTGCATGGGTGTCGGAGCCATTAAACGGTACCGCCAAAGGGGCCTGATTCCAGTACCTGAATGCCGTCATCAGCAGCGACGATAATGAGGGTTTATCACCACTCTCAAAGCGCTTCGTGCCGTGCAGATAATGCTGCAGAAAAGCGTCCAGCTTAAGCAGATGTGCATCATCTTCCTGACGGTAAATATGCCACAGCATCGGTTTGCCCAACATCTGCGCACGCACGAACGATTCTTCTCCGCGCACAAAATTCAGGTCGCACATCGCCAGCAACTGGTCATAACGTTGCTGCGACATAAACGGCATCACAGAAATATTTAATGATGCGCGGCGATAGGTATTACCTGCCGCCGTCACTTCGCCTAGCCAGGCATCCAGACCGGCCGATATACGCCCCGCCGGAACCAACAGATGCACGCTCTGCGGGTGCGCGGCCAACGCATCCAGCAACCCTTCCAGTGCCGGGTTTTCATAGGCAAACAGGCTGATCTGCAACGCGCATCCGGCCAGAGTTTCCGCCAGACCAAATTCGGCCAGAAACGCCTGCCGTGCCAGCGGCTGCGCCATGTGTTGCGGCAACAACGCCAACTCCGGTTCATACAACAGGCCACCGGTACCGGCGACAAAACCGGGAAAGAAAAAGGTCTTGCTCATGTTGTGCACCGGCGATTGGCTGAGATGAAAGCCAGGCACCCAATCTTCGGCACTCAGATACTCCAGATTAATCCAGCACGCGGCCTGACGGCGCTGCGCCATGGCGGCGATATAACGGTCGGGTAACTCACAGGCAAAGGCCTCAATCACCACATCACCGGTCTGCTGCGGACTGAGCGGCGCAAAGTCCTCTGTCCAGTGACGGATAATAATGCCCTGCTGTTGTTGCTCGGCCTGGTTGATATCCAGCGCCGGACACAAGGCGCAAAAACTGACCAGATCATCCACCCACAGCGTTACCTGCTGACCATGCTGCTGACGTAATTGCCGGGCAAGACGCCAGCACACACCGATATCGCCGAAGTTATCGATCACCCGGCAGAACAAATGCCAGTGGCGGACGGGCGGCAAATCAGGCATGACGGTCATGGGCAGCATCCATAGGCAAGGGCATATAGTGATGGGGGATACACAGGGTGTGTGCATGAAAGCTGAAAAAGGGCGTCATGATAAGAGCAGATGAGTTGTGAATGAAGTCGGCCACGATGCCGGTAACGGCTCAATTTGACAAAAATTCATACCTGGGACTGATCTCAGTGACATTTCTCTGCTAGTCTGTGGAAACATTGGCTAACAAACAACCAATCATGGGTACAGTATCGCGTCTTTTCTGGCTGATAACCGCATTCATGCTCTTGTCAGCGCCAGCATCAGCGGAGCCTGCTTCCGGCAACCAATCTGCTGCCTTAACCAACGGCCAGTTTGCACCTGACACCCTGGTGATCGGCGTGGAAACGACCGACTATGCACCCTACTACCATATACAAAATGACCGCTACAGTGGTCTGGCACGGGATATCCTCGATAGCTTTCTGACCGATGCCCACCTGATGGCCGATTATTATCCGCTGCCGGTGCCACGCTTGTTTATGTTATTTACCCAACAACAGCTCGACTTTAAATTCCCCGATAATCCTCAGTGGTCAGAAAACCTCAAAGCCGGACTCACCATCCACTACAGCCAGCCGGTGGTGCAGGTGACCGAAGCGGTGATGATACTCAAAGATCATCAGGGGCCGGTGCGTAATATCGGCACCATTCTGGGCTTCACCACCCCCGGTATTAATGCAGAAATTAAACGGGGAGAGCTGTCCCTGACTCAGGTAAATGGCATGGAGCAGATGCTGAAAATGCTGGAAAACCAGCGCATTGACGGTATCTATTTCAATACCCGTGTGGCGCAGGAAGCGGCCACTGAACGCGCAGAACCTTTAACTCTGATCACGCTGAACAGCATTGCCCCCTACCGTTATGCTTATTATTTATCGAGCATCAAACACCCACAATTGATCGAGCGCTTTGACCGTTTTATGCAGGAAAACCCGGAGGTCATCCGGGCGATACGCCAAAGCTACAGCGTTCCCTGAACGTCGTCAGCGCGCAATAACGGGTCCAGTGCTGTGGCCAGTTCAAAACCTTCCTCTTTAAGCCAGCGCAAGGCAGCATCAGTGTCGGCAAAAGCGCGGCGATGAAAGTCCTGCTCCGACTCCGTTACCATGTCTTCGAGCTGTAACTTCTTCAATAATGATGGCGTGTAAACATGGGCGGCGCGGCGCAAACCATGCTCAATGCACCAATGCACCAAAACCTCAATAATCGGTCCCATTTCCGGCACACCCAACTGCCATTCATCCAGCAGAACCATGTGCCCCCAGGGAGAGGATGACAGCTCCGCGGCATGCTCACGCAAGGCCTTGTCAAAAGCCCGCGCTGCTTCTTCATTCCAGCTGCCGGATAAACGGGCGACCAGAATATTACCATTGGTGGTTATAACAAACTCGCCATGCTGGATCCGCGTGTTAAGCATAGAAATTCCCAGAACCTGTGGTCACGAATAGGCGTACTGCCTGCCCTGTATAATTAACCCGGCGGCATAACCGGTCAAGCTGCTGCGCGGAATACGGCAGGAAAATCAGCGCGACACGGTTGTCCGCAGGGCATCACGTGTCTGGCAAAAGCAACGATAAAGCTATACATTAGTTATACATCAAGCTTCCTATGTATAACTAATGCCAAAACTGGGTCTTATTCTCGCCGATCAACTTACCCCCTCGCTGGCCAGCCTGCGCGCGCTGAACCCGCAACAGGACATACTGCTGCTGGCGGAAGTGGCGGAAGAAACCACCTACGTTGCCCACCATGTGCAGAAAATTGCCCTGCTGTTTTCGGCGATGCGTCACTTTGCTGAAGAACTAAGGCGTGCTGGCTGGACCGTGATATACCGCCCGCTGGATGCACCGGATAATGACCACAGTCTGCTGAATGTGGTGCAGCGCACCGTCACTGCGCAAGGCTGTAGCGAGCTGGTGCTGACCCAGTGTGGCGAATACCGCCTGCAGCACGCCATGAACAACGAATGGTCAGCGCAGCTTGGCGTGCCGCTACAGGTTTTCGAAGACGACCGCTTTATCTGCCTAACCGCCGACTTTTCCCGCTGGGCCAACGGCCGCAAACAGTTGCGCATGGAATACTTCTACCGCGATATGCGGCGCAAAACTGGTCTGCTGATGGACGGCGACCAACCCGTTGGCGGGCAATGGAATTTCGATGCCGACAACCGCGCCGCCTACAAAGGCGAAGTGCCGGTGCCGGACGCCCTGAACTTCAGCCGCGATGCTATCGATAACGACGTACTTGAGCTGGTGAGCAACCGCTTCGCTCAACCGCACAATCAGCATCCCGGCCAGCTACACCCCTTCCGCTGGGCGACCACACGTGAGCAGGCGCTCACGGCGCTGGAGCATTTTATTCAACATCGCCTGCCGCATTTTGGCCGCTATCAGGATGCCATGGTCAGCCGTGAGGCACTTGGCGAGCGTGCCGACACTCTGTTTCACAGCCTGCTGTCGCCCTATATCAATTGCGGCCTGCTGACACCACTGGAAGTGTGCAAAGCCGCTGAAGCGGCGTATTTCCACGGCCAGGTGCCACTGGCCGCCGCCGAAGGATTTATCCGCCAGATCATCGGCTGGCGCGAATATGTGCGCGGCATTTACTGGGCCTATATGCCGCAATACGCCAGCCGTAACAGCCAGCACAATGACCGTGCCCTGCCGCACTATTACTGGAGTGGCAACACCCAAATGCACTGCATGAGTGAGTGCTTCCGTACCACCTTTGATAACGCCTACGCGCACCATATTCAGCGTTTAATGGTGACGGGCAATTTCGCCCTGCTGGCCGGAATCCGCCCGCAGGAGATTTGCGACTGGTATCTGGCGGTCTACGCCGACGCCTACGACTGGGTAGAGCTGCCCAATACGCTGGGCATGATGATGCACGCCGACGGCGGCCTTTTGGGCAGCAAACCTTACTGCGCTTCCGGCAGTTATATTGCTCGCCAGTCTGACTATTGCGGCCATTGCCGCTACAACGTCAAAACCAGCGACCAGCCGGACAGCTGCCCGTTCAACAGCCTGTACTGGCACTTTTTAATCCGCCACCGCGACAGCTTCGCACGTAATCCGCGCATGGCCATGATGTATCGCAGTTATGAGCGCATGGCAGAAACCAAACAGCAGGCCATTCTGGCCCGGGCAGAGCACTGCCTGATCAATCTGGAGGCGTTGTAACCATGAGCGTCGCGGATGGCTTCCGTAACCCACACAACCTGCCGGTAAAAACCTGTCTTCAATGCCACCGTCCCTTTTGCTGGCGGCGCAAATGGGCGCGCAGCTGGGACGAGGTAAAGTACTGCAGCAAAGGTTGCAAACACAGGGCACAAAAAACACCGGCCAATATATGCGCCGCCGGTTCGGTGGAGGATGAATTCTGATGACTTCACCACCAGCGTCACAGAATCTGATCAATCTGGTATGGCTGCGCAATGATCTGCGCCTGCATGACCAGCCCATATTCAACACACTGGCAGCGCAGTCCAACGGCCCCGGTCTGGCCGTCGCTTTTATTCTGCCAGCGTATTGGCAACAGCCTGACAGACAGGGTCAGACCCGACTGGGGCTGGCGAAAACCCGTTTTCTGCGCGCCTGCCTGATTGATCTGCAGCGCAGCCTGTATGACCAGAATATCCGCCTGAATCTGCTCTACGGCGAGCCGGTTGAGTTACTGCGCCGCTGGTACGCCCAGCAACCCTTTCATCTGCACACCGCCTGTGCACAGGCACCGGAAGAGGCTGCCTGGCTGGAGCAAATCGCGACATTTGCGCCACTCAGTACTTACACCACCCACACCTTGTTCAGCGCCGGGCAACTGGCGCCGCTGCTTAACGACGCAGACTGGCCAGCCAGTTACAGCGCCTTCAGCCGCTGGCTGGATAAGTACCAGCGGCTTGCGGACATCGCCACGCCATTGCCCCCCTCGCTGTTGCGCGCCGATCCGTATGAGGCGCCATTCCGCGCCGCCGTACAGTGGCCCGATCATCAGCTGCATCAAATGCCGCCCTGGTGCGGACGGGTGCCGGTGAATACATTTCACGGTGGGGAAGACGCCGGGGTACGCCACCTCAGCCGTTACTTATGGCGTGACAACGCTATCCGCCATTACAAAGACAGCCGTAATCAGCTCGGCGGTCCGGGCTTTGCCAGCCAGCTCAGTCCCTGGCTGGCCTGGGGCGCACTGTCGGTGCGTAAGGTATGGGCCGAGATTGTGCGCTGGGAAACGAACAACCAAGACCATGAACACAGCGGCTGGCTGAAGAAAGAACTGTTGTGGCGCGAGTATTTTCACTGGACGCTGCGCATCAAAGGGTCTGCGCTGTTCCAGAATCCTGCCCCCGCAGCGTTTGATCAGCAACGCTGGCAGGCCTGGTGTGAAGCCCGCACCGGCTACCCGGTGATTGATGCCGGTCTGCGCGAACTGATTCACACCGGCTACAGCGCCAACCGCATGCGTCAATGGCTGGCGAGCTTCTTTATTCACCAACTGGGGCTCGACTGGCGACTCGGTGCGCGCTTTTTTGAGCAACATCTGATCGATGCCGATGTTGCCAGCAACTGGGGCAACTGGGCTTACATCGCCGGTTGCGGTCAGGACCCGCGCGGCGGTCGCTGTTTTAACCTCAACAAACAGCTGGAACTGTACGACCCGCACCTCACGCATCTGCAGCAATGGTTGCCGGAACTGAGCAGCGTAACCCTGAGCCAGGTGCAACAGCATCAGAGCGCTGGCCCGACACTGTCTTTGTGGCCGGCCCCCCTATCCCTGCCAGCAGCAACCTGAGGCGCTACTGATGCTGCATCTGGTCTGGTTAAAACGTGATCTGCGCCTGCACGATCATGCCGCGCTGGCGGCCGCCATCAGCGCTGTACGCCAGCAGGGTGGACGCCTTGCTTTGCTGTACGCCATCGAACCCGGCGTCTGGAGCCAGCCTGACAGCAGCCTGCGCCAGTGGCAGTTTGTGCGCGAAGCACTGTTCGATCTGCAGCAGCAGTTAACGCAGGATGCAGCGTTATGGTGTTTACGCGGCAATATGCCCGATGTGCTGCAGAGGCTGTGGCAACAGCAGCAGGCAAAAGGGCAATCCTTCTCTCTCTACAGCCATGAAGAAACCGGCAACCTGTTCAGTTATCGTCGCGATCAGGCCGTCAGGCAGTGGTGCCGGAAACACCAAATAACCTGGCATGAGTACGCCCAGAATGGCGTACGCCGTGCCAGCCGCAGCCGTCCCCACAGTCGCGATGACTGGGCTGCCCACTGGGCCGCGTTTATGGAACAGGCGCAACACGCCATGCCGTTGCTCAGCGAGTGTCCGTGGCTGCCCTGCCCGCTGCCGGATGCATTGCCGGTAACAGCACTGCCCACCAACCTCGGTTACGATCAGACCCCCTGCCCCGGTCGCCAACCCGGTGGGCGCAGTGCCGCACTGGCCCTGCTCAGCAGTTTTCTGCACAGCCGCGGGCGTTTTTACCGTGGCTCATTAGGCTCACCGCTGACGGCCGAACACCATGCTTCACGCTTAAGTCCTTATCTGGCCTGGGGCTGCCTGAGTGTGCGTGAAGTGCTGCAGGCGGTGCGCGCCGCCCAACAACAGGCACCGGATACACGCTGGCGCAACAGTCTGGCGGCATTCGAATCACGCTTATGGTGGCACTGCCATTTTATTCAGAAGCTGGAAGACGAACCGCTGCAGGAACAACAACCGCTGCATCCGGCCTGGGCCGGAGTGCGGCAGTTTAACTCGGCGTGGTACGCGGCCTGGGCTAACGGCCAGACGGGCTGGCCACTGGCCGATGCCTGCATGAAGTACTTACAGCACCATGGCTGGCTCAACTTCCGCATGCGCGCGATGCTTATGTCACTGGCCAGCTACCCGCTGTGGCTGCCCTGGCAACAACCTGCGCTGCATCTGGCGCGCTGGTTTACCGACTATGAACCCGGCATTCATTACCCGCAGGTGCAGATGCAATCAGGCACCACCGGCATTAACCCGCCACGTATGTACAACCCCACCCTGCAGGCACAGAAACAAGACCCGCAGGGCGTCTTTATCCGCCGCTGGCTGCCGCAACTGGCACAGGTGCCGGACAGCTGGATTCATCAGCCCTGGAGCATGAGTCAGCGCTTACAGGCACAGTGTGGGGTGACGATTGGCCGTGACTATCCTGCACCACTTGTCCATTTTGAACAGGCTACACGCCAGGCCCGCGAGCACATCCGTCAACTGCGCCAGCAACCGGCGTATCGCCATACCGCCATGGATATTGGTCAGCAGCACGGTTCACGTAAACGCCGTCAGAGCCGTGCGGTAAAAAGCGGTGATAGCAAAAGCGGCAGCAGCAAAATCAAAGCCAGCCCGGATCAGCTCGACCTGTTCTGAATCATAGTTAAAAACTTAATAAGGGATCGTTTTAATAAAATAGATTCTATTATCAGTACCACTACAATAAAGCCATCAACACAACAGATTCCGGCTCAGTGAGGTTTTCATGGACATCGGCCAACGCCCCAACCATCAATGGATGGCGATCTTTCGCCAGCATGTCATCGAACACCCGTACATTGCCGCTGCGCTGGCTACGGCCCTGACACTGGTCATCGTGTTGCTGGTGCAGAGTCTGATCCACGTACTGACCACCGACAGCAACCTGTTTACCCGTTATGCCTTGCTGGGCGGCAGTGCCGGTTTTATCGCCACGGCGCTGGGCGCTTTACCTGCCTTAATGCTGAAAAGAATCCCGCAGGCGGCGGAAGATGCGATGCTCGGCTTTGCCGCCGGTATGATGCTCGCAGCCTCGGCATTTTCGCTGCTGTTACCCGGTATTGAAGCCGGTACGGAGTTATTGCAAAGCGCTACACAGGGCGGGCTGATCGTGGTGTTCGGTATGTTTATGGGTGTGGCGCTGATGCTCGGGCTGGATGAATTTACCCCGCATGAACATGACAAAACCGGCCCCTGCGGTCCGGGCCACGAGCGCTGCGGTAAAGCCTGGTTATTCGTGTTCGCCATTGCCCTGCACAATCTGCCGGAAGGTATGGCGGTGGGGGTCAGCTTTGCCCAGGGCGATTTAACCGTGGGTCTGCCATTGGCGACGGCCATTGCCCTGCAGGATATTCCCGAAGGTCTGGCAGTTGCGCTCACGCTGCGCGCCGCCGGTTTCAGCCCGTTGTTTGCGGTATTGGTTGCCGCCGGCAGCGGTTTGCTGGAACCGGTCGGAGCATTATTGGGTGTAAGCCTGGGGGGCGGATTATTACTCGCCTATCCGATCGGACTTGGACTGGCCGCTGGTGCTATGTTGTTTGTGGTGTCCCATGAAGTGATTCCGGAAACCCACCGCAATGGCCACCAGACCATCGCCACACTGGGGTTAATGGTCGGTTTTGCCTTAATGATGATTCTGGATACCACGCTCGGTTAAGAGCGAGCCCAAAAGACTACTTTTATCAAAGCAACCGCAGGAGCAGCTTATGACGACTGTAAACATTGGCATCAGTGCCGAACACCGTGAAGCCATCAGCCAGGGACTCGGCCGCTTACTGGCCGATACCTACACGCTGTACTTAACCACCCATAATTTTCACTGGAACATTACCGGGCCGATGTTCAACAGCCTGCACGCGATGTTTATGACCCAGTACACCGAACTGTGGAACGCCGTCGATCCGATTGCCGAACGCATCCGTTCGCTTGGCCATGTAGCACCGGGTTCCTACGCACAGTTTGCCAAGCTGGCATCATTACCGGATGCACCACAAGTGCCGCCAAAAGCCACCGAGATGATCCGCATTCTGGCCGATGGTCATGAAGCCACCGCCCGTACCGCACGAAGTCTGTTCAAACTGGTGGAAGAAGCATCCGATGAACCAACCGCTGATTTATTAACCCAGCGGCTGGCCATTCACGAGCAGACCGCCTGGATGCTGCGCGCACTGCTGGAGGAATAATCACTCAGGCCCATAAGGCTGGCTGTTTTATTGCAGCCAGCCTTCAATATCTTCACGGTGTGGAATCGAGCCGCTGTGTACCAACTGCTCGTCCACCACCACCGCCGGTGTACGCATCACGCCATAACTCATCATGGCTTCCGGGCTGGTTTCTTTAATTAATTCTATTTCGATCTTTTTTTCTGCGGCAATGGCGCTGATCGACTGCGCGACTTTTTCGCATTTACTGCATCCTGAACCCAGTACTTTAACGATTTTCATCATGACTCCTTACCGCCATAATAACGGCTGTTTTACAGATACGGAGTGAGTGCATTTAACACCCAACCCACCAGCGTAAATGCCACCAACAGCATGAAAAAAATCAGCGCCAGCAGACGGATTTTCATGACCTGTTTCAACAGAATAAATTCGGGAAAACTGGCGGCAACCGTACTCATACAAAATGCCAGCGTTGTGCCCACCGGCAGACCTTTGGTAATCAGGCTCTCCATCACCGGGATCACCCCGGTGGCATTGGAATACAGCGGAATGCCCGCCAGAACCGCAGCCGGCACCGACCACCACTCGCCCTGCCCCAGTGTGTCAGACACCCACTGATCCGGCACAAAACCGTGCAGCCCGGCACCCAGACCGACACCTAAAATAACCCACTTCCACACGCGGGAAAAAATATCGGTCATTTCTTCTTTGGCAAATTCATGACGCTCTTTCAGAGTCATACTGCCGGTGCTTGCGGTTCCGGTATGACCGGCCTGTTGCGCCTGATTGTAAGCACGGGCGGCAAAAGGCTGCAGCCAGCGTTCGGCTTTTAACAGATGCAATACCAGACCACCGGCGATGCCGACAGCCATGCCGGTAACGATGTACAGCAGCGTGAATTTCCAGCCGAGCAGGCTCATCAGCAGCAGTACGGCCACTTCATTAATCAGCGGTGACGTCAGCAGAAACGCCATGGTAATACCCACCGGAATACCGGCAGAAGTAAAGCCGAGAAAAACAGGAATGCTGGAGCAGGAGCAAAACGGCGTAATGGCACCAAAGGCCGAGCCCAGCAATAAGCCCAGCCCGGTATGTTTGCGCGCCAGATAATCGCGCACCCGCTCAACGTTCAGCGAGGCTCTGAGCAGCGCGATGATATAAATCATCAGCAGTAACAGGGCAAAAATTTTACTGACGTCTTCAACAAAGAAGTGCAGCGCATCGCCCCACTTACTCTGGGCGGACAAGCCCGCCAAATCGAATACCAACCAGTCAGCCAGGCGGGTGAAGATTTCCAACATATCAGTCTCCGCTTATCGTCAGCTGAGCTGTGCCCGACAGAGCACCACATCAGTAACGCTGGCCGCAGTGTAGCGGAAAAGCGCTGCCGGCCACTTGATCTGCGGCATCAGGATCAGACAGCAGCGCGAAACAGGCTGACTATGTATGCCCCGGGGCCTTAGTCTTCCGGCGATTGCTGTTTTTGCCGGGTCTTTTCCATGGCTTCACACAGCTGACGGGTACCCAGCAAAAAACGCGGCGTCGGCCGGTGCAATAAATCCGGATGAATATGATAAAGACTATTGGTTTTAACCGCCGTCAGGTGCTGGTACTGCCCCCAGGCGTCTAACCAGTCAGGGCGGCTTTCGCCCATACCACTGGCCACAATCACATCCGGGTTCATTTCCAGCACCGACTCGATACTGACCTGCGGTGCTTTAATCTCCAGATCAGCGTACACGTTACGACCACCGCAGAGTTCGATGGCACGGGAAATAAAGGTATCGCCATTCTGGGTTAATAATGGCTGATGCCAGACCTGATAAAAAACCGTTAATGGTTTTTTATCAGAATATTCCGCCCGTAACTGCGCCACCTGACGGCGGAAATCGGCCGCTACTTTTTCTCCTTTCGCTTTATGGCCAGACGCTGTGGCAAAGTTTTCCAGATTACGGGCAATGGTTTCGTAGGTATTCGGATCGCTGACAAAAATTTCATAACCCAGTTGTTTCAGGCGCGATAAATCACGGGTCGGGTTACCTTCCGGCCAGGCGATAATTAAATCAGGTTTCAGGGCCACAATGGCTTCAATATTCAAAGCCGAATAACCGCCAACCCGGGGAATACTTTTTGCGGCTTCCGGATAATCGGAATACTGCACGGCTCCAACAATGGCATCGCCACCGCCCACCGCAAACAACAGCTCGGTGCTGTGCGGAATCAGGCTGACAATACGCTGTGCCGGTTGTGAAAAATGATGCACCGTACCGGCATCGTCGGTCAGACTGAATCCGTTGCTGTCTGTATCGGACTGGCTTTCCGGATTTTTTTCTGCCGCAGCAAACAGCACAGAGCTGCAGAAAGACAGCACGATCAATGCAGCTGGTATCCGTAATGCATTTAATATCATAAAAGGAATTCTCTCAGTTCATTCAGCGCTTGCTGTAGCTGCTGTTGTTTACAGGCATCGTCGCCCACCAATCCCAGGCGGATTAACTGCTGCTGTTTAAAGCAACGGCTCCATATATAGCGTTCGGCTAAAAAAGTCTGCACTCGTTCGGCATTGGGAAATTTCAGGGTAAAAAATAAATTACTTTTCCCGGCCAGAAAAAAACCATTCAGCCACTGTGCCATTAATGCATGATTGTCTTTCAGACGTGACCGCTGCTGTGCAATCCATGACTCATCACTCAGCGCCTGCTGTGCCAGCCACAGACTGTGCCCGGCCACCGGCCAGGGGCCGAGTCTGTTGGCCAGATTCTGCAGCACATCGGCCGTGGCAAATACCACACCAATACGCAGCCCCGCCAGACCAAAAAATTTTCCCAGCGAGCGTAATACCAGCATATTATCTGCCAGTGTCTGAGTTAACAGGCTGTCGTCTGGCGTACAATCCATAAAGGCTTCATCGCACAGCAACCAAGCCTGACGCTGTTTTAACTGTTCAGCCCAGCCGTGCAATTCAGCCGCACTGAAACGTTCACCGCCGGGATTCCCCGGATTAACCAGCACCAGCATATCGGGCAATTCATGGTTATTATTGGCAACAGCATTGAATGCCTGGCGAATATCGTCTGCGGTTTTTTCATACACAGAATGCCCGGCTTTTTTCCAGCATGATGCATGTTCGCCATAGGTACCGGCCAGACTCCACACCTTGCCACGACTGAAACAGCCAGGTAATTCCGCAATGGCGCGCTGACTGCCGGGAACCAGCAACCCCTCATGGCCATAATAAGTCCGGATTGCACGGTTTAATTCAGGCTGAATGCCGGGCAACTCATGAATAAAAGACACTGGGCAGGATAGCTCCTTCCCCTGTTCAGACCACCAGCAGTAAGGGCTGACCGCACTGGATAAATCCAGCCACTGCTGTGGCTCACCGCCAAATTGTTTGATCGCGCGCTGCAGATCGGCACCATGAATAACGGTTTCGGCTACGTCAATTAATTGCATATCAGCCGCCGAAAACCAGCTGAATAATGGCGTTCAGCAGCAGAGTGACAAACAGCCAGAACAGGAAAAACAGAGACAGACTGCGCTTAACCAGTTTCACCGCCGGTACAATATGCTGTGGCGTTGCAGCGATACCACAACCCATCGGCGGCTTATTCTTCCACTCGCCGTGATAACAGGCTCGTTCGCTTAAGCGGATATTTAATGCACCGGCACCGGCGGTCATTACCGCACCGCCATTCGGGCTGGCACAGTGTTTTGCCTGTGTACGCCAGCAGCGCCAGGCATCTTTTCTGTTCGGCCCGGCGAGAATAAAACACAAGGCGGTAATACGGGCTGGCCAGTAAGCCAGTACATCATCCAGCCGTGCAGCCGCACGGCCAAAATAATTAAAGCGCGGATTACGGTAGCCCCACATCGCATCCAGCGTATTCACCCAACGATGCAGCAGAACCGGTAATGCACCACCCAGCGCAAACCAGAATAATGAGGCGAATAAGGCATCGGATGAATTTTCCAGCAGGCTTTCAATATCGGCCTGAGCAATTTCGTCGGCCGATAACTGCACGGTATCACGACTGACAATCCAGCCCAGTTTTTCCCGGGCAGAGGCAATATTGTTCTGTTCCAGCGCACTGGCCACGGCCAATACGTGTTGCTGCAGACTTTGCCAGCCGATACAGCTGTACAACACCAGCACCTGTACGATTACCCACAGCAGCAAGGATTGCTGCGCCAGCCAGATAAATAACACTGCCAGTGGCAGCAGTGGCGACAAAACAATAATGAGTGCCAGCAGTCCGCGTAAAGCGGTGACAGGTTCAGCCATTTTTTCAGGAATATTAAAACGCCGCTCCAGCCAGACCGCCCAGCGGCCGAACGCGACCAGCGGATGAAAACGCGACGGTTCGCCGAAAAGACGATCACACGCCAATGCCAGCAGCATAAGCCCGCCCATAAAGAACAACAGCAACAACGGGGGAAGATGGCTAACGCCGGCGGGAAAAAATCCACTGAACAGGGGAATCATGTCATACAATGGCCGGTAAATTTCAGACGCCAAGTGTACCAGATGTCCGACTTCTCCGCTGTTATGCCAATGCTGCCCACACACCAGACCCTGATGGTGCAGGGCACCACGTCCGATGCCGGCAAGAGCACACTGGTCTGCGCACTGGGGCGCATTCTGGCCGATGCACATATCCGCACCGCACCGTTTAAACCGCAGAATATGGCACTCAACAGTGCGGTGACAGCCGATGGTGGAGAAATTGGCCGGGCACAGGCATTGCAGGCACAGGCCTGTCGTCTGGCACCCACCACCGATATGAACCCGGTATTGCTTAAGCCCAACAGTGACACCGGCGCTCAGGTAATTATTCAGGGCAAAGCGGTCGGTAATCTGCCGGCGCAGGATTATCACGCCTATAAAAAAACCGCCATGAATGCGGTACTGGATTCTTATCAGCGTCTGCAGCAAAGCTATCCCTGGGTGTTGGTCGAAGGTGCTGGCAGTCCGGCAGAAATTAATCTGCGCGCCAATGATATTGCCAATATGGGCTTTGCTGAAGCCGTCGATTGCCCGGTCATTCTGATTGCCGATATTGATCGCGGCGGTGTCTTTGCGCATTTACTGGGAACGTTAGCCTGCCTCAGTGACAGTGAGCGCGCACGGGTGGTTGGCTTTGTCATTAACCGTTTCCGCGGTGATATTGCCCTGCTGCAGGATGGCCTCGACTGGCTGGAAGAAAAAACCGGAAAACCGGTGCTTGGGGTTCTGCCTTACCTGCACGGTTTATATCTGGACGCCGAAGATGCCGTCAGCCAGCAGCAGGTTGAGCAGGATAAAGACAAGGTCATTAATGTGGTGGTGCCGGTGTATCCACGCACCAGTAACCACACCGACTTTGACGCATTGCGCGTACATCCGCAGGTCAATTTAATTCTGGTCGGCCCGGAACAAACACCACCGCCAGCCGATTTTGTGATTCTGCCCGGCTCTAAAAATACCCGCGCCGATCTTAACTGGCTGCAAACACAACCCGGTAACTGGCCGCAGTATCTGCAGCGACATCTGCGTTATGGCGGAAAACTGCTGGGAATCTGTGGTGGCCTGCAAATGCTGGGAGAAAGCATCAGCGATCCGCATGGCCTTGAAGGGCCAGCCGGCAGCAGCGTGGGGTTGGGGTATCTGCCATTAATCAGCGAATTAAAAGCCGATAAAACGTTACGCCTCGCCAGTGGCGAACTACGCTTGCCGGATCAGCCGGTTGTGGTGGCTCAGGGTTATGAAATTCATGCCGGAATTTCACTCAGCAACGACGACATTCAGGATATCGGCTGCGGCTGGCTCAGTAACGATGGTCAGATAATGGCCACTTACTGGCATGGTATTTTTGATACGCCGCAAGCCCTGCAGCAGATTTTGCACTGGGCGGGATTGTCTGACAGTAAGACCGTTGACTTTAACAGCATCCGTGAACAGCAAATCGATCGTCTGGCCCTCAGCGTAAAACAAAATATTAACTGGCAAAAACTCAATAGCGCCTTGCAGCAATTTCGGCCGCTGTAACACAGTGTCACAACATTACGACGAAAGCCCTTTTGCAATTTGCGACAAAAATCCGTACCCTGCGCCGCCTTTTCTCTCTCCATAACAGCGCTATCAACAAGGTACAGAATCATGGGCGATGCCGATAAGGTTTTTCAAAGCTATGGCCGCAGCTGTAACAACCCTGTTTTTTACGAAGATTTCTACAACGCATTCATGAACAAATCTGCAGATATCCGGGCCATGTTCGTTAACACCAATATGGACTCGCAACGCGGTTTGTTACGCGGTGGCATTATGTGGCTGGTAATGCACGCCCGTGGCATGTCAGACAGTAAAATCCGCGCGCTGGGTGAAAGCCACAGCCGTAAGAATATGAACATCAATCCGGCGCATTACAGCCTGTGGATGGATGCACTGATGGAAACGCTGAGCAAACACGATCCGTTGTTTGATGCCGAGCTGGAACGTATCTGGCGCGTTACGCTGCGTCCGGCGATTGAAATGATTCAGAGCATGTACGACCAGTAGAAGCTGCGATCCGACAAAAAAGACCGGAACCGCAGCGCAGTTAACTGGTGTTTTAATCGACAGCCCGGCATCTGCCAGCCCCATAAACCCTGGCGCTAACAGAAAGCGGGCCCGTTCTGGCCTGCCGGGCCCATGTTTACTTTTCAATATCCGAGCTTCTGCTGATCACCAGGCAAAACGTTTCTCACTGAGGAATTATGGATTTATTACAGGGCTTATTGCTGATTACTTCCATCCATCTGCTGGCGGCCGCCTCTCCCGGCCCCGACTTTATTTTTGTCAGCCAACAAACCTTACGCCACGGGCGCAAAGCCGGACTGCTCAGTAGCTTAGGTATTTCGCTCGGGCTGTCGGTACATATAGCGTATTCAGCCGTTGGCCTGGCTGCGCTGATGGCTAACTCGGCATTCGCGTTATTGATACTGAAAATCGCCGGTGGCTGTTATCTGATATATCTGGGTATTCAGGGGCTGAAAAGTAAAGCCGGCAGCATGGACAATGCTCCCACAGAAGCAATAACGGCAAAACCAAAAACGGCCGCACGCAGCATTGGTGCCGGTTTTTTATGCAATGCGTTAAACCCTAAAGCACCGGTGTATTTTGTTTCATTATTTACGCTGGTTTTATCGTCCGATATGCCGCTGTATCAATTAGCGATTTACGGTGTGTGGATCATGCTGATTCAGATGGCATGGTTTTCTGCGGTGGTCATGATGCTGTCCCGTCCGGCGGTGTCAGTGCGCTTTAAACGCTTCGGTCATTGGATTGACCGTATTTTAGGCGGAGCCATGATTGCTCTGGGCGTGAAATTACTGGCCAGTCGCCAGTAATTTCATCTTCGGCATCAATCGAACTGCTGTGTGAACTCTGCCTGCTCAGCAGGCAGCGAATGGTCAGGTTGGCGCGGAATGTACTTTGAAGAACCCACCGGCTCACCCACTTCGCGGATAATTTCCTGCATTGAAGACCGCTCTTCCAACTCGTAATAATTACCGAAAGCAGAAGAATCCACTTCGGCAGTGGTGGTATCCGGATAGCTGCTTCCATTAGCAGATACATTCTGTTCGCCAGCAATTACAACCGCAGAAAAAATCAGTCCACACACACCCGGCAGTAATATATTGTTGCGCAGCATTACTTCACCCTCCATATATAATCAAAGCCGCATTTGAGCAGAACATCTTTCTGAATCACTTCTGTCGCATCGGTACGCACCGCTTTCATGGTGTAGCTTTTTCCGCATTCAATATCGCTGACGGTATAACTCTGACCGGTAGAAATAAATTTACCTTCAATCTGATTGGGGCCATAGCCGCTGCCGTCAGAAAGATAAAAATCTTTCAGGCTGGTAAAGGCTTCATTGTATATCGTCACCGATGAGGTCGTACCAACGGGTTGATCGGCATCGTCGACTTCCGGGCCACAGCCCAGTAAAAAAAGGGTTAACAAGGGAATTAATACGTTACGCACAAGGGTATTCCGGATCATTTTTATATTGATGGGCAGAATAACATTGCACTGCATCAGCGGAAAACAACATTACAAAGCAATGGCCGCCAGCAGCAGAGCTTCCTGAATTTCGATGGTGGCACCCAGCGTATCACCGGTACAGCCGCCCAGGCGTTTTATCATCGCCGCACGGGCCATCATCAGAATGGTCAGCCACAGAGCCAGAATAAACAGCGCCTGCGTCTGTAAAAACACACCGGCCAGCAATGCCAGAAGCGTTCCGGTAATGCCGACCACTAACGGCGTTGCCCCCGCCACCAGCGCACTGGCTAAGCCTTTTTTACGAACATAAGGTGTGGTTGCCAGCAAACCCGGAACAGAACCTCGGGCGAGCATTGGCACCAGCATAAAACCGGCCAGTAACAACCAGATATTCCATGAACCATTAACGCCAGACGCTTTATCCAGCAACGCATAAATGGCGGCAAATTTAACCAGCAAAACCACCACCACCACGGTAACGCCCATCGGCCCGCTTTGCGGGTCTTTCATAATCGCCAGCGTGCGTTCTTTATTGCCCAGTCCGCCCACCCAGGCATCGGCACTGTCGGCCAGACCATCCAGATGCAAAGCACCACTAAACGCCACCCAGATGGATAACAATAAAGCGGCTAACAGCAGCAGCGAAACCTGCGGATTATAAAAAAAGCCGGCGGCGGTAAAAGCCAGCAAACTGAGGCCAAGCAAGCAACCGATCAGCGGATAAAACACCAGCGAGCGGGCCGCGACCGCATCGTCCACACGTTTTAAATACGGCGTTGGCAGACGCGTCAGAAAAGCCATGGCATACCAGAATGCCCACCAGTGCAGATTCACAGCGCCTCCTCATCGTCCGGGCGCAGGACCGAGCCGTCCATACCCTCCAGACTGACCCAAACCTGTGCCTTGCCTTCGTACTCGCTGTGATCAATGCGAAAGCGCAGTAAACCGGCATACGGAATGGCCAGCCGGTTCATGGCTTCCGGCGCAAGACTCAACAGGTGTTGCGCCAATACACGCATCACGCCACCATGGCTGACCAGCAGCAGATGTTCACCACGGTGAACGTCGAGTAATTCCTGCCAGGCAGCCACCACCCGTTGCTGCAACTGCGGTACCGGCTCGCCATTCGGCGCGCAGAAATTCAGCGGATCCGCCCACAAACGGCGCGAGTCATCGGCATATTCAGCCATCACCTCGCTGACCTCGCGGTTTTCCCAGTCGCCGTAATCAATCTCCGCCCAGCGCTCATCGGACAACAGCGGCAGCTGACGGGCGCTGGCCAGTTGTTCCGCCGCACTATGGCAGCGGCTTAGCGGCGAGCTGACAATCCACGTCCAGCGGCTGTCAAAGCGGCGCACCCGTTCGGCAAACTGCCAGCGGCCAAGCTCAGTCAGGGCATGGTCGGTACGACCACGAAAGACGTTGCCACCTTCCGGTTCGCCGTGACGGATAAGATCGATACGGGTGGTGCTCATCAGCGGCTTCCTTATTTCAGTTACCGGACTGTACTGCGGCTTCAGCAAAGGTCGCCATCTGGTTATGCAGCGCCAGCGCCTGCTGTACCAGACCCACCGCCACCGCCGCACCGGAACCTTCGCCCAGACGCATCCCCAGCTGCACCAGCGGCTTGCCATCCAGCGCGGTCAGTAAGGCGCGGTGACCTGGTTCGGCAGAACTGTGACCAAACAGCATCCAGTCACGGGTGCCGGCATTCAGCTGCACCGCCAGCAAGGCTGCAGAGCTGGCAATAAAACCATCCACCAGCACCGGAATACCGAGCTGCGCAGCACGCAGATAAGCGCCGGCCATGGCGGCAATTTCCAGTCCGCCCAACTGCTCCAGCGCGGCCAGTGGCGAATCCGCCAGCGTCCGGGCACGCTCACAGCTTTGCGCCAGAATCTGTTGTTTATGACTGAGGGCTTCGCCCTGTACACCGGTGCCCGGGCCAACCAGAGCATTCACATCCTGCTTTAATAACAAGGCGCTCAGGCAGCTGGCCGCCGAGGTGTTACCAATACCCATCTCACCGGCAATAAACAGGTCACAGCCTTCACCATGCAGACGGTCGATCTGCTCGGCGCCAATCTGCAGAGCCTGCAGCGCCTGAGTGTTGCTCATCGCGGCCTGCTGTGAAAAATCGTTGGTACCGGACATCACCGCGCGCTGAATCACGCCGCTGAGCTGGTCGGCCGGGAACGCCGTGCCACAGTTCACCACCGACAGCCCCATAGTATGGAAACGTGCCAGCACCGAAATCGCAGCACCGCCGGCAACAAAGTTTTTCAGCATCTCAACCGTCACCGCCTGCGGAAACGCCGATACACCTTGCGCCACCACACCATGATCACCGGCAAACACCACGCACTGGGGGTTATTAATCTGCGGTTTAACCTGCCCCTGCCAGGCAGCAAAAGCCACGGCAATGTCTTCCAGCTGGCCCAGAGAACCCGGTGGTTTGGTTAATTGTGACTGACGCTCCAGCGCCTGTTGTTGGGTTTCAGCAGAAAGAGGAGCGGTGGCCTGTTGCCACCAGAATTCAACGGTCATAACACCTGTCTTAATTTATTGATAAAACATTCATTGTAAAAGGCGTGCACCTTAACCGCGCTTAACCGCCATGGGAATACCCGCAACCACCAGCGTCACATCATGCGCCAGCCGGGCAATGTCCTGATGCAGCCGTCCGGCCTCATCAACAAAGCGCCGGCTCAGCTCGCCCATCGGCACAATGCCATAGCCCACTTCGTTGGACACCAGCAGCAGCGGCTGCTGTAACTGTTGCAGCTCATCCATTAACGCTGCTTTCTGCCGTTCCCAGTAATCGTTCTGATCACTGAGCAGGCAGTTGGTCAGCCACAGGGTCAGGCAGTCAACCAGAATCACCGCCGCCGGATGCTCTGTCCGCACACGCTGTAGCGCGACTGCCAGCTGCAAAGGCTCTTCCAGCGTCAGCCAGTGCGCCGGGCGCTGCTCACGATGATGGATAATGCGTTGCTGCATTTCGCCGTCCAGCGCCTGTGCGGTGGCAATATACACCACCTCCGCAGCCTCACCGGCCAGCTGCTCTGCCTGAGCCTCGCCGTAACGGCTTTTGCCCGAACGTGCACCGCCCAGAATCAGTTCAAGCCTGTTCATGTTGTTTAGTAACCTTGGGTCTACACTAGAAAAATGGAAACTTACCAGAGAAAGATCAATGAGTACGAACTCTGACCACGAACAACGCATGCACCCACGCTGGATTCTGAAAAGCAACGTCAGTGTATTCGAACGGCAAAGTAAGGAATACCTTGGCCTGCTGGTCGACTGCTCGGAACAGGGCGTGATGATTTCCACCTACGATCAACTGCAACCCGGCACCACATTGCAGATTGATCTGGTCGACATTGCCCCGCACGCCAACAGCCGCCGTACCGGCCAATGCCGTGCTGAAGTCGTCTGGTGTGACAAAATCACCCCCAGCCTCTACGGCAGCGGTTGCCGCATCAGCCAACAGGACGACACCTTTGACGTCATGCTGAAAGGCTACAGCCACGCGCACGAGTAATTCTCCTTTAAGGGCCTGTTCATACTCATTAAACAGGCCCTGATTCTTCCTTCAACAATCTGTTGGCGAGCGCCTACAGGCTGTTACACTGCCGCCAGTTTCTTTCTGACGAGCCTTCACCATGCTGCAATTCGGCATCGACCTGGGTGGTACCAAAACCGAAATCATCGTCCTCGACCCAAAGGGCAACACCTTGCTGCGCGAGCGTACGACCACTCCCACACACTCTTATGACGCCATTGTCGCCAATATCACGGCCATGGTGGAAAGTGCCGCCAGTCGTCTCAGCTGCAATGACTTTTCCCTGGGTATTGGTATTCCCGGTGCGGTCAGCCCCGCCAGCGGACTGATCAAAAACGCCAACACCACCTGCCTGATCGGCCGCGATTTACAGGGCGATCTGCAAAAGCAACTGCACCCTCTGCTGCAACGCCCGCTGGTACTGGCCAACGACGCCGACTGTTTTGCCCTGTCCGAAGCCAGCGACGGCAGCGGCGCCGGTTTTGCCTCAGTGTTTGCGGTGATTATCGGCACCGGTTGCGGCGGCGGCTGGGTGATCAACGGCCGTCTGCTCAGTGGCCCCAATGCCATCGCCGGTGAATGGGGGCACAACCCGTTGCTGTGGCGTGAAGCCTCCGACACTGAAATCGACTGTTACTGCGGCCAGAAAGGCTGCCTCGAAACCCTGTTATCCGGCCCCGGACTGCGCCAGCAGGCGGCACAGGAAACCGGCCTCAGCCTCAGCGCGCAGGAGTGGAACACGCTGGCCGAACAACAGGACCCACAGGCGCAGACGGTGCTTGCGCGCTACTACCGGCGTCTGGCCAAAGCCCTGGCCGGTGTCATCAACCTGATCGATCCGCACGTGATTGTACTGGGCGGTGGTGTCTCCAACCTGCCCGGCATTTATCAGGAAGTCCCTAAACTCTGGGCTGAATACGTGTTCTCCGATTCCGTCAGCACACCGCTGAAACAGGCGCTGCATGGTGATTCCAGCGGTGTACGCGGTGCCGCCTGGCTGGGAGCGGCGGCATGCTGATCGGCGCGGTATCAAAACAGACCGGGCTGAGCCAGAAAGCCATCCGCCTGTACGAACAGCAGGGCCTGATCCGACCGCAGCGGATCGGCCGTTACCGCCACTTTTCGGCGGCCGATATCGATCTGTTGCTGCTGATCCGTGAAGCCCGTGCTCTGGGTATTCCGCTGCAACGGCTGAAAGCCGCCATCCGTTATCAGAATCAACAGCCTGACTGGAGCACGCTGCGCACGTTTTTGCTGCAGTTCCGTGGTGAAGTCGAAGCCGAAGTGATGCGCCAGCAACAACGCCTGCAGCAGCTCGACCATTGCCTGAGCAGCATCAGCGATTGTCCGCTGCTGCCAGCAGAAAAAATATGATGCTGTCCTTTAATCCTGCCCGGTCTTGACTCTGCCCTTAGGGGCAGACCCGATACTTGAAAACCCAATCATACCTACCGGAGTTTTCTGCTTATGCCCAAACACATTCTGATCCTCAACGGCCACCCAGACCGTAACCGTCTGTGCGGGGCGCTGGCTGACGCTTACCAGAACGCGGCGGCCAAGGGGGATAAGGGGGCTGAAATTCAGCGCTTTGATCTGGCCGACATGCAGTTTAATGCCAACCTCAGCCAGGGTTATGCCGAACAAGCTCCGCTGGAAGCGGACCTGCTCAGTTTTCAGCAGGCATTACGTGATTGCGATCATCTGTTGCTGGTCGCTCCCGTCTGGTGGGGCAGTGTTCCGGCACGTCTGAAAGGCCTGTTTGACCGCAGCCTGCTGCCCGGTTTTGCCTTCCGTTATGAGGCCGGGCAAACCCTGCAGGAAAAGCTGCTGCGCGGTAAAAGTGCCGAAGTGTTTCTGACGCTCGATACCCCGCCCTGGTATTTCCGCTGGTTTCAGAAAGCTCCGGCGGTGTATCAGCTGAACCATGCCACCCTGGGTTTCTGTGGTTTCAAACCGGTTACCACCACGCTGTTCGGGCCGGTGATCAAATCCAGCGCAAAACAACGTCAGCAATGGCTCGAACAGGCTGCCGAAAAAGGCCGCCGTATTCTGCGTCAATAAACGCTCCGTGTTTTAGGCACCGCTGAATTATTCAGAGGTGCCTTCAATCTGCCAAAATTGCGGCGAATATTTAAAGAGGGCCGTATCACCACAGCCTGATTCTGCAGCCGTGGTTGATAACAAAGAAAGCGCCGAGGGCTAACGCATTTCGGAGGTGCTGCCCGCAGGCTCCTGCGCAGATAATGGTTCTGACAATTCGGCTTCACGACGCTGATGTTGCATCAGCACCAGTACCAGAATAATGGCGGGCAACCCCAGTCCGGCCGCGACCATAAAAAATTCCATATAGCCGGCAACATCCACCACCCAGCCGGAGAAGCCGGAAATGAATTTCCCCGGTAACGTCATCAGCGAACTGAACAGCGCGTATTGTGTAGCGGTGTAGTTTTTATTAGCCAGGCTCGACAAGTAGGCAATAAAGGCGGTACCGGCAATCCCCCCGCTGAGGTTATCAGCGCTGATAACCACCGCCAGCGCTGTCAGCGGTGGCGTACCAAGGTTACCGATCAGCGCCAGCAGCGCGAACAGCAGGTTGGTCACGGCGACCATCACCGCGCCCAGCAGCAAGGGCCGCATAATGCCGTATTTCACCACCAGAACCCCGCACAGTGCAGAGCCCAAAATGGTCATAAAGAAGCCAAACACTTTGGCCACACTGGCGATCTCCGCTTTGCTGTAACCGAGATCGAGATAGAAAGGATTGGCCATGATACCCATGGTGATATCACTGAGGCGGAATAAAGCGATAAAAGCCAGAATCAGCAATGCAAACTGGCCATTACGCTGGAAGAATTCAAGCACCGGACAGATAACGGCCCCTAATAGCCAACGCTGCCAGCGCGGACGCTGTTGCAGGTGCATTGGCCGCCCCATGATTTCATCGACCAGCAAAATCTCATTGCGGCCACGCTCGTCTGCCGTTTGATGAGGCGGTTCATCGGCCCAGAAAATGGCCAGCATGCCCACGACCATCAGCAGGGCCATGGTCAGGTAAGCGATGTGCCAATTGGCAAATTCAGCGATATACAGAGCACCCGCGCCGGTCACCAGCAAGGCCAGCCGATAACCAAAAATATAGGCCGCCGACATGGCTCCTTGTTGCTCATCGTCCGCCGACTCAATCCGTAACGCATCCAGCGCGACATCTTGTGTTGCCGCCGAAAAAGCCACCAGCAGTGCCGCCAGGGCAATCATCCATAACGAATCTTGCGGATGGGCAAAACTCATCAGCAGCAGGCCACCGGCAATGCCGCACTGACCCAGAAAAATCCAGCTGCGACGCTGACCAAAGCGACTCAGCACCGGCAACCGCAGGCGATCGACCACCGGCGCCCAGAACACTTTGACCGAGTAGGTAATACCGACCCAGGCAAAAAAACCGATGGTGGTTCGTTCTATCCCCTCATCCCGCAGCCAGGCTGTCAGCGTGCTAAACACCAGCAGGTAAGGCAATCCGGCACTGAAGCCCAACAGGGTGATCACCAATACCGGCTTCTGCCGATAAATTTCCCAGGCTTCTTTGAGCCAGCGCTTTACCTCCGGCGGGATGCGGAAATAAGGGATGATCATCAGTCTTTAAAGTTCTTGAACGCCAGTGGCATATCAATGCTTTCTTCGCTGCGGAACATGGCCATCACGGCCTGCAGATCGTCACGGGCTTTACCCTGTACGCGCACGGTTTCACCCTGCACAGACGCCTGCACTTTGATCTTGCTGTCTTTGACCATTTTGACCATTCTACGGGCCAGATCACTGTCGATGCCCTGGCGCATGGTCGCTTTTACTTTGACCTGCTTACCCGCACCTTCCAGTTTGCCAAACTCCAGACAGCTCACCTTAATGCCACGTTTGGTCATGGCACCGGTAAGCATGGATTTCATCTGGTCGATCTGAAATTCATGGTCAGCGGTCATGGTCACGATCAGATCTTTCAGCTCGTAACTGGCGGTCACACCACGGAAATCGAAACGCGTGCTCAGTTCACGATTGGCCTGATCGACCGCGTTCTGGGCTTCGTGCTTGTCGACTTCAGATACGACGTCAAATGAAGGCATAAAAATTCTCCTTATCAGGGCCTGAAGGCGGCCGGTAAAAATCTGGGAGCCAGCGGGATAGCAGCCAGCTCCACGAAAGAGCGGCATTGTATACCGTCCACGGCCGATAAAGCCAAAGTCTCAGCAGAGCGGTACTGACGGCGTGGCCTCACTGGCGACTATACAAAAGTCAGCTAAAATTTTTGCTATGCAAACCAAAATGACCCTGCACGGCGCCGGAGTGTATTACTTCGCAGTGACCGGAGCGAAAGACCAGCCCATTTTCAACTCGGTATTTGAGTATGAATATGGCCTCAATATTCTGTCCAAAGTGGCCGGAACCCGCCTGCTCGCTTATGTTCTGGACGATCAGCACATGCAATTTGTGCTGCGCTGCCAGCGTGACTGGACCGAGGTGATGGACGATATCCAGGCCGCCTTCGACAGCATGCATGAGCGCTGCTGGCACAAACGCCGTCAGGTTTTATCCGATCAGGGCGTGGTGTTACTGGTCGATGAACGTGCCAGTCTGGTTGATCTGGTGTTGCAGCTGCATCACTGGCCGGTGCAATGCGCTCTGGTCGCCGATGCCAGCCTGTGGCCATGGAGCAGCGACCGCTATTACCGTGAGCCTCATCCTCCTGCCTGGCTCGATACCGAATCCATGCTGAACCTGCTGGTCAATGGCCGCCGTAACCGCGCCCAGCATTACATCGATGTCATGAAAGCGCCGTTCAAGCCCAAACTTGATCTGATTCACGGCAGTCATCCGCTTTATCAGGCGCTGGCACGCGATCAGTGGGTCGATCAGCATCTGAAAAAAGAGGCATTAATTCAGTCAGCCTATTCACGCAACGACATTCAGCGCATGTTCGACGATGCCTGCCAACTGGTTGCCCGACAGTTTAATCTGAGCACCGCCGAGCTGTGCGACAAACATAACCGCCGCCGCTTTCATCACCTTATGCCATTGGTTATCTGGCTGCTGCGTGAACGCGGTGTCCATCTGGAAGCCATGACCAAACTGGTGGATGAAGATGAAGTGCGCCTGCAGCTGTGGCTGCGTAATCTGCCGGCCGATCACACCCGCAACATCCGCGACAAGTTGGCCCAACAGTGGTCCCCTTCAGCACCCGTGCTCGCAACCATGGCCAGCATACGTACTGACAATCCGACCGCCGAGCATGCCGAACCGGCTGACAACCGAATTGCTGCCGACACTGAGCACAGCAGCATAAGCCCTGACAGCCCGGCCACAGCAGAAACCGCAGACGACAGCGTCATACCCCATTAACGTCATCCGCGGGCCGTGGCTGCTTTCCGCGCCCGGCCTGCTTATAATCGTGCGATGACGACTTCATCCTCTTCCGTTTATCACGTTTCACCGTCTTCGCAGCGATCACCACAAGCGCCGCTGAGTATTGGCCTGCTGGGCATGGGGGCGGTTGGTACGCTGATGGCCAGCCACTGGCGGCAACACAAGGTGTTTGCTCTGCCCCGCGATCATAAATCTGTGCTTACCCTCAATCTGTTCACCCCCGCAGCGCAAACGGCAGAGCAGCAAACAGCAGAGCATCAGCAATGGCAACTCCCCTGCTGGCAGGGCGAACCCCTCGACTGGCTGGTGCTGACCACCAAAGCCGGCGATACACTGACGGCTTTAAAACCCTGGCTCAACCATCTGCCACGGGTCAACAATCTGCTGTTATTACAAAACGGAATGGGGCAACAGCAGCAATGCGCTGACTGGCTGGCACAACACCGGCTGCATACAAAGCTCTGGGCCGGAATTTCCACCGCTGGTGCTTACCGGCGTGCCGCCAATAACCCTCAAGGCAGCGAGGTGGTGTTTGCCGGTGCCGGACAGACCATCGCCGGGCGCTGGGCGCAGGAAAACCCTGCCGATAATGACAACACAGACACAACACCACTGCCTCCGGGGATAGAGTCCGTCCGTGATATTCCCGCCAGAATGCGCGAAAAACTCGCCGTAAATGCTGTGATCAATCCGCTGACCGCCGTACTGCGTTGCCATAACGGCGAGCTGGTCAGCAACCCGCTTTATCTGCCACAGTTACAGGCACTGGCGGCAGAAGTAGCCGATCTGTACCAACAATTGCACTGGCCACTGTCTCAGGATCTGAGCGAGCGCGTACAGCAGGTGGCGCAGGCCACGGCCGCAAACCGCTCCTCCACACTGCAGGATATTCTTGCGGCCAGACCCACCGAGCTGGTGTTTATTTGTGGATACCTGCAACAGCAGGCACAGAGCCTGGGTCTGACACTGCCGCTGACCGCCCGGTTAATGCGGCAGCTATCCGACTGACAGAAACAAAATGAGGACTGGCAGGATGCAGCAGGACACGCACAGGAGACTTCAGTCACCATGTTATTAGCGCGGCAGAAAACCATGCTGGCCACAGTGACGGTCTGTGCGCTGATTATTATCCTCACCACACTGGCGTATATTGCCGCCGCCGATCGCGTCGGGCGCGAGCAATTAGCACCGGAAATCAGTGACGCTTTTGCCGATATTCTGCAGATTCAGCTGACCCACAACATTACCGACCTGCCAACACTGCAATCCATGCTGGAGCGTTTTACCCGTCATTTTCAGATCCGCGAAGCGGCGCTCTACAATAGCCATGGTGAACGCATCAGCCACAGTTACCGGCGCGCGCCTCAACTTTCAGCCAGTCTTGACGACAGCCTGCTGGTCAGCAAACTGCATCAATACCGGCTCAGCAGTCCGCGTGGTGAACTGCAACTACTGGTGATCAGTGATCGCTCCCTGCCCGGCTTTTTTATTCTTGATACCCTGACCACCACGTTGTTTGTGGTCAGCATTTCTGCCCTGCTGATTTTTGCGTTGTACGCCCTGACCCGACGCTGGCAAAAGCGCCCTTACCTGCAATTACTGAGCAGCGTGCGTCGCGCCACGCGTGATGGTGAAAAAGAAGAAGCCATTACGATCCGCAGCGATGATCCGGATATTCAGCCGCTGACCAATGCACTGAATGATTTACTGTGGCAGTACGATCAACGCACCCGGAATTTACGTAATGCCCATCAACAGGCAGAAAGCGCACGCCTGCGAGCGACCCGGCTGTCCACCGAAACACGCCAGATTAACGAAAACCTGGCGCAGGAAATTTCCGTGCGGCGCGGCATCGAAACCCAGCTGAAAAATACCCAGACGCTGCTCGACGGTATTATTAATGCGATGCCATCGGCATTATTCACTCTGGATGCCCAACTGCGTATTGTGCAATGCAATCAGCAGGCCGGAGACTGGCTGGGTAAACAGCGCCAGCAATTAACCGGCCGCCACTTGCTGCAGCTGATTCCGGAACTCTCCCCCCACGCCGATCTGCTGAATGCTGCCGAACAGAATTCGGCCACTCATAAACTGGAAAGACTGGCGATTAACAGTTTTATTCAGCCGCTGATGACCGACACCATGATTTATCCGTTGCCGGAACAGCAACAGGCAAAGCTGGTACTGCGTATTGATGACGTATCACAGCGCCTGCAGCTCGAAGAAATTATGGTACACAGCGAGAAGATGATGACGGTCGCCGGACTGGCAACCGGTATTGCCCATGAAATTAACAACCCGCTGGGAGCGATTTTACAGAACCTGCAAAATATTCGCCGCCGTCTGCAGCCGGGCCTGCCGGCCAACGAACGTATTGCAGCAGAAACCGGTCTGCCGCTGGAAAATCTGGATCTTTATTTGCAGCAACGCCATATCCTGCAGTTTATGGATAATATTCAACAGGCGGGAGAACGCGCCGCCAATATTATTGCCAACATGCTGCAATTTTCCCGCAGCGATCAACAACAAAAACAACACATCGACCTGAACGCCCTGATCAATAACACCTTGACCATCGCCCGCGGGGATTTTGGTTTACGCCATATTCAGCTGAAATTTTCCGCCAGCACATCCCCCGCCTGGGTCGAGTGTCTGCCTGGCGAGATCGAACAGGTGCTGCTGAACCTGTTGAAAAATGCCGTGCAGGCGCTGAGCGATTACCCGTCGGAAGATACGCACTGGCAACCGATGATTCACCTCAGCATCGAACATCGCGACCAACAGCAGGTGATTGTGCTGGAAGACAATGGGCCAGGCATTCCCGCAGCCGTTGCCGCACATATTTTCGAACCGTTTTACACCACCAAAGACGTGGGAGAAGGCACCGGGCTGGGCTTATTCGTTTCTTATTTCATCATTACCAGCCACCACCATGGACAGCTGCGCTATCGCCCTGCCAGCCAGCAAGGCGGAGCCTGTTTTGAGATTGCTCTGCCAGCGGGTGATTGAACCCAGGCATAATCACTTTGACTCAGAACACCAATACCCATACAAACACCAACACCAGATGAATTATTTTCAAGCCAACCATGTGGATAATTCACTGCCTTTTGTACCCTCGCTATTGACCCATCGCACAGGGCTCTATACCCTTCGCGCTTTCAGGTGCCCTCAGCATTTTTACTGACGAGGGTTAAACGGGAAGTCTGGTGTCGCGTGTTCCTACCGCCAATCCAGCGCTGCCCCCGCAACGGTGATCAACCATACTGATAACAAATGCCACTGTGCTGTGCATGGGAAGGTGTTATCAGCGAGCTGCTCTCAGCTCAGGTTGTAAGCCCGGATACCGGCCTGAATAACGATACTGACGTTGCGGTGGGCGACGGAGACCGATCGCAATAACTGCTGCATCATTGCAGCGCACTTTGCTTTTTGCGCCTCCGCCACTGCAACCGCTTTTTTGGGTTTGCGGGTGAGCACTCTGAATACTGTTTTTTTGCAACGCTGTGGTTTTTGTTCTCTCTTCACGCTGGCTTGTTTAACCGGTGAAGCATCATTGCATGCGGAAGAAGCTCAGCTGGGGACAATAGAGACGCACGCGTCTTCACCGCAAACGTTAAATCGACCCGGATATCAGTTTTTTTCGCGGACAGATATTGAACGTCGCTTTGCCAATCTTAGTGAATTCCTCAGTCAAGTAAATGGGATACAGGTACAACAGTTAAGTGGACTGGGTAATCCGGCACTTATCTCCATCCGTGGTGCAACAGCGCAACAAACAAAAGTGTTAATTAATGGCATCGAGAGTACTGATGCACAAAATGGTGGTTATGATCTAAACCAGTTACCGATCAGCCAGATTGAAAGCATTGAAATTTCTCAGGATGGTAGCAGTAATGGCTACGCTGATCGTGCGATTGGCGGCACTATCAATATTATTACCCGTAAGACAAAGAGCAATTCTCAGCTCGGTATTCAGGCAGGTTCTTATGGAACCTACCGGGCATCGTTAAGCCAACAAGCTGCCAGAAATATCAATATTCAACTGGAACACGAACAGAGTAACAACAACTATCTGTATCCGGTCGCAAGCCCAGCGTTCGATAGTCAAAACCGCAATAACAAAGAGGCACTGAATAATGCCGGTTTTTCGCGTCAATCAGTACAGGTTAATAGTGGCTCTGAGGAGTTAACGGCACGTCTGCGTCTATCTCAACAAAAAAAGAACATTCCTGATTATTACCGTAATCATCCTGACAATAATGCATATCTGAGTGAACGTAATGCTGTTCTGGAATTAAATGGTGAACAGAGCCTTTCCAGCATGCAACAACAATGGCGGATAGGACACTCTCAACGTTTTGAAAACTTTCGCAATACACTGGGCCTGATAGGACTTAGCCAAAATGATAACCGCTATCGATATGAAAAAAATTATCTGTCCGCTTCAAATATAAAGACCTGGGCACAATGGCAACACCGCGTTGACCTGAACTTCAGTGAAGAAACCTATCGCAGTGACTACCGTTTGGACAACGACAGTAAGCGCTGTCTAACGCCTCAAGGCAATTGTGATGCTTTTTCATTTCAGCGAAGTACAAATATCGGATCGCAACTTAACTGGAATAGCAAGAGTCAGCAACAACAGGCATATATCGATATATACAGACAGAATACCAGCGACATCAGTCGTCAACGTTATGCTATCGCAGATGGAAGCACTCAGAGTGATGCGTTTATCGGTGCTGCTATCGGCTATCTCTGGTATTCAGATCACAGTGACTGGAGTTTAACCTGGAAGCGTGCGGCACGAATTCCAACCTTGTATGAGCGCTATGGCAATCATGGTCTTTTTTTAAGTAACCCTGATCTGCAACAGGAGATAAGCAATACGCTTACTCTGAATAATTTATGGCGCATTACTGAAAAAACGCAGATATCCGCTTCAGTATTTTATCGCGACCTTGATAATGCCATTGTACCTGTCTATGACGCACGCGGTATTGGCCGCTACGAAAACACCAGTCAGGCAACCCTGACCGGAGTTGAATGGAATGCAGCCTATTGTGCCGATTATTGGTTCGGCACATTGTCAGGCAGTCATTATGACAGCCTGACAACCAGTGAGATAAGATCGTTTGATGAGAAGAAATTGCCTGGCACTTACCACACCAGCCTGAAAGCCAGTACTGGATTCAACATTTCAAAACATCACATCGAATCCAGCGTTGAATACAGTGACGATTTATACATAGACAGAAGCAATCTGATTGAGGGCGAAGCACGCGCGCTGATCAATCTATCATACCGCTACCAGGCAACAGATCACGAAGCAGGTCTTCGCATGATCAATATCAGCAATAACCGTTTTCTTGATTTTACCAACCGCCCGACGACTGGTCGGGAATGGTTGATCTTTCTTAACACCCGTTTTTAAAAAGGAAAAGAGATGAAAAATTACTCATTCATTCTTCTGGCCAGCGCATTATTAGCAGGATGCTTTGGCGACGATGATAAAAAATCAACACCACTGACTGAAGGCTCCTATGCCGTACAAACCGTAGCAGCTGATTACACAAGTAGCTCCGTCGTTACCGGAAACATTCTGGGTGAGCGATCTGTTTCACAAACCATTCTGGTAAAAGACAAGTCGGATTTCACCGTGAATACATACGGAAAATACCTCTACCATATCGGTCGGTACAACACAGACAGTATCGCTCGCTATGATTCTACCAATAGCCTGAACGTAGCCCAATGGGAGTACAGTACTAATGATAATGGTGCGGAGAAATCTAACCCATATAAAATCGTTCATGTCTCCGATGATAAGGCTTACGTAATCCGTTACGGCGCCAAGACGGTATGGCAAATAAATCCTCAAGCAGAAACTTCCGACCAGTTGGTTGTCGACACCATTGACCTTTCAGCCTACAACTATCCTGATTCAGACTTTCCCCGTATGAGTGAAGCCGCGTTCTATAACGACAAACTGTTTGTAGTTATGCAGCGTCTTGATGCTGCCTATAAACCACAAACAGCTTATGTTGCCGTGATAGATACTGCTGATAACACAGAAATTGACACCGATCCAAACACGAGCGGATTAAAAGGTATTCCACTATCTGTCACTAACCCGATTTCAGCAGAAGCTGACAATGGATATCTCTACATTGCAGGTCGCGGCAACTTCGGTTCTGACACTGGTGGTCTGGAAAAAATAGATATGACAACATTTGCTTCCAGCAATATTATTAACAACACTACGTTTACATCTCTGAATAATACTGAAACTAACACTTACTTCCATATCACTGATGTTGCACTGGCCAGCGATCAACACGGTTATGTCACGGTAAATATTGAAAAAAACTACGATACACTATCGTCAAAAGTGTATGAATTTAATCCAACCAGTAAGACAATAGGTCAGTCGCTCAATATGACTTCATTGAATGAAGTCATCATTTCAGATATTGCAATCGATACTAACCAACGCCTTTGGGTAGGAGTTTCCAATAAAACAAACCCTGGTATCGTCGTAATAGACACCGACACCAACACTCAAAGTGGTAATCGTATTGAACTGCAAATGCCACCTAAATCTATTAATTTCCTGAGTATCAACTGAACGGAGATCATATGGGCAACCGCTTATCAAAAATCGTAACCAAAACAGGTGACGGTGGTGAAACCGGTCTGGGTGATGGTTCACGCGTCAGCAAAAGCAGCGAACGTATCCACGCTATTGGTGATGTGGATGAGCTGAATTCCTGGATGGGATTACTGCGCGCCGAATTGAGCGCTAATGATGACCTGCAACCGCTGTTGCATCAGATTCAGCATGATTTATTCGATCTCGGTGGTGAACTGTCTGTACCAGGGTTTTATGCTCTGAGCGAAGAACTGCTGCAGGATATTGAAGATAATCTGGAAGCCCTTAACGATACCCTGCCACCGTTAAAAGATTTTATCTTACCGGGTGGTAATCGTTGTGCAGCCTGCGCGCACATGGCGCGTACCGTTTGTCGCCGAGCTGAGCGTTCTTTGGTCGAAATGGCGCGCAGTGAAACAATAAGCACACTGGCGCTGCGTTATCTCAACCGTTTATCAGACCTGCTGTTTATTCTCGCCCGGGTTCTCGCCCGACGTGACAATGGCCAGGAGGTTATCTGGCAAAGTCGGCATAAACGCGATAATAATGCGCAATAATTGAGCGTTAAAACCAAAAAAATGCCCACATCGGTGGGCATTTTTTTACTGGCAGATCCGGAATCAGACTTTAAACTGCTCTACCCGTTGAGCCAATGAATCGGTAATGGCCTGAGTCTGCCGCACCGCCTGCACCGTGCCTTCGGCATTACTGGAGGTTTGCTGGCCACTGTCGCGAATGGCTTCAAGGTTGTTTTCCAGATCAGTGGCACTGCGTTTCTGCTCGTTCGCCGTCACTACAATATCGGTCGTTTTCTTCTGAATATCGCCCATACTGATCTGAATTTCATTCAGCGTCGTACCGACCTGCTCAGAATGAGAAACGGTGCTTTCCACCATTTTCCGGTTCACTTCCATCGTATCAACAGCGCTAATGATGTTTTTCTGTACTTCGCTGATCAGCCCTTCAATTTCCTGCGCTGACCCCTGAGTACGGCTGGCAAGAGTACGAACCTCATCGGCAACCACAGCAAAACCGCGCCCTTGTTCACCGGCCCGGGCTGCTTCAATGGCTGCATTCAGGGCCAGCAGGTTAGTTTGCTCGGCAATCCCTTTGATGGTGGCCAGGATACTGCTGATACTGGACGAATTTTCAGCCAAACGATTAACCGCCTGCATTGAATTCGCCATTTCATCCGATAAGCTGCGCACCTGATCCATCACCTGAGTCACGACTTTTCCGGCTTCATCCGATTTTTTATGACCACTGTGCGCCGCCTCTTCTGCTTCTTCCGCCAGTTGCGTCACGGTAACCGCACGATCGGCCATGTCGCTGATAATTTGTGAAACCTGATTGGTTTGTTCCAATTGTATCTGCACGGCCTGACGGCTGCGGTTGGCAATACTTTCCACTTCATTCACATTGGCGCTCACCGAACCAGCACTGTCTTTGACCGCGGTCAGGGTATTACGGATGTTACCGATCATTTCATTAAAGGCATCGCGTAATTGTCCCATTTCATCACGGCCATTAAATTTTATTTCATGGGTCAGATCACCATTAGCAATATCCCGCGCGGTTCCGGAAAAGCGTTTAATGGTGTAGCGAATAGACATAAAAAAGGCGAGATACAAATAGACAATGATCGTCAGTGCCGATAGCAGAACCAGAGCAAGAACACCGATGCGTTTTTGTTGGTCATCAAGACGAGACTGCAACTTACGGTTAATTAACGGAAAGGCTTTGCTTTCAAGATCTTTGATAACTTGCCACTGAGTCTGGTAAAACTGATCAAAATCCTGCCAGCTGGATTCGATGGTTGCGGCAGCAATAATATCTTCGTCTATTTTCATACGAATATTTTCTACAGCTTTAACACCCGCCTGAGCAGATGTTAATAAATCGGCATCACCAATCGCTTCTGCGCTGCTGACCATGAGTTGCATATTCGGCTGTGCCGCCAACAGCTGATCATAAACAACGTTCATCAGATCGTAGGTTGCTGACTGCAGATACTGTTCTACGAAGGCGTATATTCCCGACGCATGGCCCATACCAATAACACCATTGGTTTCGGGCAGTGTCATAACAATACCGACCAGACGCTGAATATCACCATCTGAATCCAGTGAAATACCGGAAGACTGGGTATACTGACGAATGACCAGATACAGCTCATCGATAACAATCTGATAATATTTGTACTGATCGCGGAACGTTGGCTGACGATGTTCACCGCTCATTTTCAGACGATGAGCATATTTTTCTTCCCAGCCTTTCAATAAGGAAATCAGCTCCTCATCTTCTGTAGTCTGCAGCAACGTTTGAATCTGCTGAGGAATTTCGTTCATACGCTGTTCTGCACGTGCGCGGAGTTCATCATTATTCTGATGCGGCACCACGGCAGCCAGGTCACGGAATGCTTCAAGCTCATGGGCAAAATTAAATAATTGCTGAGTGCTCTGAAGCCCACTTAGCTCCAGCTCTGTTTTTTTCATGGACTCAAACGCCGCAAGAAACACCTGTCCACTCAGCACCACAAGAGGCACCATAAACAAAAAACTGATCAGGCCGAATTTGGCAGCATAATTCAGCTGCCCCATAAATTTGATTGCCGGCCACATTAGTGCTTTCAGCATAGACTCCTCACACCCTTACTTATGCTTGTTATCTGGAAAACTGCCGGCGTCAGAATCATCGGTCACCGGCAACTCTCTGGGTACTATTTATTGCTTATGCAGCATTGGCTGAACGTCTGGCCGCAAGAGCACCACTACATCAGAACATCGCGTAAATCCTGCAGGTACATAACCAGCCTCTGGCCAAAACGTGCTGCTTCCGCACCGTCTACGACCCGGTGATCATAGGACAGCGACAGCGGCAACATAAGACGCGGCACAAAAGCCGAACCATCCCATACCGGTTGCATCGACGCTTTCGATAAACCAAGAATGGCGACTTCCGGCGGATTCACAATGGGGGTAAACGCTGTACCACCAATACCTCCGAGACTGGACAGACTGAAACAGCCGCCCTGCATGTCAGTTAATGGTAGCTTACCCAGTCGGGCCAATTCGGCCTTATCGGTAAGCTCTTGTGTAATTTGTGTAACCGACTTCTGATTAACATCACGAATAACCGGCACCAGTAGTCCTTTCGGCGTATCAACCGCCACTCCGATATGAACATACTGTTTCAGAATCAGTTTCTCGCCATCGGCACTGAGCGAAGCGTTAAACACAGGGAAATCTTCCAGTGTTTTGGCAATCGCCTTAAGCACAAAAGGTACAATGGAAAATTTTATTCCCTGGCGGGCATAGCGATCATTTTGTTGCTTACGATAATTTTCCAGGTCAGTAATATCGACCTGATCAAATTGCGTGACTTGTGGCACATTCAGCCAGGCCGTTGTCATCGCCCGTGCTGTCGCACGCTTAATATTATTCAGTGGGCTTTCACTGACCGGCCCGAATTTAGCGAAATCGACGACCGGAACGGTAGGAATTCCAGCTCCCGTTTGCACCGTTGAAGACGCTGCACTTAATCGCTGTTTTACATAATGCTGGATATCATCTTTAGTAATCCGGTGCTTAGGGCCATTACCTTTAACTAACGCCAGCTCCACACCAAATTCGCGCGCCAGCTTGCGTACCGCCGGACCGGCATGAACTTCAGCAGCGGAAGAGCGCACATCAGCAGCAGGAATCGTTGCTGTAGCGGCAGTTGCTGCGACTGTTGTTTGTACTGCTTTTTCTGTTGGCGCCACCTCAGGCGCTGCAGATTCAACGGCGTTGTTTTCCGCAGATACAGCATTACCAGCAGCCGGCTGTAATTTAAGCATCACATCACCGGCACTGACTTTATCACCGGTTTTAACGGCGACACTGATTACGGTACCAGCCTGACCGGCTGGAATCTCCATCGACGCTTTATCTGATTCCAGCACCAGCACCGTTTGTTCGGCATCAATCTCATCACCGGCACTGACCTGCACTTCAATCACTTCCACCTGCTCAGATCCGCCCAGATCAGGAACAACAATATCTACGGCTTCTGTTTTTTCGGAAGCTGGAGTAGCTTTTTCCACTGATTTCTCTGCGTTCTTTTCTGTATCAGCAGCCATCGCTTGCTCAGTGTCTACCGTATCTTCAGACTCAGAAGCAGACGGTGATGAATCGGCTGTATCGCTATCCAGTTCACCGAATACATCACCGCTGCTGACTTTATCGCCCACTTTAACGCTCAGGCTTTTAATCACACCGGCAGTTTCTGCCGGAATCTCCATCGTCGCTTTATCGGTTTCCAGCACAATCAATGCTTGTTCCGCTTCCACGCTATCACCGGCGCTTACCAAAATTTCGATAATTTCAACCTGACTGGGACCGCCGAGATCCGGAATTTTTAAAGTCGTCATGCATCCATCCTCAGCTGTACAGTGGGTCAGGTTTAGCAGCATCAATATTCAGCTCGCTGCGCCACTGCTCAAGATCAGCGGCTTTTAACGCGCCACTTTTTACCAGCTCGGTACCGGCCGCCCAGGCCACATGCTGCCAGTCGACTTCAAAGAAGCGGCGTAAATTTTCACGCGAATCACTGCGGCCAAAACCATCAGTACCCAGTGTTTTATAACGACGTCCATCGGGAATAAATGCCCGGATTTGTTCGGCATAGGTTTTCATATGATCGGTCGTTGCAACGATGGGGCCCTCACTGTCCGCCAGTTGACGGGTTACCCAGGGCTGGGGCATCTGTTCGCCTGCCGTTAATAAATCGGTACGATCACACGCCAGACCATCACGACGTAGCTCATTAAAAGAAGTCACACTCCAGACATCGGCGGCGATGCCTTTTTCTTCCAACCACCTGGCTGCCTGTTCAACCTGGCGTAAAATAGAGCCGCTGCCCAGTAGCTGAATACGCGCCGGCTTCTTATTTTTCGCACCTTTAATTGCCGATGTTTTCAGGCGATACAGCCCGCGTTTAATCCCCTCTTCCACACCTTCCGGCATCGGCGGATGAACGTAGTTTTCATTCAGGCTGGTGATGTAATAGAAGACTTTTTCTTTCTTCTCATACATGCGCTTCAGACCATCCTGAATAATCACTGCAAGCTCATAAGCGTACGTCGGATCGTAGCTGACACAGTTGGGAATAGTGGACGCCAGAATATGACTGTGACCATCCTGATGCTGCAAGCCTTCGCCATTCAGGGTTGTCCGCCCCGAAGTTGCACCAAGCAAAAATCCCTGACACTGCATATCGCCAGCCGCCCAGGCCAGATCACCAATGCGCTGGAAGCCAAACATGGAGTAATAAATATAAAACGGAATCATCGCCAGACCGTTGGTACTGTACGAACTGCCCGCTGACATCCAGGCGGCAAAAGCACCAGCTTCGTTAATACCTTCTTCCAGAATGCGGCCTTTTTTATCCTCGCGGTAATACATCACCTGACCCTGATCAACCGGCTCGTATAACTGACCTTCGGATGAATAAATACCTAACTGACGGAATAAACCTTCCATACCAAAGGTGCGCGCTTCATCCGGCACGATTGGTACTACGCGGTCACCCATGATCTTATCTTTCACCAGTTGCGACATAATGCGCACAAACGCCATGGTGGTGGATATTTCACGCTCACCGCTGCCTTCGGTCTGAGCTTTAAAAAACGCCAGATCCGGAGCGGTTAATGCCGTCCAGTTTTCTGTGCGCAGTGGTAAATAGCCGCCGAGTTTTTCGCGCTGCTTGCGCATGTATGTCAGCTCCGGGCTATCCGCCGGTGGCCGGTAAAAGGGCATATGCGGCAGGTCTTCATCACGTACCGGAATATCAAAACGGTCGCGGAACGCTTTAATGCTTTCGATATCGAGTTTTTTAACCGAATGCGCCTGATTCTGCCCTTCAGCTTCGGCACCCATGCCATAGCCTTTAATGGTATGAGCCAGAATAACCGTTGGCTGTCCTTTATGATTTACCGCCGCGTGATAGGCGGCATAGACTTTATAAGGATCATGGCCGCCACGGTTAAGACGGAAAATATCTTCATCAGATAAATCTTTAATTAATTCCGTCAGCTCCGGGTATTTATCAAAGAAATGTTCTCGGGTGTATTTTCCGCCTTTGGCTTTGTAATTCTGATATTCACCATCAACGGTTTCGTCCATACGCTTCTGCAGCATGCCTTTACGGTCTTTGGCTAATAACGGGTCCCAGTGACGTCCCCACACCACTTTAATCACATTCCAGCCAGAACCACGAAACTGGCTTTCCAGCTCCTGAATAATTTTACCATTACCCCGCACCGGGCCATCCAGGCGCTGCAGATTGCAGTTAACCACAAAGATTAAATTCTCTAATTTTTCCCGTCCGGCCAGACCAATAGCACCCAGGGTTTCCGGCTCATCACATTCGCCATCCCCCAAAAAGGCCCATACTTTGCGGCCTTTGCGTGGCAACAGGCCCCGAGCTGACATATAGCGCATAAAATGCGCCTGATAGATCGCCTGTAAGGGTCCAAGCCCCATCGATACCGTCGGAAATTGCCAGTAATCCGGCATTAATTTCGGGTGTGGATAAGACGATAATCCCGGCGCTAAGGCTTCACGGCGGAAACGTTCCAGATCCGATTCCTGAAAACGACCTTCCAGATAAGAACGGGCATAAATACCCGGCGCCACATGGCCCTGATAATAAATCAGATCGCCCAGTGGTGATTCATCACTATTGGCATTAGGCGCGCGGAAAAAATGGTTAAAAGCCACATCATAAAGTGTGGCACTGGAGGCGAAGCTGGAAATATGGCCACCTAAATCGCCAGCGCCTTCTTTGTTGGCGCGCAGCACCATCGCCAGCGCATTCCAGCGCACCAATGAACGGATGCGGCGTTCCATAAACAGGTCACCGGGCATCGGTGCTTCATTTTCCGGAGCAATGGTATTGCGGTAAGGCGTATTCAGCGCATAAGGCAGCGGCATGCCATCACGGGTGGCACGTTCGGCGATACGTTCGATCAGAAAATGGGCGCGTTCGACCCCTTCGGCGCGGATCACAGAGTGAATGGCATCGACCCACTCTTTGGTTTCCTGCGGATCAGGATCGACCGTAACATCCTGATTTAACTTGCGTTCATCCATTGTGCATTCCCGGTTCAGGCGATGGTTGTAATCCAGTATAGTTAAGGACTCAGTGAACACCCGTTAGCCAGCGGAAATCCCACCTTTCAGGAATCACAAAAAAGTATGAGTAACAGCGAGCAAACAGCTAATACCGATCGCCACCAGCAGAAAATGCAGAAGCATAAAGAGAAGGTCGATGCCGCCATCGCCCGTGCTCAGGAAGAACGTGGCGTTATCATCGTGCTCACCGGAAATGGTAAAGGGAAAAGCAGCTCCGGCTTCGGCACCGTTATCCGCACGCTGGGCCATGGCTATAAGGCTGGGCTGGTGCAGTTTATTAAAGGCACCTGGGACTGCGGCGAAGCCAAAATTCTCGCCACCCTGCCGGGTCTTACCCATGAAGTGATGGGCTCAGGTTTTACCTGGGAAACACAGAATAAAGAGCAGGATCAGCGTGCCTTTGATGCGGTCTGGCCAAAAGCCAAAGCCATGCTCAGCAATCCAGAGCTGCGCACCGTGATGCTGGATGAAATCACCTATATGCTGGCGTACGATCTGCTGGATTTTGATGAATTAAAAACGGCGCTGGAAAACCGCCCGCCCGAGCAGAATGTGATTCTGACCGGCCGTGGTGCACCAACGGCACTGCGCGATCTGGCCGATACCGTCACCGAGATGAAAATGGAGAAACACGCCTTTAAAGCCGGAGTGAAAGCTCAGGCCGGTATTGAATGGTAAGTGCGCACTCAGGCCTCGCGGATCATCACCAGCGCAAAACCGCTTTCTGCCGTCAGGCTCAGTGACTGTCCGCTGAGCCTGAACAAATCCCCGCGCTGTAAACGCTGCCCATTGGCACTGATGGCCGTGCCACGGAATACATAACCCAGCGCATCATCTTCAAGCGTCCACTCATCGCCTGCCGCCAGTTGCAACACATCCACCCGGGTTGAAGCTGCAAACATTTCGCCACCGTATACACAGGTCAGGCCAGACTTGAGCTCAATAACCTGATAACACGCCTCGCCCTCATGGCTTTGTGGCAGAAGCCAGATCTGCACCATAGCCGGATAATCCGCGCCCGGATTCTGCTCGTTATGACGAAAGCCTTTGGCGCCACTGCGCTGTAACTGCACCTGGCCGGCCTGTAAAACTTCACCATCGCCGATACTGCCCTGATGATGCAGCTCACCACGGGTCATCACACTGACGATATCAATCTGCTCATGGCTGTGCAGTCCGGTCGAACCTCCGGGTAAAAACCAGGCATTGGCTAAATAAACACAGGCGCCGAAGCCGGGCCAGCATTCTTCGCGCACATAATGACCAAACTGGCGCGGGTCCATTACCAGCACCCGTTCGCGGATGCCGCCAAAACCGGAAATCTCAATCTGCTCTTCTGTCAGCAGCTCTGATGCCACGCTCTTTTCTCCGTTCTGCCCCATGACATTGCAGCGCTGCGTTGCACCACTAGATTGCACCGCTATGTTGCACCATCAGGAACTGTTTACACCCCTTACGCCAGCCATGCGAACAATCGGGCCAAGGTGGTAGAACGTAAGTACCAAAGTTTCAAAAAACTGTCACGGCGCTGACACAGAGCCTGCCTAGACTCGCGCATTCTTTCATCAATGCAGTACGCAGCACACTCACCCGTCGCGTGGATTGTATGCCGATCCACCTATAAAAAAGGAGTCCGACATGGATATCAGCCGCCGTAAATTTCTATCCCGCACCGGCGCCGGCGTTGCCGGTATGGGAGCCCTGAGTCAGTCCGGTCTGAGCATGGCGATGAGCAGCCCGACGCCAATTGAAGCCAATGATCCCGGCCATTTTAACTACGGCGTTGCCAGTGGCGACCCACGCGCCGACCGTGTCATTCTCTGGACTCACTTTCTGCCAGAAGTGAATATGCCGCTGACCGTCAGCTGGAAGGTCGCGCTGGATGAAAATATGACTCAGGTGGTACGCAGCGGCGACTTCCGCACCGACGCCAGCCGCGACTTCACTGTTAAAGTCGATGCCGACGGCCTGCAGCCCGGCACCACCTATTTCTACCAGTTCAGTGCCCTGGGCAAAGATTCCGAAATCGGCCGCACCCGCACCGCCCCCGAAGGCGATATCGACAGCGCCCGTTTTGCCGTGGTGTCCTGCTCCAGCTACCCGCACGGTTACTTTAATGTGTACCGCGCGCTGGCCAACCGCGACGATCTGGATGCCGTCATTCACCTCGGCGACTATATCTACGAATACGGCCAGGACGAATACGGCGAACTGCTGCTGCGCGAAAAACGTGCGCTGGCTCCGGCTCATGAAATTGTCAGCCTGTCCGATTACCGCCGCCGCCACGCCATGTACAAACTGGACGAAGATTTAAAAGCCGCCCACCAGCGTCATCCGTTTATCACCGTCTGGGATGACCACGAATTTGCCAATGACTCCAACGCCTACGGCGCCGAAAACCATAACGACGGCGAAGGTGACTGGAACGAGCGTAAAGCCGCCGCCAAGCAAGCCTATTTTGAGTGGATGCCGATTCGCGAAAACAGCAACGGCGGCATCAGCCGCAACCTGCGCTACGGCGATCTGCTTGATTTACTGATGCTCGATACCCGCATCGAAGGCCGTGACGAAGCACCAGAAGGCAGCGATAAACAACGCGAAGCCAAAGACGAAAACCGCACCCTCCTTGGTTTTGAGCAGGAAGCCTGGCTGCATCAGCAGTTACAGAGCAGCAGCGCACGCTGGAAGATTGTCGGTCAGCAGGTGATGATGGCGCAGCGTTACTTTATTAACCTGCCGGATCACTTTGGCGGCGGCGCGTCTCTCTGGCTCGACAGCTGGGACGGCTACAGCGCCACCCGCGACCGTCTGCTGGCGCTGCTGCGCAACGAGCAGATTGATAACGTGGTGATTCTCACCGGCGATGTGCACAGCTCCTTTGCCGCCGACCTGAGCGATAACCCTTACGACCGCAATAACTACAACCGTCACAACGGTGACGGTTCGCTGGCGGTGGAATTTGTCTGCCCATCAGTCACCTCTCCGGGCTTCCCGCCGGTGATTGCCGAAGCCGGCGCACAGACCATTATGGATGCCAGCCCGCACATTAAATTTGCCGAACTGCGCCAGCATGGGTTTATCCTGCTGAGCGCCAGCCGCGAGCAGGTACAGGCCGACTGGTACTACGTGCCGCAAATTCTGAAACGTTCCGCCAGCAGCTACCATGCGCGCAGCTACCGCACCATGAACGGTGATAACCGTCTGCAACGCGTGGCTGAACCACTGGCCTGAGAGAATAAAACTTTCCAGAACAAGGGCTTACAGATTCAGACCGGATAGAATCTGGCCATATAAAACGCCGCTGCGGTTTCCCGTCGCGGCGTTTTTTATGGCTAAAAAGTGTGACCAGCGTCACAAACAGAAGTCAAACGTTCAGACTAAGTAAAAAGTACTGCTTTTTTATGTGCGTTTATTCCGTACAGGAATAAAGAAAACGCGTAAAACTGCTCTCAATACCAAAAACAAAATGAGAAGAGAGCACACTATGGTCATTACCCGGCCAATCCCGGTTCTTGCTTTAGCTTTACTCCTGACCGCGTGCGGCGGCGGCGGTGGCGAAGACAACAACGTCTTTAACGGCCAGTCTCCTGACAATCCAGCGCCGGAAAATCCGGCACCCGATAACACAGCCACACTCGCGGCAATGAATGCTCAACTGAACAGCCTGGCCAGCTCTCTGCCAGCAGCCTTCACCCGTCTGCCCTATAAAAGCCAGGCCATCAGCAACAACCTGACCGACACGCCACAGTACAGTGCCGATGCCTTGCCGGCATGGGCCAGCATCGACAGCAACAGCGGTGTAATAAGCGGCACACCCGATGCAGACGATGCCAGTGCGGCGGTGAATGTTACCCTAAGCCTGGCACTCGCTGACCTCAGTGTCAGTCAGCCAGTAACGCTGGTCGTTCATCATGGTGCTGAATACAAAACAGCCGCCAGCGTTGATTTTTACGCCGAACAGTTTGGTGGTGGAGAACGCCTCCTGCGCAACGACCTGAGCGGCAATCTGCAGGGCGAAGTGCAGTTTGTGCAGTCGCACAGCGTGCGTCCGGCCAACAACTTTGTACGTGACAGCGGCGATGAAACCAACAGCGTCTATAGTCCGCGCCTGGTAGCCCAGCGGGATGCCCTGCTGTTATTCATTCCGACTAATATGAATGATGCCGACATCATCACCGTCGATGCGGAAATCAGCTTTAACGGCGAAGTGCAGCAGCGCCTGTCACTGAACCACCCCAACAACCTTCCCGCCGCAGATTATAACGGCAGCAGTGAGGTCACCTTTTCCCGCCGCGCCTGGAATGCGCTGCTGCCATGGCAGCAGGTGCGCAATGGCTTGTCTGTGCGTTTTATCATCAATGCCGGTGCCACCACCGAACAGGATGGCCTGCTGGCCGCCAATGCCATTGATATCGGCGAAGCCAGCCAGATAGTCTTCCAGAGTCTGCGTCTTGGCATGCTCACCCACGCCGATAAAACCAATGGCCATTTCACCCTGAACAATCCGGTACTGGCAGCCACCGATTACTTCCAGACTCTGCCGGTCTCACGTCTGGTTATGGGTTCTTACGCTGACATGCAGCTGGAAAAAGTGATTATCGGCAGTGGCGTTATCTATGACGAGGTCAGCGCCACCAACGGTGATATCTACAGTGGTGATATGCGCGGTGACGTGGCCAAGGCCCAGGTAAGCACCGGGATCAACCTGGCCAACTACGGCATCGCCAGCAACAACATGAACCAGAGCTACCCGCATCTGTTCAAGCAGATCACCAACCACCATGCCTGGGGCAACTATCAGAATGGCCGCCAGCAACACGGCCTGAGCGGTGGTAACGGCATTGGCACTCTGGTCGACAGCCGTGGCAACGAAGCCAGCCACGAATGGGGACACGCGTATGGTCTGGGACATTATCCGGGCAGCAATCTGACTGAAGACAGCCGCTTTCAGCGTCACCATGCCGACAGTGGCTGGGGCTATATCGCCTATCGTAACCGTCTGCGTGACAGCCTGAACGACAATAGCGAAACCGCCGAGGAGCAGGCGCACAGTTTCCATCTGAACGGCCATATTCCTTACGGCAACGATGCAATGTCCGGTGGCAGCCCGAACTCGCAGTTCTCGGCTTACACCCACTACACCGCGTATTCTGCGCGCATTATTCAGAACGATCTGGCGTGCTTCCCGGTGCCTGATGCCAGCTTTGCCAGCGGCTATAAAAAATGGGACACCAGCCTTGGCGCCTATGCCGAATACAACTTCCCTGAAGCTGAACAGCGCCTGGCACCCAAGCAGGTCGGCGTCGCCGTAGCGACGATTCTTGGTGGTTACGATCCGCAAGGTGACAGTGCTCTGATTTACCCGGTATTCCACGGTAACTATGGGAATGTATTTGAGCTGCCGTCACCCGATCTGAACGATGCCAGCGACCAGTGCTGGGTCAGCGTCAGCAACGCTGCCGGTGCTGAGCGCAAGATCGCTCTTGCCGCCAACCGTTATGCCAGCAATCGTATTAACCAGCTGCATTTCAACCTGGCAGCGGAGTTCCGCCCGACGCTGGCTGTTCTCACCTGTCGCCGCGCTGGTGTTGACAGTGAGCTGACCCGCACCACCTTCGACGGTCAGATCCCGGAATTACCACCATTGGCGATTGTCGGTCAGGAACAAGGTTTCAGTGCACTGCAAACGGTTGAAATGGCGACCCTCAGTACCTTGTTGGCTAACCAACAAGACGCCGTACTGCCGATTCTGAACAGCCAGCAGCTGGCAATGCTCGACAGCTACTCCGATGCCCAATTGCGCACTGATCTGAGCGCTGCTGCGCTGCCTGTATATGAACGATTACGTTCAACCCGCCATCATATTGCCCAGCTGGAGCTGACGCTGAATAAACTCAGCCGCGATCAGATCAGTGTGGCGCAGCAAACCGATATTCTGCGCCAGTTACTGAATGACACCGGCCTGCTGGCCAGTGATAGCAGCCTGCCAACAACCGGCAACGTGATTCAGGGGCCAAAATTCTTCAGCAGCGCCGGTATGGAAGCCGATGGCTACGTCAGCGCCGTTGATACCTCTGCAGAAGCCAGCACCTGGCTGATCAGCGCTCTGGGACGGATTCATCCGGCGGAAAAACCCTGGCTATGCCTGACACCAGCCAGTGGTCGTCTGACGCTGAGTCACTGCAGTAACGGCCAGAGCAATCAGTCGTGGCTGCGTACCGAACAAAACACTCTGAAAAATCAGGGTAACGGTCAGTGCGTGGATTTCGCCCACCATAATGGCACGCTGATTACTTATGGCTGCCACAACGGCTGGAACCAGCAGTGGAGCGCGCCGCTTGCCAGCGACAACGTGCTGCTGGCATTGCTGAACGGCAGCACGCTGCAACGCCTGTATGAGCTGCTTGGGGAATAATCCCCGCGCTGCCATACACGCTCAATAAAAAACGCCGCTGCGGGCAACCGCAGCGGCGTTTTTGGTTTCTGCTGTTTTTTGAGCAATACGGCTAACCGGCCAGCGCCACCGATTTCACCTGCGCCCAAACCGGCATTCCCGGCTTAAGTCCAAGCTGAGTCACCGAGCGTTGCGTCAGGCGTGCGCGCAATAAACCACCACTGCGTAAACGCAGGTTAAGTAGCACCGATGTACCGTCAGCACTGAGACAGTCAATCTGCACCGGCAGAATATTCAGAATACTGCTGTCGTCCGCACGGCTGAGGCTGATACTCACATCCCGCGCCAGTACCCGCGCCCGCAGATGATCACCGATGGCGGCCTGAGGCGCACTCAGCAGCAGTTCGGTGCCGGGTCCGCTGTTATCCGCCGCAGTGGTCGCCGGATCAAGCACCAGCCGCGCTAACTGGCCGTTATCTTCCTGCGCCGCGATCCTGCCTTTGAGCACCACGCCGGTTTCATCGCCCAGATTCAGCGTCGCTAACACTTCGGCCAGCCCGCCCTGAGCGCGCATCTCTCCGCGCTCCAGCAACAATAACTGATCGGCCAGCTGCACCACTTCTTCCAGCGCATGACTGACGTACAACATCGGCCCCTGATACACCTGATGCAGACGGCGCAGATAGGGCAACACCTCCTGCTTACGCGCGGTATCGAGTGCTGACAGCGGCTCATCGAGCAGCAACAAACGTGGATTAATCAGCAGTGCCCGTGCCAGCGCCACCCGCTGCTGCTCGCCGCCAGACAAGCGCAGCACCGGGCGGCGCAGCAGCGGCAATAAATCGAGCAGCTCCAGCACCTGCTGAGCCTGCTCATGGGCCAACGGGGTTAAACCGCGCTGGTGCGCGCGTTTAACGCCGTAATCGAGGTTGCCCTGTACATTAAGATGTTTCAGCAGACCGGCATCCTGAAATACCAGCGCCAGCGGGCGCTGATGCGCCGGCAAAGAGCGCTGCCGACTGCTCCAGACCTGCTCACCCAGCCGGACCTCACCACCCGCTTCCAATCCGGCGATACAGCGCAATAACGTGGTTTTGCCGCAGCCTGACGGGCCAAATACCGCCGTCACACCCTGTCCGGCAAGTGTCGTATCCAGCCGTAAACGGAAGTCGCCACGGTGGCAGTCGATGTTCAGATGCAGATCGGTCATGGGCGGCTCAGGGAAAAATTCAGGCGGCTGTTACGGTTGAGGCTGTACATCAGCAATAACACCACAAAAGAGAACACCAGCATCAACAGCGACAACGCATGCGCCTGAGTGTAATTAAGGGCTTCAACATGATCGTAAATCTGCACCGATATCACCCGTGTTTCTGCGGGGATATTACCGCCAATCATCAACACCACACCAAACTCACCCACGGTATGGGCAAAGCCCAATACGGCAGCGGTTAACAGACCGGGTTTGGCCTGCGGCAACACCACCGTGAAAAAACGGTCAAGCGGGCCAGCGCCTAAAGTGGCCGCGACTTCCAGCGGGCGCTCACCCATGGCCTCCATCGCGTTCTGAATGGGCTGTACGACAAAAGGCAGTGAATACAGCAGCGAGGCCAGCACCAAACCACTGAAGCTGAACGGCAGCAGACCAACCCCCAGCGCCTGAGTCAGTTGGCCCAGCGGACCGTTGGGCCCCAGAGCCAATAACAGATAAAAACCGAGCACCGTGGGCGGCAGCACCAACGGCATCGCCACCAACGCCGATACCGGTCCACGCCAGACCGAACGCGTGCGCGCCAGCCACCACGCGAGTGGTGTGCCCAACAACAGCAACAGAAGAGTGACCAGCGTTGCCAGCTTAAGAGTAAGAACAATGGCAGCCCAGTCGGCCGCAGTGAGCAAATTCACGGTGCCGTATCCTGTGCATAGCCAAAACCGGCGATTAAGGCTTTAACTCCGGGTTGCTGCAGATACTGCAACAAAGCGCTGGCCGCCGGATTGTCGGAGCCTTTTTTCAGCAACACCGCATCCTGACGAATCGGCGCATACAACGCAGCCGGAATCAGCCAGGCGCTGCCGGAAGTCAGCACGCCATCCTGCATAATCTGCGACAGCGCCACAAAACCCAGCCCGGCATTGCCGGTGGCTACAAATTGCCAGGTCTGACTGATATTTTCGCCCATTACCTGTTTATTCCGGGTGGCCGTACTTAATTGCAGCGCCTCAAGCACTTCTGTGGCCGCCTGACCGTAAGGTGCAAGACGCGGGTTCGCCAGTGCGAGCTTGCTGAAGGAACCGGCTTTTAACTGTGCCTGCACATCGTCTCCGGCCGTTGCCGACCACAGCGCCAGACGTCCCTGCGCATAGGTAAAACGGCTGCCAGCGACGGCAAAGCCATTTCCTTCCAGACGCCGGGGTTTAGCCTGATCCGCAGAGAGAAACACATCAAACGGCGCACCGTTCTCTATCTGCGCCAAAAACTTCCCCGATGAGCCAAACGCCAGTAACACCTTATGGCCGCTGTCTTTTTCAAAATCAGCAGCAATTTTCTGCATCGGCCGGGAAAAATTGGAGGCCACAGCCACCATAACGTCCGCAGCCTGAACCGCAGAACTGAACAGGGTGGCGGACAATAAGCCGAGCAAGACCGGAACAACCGTCAACCTGGTTGAAAGCAAGCGCATAATTCTGATGCCTTTAAGCAAAGTCTTATTCATCAAATACCAATTCGGTGCCGGGATGAAACTGATCGCTGCCGTATAATTCCGACAGGTATTTTGCTTCACCATTCGGCTGCACCATACGCGCGTGATGACGGGTTAATTTGCGCGGCTCATCGACGCCACAGGAGTGGGCAATAATACCGACTTCCTGATTCAGAATTTCCACAAAGTGCGCAACACGCGCGGCTTTATCCGTTGGTACCAGTCCGCGCTGCAAGCGTGGATTATGCGTGGTGATCCCGGTCGGACAGGTATTTTTATTGCACTGCAGCGCCTGAATACAACCCAGAGCAAACATAAACCCGCGCGCACTGGTAACAAAATCAGCCCCCACGCACAGTGCCCAGGCCACCCGGTCAGGGGTAATCAATTTACCCGACGCCACCACGCGGATACGCGGCCGCAGGTGATATTCATCCAGCACATCCACCAGCATCGGCAATGCCTGTGCCAGCGGCAGGCCCATATAATCCATTAACGATTGCGGTGCCGCACCGGTGCCACCTTCGGCACCGTCCAGCGTAATAAAATCCGGCGCCGATTCGGTTCCACGAACATGAATAGCGCGGCATAAATCACGAATCCAGCCAATGTCGCCCAGCACCGCTTTAAAGCCCACGGGCTTACCGGTAATCGCTCTGACCTGAGCAATCATATCCAGCAGATCATCCACCGAGCGGACTTCCGGATGACCATTGGGAGAAATGGAATCTTCACCGGCCGGAATGTGGCGGATAGCCGCAATCTCGGCGGTAACTTTTTCGCCCGGTAAAATACCGCCCTTACCCGGTTTTGCCCCCTGACTGAGTTTAATTTCAAACATCCGCACTTGTTCGTGAGCGGCAATGGCATGCAGTTTCTCTTCGTCCAGCTCACCGAATTCATTACGCACGCCGTATTTTGCCGTGCCGATCTGGAAGACGATGTCAGCCCCGCCTTCCAGATGATACGGCGATAAACCACCCTCGCCGGTATTCATCCAACAACCGGCCAACTTAGCACCTTTCGACAAGGCCAAAACCGCCGGGCGCGAAATGGCACCAAAACTCATACCGGAAATATTGATCAGCGATGAGGTGGTATAAGGCGTACGGCAATGCTCACCCAGAGTAATCGGGCCGGTATCGGCAAAATTCTGCTTCAGTGCCGGAAAAGCACTGTTCACAAACAAAACAGTGCCGGGCACATCCAGTCGGCGGGTCGATCCAAAGGCAATGGTGGTGTTTTCTTTTTTAGCGGCGCGATAAACCCAGGCACGCTCGGCGCGATTAAACGGTAATTCTTCGCGATCCTGTGCAAAAAAATACTGGCGAAAAAATTCCCCAAGATGCTCAAAGAAGTAACGGAAACGGCCAATCACCGGAAAGTTACGGCGAACGGTATGGCGGGTCTGGGTAATATCCACGATGTAGGCCACCAATATCCAGCCAACCACGACCAGTGCCACCAGCCCCAACAGGCCGACTAAAACAATCACACCATAAGCAGCAATCAAAAATACTTCATCAGACATCAGACATCTCCGGCGATTGAGCTGAGCCAGCTCAGAAACAGCCCACAGCTTAGAGGCTGGAGGTTTAGCTGTCATTACTGACAAACAAAACGCTGTGATGCACAGAAGGATCAGAATTGACGGCACAAAACGGCCAGGCAAAAAAAAGAGCAGCCAGGCTGCTCGGAGAACGAAGTTTGATCGGGTGCTGTGATCAATGAGGTTCAGGGTGCTTCAGTAAATTGTGCCAGGATGTTTCTGCCCGCCTCCTGGCTGACGGTATCCGTACCGCAGGCTTACGCCGTCGGTGTAATATTCTTAACGTTTTTGGCCGTGAAATAAGAGAAACCACCTTCCATATCCCCCACTTCTACCCGGTTAGGGGAAAGCGGTGAACTTTTGATTGCGGCGATATACAGGCCGTGGCAGGCAATCAGGTTCTTATCGACATCGTTAAAATGAGGCTGAGAAAAAGCAAAGGTTTTACGTTCACAGCCACGTTCCAGTGTGAGAATAAGTTGGGCATCGGTCAGCTCGTTAGCCCGTGAATAGTTCACGTAGGTTACACGATACGCCTGATCGAATTCGTACAAATATTGATCGAGTGTTTGGCGGCTGATACTCATGAATAAATTAAACCTATATCGGTGACTGGCGAGTTACCTTTAGGTTTAGTCGCCGCAAGATGTCACCGCAATGCGGAATAACACAAATCTACAGATATTTTGTAAGTGTCATTTTTCAGTTAAAAAACGACGTTGTTTACCTGCAGATGGAAAGAATTGATAGGAAAGTCAGGCGTCAAACTTTTGCTGTGTTACAGGATACAAACAGAATATTACAAAGGAGGAAATCCGGCGCTGTTCTGCCGGATTCCGGCACGCGCAGATAACTGCGCATGTTGTTACTTACCAGTGCTGCACAATGTCTTTCAGCGCGGTATCAATGTCTGCAAAGTCATAGTTGAAATTCAGTGTCTGCAGCCGCTGCGGCCGGACATCCTGGCCTTTCAGTAACAGATCACTCATTTCACCAAACAGCAGTTTTGCGATAAATACCGGCATCGGAAACAGTGCAGGGCGTTGCAGCTGTCGCGCCAGGCTCTGAGTAAAGTCGTGATTGGTCACAGGATGTGGTGCCGTCATATTGATGACACCGTTTACGGTCTTATCAGCGCTGTTGCTGTTACTGTGGCTGAGTAAAAAATCGACCGCACGACAGTAGTCCTGCAAGTGAATCCACGACAGATTCTGCTGCCCATCACCGATCACGCCCCCCAGACCAAGACTGAACGGCAGCCAAAGACGTTTCAGCATGCCACCATGCACTCCCAACACAACGCCGGTGCGCAGAATCAGAAAACGCTCGGTTAACGGCTGCAGAGGTTCTGCCGCCGCTTCCCAATCGGCACAAAGCTGCGCCGCGAAGTCTTTCCCCTGCGCATCCAGTTCGCCGTGTGGCGTGTCATCGGCACCAGAATATCCGCCGTAATAACCAATGGCTGAACCACTGAGCACCACGCGGAAACGCTGGCCACTGCGGCTGGCCCAGGCTGCCAGATCGCGGGTCAGGGCAATACGGCTGTCCTGCAGCGCCTGCTTGCGCGCACGCGTCCAGCGCTTATCGGCAATGCCCTCACCGGCCAGATTGATTAACACATCAAACTGACCGCTGAGCTGCTCAAACCCCGATACCGCCTTCACTACGCCGCCCCAGCGCCGCTGCACCCAGGCCGGGCGGCGGCTGAGCACGGTAACAGCAGCGCCTTGTGCCAGCCAGCGGTTGATCAGGGCCTGACCTATAAAGCCGGAACCGCCGGTAATCAGAATGCGTTGTTCTGTCATCGTTTTCTCCTTACCGGTGGTTCGCCTGAGCGACTCAGAACTGGCCGACGGCCATCTCCATCAGGCTGTCTTTACCGGCTTCAATTTCTGTCAGCAGAGCTTCGGTTTGTGGCAGCAGTTTGTCCATATAGAAACGCGCACTATGAACTTTCGCCTGATAGAAGTCGGTTTCACTCGATCCGGCATCCAGCTGCTGCTGTGCGGTCAACGCCATACGGCTCCAGAAATAACCCACCGCCGTCAGCGCAAACAAGCGCAGGTACGGCGTGGCCGCAGAACCTGCCTGCTCACGGTCACTCATACCATTCTGCATCAGCCACATGGTGGCTTTCTGCAACCGGGCAATGGCGGCTTTCAGCTGTGGCAGGTTCGGAGCCTGCGGGTTGTCGTTGATGAAACCGTCAAGCATGGCGAAGAAACGCTTCAGCGCCCGACCGCCGTTCATGCCGATTTTACGGCCCACCAGATCCAGCGCCTGAATGCCGTTGGTACCTTCGTAGATACGGGTAATACGGGCATCACGCACCAGCTGCTCGAGTGGCCAATCCTGGGTAAAGCCTGAGCCACCCATTAACTGCAGACCATCATTGGCACAGAAAAATCCTTCATCGGTGAGGAAGGCTTTTACCACCGGTGTCAGCAACTGCACCATATCATCGGCATGTTCACGTTCGGCCGGATCTTCTGCGGTGTGTGCGATATCCAGATTCAACGCAGTGAAGTACGCCAGTGCACGGCTGCCTTCAATGGTGGCTTTCTGACGCAGCAGCATACGGCGTACATCCGGGTGCACGATGATCGGATCTGCAGGCTTGTCGGGTGCCTGTGGGCCCGCCAGCGAGCGACTCTGCAGACGGTCTTTGGCAAAGCCTAAAGAAACCTGATAAGCCGCTTCAGCAACCCCCAGCCCCTGCAGACCGACCATCAGACGCGCACTGTTCATCATCACGAACATCGCCTGCAGACCTTTGTGCGGCTCGCCAATCAGCCAGCCTTTGGCTTCTTCAAAGTTCATCACACAGGTTGCAGAACCCTTGATACCCATTTTGTGTTCCAGGCCGCCACAAAACGCCGGGTTACGGCTGCCATCTTCCAGTACCTTAGGCACCAGAAACAGTGAGATACCTTTGGAACCGCCCGGTGCATCCGGCAGTTTGGCCAGCACCAGGTGGATGATGTTATCCACCAGATCATGCTCACCGCCGGTAATCCAGATTTTGGTACCGGAAATAGCGTAAGAACCATCGGCCTGCGGTTCCGCTTTAGTACGGATCAGACCCAGGTCGGTACCACAATGCGGTTCGGTCAGACACATGGTGCCGGTCCACTCACCGCTGATCAGACGTGGCAGGAAGTAGTCTTTCTGCTCGTTGGTGCCGTAACCAATCAGCGCATTAACAGCACCGTGGGTCAGGCCCGGATACATACCCAGCGACAGGTTGGCTGAACACATCATCTCTTCAGCCAGCGTATTCAGCGTATGTGGCATACCCTGACCGCCATATTCCACCGGCGCAGACAACGCGGTCCAGCCCGCTTCAGCAAACTGCTTGTAGGCTTCTTTAAAACCATCGGGCGTGGTGACGTTTTTGCTTTCCGGGTCGTAATGACAACCCTGGCGATCACCGTTGGTGTTGGTTGGCGCAATAACATTCTGTGCCAGCTTCGCGCCCTCGGTCAGCATGGCGTCCATGATGTCGCGGGTGGCGTCTTCATAGCCTGGCAATGCCGGTAAAATTTCGTCACCTTTCAACAGTTCATATAACACAAATTGCATGTCACGCAGGGGAGCCTGATAACTCATGGGGTATCCTCATTGTTCAACGGGCCGATAACGGCAGTTAATTTTGATAAAGCCGCGCAAGGCATCAAAAATCGATGCAAAGCATTTTCAAAGCTATGCAATAGTTATACATCACAAGGAAAAGCGCTACAATGGGAAACTTGTACAAAGGCGATAAGGATTTTATATGGCCCACATAGCAATCATTGGCGCCGGCATGGCTGGCCTGAGCGCTCTGCAATATCTTGCGGAACAAGGCCATGAGGTCACGGTGTTCGATAAAAGCCGTGGCTCAGGCGGGCGCATGGCCAGTAAAAAGGTTGATGACGCCAGCTGGGATATGGGCGCGCAGTTTATCCGTGCTCACAGTGCCGCCTTTACCGCGCAACTGCAGCAGTGGCAACAATACGGCTGGGTTGACGAATGGAACATTACCCCCTGGACTGCCGATGCCAATGGCCTGCATCCTTCGCCGGATAATGTGCAACGTTATGTCGGCATGCCACGTATGACCGGCCTCAGCCGCTCATTGCTGGAACCTGCGGCGGCTTTTGTCGCCAGCACCCGCATTATCAGCGCCAGCCGCGAGGCAAGCGCACGTGAATGGTCACTGAGCAGCGATGATGGTAAGACATTCGGCCCATTCGACGGCCTGCTGATCAACACCCCGCCGCAGCAGGCCATACCGCTCCTGAGTGCCGCGCCACAACTGGCGGCTCAATGCGAAGAAGTGGATATGTTGCCCTGCTGGACACTGCTGCTGACACTGCCGGAAGCGATGAGCAGTGCTGCGGATGCCGTTTTTGTTAAACAAGGTCCGCTGAGCTGGATTGCGCGTAACAACAGCAAACCCGGTCGGGATAAAAAAGAGGCCTGGGTGATTCAGGCCAGTCATGAATGGAGCCGCCAGCAGGTCGATGCTCCGCGTGAGCAGGTGCAACAGGAACTGCTGAGCGCTTTCTTTGCGGCACTGCAACAACCACAGCAACAACCCGACACCCTGTGGCTGCACCGCTGGTTGTACGCAATACCGGCCAATAGCCTTACACTGGGCGCTTTGAGTGACATCAGCCAGCATCTGGTTGTCTGTGGCGACTGGTGCCACAGCCCCAGCCTTGAAGGTGCCTGGCTGAGCGGCCAACAGGCTGCACGTACGTTACTGACCACACTCCCGAATATGGCAGAAGAACCACTATGACCTTAAAAAACGCTTCGATTTTGCTCGCCCATGGCAGCAGCGATCCGCACTGGCTGGCGCCATTCGATCAGTTATTGCAGCGCATTCGCGACAGCCTGACCAACCCGCAGGCGCGGGTAGAGCTGGCTTACATGGAACTGGCAGAGCCGTCACTGCAAAGCCAGGTACAGCGCCTGGCCGCTGACGGCTATCGCCAGATTGATGTACTGCCTCTGTTCTTTGCCGCTGGCCGCCATTTGCGTAAAGACGTACCGGCAATGCTTGAAGAACTGCAGCAACAGTTGCAACAGCAGGGCATCGAAGTAAGTATCCACTTACACACTCCCATCGGCCTGGAGCCTGAAGTCGCCAATGCGATCAGTCAGGTGGTTGTGCGACAACTGCAGTAACCCTGCATCATCAGCAGGATCGGATAACACCGCTGCCTGCTGATGCTGCTGATACCGCGGAATACTCTGCCTCAGCGTACTCCGGCGAACGCCTCCGCAATTGGCTCAGCGATTCGTTGTACGACCTGCTATCCCGTCTTCTCGCTCCTTTCTGTATACCTCCCCGCTCCTGTTAATCGTCCCTGCTCAACGAGCCTGTTCATTGCCACTATTTTTTGACCCTGCCTTGCCCCTATCCATAACCCCGATAAAACGGCTTATCCGCAGCACAGCCACTTGCCCCGCAACATCCGCGGCCACCTTTCAGCGCTGCTTCCGGCGCCCGACGGTAGCCCCGGTTTTGCACTATGGTGTTTTATTCACTGGCGAATAATGCATCTGCAGTCCGGGATCATGCCCACCGGCTTATCACCGGTGGCGTAAAGATTTCTTTAAAATCAGAACCTTATACAAAACCAAGAAATATTGTACAAAGATGATTGACTTGTAGAACTTGTTAGCGCCAGAATAAACTTATACAACAAACGATGCATAGGTTATACATATGGCTCAGCAGCATCCCTTAAAGACCACACGCAACACCACTGGCCTTAACCGTATTCCGGTTGGCATCAGTGCCTGCCTGATGGGTCAAGCGGTACGTTTTAACGGTTCACACAAGCGCTCGCGCTTCTGCACCGACACGCTGAGTCAGTATTTCGACTTTGTATCCATTTGTCCGGAAGTGGCCATTGGTATGGGCACGCCACGCGAGCCTATCCGCCTGGTCAGCCAGAATTCCGCCGATGAAAACGTGCGCGCGCTGGGAGTGGTCGACAGCAGCATCGATGTTACCGATGCGCTGGCAGAATACGGTGCCCGCCAGGCACAACAGCAACAGCACTTGTGCGGCTACATTTTCATGCAAAAGAGTCCCAGCTGCGGCGTATTTGGCGTCAAACGCTATCTGGCCAACGGTCATCCTGAAGGCAGCACCCGCGGCATTTACGCCGACGCGTTCTGCAAAGCCCAGCCGCTGTTACCGGTTGAGGAAGCCGGGCGGCTGAACGATGCCGCTCTGCGTGAAAACTTTATGACCCGTGTCTTTGCCTATCATGACTGGCAACAATTTCAGGCCGCTGGCATCGACCGTAAAGGGCTGATTAATTTCCACTCGCGCTACAAATATCTGGTGATGGCGCACAGCTCGCTGCATTACAAAAGTATGGGGCGTCTGCTGGCCAACCTGCGGGACGGTAACCTCGACACCCTGGCCAACAATTATTTTGTCCAGCTGATGACCGCCCTTGCCAAGCCTGCCAGCCGTAAAATGCACACCAATACCCTGATGCACCTGCAAGGCTATTTAAAACAGCTCATTTCCGCCGGCGATAAAGCCGAGCTGAGCGAAATCATTGACCAGTACCGTCTGGGGATTGTGCCTCTTGTCGTGCCTCTGACCTTGTTAAAACATCATCTGAATCATCATGGCGATGTTAATCAGTACGCCTGTCAGCAGGTCTATCTTAATCCGCATCCCTATGAACTGGGATTACGGAACACCTTATGAACCGGCTTGACGACAGCGGAACTTACCCTATCCGCGAGTTTGCGCGCATCACCGGAGTTAACCCGGTGACTCTGCGTGCCTGGGAAAGACGCTACGGTATAATCCAACCGGAGCGTACCGAGAAAGGCCACCGCTTTTATACCGAAGAGCATATTCAGCATGTGCGTCACATCCTTTACTGGCTGGATCAGGGCTACCCTATCCGTCAGGTAAAGCTGCTGCTGAAAGACGGGCCGGAAAGTGCCGAAAACAACAGTGATGACTGGCTTGAACAACAGCAACAGGTCATTCGTGCAGCCCAGCGCCTGAATACTCAGCATCTGGATGAACTCTGGAACGCCGGTTTTTCCAGCTATCCGCTGGCGGTTTATTATGAGCGCTGCCTGTTACCGGTGCTTAATTTTCTGCGCAGCAGCAGTACTCCCCCCATTGTTATTCACGCGCTGGAACATCTGCTGAAGCGTAAATTCGGCGCCATGCTGCTGCAACAGCAGCGACATAACAAAGGGCCGGTATTATTACTGGTCACCAATCATGAGCACGCCGAAATTGACGCACTGGCCTGTGCCTGCGCCCTCGGTGCCGCCGAATTCCGCGTTGAATATTTTGGCCCAAACTCAACCCCGGCCGATCTGCAACTGACACTGGCAATGATTCCTGCCGCCAATGTGTGGGTCCATTTCCATCCGCTGAATCCGGCACAGCAACAACAATGGCAGGAATATTTTGAACAATGTCGCCTGCCCCATTTTATTTCCGGTGCGGTGCCCGTTACCGATACATCTGACGCAACATTAATTGCCCTGCCGGATCAGTTATCCAAACAAGTGCGTACCTTTATTACCGGCATCGCAGAACAGAATGCCGTCACGCCTAATCCGCACACCGGAGGTTTCCATTGACTCAGTTAGTCTGGTTCCGCAGCGATTTACGCAGCCGTGATAATCCGGCGCTGTGGCATGCCTGTAAAAATTCGCAGGACAGCGTTATCGGCGTGGTATTTGTTACCCGCCAGCAATGGCAACAGCACGGGCTGGGCGAGCGGAAAATGCAATTGCTCGAAAACGCGATGCAGGCATTAAAAACGGAACTTAAGCAGCTGCACATCCCCCTGCTTATTATTCCGGCAGACACCTTTGCTGACTGCAACCAGACCCTGCAGCGCATTATTATTCAACTGAATATCCGCTCGGTTGCTTTTAATATCGAATACGAAGTGAATGAGCGCCGGCGCGATATTGAATTCAGCCGCTGGTGCCGCGAGCAGCAGATATCGGTTTATAAATTTCACGATCAATGCATGGTGCCTCCGGGTGAAGTGCGCACCAAACAGGATTTACCCTTCAAGGTATTTACCCCCTTTAAACGTGCCTGGATACAACAGGCCGATGGACGCATTGGCGCACCACTGCCTCAGCCGCAGCCACGCGACCCGGCTATTCAGAACGCATTAGCCGGGCTTGCCGGTCTGCAGGGAAATATTCCCGCCACAAACACTGTGGCCGACGAACTCTGGCCTGCCAGCGAAGACGAAGCGCACCAGCGCCTTAATCAGTTTGCTGAGGAGCGTGGCCGCGCCTATAAAGAATTACGCGATCTGCCCGCCGAAGATGCGACCAGCCGTCTGTCTGTTTATTTATCTCTGGGAATGATTTCACCGCGTCAATGCCTGCATGTGGCTCTCAGCCATAACAAAGGGCAATTAACCGGTAATACCCCCGGATTCGATACCTGGATCAGCGAATTAATCTGGCGGGAATTCTATCGCCATCTGCTGGTCGCGTTTCCACAACTGTGCAAACACAAAGCCTTTAAACCCGATACCGAGCAGGTTCCATGGCGCAACAGCGAGTCTGATTTTAAAGCCTGGTGCGAAGGTCGTACCGGTTATCCGATTGTCGATGCTGCGCAAAAACAACTCGTGGCAGAAGGTTGGATGCACAACCGTCTGCGCATGATCAGTGCCATGTTTTTAACCAAACATCTGCTGATTGACTGGCGTAAAGGCGAAGCTTTTTTTAACCACTGGCTGCTGGATGCCGATCTCGCTTCCAATAATGGTGGCTGGCAGTGGAGCGCATCAACCGGTGCCGACGGCGTGCCTTATTTCCGGATTTTTAATCCAACCACACAATCACAACGTTTTGATGCCGACGGTGAATTTATTGCCCGCTACCTTCCACAGCTGGCTGAATTACCCGCGGCTGCCCGCCACCAGCCTGACAATTTACAGCGTCAGCGCTGCGGTTATGAAACACCGATAGTGGAACATAAATTCGCCCGCCAGCGGGCACTGGATGCTTTTAAACAGACGTTAACCACGGCCAACGCCGGAGAGAACAATGACGAATAAGGACGCATCATCCTCAGGGCTTACGCCCACCAGGCGGTTGCTACGCAATATACTGCGCTGGATTGATTCCGACATCGGCAGTCATGAAGACATGAGCAGTACAGAATTTAACTGGCTGAGAGTGATGCCATTTATTGTGCTGCATCTTCTTTGTTTGCTGGCTTTTTTTCTGCCTGTCAGCGCCACCGCGGTAGCTTTCTGCTTTGGCCTGTACTGGCTGCGGTTATTTGCTATTACCGCGTTCTATCATCGTTATTTTTCCCACCGCGCTTACAAAACCAATCGTTTCTGGCAATTTATTTTTGCCCTGTTGGGAAATATGGCAGCGCAACGCGGACCGCTGTGGTGGGCCGCTCATCACCGTGCTCATCACCAGCACGCCGATACCGACGAGGATCTGCACTCACCGGTAAAACGTGGTTTTTGGTGGAGTCATGCTGGCTGGTTTACCTGCGATGCATCATTTCGTACCCAGCATCAGCGCATTAAAGATTTCACCCGCTTCCCGGAATTACGCTGGCTTGATCGTTACGACAGCTTTGCACCGTTATTACTTATTGTTCTTCTTTATATTGGTGGTGAATGGCTGGAGGCTTCGGCACCGCAGTTAAATACCAATGGTTTGCAGTTAGTTGTCTGGGGCTTCTTTATTTCTACGGTATTGCTGTTTCATTCGACCGTTACGATCAATTCTCTGGGGCATATCTGGGGCAAAAAACGTTTCCCGACCAAAGACGAAAGCCGCAACAACGCCTTTCTGGCGCTGCTGACGTTGGGTGAAGGCTGGCATAACAACCATCACCGCTGGGCAGTTTCTGCCCGCCAGGGGTTTTATTGGTGGGAGCTGGATATCACCTATTTGATTCTTAAGGCCATGAGTTGGGTTGGTATCGTACGCGAACTTAATCCTGTGCCTCGTCATGTACTGGCAGAAGGACGCCAGTTAACCCTGAAACAGCCTGTGGAGAAATCGTCGTGAATACACTTCTCGCCGTTGCTGACAGCAGCAAAGCAGAACGCTTTCAGGCGCTTTATCACGGTCTTAACCGCGATACCGTTTCACGCAACCTGTTAAGTACCTGCTATGCCGATAATATCGTGTTCTGTGATCCTTTCCATGAGGTTAAAGGCATCAGTGCACTGACCGACTATTTTATCGGCATGTACAGCAACGTTAACCATATCGATTTTATTTTCACCAGCAACTGGCATCAGGACGAGCGCAGCATGTTGCGCTGGACCATGAATTTCCGCCACCCGCGCCTGCGTAACGGTGAGTTAATCAGCATTGAAGGTTGCAGTGAACTGCGCTGGGAAAAAGATCGCATTGTTTACCATCGCGACTTTTTCGACGCCGGCGCCATGCTGTACGAACACCTGCCGGTCTTTGGCTGGGCTATCCGTAAGCTGAAGGAGCGTATGCAATGACCTCTTCCTGGCCAAACAGTGACAAGTCACTGCCATTTTCACAACAGGTTATCTGGCTGACCGGTGCCTCCAGCGGCATTGGCGAAGCGCTGGTGCATGCATTACAGGCTGAATGCCGCCATCTGATTATCAGTGCCCGTAATGCCGAGGCACTGCAGCAACTAGCGGAAAACTACAACAATGTCAGTATCCAGGTTGCGGATATTACCAATGCGTCACAGATGCTGGCGGCGGCAGCGGCCATTAAAGCGCAATTCGGTCATATTGATACATTAATAGCCAATGCCGGAACCTGTGAATATGTCGATGTTGATCACTTTGATTCGGCATTAATCCGGCGTGTTCATGAAACCAACTTTTTCGGTCTGATTAATACCGTTGAAGCAGCCCTGCCACTGTTGCAGGAAAGTAAGCGTGGCTACATTGCTGGCATGAGCAGCAGTGTGACCTGGCTGGCAATGCCGCGTGCCCAGGCCTACGGCGCCAGCAAAGCCGCTGTTCGCCATTTTCTCGAATGCATGCAAGCAGACCTGAAACACAAAGGCATTGATGTCGGCATTATATCTCCGGGCTTTGTTCAGACGCCGCTGACCGACCGTAATGATTTCCCTATGCCGGGAAAAATCGATGCCGGGAAAGCCGCAGACATTATTGTTCACGGTCTGAAAAAACGGCAGCTGGAAATTCGTTTCCCTTTCCTGTTCACCCTGATACTGCGGGTAATTGGCGCACTACCCGCCAGCCTGCGTTTGAAAATCACCAGTGCCATGGCACGTAATAACCAACAGCCGGAAACCGGAGACCGTCACTCATGAAAGAACGTATTGCAATTATTGGTTCTGGAATTTCCGGTCTGACCTCGGCCTGGCTGTTGCGTGAAAAGTACGACGTTCACCTTTATGAAGCTGGCGATTACCTGGGTGGTCACACTCAGACCAATGATATTGACGTTGACGGTAAAACGTATCCGGTGAACAGCGGCTTTATTGTTTTTAACGACTGGACTTACCCGAATTTTATTCGACTGATGGATCGGTTGGGAGTTGCTGCAGAAGATTCCGACATGAGCTTCAGCGTTAAATGTGAGCTATCAGGCATAGAATATAATGGCCATACGCTGGATTCCCTGTTTGCCCAACGAAAAAATATCTTTAATTTCCGCTTTCTGTGGATGATCCGTGACATTCTGAAATTTAATAAAGAAACCCGAGCTGAACTGGAATCCGGAACGGTCAGCAACAGCGAAACTCTGGGCAGTTACCTGGAGCGTAAGGGGTACAGCGACTATTTTCGCCGCTATTACATTATCCCGATGGGCGCTGCGATCTGGTCGGCCAGCGAAGCCATGATGATGGATTTTCCGTTGTACTTTTTCCTGCGATTTTTTAATAACCACGGCATGCTCAGTGTGGATGAGCGCCCGCAATGGCGTGTTATCAGTAATGGCTCCCGCAGTTATGTCAGACGAATTGAGCAGGATCTCAACGCAGATCAGATTTATCTGAACACTGAAGTTACCCGTGTGGAACGCGACAGTCTCGGTGTCATGCTGTATTCAGCGCGTGGTGCCGAACGCTTCTCCCAGGTTATCTTTGCCTGCCACAGTGATCAGGCGCTGAAAATGCTGGCACAGCCTACTCAGACCGAGCAGGACATCCTTGGCGCTATACCTTATAAGATGAATGATGTTGTCCTGCATACCGACAGCAGCATTTTGCCGCGCAGTAAAAAAGCCTGGGCCGCCTGGAACTACCACATCGGCCAAAAAAATCAGGACACCGTCGCGGTTACCTATTACATGAACCGTCTGCAGAATTTTGATGATGCGCCGGTGGATTTCTGCGTAACCCTGAACAAAACGCAGGATATAGATCCGACAAAAATCCTGCGCTCATTCCGTTACGCTCATCCGGTGTTTACGCTGGAAGGTATGGCTGCACAAAAACGTCATGCTGAGATCAGCGGTAATAACCGCAGCCATTTCTGTGGTGCTTACTGGTTTAACGGTTTTCATGAAGACGGTGTTAAAAGTGCTCTGCGCGTAACCGAGTCTCTGGGAGTGTCTCTATGATATTCAGCCGCGGTGACTCTGCGATACAGACCGGAAAATCGCTGGATATGATCCGCCACAGCGCGGTTTATACCGGCTGGGTTCGTCATCGCCGTTTCACCCGGGCAGACAATAAGCTGCGCTATAACGTCTGCATGGTCATGCTGGACCTGGATGAAGTTGATCAGGTGATGGCACTGCACCCATTATGGAAGTGTGGCCACAAAGGACTGGCGTTGATTCGTTTTTGCCGTGATGACTATTTTGCAGCGGAACAAAAAATCTGTGATCAGGCTTCCGATCTGAAACGCTTGCTGGTGAATACTTTTTATCAGGAGCTGGGAGAGCGTGTTGAGCGCGTTTCTTTACTGACCAACCTGCGCAGCTTTGGCTACCTGATTAATCCGGTCAGTTTTTATTTTGGCTACCGTGCTGATGGCAGCCTTGCAGGTATTCTGGCCGAAATAACCAATACCCCCTGGGATGAGCGATTTCATTACACACTGGCGACAGCTGACAACGCCTCATCAGAAAAACAGCAGGGCATTGCGCCATCCCGCCAGTTGGTCAGCGCTTCTTTTAAAGGCTTTCACGGCTACGAATATCGCTTTAATAAGAACTTCCATGTATCGCCGTTTAATCCCATGTCGATGGAATACCGCTGGGTCATTCAGCAACCGGGAGAAGAACTGCTGATTCATATGGATACGTTTAACCTTGAGAATCAGGGTCATAAAGATTTTGATGCCACCATGAAGCTGGAAAGGCATGAATTTTCCCGCTCCATGATGAGCAAAGTACTGTGGCGCTTTCCGTTTATGACACTGAAAGTTATGGCCGGAATTTACTGGAATGCTCTTAAACTCTGGCTCCGCCGTTCTCCGTTTTACGACCACCCGGGAACGTCATCTCCCGATCATTCAATACATTCCAAGTCTGAGGCCAGCTCTGGCCAGGAGCAACCACGATGAAAAGCCTGACCATGAATCCGGAAAACATGCACTGGCTGGATCGCCTGTGCCGTAATGCGCTGTTCCGCACCCTGGAAAATCTGCATACCGGTTGTATCCGTCTGCACGAAGGCAGCCAACAGCATATTTTTGGTAATGCCAACGATCCGGAATACGATGTTTCATTGCAGATACACGATGCCGAGGCTTATCGAAATATCGCCCTGAATGGCAGCGTGGGTGCCGGTGAATCGTATATGACCGGCGACTGGAGCAGCGATAACCTGCCCCTGCTGATCCGCGTTCTGGCACGCAATAAAGATGTGGTCGACAACATCGACGGTGGTCTGGCCAATATCGGTAAAGTCTTGCTCAAAGGGTTTCATTACCTTAACCGCAATACCGAAAAAGGCTCACGCCGCAATATCGCAGCCCATTACGATTTGGGTAACGATATGTTCGAGCTGTTTCTTGATCCGACCATGATGTATTCCAGCGGAATATTTCCTGCAGAAACATCCAGCATGGAAGAAGCCTCTGTTTATAAACTGGATCGTATCTGCCAGAAGCTGCAACTCACAGCGGAAGATCATCTGGTGGAAATTGGTACCGGCTGGGGCAGCATGGCCATTCATGCCGCCAAACACTACGGTTGTAAAGTCACGACCACCACCATTTCTGAAGAGCAGTTTGCCTGGGCCGAACGTCGTGTCCGCGAAGAAGGCCTGGAAGATAAAATCACCCTGCTGAAAAAAGATTACCGCGCACTGGAAGGTCAGTTTGACAAATTAGTGTCGATTGAAATGATCGAGGCGGTAGGTCATCAGTTTCTGAATACCTATATCGAAACCTGTAGCCGCCTGCTGAAAGATGACGGTATCGCCCTGATTCAGGCCATTACAATCGACGACCAGCGCTATGAACAGGCAAAAAATGAAGTCGATTTTATTAAGCGTTATATATTCCCAGGCAGCTTCATTCCCTGCGTTACCGCCATCAGCCAGGCGGTCAGTCGCGCCAGTGATATGAAAATGATTCATATGGAAGATATTACGCCACACTATGCCCGCACACTGGACGCCTGGCGTCAGCGATTTCTCAGCAATAAAGAGCAGATTAAAGCGCTGGGTTATGATGATACTTTTATCCGTTTATGGGATTTTTATTTCGCTTACTGCGAAGGTGGCTTTGCGGAACGGGTGATTGGTGATGTGCAGTTAATTTTTGCCAAACCATTAAATCGTCGCCCTCCTTTATTAGGGGCTGTTAACGCTGAGTGAGCACCGTGATATGAATGTCTTGCTGAATACGTATGCCTCCGCTAAAAAAATTGCATTGCTGCTGAATATCATTGGTTTCCAGCTTTGCTGGGCGGCCTGTGTGATTGGCGGTACGCAATGGGCAGCCGTCTGCGTACCGTTGTTTTTATGTTGGCACTGGACGCAACGTAAGCCCAGAGAGTTATGGTTGATTGCTTTAATAACCCTTGGCGGGAGCTTGTTTGACAGTTTATTGCTGAACCTGAATTTAATGGCTTTTCCTGACCATGACGGAGCCCTTATTCCGTTATGGCTGATGCTGTTATGGAGTGCCTTTGCCGCGACGTTGCGCCACTCCATGGAGTGGTTACTGCAAAAACCGTTATTGGCCGCCCTGCTCGGTGGGATTGCCGCTCCCTGGAGTTATTATGCTGGTTCGCTGTTTGATGTGATTGAGCTTACGGCGCCGGTGCTGGTACTGATCGCCGTAGCCTGGGCGTTATTATTAGCAGCATTAAGTCTCTATTGGCGGGAGAAATAAATCATGTTTACTCCGTTGTTTAAGCATTGCGCGGCAATCCTGTATGGGCTGGCAGTATTCTTACCACTAGCCGGTAATACACATGCCGACAATACCGATAATTCCGACAATACAGATACCATCTTTTACCATGGTGAAGCCTACGCTCTGGATGATCCCACAACCCTGATCTACCGCGAAGAGCATCAACTGCAGTTACGCAATGGCTTGCCTTATCAGCGTGAAGTGAATTACTTCGATGCAGAAGGTAAAAAGATTGCACAAAAAGAGAATCGTTATTTTAACAATGCTGCCGCTCCGGATTTCCGTTTGCGCGATCTGCGTAATAACTACCGCGAGCAGGCACTCTATAACGACGATGGCAGCCTGACATTAAGCCTGCAGGAAAGTGGTGGGCAGGAGTGGCAAAAAAGCCGCATAAAAAACCTGCCCGACAACCTGATTATTGATGCCGGATTCGATGAATTTGTTCGACGCCACTGGCAAGCGTTACTGGCCGGTGATCAGGTCAACTTCAGTTTTGCTTCCGCCGCCCGCCAGGAGCTGGTCACTTTCCGGCTGCAAAAGACATCCGCCAATGAACAGCAGTTAGTACTCAGCATGCGTCTTCAATCACGTCTGTTATCCTGGTTGCTGGACCCGATTGAGCTGACTTACGAGCGTCCAACCCAGCGACTGCTGCGTTACCGGGGACTGAGCAATATTCTTGATGAGCAGGGTAACAGTTACAAAGCCGATATCCGCTATCAGTATCCTGCGGCGATGCCGGTCAATGCCAGCTCCGGCGATACCAGCTCCGACGATACCCATTCCGGCAGCGCAGCCAATGACCAATAACATCTGATAACAGCTAATGCTGCGGTAGCCAGGCAGGCGACAGCAATGTGTGACAATGGTTCACTTTGCATTCATATTCAGCTGTTAACATAAGCAATATTGTGAATACGTCTGTGATCAGGCAACAGGGAATCCGTACGATGAAATCACTGCTCAAACTACGTCGCCATTCTGCTAAAGCCAGCCGCCCGCACCTGCTGCCGCTGATGATTCCGGCATTACTGCTGGCACCTGTCGCGGCGGCTGAAGAAAACGATAGTGTTAAACTGGATACCGTTCAGATCAGCGGCCAGGAAGAAAAACTGACGGAAATCTCCACCGAAAAACTGCTGAAAATTCCGGGTTCCGGTAATGACCCGTTACGGGCGATTGAAAGCCTGCCCGGCGTAACCTTTGCCGGTGGCCGGACATCGGCTCCGGCGGTACGTGGTTCGTCACCCGATGATAACGCCTACATTATCGACTTTATCCCGGTTGGTTATATTTTTCATACCGACTCATCGAGTATTTTAAGCGATAACGTTGTTGAAGATTTCACCCTTGAAACGGCGGCGTTTCCGGCTCAATACAACAATGCCACCGGCGCGGTGATTGATGCAACGTCGCGTTCACCTTATTACGATCGCAGCCAGTTTATTATTGATGCCAGCCTGCTGAAGGCCGGTATCTTTATCGAACAACCTATCAGTGAAAACCAAAGTTTTTACGTTGCCGCCCGCCAGAGTTTATTCCAGTACTACATCGAAAACTTCCTCGATGACGAAGACTTTGAATTCACCACCGTTCCCGAATACTACGATTATCAGGGTAAATACGAATACCGCATCAGCGCCACTGAAACACTGTCATTCCAGGCCATAGGCTCACGCGATAAAGCCGGATTACTGTTCGCAGAAGACTCTGATTTTGTATTGCAGGACCCGGGATTATCCGGCGGCCTGGATTTTGAAGCCTTTTTTAACAGCCAGGGGCTGGTCTGGGAAAAACTGTATAACAGTGGCATGACCCATAAAATCGGCCTGTCGCAAATGGAACAGAAGTTTAGCTTTAACGTCGGCAGAGATAACAGAATCGATGTAAAAGTAAACGACTACAATTTGCGCAGCCAGTTCAGCTACCCGCTGAATTACCAGCATGAGTTACGCTGGGGACTGGAGTTCACCGAAAGCCAGATCAGCTATAAAGGCCGCTTCGAAGCCCCGCCCTGTGATGAATTCACCCCGGACTGCCGCATTGTCGATGGCACGGAAGTTTTGGAAGGTGACGGTAAACCCACTATTTACCATTATGATGCGCACCTGGCTGATGCCTGGGATATCACCCCGGACTGGACACTGACGCCGGGTATTGCACTGTCTTATGACGATTACACTGAGCAATATTTCACTGAGCCACGCCTGCAAAGCCGTTGGCAGTTCAGCACGGACTGGTGGTTTACCAGTGCCTATGGTCAACATCATATTTTACCGGATAACCTCGGCGAATATGTCGTGCCCTTTGGTAACCGCGACCTGAAACAACCCACTGCCACGCATTATGAGTTAGGGCTGGAAAACCAGCTGGATAACGACATGCTGTGGAAGGTCGAGGTTTATTATAAAGATCTGGAAAATATCATCGTCTCCCGCCCGGGGCAGGAAAATTACGCCAGTCTGACTGATGCTGAATACAATGATCTGCCGCTTTATACCAACGATGCCGATGGCAAGGCCTGGGGGATGGAATTCTTCCTGAATAAAAACCTGACCGAACGTTGGTATGGCTGGGTGTCGGTCGCATATTCCCGTACCTTCCGTACCAATAATTTAACCGATGATGACTTCAGCTATAACTACGACCAGCCGGTTATTATTAATAGCGTGGCGAATTACCAGCTGAATAAAGATTGGCAAATTGGTTTTAAATGGCGCTACCAGAGCGGCCAGCTGATTACTCCATTGGAAGACGCGATTCAGGATGCCGACGATCCAGCGTTGTATAACCCGATTTATGGCAGTGTCAATTCCGAGCGCTTACCGGCCTATCACAAACTGGACGTCCGGGCGGACCGTACGTATCGCTTCAGCGGCTGGGAAATGGATTTCTATGCAGAAATTCTTAACCTTTACGGACGTGATAACGTCACCGGCTACGAATACAAAGGCGCGGATTATAGCGAAAAAGAAGAAGTCACCGATTTGCCCACCATTATTTCTTTTGGTATCAAAGCCAAACTCTGATCAGTGAACGAATACGCAATGCCCATCAGACGATGGGCATTTCCATATATTCATGACTGCCGACACCGCCAAAGGCCGAGCTAAAGCCACCATGGCGGATCATCCCCGGCTTAAATCCCAAACGCAGATACAAGGCCCGCGCCCGTGGATTATTATCCGCCACATCCAGCGCAACATGCGTCTGGCGTGATGCTTTAGCCCGCAGCATCAGCTGCTGCACCAATTGCTCACCAATCCCACGACCTCGCAACTCCGGCTTAACCCCCAACTGATAAATCAGCCCGCGGTTTGCCTGTGGTGGCCGGATAACCTGCTCGGTACGCAAGCCGCGGAATATCACCCCGGGAACTTGCCGCGGCGCATAAAAACTGCCGATATCACGCAACGCCGCCAGCATAAAGCCTGCACTCTCCGGCTGAGTACGCAATGCTCCTACCGCCACAACATCACCATCCACTAAGGCTGCCAGATGCTGCTGAAAACCAAATTCAGAACGACCGTTAATAAAGGCATGACGGAGAAAATCCTGCGCTTCCCGTTCATGGCGGCTGCAGAACACGTAGTTGAAAGCTCCGGGACCGGAGCTGTAAATCAGGGGAACCGCCGCACTGACATCAGCAGCCACACAGGGGCGAAAACTCAGGTTCTGCATATTGCAGCCTCGCTCTTTATTATTTTGGAACTAAAGTACATTTTTTAATCATACACGTCCAGACTGGGACGATGATGCTAAAGACAGCCATTTTTTTAGCCAATCACGTTTTTTTTATAGCTATTGTTCCAAAATCACCTTTAAAATTCGGCAATAGCCCCTATATTGAATCCATTCGCAAGAGGAACTGTCCCATGTTGATTGGTAAGCGTGAAGAATTTGATCTGAACGAGATGGCTATCTTCGTTCATGTTGTAGAAGCCGGCAGCTTTACCGGTGCCGCTAAAAACCTTGGACTGCCCAAGTCCACGGTCAGCCGTAAGATCACCCAGCTGGAAGAACGTCTCGGCGTACGCCTGATTCAGCGCACCACCCGCAGCCTGCGTCTGACCGATACCGGCAACGCTTATTACAACCACTGCGCGCGTATTCTCAGCGAAATTGAAGAAGCCAATATCGCCGTTACCCAGATGCAAAGCACCCCAACCGGGACACTGCGCATCACCGCTCCGGTATTGTTTGGTTCTACCGTTCTGTCGAGCCTGGTGGCTGAATTTATGGAACAGCATCCACAGGTGATGGTTGATCTGGTGCTGTCTGATCAGCGTCTCGATCTGGTACAGGAAGGCATCGACGTGGCATTCCGTATCGGTCAGCTGGAAGATTCTTCACTGATCGGCCGTTACCTCGGCGATGTGCGCGCTATTTTATGCGCCAGCCCGGAATACCTCGAACGCCACAGCATGCCAAGCCATCCTGAGCAATTACACGAACACCGCCTGCTGACCGGTTCACAGTGGCTGCAGTGGCCAATGAGCGGGCCACAGGAAGAACAATACACCGTGCAGGTTAAGCCACGACTGCAGGTTAATGATTTTGCCAGCCTGTATGCACTGACCCTGTCCGGCGCCGGCATTTCACCAGTTCCCATGCTGATTGCCGCTCCGGCGATCCGTGCCGGTAATCTGGTACCGGTGCTGTGTGACTGGCCGTTTGAAGCCAGCCCGATTCATGCGCTGTACCCGAGCAACCGCCATCTGTCGGCCAAAGTCCGCAGCTTCGTCGATTTCGTCATCGACAGCATCCGCCCTAATCCACCCTGGGAAGTCGAGTTGCTGGAAAGCGCTTGTCCAAACGGAGATACAGGCAAATCAGACGACGTGCAGAAACCAGCCGTGCACTGAGCACGGCCTAACCAGATCCGACACAGCCTTACAGGGATGTTTTATGGCGGCTATAAATGCAATTTATTCCACCCTGCTGCTCACACTCGGTGCAGCATTGACGGCTTCGATCAGCAGTTGCAGCAGTCCGGCCAACAACCTTAATGCCACGTCCCAAAGCGGTGATAATACTGCAATAGTGATCGATAACAGTGTCCGCCCGGCAGCAGACAGCGCGCGTGACCGTTATCGCCATCCGGTAGAAACGCTGGCCTTTTTTCAGCTCGAACCACAGCACACCGTGGTTGAGATCTGGCCGGGAGGCGGCTGGTACAGCCGCATTCTTGCGCCTTATTTACAGGCTGACGGACGCTATATTGCAGCGCACTGGGCAGCGGATTCCCCGGTCGCATTTTTCCGTAACAGCCGCGCCGCGTTCGATCAGGAATTTACACAACCAGAGCAGCCATACGGGCCGGTTCGCGTGCTGATTCTCGAACCCCCACGCCAAAACCAATTAACCGCGGATATACAGGCCGACCGCATTCTCACGTTCCGCAATGTGCATAACTGGATGCGTAACCATCAGGAGCAGGCCATTTTTGACAGTATGTTTGCCGCACTCAGGGCGGGAGGTATTCTGGGAGTGGTCGAGCATCGGGCGCCGCCGGGGTTCAGTCGGGACGACATGGTTAAATCAGGGTACGTCAGCGAATCTTACGTGCAACAGCTGGCGGAAAACGCCGGTTTTGTTCTGGAAGCCCGCAGCGAAGTGAATGCCAACACCGCCGACAGCAAAGATTATCCTGATGGTGTCTGGACGTTACCGCCGTCGTTACGTCTGGGAGAAACCAACAAAGCCAGATACCTGACCATTGGTGAAAGCGACCGCATGACTCTGCGTTTCCGCAAGCCGCTGTGATTCTGCCTGTTATCAGGCATCGCCGGTTTTCGGCATCATATCCAGCAGAGCCTGCACCTGTTGCGGATCAACATGCTCACCGGAGAAGACCTGATTAATTTTTTGCAGCAATTCACCCAGGCCTTCATCGACCCGCATACCTTCATTAAAAACCCGGCTGGTTTCAGTAATGCCGGTTTCCATAATCTTCTGCATTGTCGCTTCCTGGCGCTCGTCCATCCCCAGAAACTGCAGGCTTTGTTCAACGCCGTCGGCCATGTTCTCAACCACGTCGGCAATATCGCGCATAACATGCTGATACGATGCATCGACGGTCGACATTATGTGGCTCATCTGACTGCTCAGGCGCTTAACCAAGCGGCTTTCCAGCGCCAGCGACTGCAGGTTATCCAACGCCTGAATGCGTGCATCGCAGCCCTGTAATAAAGAAAAAACGTTGTCTTTAATGGCACCGTATTTCTTTTCGTCATCCACCGGCATATTTTTCACCAGTAATGAAACCCCGCCGTAATTCATAATCGAACGACGGCCAAAATCGACGTAGCGACCTTTGTCTTTACACTCGCTCATCAGTACGGATTCCATATCCTTAGCCATACCGTTGGCTTCCATATTTTTTACGCCATAGCGGCTGCGCATCTGCAGGCTGCAGTTAATTGCGTAACTCTGCAAAGCCTGAAACAGACGCATGCCCAGCTCATCAATATTGTTACAGCGGTTAACGTCGAGTAAAAACTGAATATTAACGCCCAGATCGGACGTATCAGACATGGCAATAAAGGCCATTTCGTTGGCTTGTTTCAGCTGCATTTTCAGCTGATCGTTGGCAATTTTGTTGAACAGAACGCGGTCCAGCCGGGCTTTCAGCTCAAACATCATTGACGGTGACAGGTAATCGTCGCAACCGGCATCATAAGCATCCAGCTTATGCTGCAGAGTTTCCTGATTCCCCAGTACCACAACCGGCAATTCACTGTTGTCTTTAAGCTCACGGCAGACTTCAATCACCGCTTCCGCCGCGATACTGCTGCCATCGATCAGAATGAGTTTAAGGTCGTGCTCACGGGCCAGCTGTTGCGTCTCAGGGACATCAGCCGCGTGCAGCAGGTGGTATTTTTCATCCAGTTGATCGCCCAGTTTTCCGTCTGGCTCTTTACTGAGTACAACCGCTGTATATCGCGTTGTCATAGTCGATCCATCAAATTGCAGTCCTCCTCAATGTTTAGTTGAGGAAGACCCATCCTGCCAGCCGGATTGACTGATATATGGCTGGCTAATACCGCTTTTCATACCACTGACGGAGGCGGCACAAGCCTTATGACAGGCAATCGCTCAGATAAGCTGCAGCTCTTTGGCGCGATGAATCGCCTGAGTACGGCTTTTGGCAGCCAGTTTGACATTAATCTTGCGGGCATGGGTTTTGACGGTGTGCAGGGAGATAAACAACTGATCCGCAATTTCCTGATTGGACAATCCCTTGGCGATTTTACGCAGCACTTCAAGTTCGCGCTCACTGAGATTAACCGCCAGTTCCGGCGTCTCGTTTTCCGCCCGTGGTGGCAGTGAATCGCTGAGATTCGGCACCCAGGACAGTAAATCCAGCCCAATGCCTTCGCGCTGCAGCACCCGTGCTGACTGAGTGAAAATCTGCTGGCTTTCCAGTTGCTGGTTTTGCGCACGCAACGCCGCGCCGCGCAATAGTTGCAGCAACATCATACTCAGGTTGTGATTGCGTTGACGCAGCCAGCTGTCAATTTCATTCAGACACTCCGCCGGCTTCCCGGCCAGCAGGTATAAACGTGCCTGAGTCGCCACTGCCAGACCCGGCAGCATCGGGAACAGCTCTGGCCTTGGCAGCTGTGCACAGCTCTGGCCCTGCAGCAATTTATCGATGCAGCTTTGCGCGCGGCTGAGTTTCCCCTGTGAGATCCAGACATTGGCTTTCACCATCAGCAGCCACTGGTAACTGTCCACTTCCACCTGCCAGCGCTGCATTAAGCGCTCAGCACTGTCGAGCGCATTCAGCGCCGCCGGGTATTCGCCCGTAGCGGTAAGACGCATGGCCATAATGGCGTAGCCATAACACACCGAGACATCGTGTACCTGAGTACTGGCGGCAATGCCTTGTTGCAGAGTTTCTTCCAGCATCGCGTCGTCACCGCCGCCAAGCCAGCGCAGTACCGCACGATAGAGCAACAAGCGACCGCGAGGTAATAGCTCACCGTGTTCGCCATAGCCGCTCAGCAGAGCCAGGCCACGCTCAACAATTTCGCGGCTGTGGGCAATATGGCCGCGATTCAGTTCAATGCGGGCATAGTCAAACAGCGCCAGAGCTTCCATCGCCGGGGCATTATTCTGCCGCGCCAGATCCTGTGCCAGACGGTTCCAGATACGCGCGCCATCGGCGTCATGTTGCGCCAGACGCAACTGCGCCAGTGTCGAACTCATCAGAATACGCAGGGTAAAACGTGTCGGTGGTAAATGTTCCAAAGCCTGTTTGCACAAAGGCTCGGCCTGACTGAGCTGGCCTTTCAGCCGCGCCAGATAACCCTGCAACGCGGCCTCTTCAAAGCCGGACAGGCACTGACGCTGCAACAAACGACCGATCATATCTTCGGCTTTTTCGCGCTGATGGGTCAGCAACCACGACCAGGCGGCAATGGCCATCAGCCGCGGTGAGGCATACAAAAGCTCGTCGCCCAATAATTCAAACCAGGACAGCAGCCCGGCAATATCGAGGTTGGCAAGAATGGTTTCCGCTTCGTGTTCCACCCAACCCTGTACTTCTTCGCTCAGCCCCGCTGCGCGGGCGTGATGCAATGCTGCCACCGGCTGCTGTTGCTGGCTGAGCCAGTTATAAGCCAGACGGTGCAGGCGGCGGCACTCTTGCTGCGGCAGCTGTTGCGCCAGCAGATCAGCCATCACCGGGTGCATACGGAACCAGCCGGCGCGATGCAGTTGCGGTTCAATAAACAGATTCAGACGTAATGCCTGCTGCAACGGCTGGTGATAATCCGCCGAGCCGGTGCAGTGCTGCAGCAGTTCTTCATTAAAGCTGCCAAGCACCGCCGCTTGCTGCACAAACTGCTGCACTTCTGCGGGTAAACGATGCAGGGTTTCGCCCAACAGATAATCGCTCAATTCCTGTTGTGCCAATTGCACCGCTGGCTCCAGCGGGCGTCCCGCCGCGCGATAACACGCCAGCCAGATGGCCAGCCCGGCCGGCCAGCCGGCCAGTCGCTGAATCAGTTGTTGTATCTGTTGCGGGCTGATGTCGACGCTGTGCAGTAACAGCAGCTGTTGGGTTTCGTCATCAGTGAACGCCAGCTCGCTGACGCCCAGCCAGCCCAAAGCGGTATTCAGGCGTAAACGCCCAAGATGATTAGGAATATAACGCGATGCCAGGACCATGCTGACACCGGCAGGCAGCTGCTCAACGATCAGATTCAGTACCTGCCAGCTGTCACTGTCCTGCAGGCTGTGTACATCGTCAAAACAGAGCAGTAATGGCCGTTCAAAGCTGGCCAGTTCCTGCAGCCACAGCAGCAGCACCTGCTCGACATCCACCCGCCCGCGACGTTTGGTCTCATGCCAATGCGCCAGCGCATCGGTAGCCACGCCAGGCAGCTGGCGTTCCGCCGCTTCGAGAAAATGGCGCAGGAAAAAGGCGTCGGGGGTATCGCGGCTGTCGAGGGTCAGCCAGATCACAGAAGTGCCGTTGCGTTCGGCCTGCCGTGCAGCATCCGCCAGCAATACCGTTTTCCCGTAACCCGCCGGGGCGTTGACCCAGACCACGCGCGTCTGCTCCAGCGCATTAAGCAGCAGGGCTGCGCGGTCGAGTGCATGTACCGGTGCATCTGGACGACGGCATTTAAGCGTCACCCAGGCGGCTACGGCTTTCTGATCGAGAGATTCCAGCCAGGGCGACTGAGAGGCATCGGGTTTTGCTGTAAACACCATGAAACTGTCTGACTCGGCTAACGGATCAAAAACCACCGTCGCAGACTGACAGCAACGACATTCCGGTGGTTGAGTTATTCTGCATATTACACGAAGTGGCGCATCGGTACTCATTACAGGTCAGACCATGACCTTTCTTTACGGGTAATACTGGCAGGGTGTTTTACCGGGCGGAGAAGACCGCCAGCCACATTCAGAAACCCCGTTTGCGGCTGAACCAGATCCAGGCACCGGATAATGCCAGAAACAGCAGAATCAGCGCGGCCACATCCACCAGCCAGACACCCCAGGTTCCGAACCAGCGACCGGAATGCAGGTCCAGCAACACCCGCTGCCAGCTGATGGATTCATTACGGGCCGAAGCCAGTTGTGGCGGTAAAACCTGCAGAGGTTCCGCGCTTGCAGCAGGTGCTGCAGCCGCCGTCAGCTGATAGCTGAGCAGATCCAGCGCAAACCAGTCCTGACCAATCTGTAGTTGATAAGCATCGCCCTGCCAGACCACCGCCGTTACCGGTTCTTCACTGAACAGCGAAGGTTCCAGCACTTCCAGCAGTTGATTATTGCTATCCAGTAACAGCCACTGGCTGCTGCAATCGACAAACTGCGAATCACGGCCACGGGCATAGCCCTGCAACTGGCGGCAGTCTGTCAATATCTGCTGATCGAGCTGCAACTGGCCATCACGGCTCCATAGCCAATGCTCCCCCAGAGCCACTCCCAGCGGACGACTGAGCGCTTGCTGGTAAGGCGTGAGGATCAGGGAATTCTGCGGATAAAGACGATCAAGGCCGGTGGCGGCAATATGGTTCAGCAGCAGGCCGGTGAGGGTTACCAGAATAACAATCAGCGCCGCCAACAGACCCGCGCGGCGGTGCCATTTATGCAGCCAGAAACGGAGTTGGCGTCTAGTGGAGGTTTTCATCCGGTGTGGCTGCCCAGCGGTCGAGAAGGAGCGCGAGTTTAGCAACTTTCTCCATACTGCGCACCGAGTAGGTGGCACCGGAAATGCCGTCAATATTGCCACTCAGCTCGCCATTTCCGGTCAATTTCAGCTGAGCAAACTGGGCGGTAAACGCCGGCAGACGGATTTCATCGCCGCGGATCTCGCGAAACACCATCACCTCGATGCGTTCAAGCACGCCGTTATGGGTCAGTACCGCAAAGGTGATGGGTTTTTCTTTGCCGATTTCACTCAGCACCCACAGGTTTTTCCCGTTGTGCGCCCAGTACTTCACCCGCGCCTGACGCAGATCGTAACGGATATGCTCACGGGCCAGATCTTTCTGCTCGGTGCTTAACCATAATGTGCGCGCTTCCTGCCCGGCCGGAAACCAGTCGTTCAGCAGCTGCGGCAACGTCAGGTAGGTGCCTTTGCCCAGCGCAACAGCGCTGGACAGCAGCAATATCAGAGGCAGTACAACGCGCAATAACCGCATATCAGAAGCTGTAACCTACACCCAGGTTGTAACCGGTTTCATCCAGATCACCGGCTTCTTTCTGGCGGTAGTAATCGGCTTTGAATACCACGGTTTCAGCCAGCCAGTAGTTCACACCCACATCGTGACGTTCGAACCTGGAGTCTGTGCGGTCACCAGCCTTGGTATCCCAGCCGCTGTTACGGTAGAACACACCGACATCGTTCATGCGGTAAGACGGCTCAACATAAAAACCGGTCTGCTTGGAGGCACCCGAAGTGGCGGTGTTGATATCTTTATCCAGATCCCATTGCGCATAGAGTGCACGCAGTTCAAAACCGTTGTTCTGATAGATCGCATGGGTTTCGATCAGGCGCGCGCCGATTTCTTTTGGACCATTGCCCTGCAGCAGGTCGTCCTGATATTGCAGGGTTGCAGCCAGTTCCAGACCCGGTACCGCGGTGTATTTAACGCGTGCGGTATAGGCGGCTTTGTTAGCCGGTGCTTCGGCAACTTTCTGACGGCCGTCACGCAGCTTGCCATCCAGGCTTTCCAGGCCAGAGTGCATGGCCACATCGTAGCTCAGACCATCGGCGATTTTGCCGCTCAGAGCAGCACCGCCTTCCCACCAAGTAGTCGGGATGATTTTGTTTTCAACGCTGTTACGCTCAACGCCGTAGAAGGTATCCGGCTCATGGGTTTCGTTGAGGATACCGACAGGAATCAGGAACAGACCGGCTTTGGCGCGGGTATTGGCGTTCAGATCATGTTCGATGTAAGCCTGTTCCAGCTCAACTTCACCCGGCTTGCCGTCGCCAGCCAGGCTGTGCTCCAGCTCAAACTCAGAGAAGAAGCGGGTATGCTCGTTAAACTCTTTGCTGAAGAACAGCACAAAGCGGTGGTAATCAATTTCGTTGTCAGTGCCATTCACCAGATTCAGGTGCATTTCACCGTAACCACCGATATGAACGCCATTACCCTGAGACGCAGCACCCTGCTGTTCAACGGTGTCGGCCAGGCTGTTCAGCTGAGATTTCAGCGCTTCAATTTCGGCTTTCAGTTGAGCGTTATCGTCGGCCAGAGCCAGATTGGAAGAGGTAATAGCAGCAGCCAGCAGCAAAGCACGGGTTTTCATAGCGTTAAATCCTTTGGGATAAATGGCAATAAAATCGGCGAGCAAGATAACACAAACAGGAATCACTACAATATTTAAACGCTAACTATTGCTATTTATAGATATAACAAAAATTGTCCTATCCACAACGGAATACCTCTTGCGGAAATAACCATTGATATCTTTATTTCCTGTAGAGCGGGCATAAAAAAACCAGCCCGAAGGCTGGTTTTCTGAGGCCGACATGCTGAAGCACTTACGCCTGTGGCGCGGCTTCTTCCAGCAAAGGCTTAAGTTCGCCCTTGGTGTGCATCTCGGTCACGATATCGCAACCGCCAACCAGCTCACCTTTTACCCACAGCTGTGGGAATGTAGGCCAGTTTGCATAGACCGGTAAGTTGGTACGGATTTCCGGATTGGACAGAATATCAACGTACGCAAACTTCTGGCCGCACTCCATAACCGCCTGCACGGTGCGGGCAGAGAAGCCGCACATTGGCTGGTTCGGTGAGCCTTTCATGTACAGCAGGATGTCGTTGGTTTCGATCTGGTCTTTGATGACCTGCATAATATCCATAGGTCTTCTCTCTCAAGCGTTGGATGACAATTGCCGCGATTCTAACACAAAGCGGCAAAAGCCTGACAGCGCCACTGGGATATGTCAGCGGAAGCGCACGATGAGCTCGTGCAAATCCTGCGCAATCTGCTGAATTTCTTCCATGCTGCCGGCTGAGCGCTGTCCCGACTGCATACTCTGCTGTGACAGCTCATTGATGCTCGTTACCTGATGGCTGATCTCATTGGCAACCTGCACCTGCTCTTCCACCGCGGCCGCCATCTGAATCGACATATCGGCAATATTGCCAACCGAGGCTGCGATGTCAGCCAGTGATTCTTCCGCCTCGCGCATACGCTGTAATCCCTGTTCGGCAGCGGCAGTACCACGTTCTGCCACCGCCACGGACTGCCCGGTACGGCTGACCAGATCATTCACAACGGAATGAATGTCCGCCGTCGACTCACGGGTACGCATCGCCAGATTACGCACTTCATCAGCAACCACCGCAAAACCCCGGCCCTGATCTCCGGCTCTGGCGGCTTCAATCGCCGCATTCAGCGCCAATAAGTTGGTCTGCTCAGCAATCTGCTCAATAACCTGGGCTGAATTGGCGATCTTCTGGGTTTGCTGGGAAACATCGTTCACCGCCTGACGGATGTCATCGACGGTTTGCTTCAGACCTTCAATAGACTGCCTTGTTTGCAGCACCACCTGCCGCCCTTCTTCTGCTTGCTTGCGCGCGCTGTCGGCATGCTGTGCGGTATTCTGAATGTTGCCTGAAACCTCATGCACGGTGGCCGACATTTCCTGTACTGCCGTGGCGGTACTGGCGGTTTCATCCTGCTGAACTTTGAGATTGCGGCAGGTGTCCTGCATTTCTTCCAGGCCCAGCGCAGCACGCTGACTGGCTTTCTCGGCGGAATCTTCAAGACGGGTAAGCACGGTATCCAGATGACGCTGCTGACTGAGGATGGCTACTTTGATTCTGCCCACCGGCAAATGATCATCGGTGAAGACCTGAGCGGCGAGGCTGTCACTGAAAGCGTTGTCCATGCTGGACATAATCATATTCAGTGTATTCCGGCGTGTAGCCAGAGAACGCCATGCATTCATAATCCCTCCGCCCAGCAACACGCACCAGCCAGCCAGTGGTGAGCCATTAAAGAATAAGATGGCGGAAAGCAAAGCCGCAGCAAGCATAATATAAATCTGCAGCGGCAAGGCGGAGATAAAAGCCGTGCGCGATTTACCCTCGCGCAACTTACGGTACAGAGCATCAGCACGATTAACATCGCTGCGCGCCGGACATACCCGCACCGATTCATAGCCAATGGTTTTTCCGTTCTCCATTAATGGTGTGACATAGGCATTAACCCAATAAAAGTCCCCATTTTTACAACGGTTTTTAACCATTCCCATCCATGGCCGTCCTGCCTTGAGGTGCTTCCACATATTCTGATATGCAGCCTCCGGCATGTCCGGATGACGGACGATATTGTGTGGCTGGCCAATTAACTCCTCCCGGCTGAAGCCACTGACATCAACAAACGCCTGATTACAATGGCGGATAATTCCTTGCATATCCGTAGAAGAGATTAATTTTTGCTCAGCCGCAAAAGTAACTTCGTGGTTCGTTACTGGCTGGTTATTTCTCATGGTGCATGCCTTTAGTAAATTCTGTCATAAGACTAGCTCAATCTTATGCTTTTTCGTGCTGCGACCATGGTTATCTTTCCGGCGCTCCTGCCAAAGATCTGACTGATGTAATGATTCAGAGGTGCCTTAACTTATACATCACGACCAAAACCCCCGCCGCCCGGCGTATGGATGCAAAACAGGTCACCGGCTTCCAGCTCAACGCAGGCACAGCCGGATAAGCGCTGCATCCGCCCCTGATGGCGCAGTACGAAATTGACCCCGGTTTTACCATCATGACCGCCGTGTAACCCATGCGGAGCAACCTGACGGTGGCCACTGATGATATTGGCGCGCATCGGCTGCAGAAAACGGATATGCCGCTCTACGCCATTACCGCCAGCATACTGCCCGCCGCCACCGGATTGTGGCCGCACGTGAAACCAATCAAGCACCACCGGAAAACGCTGTTCAAGAATCTCGGGGTCGGTTAAACGTGAGTTGGTCATATGGCTGTGTACCGCACTCGCGCCATTTCCCTGCGCACTGGCACCGATACCGCCACACAGGGTTTCGTAATATTGCAGCTGCTGATTACCGAAGGTGAAATTGTTATTAGTCCCCTGACAACCGGCCATTAAGCCCAGCGCGCCCATCACCACATCCACCAGATACTGAGCGGTTTCGACATTCCCCGACACCACCGCCGCCGGATAGTGCGGCGCAATAATGGAAGCCTGTGGCACCTTAACCGTTAGCGCGCGGAAAAAGCCGGCATTCAACGGCATAGGTTTGGCGACCAGCGCGCGGAAGCTGTACAGCACCGCTGCCATCACCACCGAGGTCGGCGCATTAAAATTACCGGGATGTTGTTTCTGTTCTGCCCGGTATTGCGTACCGGAAAAATCGACCGTGGCATGACGCTGCTCGCGGTCAACCTCAATGCGCACTTTAAAGCAGGTACCATCATCCATTTGCGCGCTGAATTCACCGGACGGTAAATCCGCCAGACACTCACGCAACGTCTGCTCGGCGTTATCCATCACATGCTGCATATAAGCCGTCACCTGTGGCAAACCATAAACCGCACATAAGCGCTGTAATTCCGCTGCACCTTTTTCGCAGGCGGCCAGCTGAGCCATTAAATCGGCAATATTCTGATCCGGATTACGCGCCGGATATGTGGCCGCCGCCAGAACCTTACGGATTTCCTGCTCTTTAAGCTGGCCATCGCGCATTAAAATCAGGTTATCGAGCAGTACACCCTCTTCGTCAATATGCATACTTTCCGCCGGCATCGAGCCCGGTGTAATACCGCCGATATCGGCATGATGACCGCGCGCGGCGACATAAAAATCGGCTTTATTACCCGCCGTAAATGGCCGGATAAAAACCGGTTTAACCACAGTAACATCGGGTAAATGCGTGCCGCCGTTATAAGGGGTATTTAATACAAAAGCATCGTCAGGGCGCATATCCGCATGCCCCTGAATCACCACTTTAATGCTTTCGCTCATTGAACCTAAATGCACCGGAATATGCGGTGCATTGGCGACCAGCTCACCATGGCCATCAAACAGCGCACAGGAAAAATCCAGCCGCTCTTTAATGTTCACACTGCTGGCGGTTTTCTCCAGCACAAAGCCCATCTGTTCGGCAACCGACATAAACAGATTATTGAATATTTCCAGCGTGACCGGATCGCGCTGGGCCAGACCACTGGCAGCCGCCGGAAGTTCTTCACGCTGATCAGTCAGCAATAAAGCGCCACTGGTTAATACCTCAAGCTGCCAGCCGGGTTCCACCACAATGGTGCTGTTGGCATCGGTTAATAACAGCGGGCCAGTAGCTGCAAAACCCGCCGCCAGTTGCGCACGAGCCAGCACCGGAACACTGTGCCATTGCCCGCCCAGATATAATGGTGAATTTTCCTGTGTGGTATTTTCCTGTGCAGATTTTTCGCCGCTGGCAAAAGGAATCGCCGGAGTGCTGTTTCCGGCGGCTACCAGCTCCAGCTGTACGGCATCCAAGCGCAGGGATTTATGAGCACTGATAAAACCAAATAACTGCTGGTGCTGCTGTTCAAATTCAGCACGCATCGCAGCCGCGTCGGCAAAGCTGACCAACAACTGGGTGTCGGAACCCTCATAACGCAGATAGGCACGGCGCAGTACCTGCACGGGGTTTTCTTTGTCCGGGGTGAAATCAGACTGCTGCATTAACGCAGCGAATTTTTCTGTGGCGACCGTCAGCGCCGCAGCAGCGGTTAATGGAATTTCTACCGCGTCTTCGCCCAGCCAGCGCTGTTCAGCCAGACCGATACCAAAGGCCGATAGCACCCCGGCCAGCGGATGCAGATACACCTGTTTAATATTCAGCTCGGCCGCCACCAGACAGGCGTGCTGGGCGCCGGCACCTCCAAACGCGTTGAGCACATAATCGCGGATATCATAACCGCGCTGCACCGATATTTTTTTCACCGCCGCCGCCATATTATTCACCGCAATACGCAGAAAACCGGCGGCAATTTCTTCCGGCGAATATTCCTGGCCGCTGTCGTTGCGGATCTGTATTGCAAGCTCGCTGAATTTCTGCCGCACAATACCGGCATCCAGTGGCTGATTCTGTTCAGGGCCAAATACATAAGGGAAATGCTGCGGCTGTAATTTACCCAGCAACACATTGCAGTCGGTGACGGTTAACGGGCCGCCATTACGGTAACAGGCAGGGCCGGGATAACTGCCGGCGGATTCCGGCCCGACCTGAAAGCGGCCAGCGGAAAAATGCACCAGCGAACCGCCACCGGCGGCCACGGTGTGAATATTCATCATCGGTACACGTAATTTTACGCCGTTAACCTCGGTCAGGGTTTCACGCTCCAGATCATTATTCAGTGTGCCGTTAAAATGGCTGACATCGGTCGAGGTTCCGCCCATATCAAACCCGACAATGCGCTTAAAACCATCGGCCTGGGCGGTGCGAACCATACCGACCACACCGCCGGCCGGGCCGGATAAAATCGCATCTTTACCCTGAAAATTCTGCGCCGCACATAAACCACCATTGGATTGCATAAACTGCAGGGATGTTGGTGGTAAAGCCTGCTCCACCTGATGGACATAACGGCGCAATACCGGCGACAAATACGCATCGGCCACTGTGGTATCACCACGCGGCACCAGTTTAATTAACGGACTGACGCGGTGACTTAACGAAATCTGTTTAAAGCCAAGCTGGCGGGCAATATCACCGATACGGATTTCATGCTGCGGATATTTATAGGCGTGCATCAGCACCACGGCGATGCTGTCGTACCCCAGTGAGCGCGCTTCAATTAACTGCACCAGCAGGGTTTCTTCATCCAGCGGATAATCTACCGTGCCGTCGGCCAGCACACGTTCCGGTACTTCGTACACGCGTTCGTATAACGGTTCTGGCTGAGCAATATGAATGGCAAAAATGTCCGGGCGGGTCTGATAACCGATGCGCAGCTGATCGCGCAGACCTTTACTGATACACAGTAAAGTGCGCGCACCTTTACGTTCCAGCAGCGCATTGGTGGCGACCGTCGTGCCCATTTTTACACTGGCGATGGCGCTGTCGTAGTGCGGGTAACGGGCCTGCAGCTGACGGATGCCTTCAACCGCCGCATCGGCATAATGCTGCGGATTTTCCGACAGTAATTTATGGGTAATTAATTCACCGGCCGGTGTCAGGGCGACGATATCGGTAAAGGTACCGCCACGGTCGACCCAGAATTGCCAACGGGAAATTTCAGCAGATGCAGTGGACATGATTCAGGCCCGCAGAAAAAAATCCGAGTTTACCCGCTTCAGTCGCGCAACGTTACAGTTCTGACTCAATCGGCAGAATGCCCAGCACCCAGGATTGCAGACGCCGCCACAGACTGGCGTGCGGCTCATGATGATAAATCTGCGGCGTACCGTCAGTACGTTGTTCCTGCCAGCGTAATTCATCGCCCTGCAGCAACAGCCGGTAACTCTCCTGCGCCAGATTGGCCTGCAGATTAAGACTGGCTTCGCGTCCCAGTTGCGGCTGCTCAAACAACACGCCCATTTCGGTATTTTCCCGCAGCGAGCGCGGATCGAGATTCATCGAGCCGACATAAAAATAGCGCTGATCAATCACCAGTACTTTGGCATGCAGGCTGGCAGACGACGAACCCGTCCAGCGCCGGTGCTCCCCCGCAGCCTGACTGTCCGGACGCAACTCATACAACTCAACGCCGGCACGCAGTAACGCCGCACGGTAATGTTTATAGGCCGAATGCACTGCCGCCACATCGGTGCTGGCCAGAGAGTTGGTCAGCACCTGCACATGAATACCGCGCGCCACCAGCGCCGCCAGAAACTCAACCCCTTCATCGCCCGGCACAAAATAAGGGGATACCAGCAAGACCTCCTGCTGCGCATTTTCCAGCAAGGTGATCAGATTACCGAATAAAGGCGACTGATAATGACGACTGCGGATTTTATCCGGTGCATCGGCGACCACGTAGGCTTTTCCCCAGAACAGCCGCTGCTCATAGTGTTCAGCCAGATTCAGAGCCCGGGCCTGCAACGCCTGCACATAAGGATGCTGCCGATTGCTCTGCAACCAGTGCTGCAACTGCAGACGCAGTGTGTTTAATGCCGTTTCATCCTGTGCTTCGCCGTCGTTTATCACGTACTCAACCGGCACGGCCAGGCCGCTGTTCCAGTAGCGGTCAAACTCCGTTGAAGCATCATCCACCACCGGCCCCAGTGTCAGCACATCCAGGTCACCGAACACCACCGCATTGCGCGCCGCATCAAAATATTCGTCACCGATATTACGGCCACCGGCAATGGCCAGTGTGTTATCGGCAATCATGGCTTTATTGTGCATGCGCCGGGTAGATACCCCGTAGCGGGTAAGAAATTGCATATCGCGTGGGTAATCACGCAGGAATGGGTTAAAGAGGCGGATATCAATATTCGGATGACGGTTCAGCAGGCGCAGTTCGTTATCTGCGCCACGGGTTGCCATATCGTCCAGCAACAGACGTACGCGCACACCGCGATCAGCGGCCTGCAGCAATGCCCAGGTAAAGACTTTGCCGGTCAGATCGTTGTGATACAGATAATATTGCAGATCAAGGCGTTCAGAAGTACCGGCCACCAGCAACAAACGTGCGAGGAAGGCATCGGTGCCCGAGCCCAGCAACACCAGTCCGGCTTGGCCGGGGTGTTGTTTCAGCAGTGGCTCAGCCCATAAAGCCAGTGGACTGGCCGCTGAGGCCTGAGGGTGTAACTCAGGCTCAGGATGCGAATACTGCGGCAACCCGGCACAACCACAGAGCAGCAGTGCCAGCAATAAAACGCCGCGTGACGACATATCATTTTGTCGCCATGCGTGTTCGCGACATCTGAGCAATATTTGCGGATGCCCGTATTGTCGCCATGCGAGCTTATGGCATATGCGCAATATAAGAGGCCACATCACGCAGCTGCTGCTCATCCATATTCTGCACCACGCCGATCATTGGCGAATTTTTACGATCCGGATCGTTGTGCATAAAACGCATCAGCGTTTTGGTCAGATACTCGTACGGCTGACCGGCAATACGCGGGTACTGGCTGCTGCCGTGACCGGCATTCCCATGGCAGACAAAGCAGGTGGTTTTATAAATCTGTTCGCCTTTACTGCTCGCGGCTACTGGCTGCTCACGCACGACGACCGGTTTTTGCGAAAAGTAGAGCGCAATATTAATGCGGTCTTCTTTGGTCAAAGCGGTGGCGAGTTTGCTCATCACATAATCTTTGCGCACGCCGTTGGCAAAATGCTCAAACTGAGTAAACAGATAAGCGGCATTCTGGCTGGCCAGATTAGGGATGTAATCGCGCTTGCTGTTGCCATCGTCACCGTGACAGCGGAAACACAATTGCGCCCGCTCGACGCCATCTTCGATAGCGGCCTGCAACAGCGGCGTATTTTTTTCGATGATGGCCATTTCCTGCAGCATGGATTCCACACTTTCGGCCTGCACCTGGCTGCCCAGTAAGAGAAGCAATCCTGCCAACGTACTGCTTAATCTGTTCATAGCGTTACTTTTCTGTTCTGTTGCCGTTATGGAGTGACTCAAAGCGACTGCCAACTGCACAACAGTGACAAGACACTCAGAATACCCTGATTAACTTATTATTAGGGAGTGAAACATACGCGCCTGCTCTCGTCAGGCCAATAGCTAATCGCCTTTCTTATTAGCCTTTTCTAATTAAAGGCTGACCTGTATCAAGCGCGAACAGCGAACGGCGGCCGCTGTTGCATAAATCCGGCGGCCGCACCGCAACCGCCATGGATTAGGGGCTGTGCCCTGCACCCGCATTCAGGTACACTTCCAGCCTTTCTAACTGCGCTCAGATTCAGACATTACGCCATGATGCAAGAGACCTATCAGCCCCATATTATCGAACCTTCCGTACAGACTCACTGGGAAGAAAATCAGGTATTCAAAGCCGTCGTCGACAGCAATAAAGAGAAATTTTATTGCCTGTCCATGTTCCCCTACCCCAGCGGCCGACTACATATGGGGCACGTGCGCAACTACACCATCGGTGACGTCGTATCACGTTATCAGCGTATGCAGGGCAAAAACGTAATGCAGCCAATGGGCTGGGACGCGTTCGGTCTGCCGGCCGAAAATGCCGCCATCAAACATCAGGTGGCACCGGGCAAATGGACCAAAGAAAACATCGCCTACATGAAAGGCCAGCTCAAATCGCTGGGCTTCGGTTACGACTGGAACCGTGAACTGGCGACCTGTGATCCGGAATACTACCGCTGGGAACAGTGGTTCTTCACCAAGCTGATCGACAAAGGCCTGGCCTACAAAAAAGTATCCGCGGTTAACTGGTGTCCGAATGACCAGACTGTTCTGGCTAACGAGCAGGTCATCGACGGCTGCTGCTGGCGCTGTGACTCGGTGGTTGAGCGCAAAGAAATCCCACAGTGGTTTATCCGTATCACCGATTACGCCGAAGAATTGCTGAATGACCTTGACCAGCTCGACGGCTGGCCGGATCAGGTAAAAGCCATGCAGCGCAACTGGATTGGTAAATCCCGTGGTGTGCAGATGCGCTTTGGCCTGAAAGACCGCGCCGATAACCTCGAAATTTACACCACCCGTCCGGATACCCTGATGGGCGTGAGCTATCTTGCCGTTGCCGCCGGTCACCCACTGGCGAAAGAAGCTGCAGCCAACAATCCGGCGCTGGCCGCCTTCCTCGAAGAGTGCTCGAAATCCGGCACCGCTGAAGCCGACCTGGCCACCGCCGAGAAAAAAGGCATGGCCACCGGCTTTACCGCCATCCACCCGCTGTCTGGCAAAGAAGTGCCGGTGTGGGTTGCCAACTTCGTACTGATGGAATTCGGTACCGGCGCAGTCATGGCCGTTCCGGCCCACGATCGTCGTGATTGGGACTTTGCCCAAAAATACGGCATCGAAATTAAGCAAGTACTTCAGTGGGATGCCGAAAAGGATACAAAGATAATTTCGGCGAAACCTGGCCATGAAGTTGAATATGAGAAGGCTGTTGAAATGACAACCTTCGATCCAACAACGTGGAAAGAATGGTACGACCTTAAAACAGGCGTTACCCTCATTAACTCCGGTGAATTTGACGGCCTGAGCTTTGAAGCCGCCTTCGATGCCATTGCCGCCAAACTGGCAGCGGAAGGCAAAGGCGAGATCAAAGTGAACTACCGCCTGCGCGACTGGGGCGTCAGCCGCCAGCGTTACTGGGGCACGCCGATTCCGGTCATCCGCACCCAGGACGGCGAAGCCATTGCTGCGCCGGAAAGTCTGCAGCCGGTGATTCTGCCAACCGACGTTGTGATGGATGGTGTGAATTCACCGATCAAAAACAACCCGGAATTCGAAAACATCGAATACAACGGCCAGCCGGCGTTCCGCGAAACCGATACCTTCGACACCTTTATGGAATCGTCCTGGTATTACGCGCGCTACTGCTCGCCCAACGACGACACGCAAATGCTGAACCCGGAAGAAGCCAACTACTGGCTGCCGGTCGACCAGTACATCGGCGGGATCGAACACGCCATTCTGCACCTGCTGTATGCGCGTTTTTTCCACAAGCTGCTGCGTGATGCCGGCCTGGTGAACAGCGATGAGCCGTTTAAAAACCTGCTGTGTCAGGGCATGGTGCTGGCGGATGCCTTCTGTTACACCACTGAAAACGGTGCCAAAGAGTGGGTTAACCCGACCGAAGTCAGCGTTGAGCGCGACGACAAAGGCCGCCTGACCGCTGCCAAACGCAAGAGCGACGGCAAAGAACTGCAATACTCCGGCATGAGCAAAATGTCGAAGTCGAAAAACAACGGTGTCGATCCGCAGGAAGCCATTGAGCTGTACGGCGCCGATACCGTGCGTCTGTACACCATGTTTGCAGCGCCCCCGGAACAAACGCTGGAATGGTCCGACTCCGGCGTTCAGGGTGCCCAGCGCTTCCTGCAACGCGTCTGGCGTTTAAGCTACGAACTGCTGCAACAGGCCGATCGTGGTGATGCGGCGAACCTGTCCAAAGATGAAAAAGACGCCCGCCGTAAAGTGCACGAAACCATCCAGAAGGTCAGCGATGACATCGGTCGCCGCTACAACTTCAATACCGGTATCGCCGCCATTATGGAGTTGATGAACACGCTGCAGAAGCTGGATCTGAGCGCCACGGGCAGCCGAGCAGTGGTTGCCGAAGGTATCGATGCCATCGTCCGTATGCTGTCACCGATTGCGCCGCACATCAGTCAGGCGCTGTGGGCAGCCTTTGGCAACGACGGACTGGTGATTGATGCACTCTGGCCACAGGTCGACGAAAGCGCTCTGGTGCGTGACTCCATCGAACTGGTGGTACAGGTAAACGGTAAGCTGCGCGCCAAACTCGAAGTACCGGCATCGGCTGGTAAAGACGAGCTGGAAGCGCTGGCCATGGCTGACGACGCGGTACAAAAGCAGATCGACGGCAAAACCGTGCGTAAAGTGGTGGTCGTGCCGGGTAAGCTGGTTAATATCGTCGCTAACTGATCCGGAGCTGCGGACGCCGGACGACTCACGTCCGGCGTCCGACAGCGGGCGTCTTAGCAAAGAATCGACAGAGAATTCCGTATGCGTCATGCACTTGTTGTCTGCTCCCTTATTCTGCTCACAGCCTGCGGCTGGCATCTGCGTGGTGTTACGCCGCTGCCGCCGGAGTACCGGGTGATGTATCTGCAGAGTCAGGCCAGCAACAGCTTTAACCAACAGTTAAAGCTGCAACTGGAGTTCAACGATGTGGTGCTGACGGCCAGTGCCGAAGACGCTCCGGCGATTCTGCGCATCGAGCCGGTCGATATCGAACGGCGTACGCTGTCGGTCAGCAGCAGTGGTCAGGTGGGCGAGTTCGAACTGAACGGTCGCCTGACTGCACATATCCTGCATATCGGCCGCGATACCGATGTTGAAATTGAACTGAAAGCACGCCGCACCCTGACCAATGATGTAAACAACGTGGTCGGCACCGCCAGCGCTGAAACTCAGCAGCGGGCGGAGCTGGAACGCGAACTGGTTAATAAGCTGCTGCGCCGCCTGCAGAGTCTGAGCAAGACCCGCAACAGCGACAACGCCACGGACAGTCCATCGTGAAGATCCGCCAGGACCAGCTCAGCGGTCTGTTGGCTAAAGGACTGGCACCCTGCTATCTGGTGTCCGGTGACGATCCGCTGTTAGTGATGGAAGCCTGCGATGAGATTCGTGCTGCCGCGCGCCAGGCCGGCGTCGATGATCGCGAACTGTTTCATGCTGAAGGCGGCTTCGACTGGCGCCACCTGCTGGAAGAAGCCAATGCCATGTCATTGTTTTCCAGCCGCCGGATTCTGGAAGTCCGTATCAGCAATGGCAAACCGTCCGATAAAGGCGCTGCCATTCAGCAAATCCTGAATAATCCCAACCCCGATAACCTGTTGCTGATTATTTGTCCGCGCCTCGACAGCACCATTCAGCGCAGCGCCTGGTTTAAAGCCGTGGATAAAGCCGGTGTCTTCCTGCCCATTTGGCCCATCGAGCGTTCACAGTATCCGGGCTGGCTGAAACGTCGCCTGCAGATTGCGGGCTTACAGATCGAACCACCGGCACTGGCGGCTCTCGCCCATCAGACCGAAGGCAACCTGCTGGCCGCCGTACAGGAAGTCGAAAAACTGCGTTTGCTTGGCAGCACCACCATCAACGAAGAAATGATTAACGAAGCCATTGGCGACAGCTCGCGCTTCGACGCCTTTGGTCTGGCCGATACCTGCCTGCTCGGCAATCTGGCCGAGGCCAGCCGTATCCTCTCGCATTTAAAAGGTGAAGGCGTCGACGCCTTAATGATTCTCGGCGCTCTGACACGCAAGATACGTCAGCTGATTGCCATGCAGGATCTCGGCGGCCAACAATTGAGCGAAGCCTTTAAGGCACAGAATATCTGGCCAAAACAACAGCCCCCTTATAAAAAAGCCCTGCAGAATCTGCGGGCTCCCCAACTGCATGCTGCTCTGCGCAAAGCGGAGAAAATCGACGCTGCCATTAAAGGCAGTGGCGAAGACCCGTGGCTTCTGTTAAGTGAGTTAACGGTACTGTTAACAGGTGTAAGGCTGACGACTGGTTAACAGTTTCAGCACTACGGGTGTCACAGAAATGATGGTATTTAACTGAGATACTGCTGAGGTAATGGCGGCAATTGCCATATATTGATGACAATTTTTGTCACATTATGCCTTTTAACGTTAAACACCGTGGTGAAAACGTTAAAATATAATAATATGACCTGATGCTAAGCTGAGTATGTACCTAAGAGGATGTTCGCAATGAGCGCCGTAAACAAACAACAAAATTCAGATTTGGTCTGGGACCTGGAGAAAATCCACCAGCACCAGCGCGCCATGAATTTCGTTAAACAGTTTGAGAACCGTTTCTGCGTGTTTTCCGGCTCCGTGCGTCAGCTGTACACCAACTACAGTATCTTCTTTCCGGAAGAAGCCAACCGGCAGATGGTGATTCTGCCCGACCCCTATGCTTTCCACGATACCTTCAGCCATCTGAGCCCGGACGCCGTACAATCAACTGGTCTGCATGTGATTCCCGGCAATCTGATCGGCAAAACCGGGTTGTACCTGGTCATTTCACACAAAGATAAAAACGTACGCTCGGTGCCTATTCCATTCCAGGAAGGTATCCGCCAGATTCTGCGTCGCTCCAATACCGAAGATCCATTTCTGCCGGTACTGATGAAAGGCGACCTGCGTGAATTCAACGACCAGCTGCCTTGTCTGCACCTGCATCGTTTACGTCTGAAAGAACTGACGTCATTGTCCGGGCTGGAGCGCGAAGGTATTCGCACCATCATCACCGACAAACTGATGAAGTTGTATCAGGAATCCTCAGCGCTGAACCTGGCCTGATGTTACAGGCCGGTTCTGCTTTTGCCCGGCATTCATCCTCAGTTTTCTGCGCGCCACGCCCCTCAGCACGCCATTCGCTTTCAGCACGCCACTAGCCTTCAGCACGATAGTAACGACGAATCAAACGACTCAATCCTTTGCGCCAGGCTTTGGGCTTGATACCAAAGGTATGAAACAGCAGCGTATTATCAGCAACCGGCGCCCAGACGGCCGGCATCAGACCACCTTCCTGCGATTTAAGCTCCACACCACTGAGATTTTCATACTGCCCGGCTTCGGCCAGCAAGGCTTCGGCAAATGCGTATGAGGAAATCGGCTCGACGCCGCAGAAGTGGTAGGTTCCCCATAAATGATCACTGCAGGCCGCCTGCTTGAGCATCGCCAGAATGACCTCTGCAATATCATCCGCCGGAGTCGGACTGAATTTGCGCTGCATATCAAGACTCAGAGTATGCTCATCGCGGATAGCGGTCAGCAGACGATTGGCAAAGTCATCGGCCATTAACGAAAACCCCTGACCAATGCGCAGAATAATGTGGCGGCGGTTGTTACGGGTTAACGCTTCCAGCGCCAGTAAATCAAGCGCCAGCGGATGCTCTGCGTAGTTTTCGTCGGTTTCCTGATACACCGCATCCGGACGGGCACGGAAGATTGCCATCGACGACAGTAGCAGCACAGGAACATCCTGCTCTTCGGCCTGTTCCAGCCAGAAGGGAATATGCGCGTAGTCATCCGGATGAAACAGCGACGGCACCAGCACGAAGAACGGTTTACTCGCAGCCGCCAATGCCAGACGCTCGCGACTTTCCAGGCCGATGCCTTTATACATCAGGTCCTGAGACGCCAGACTGCGGGTAAGAAAATGTCCCACCGGGCGGTTCGCGCCGATGATAAAGCTGTGAAAACTGCTGATTGCCAAAATCCGGTGTCTCCTGTGCGGTAGGCCAAGCGTCAGGCTGCTGTGCATAACAGCGAGCATAATACCCTGCCCGAAGGTCAATCACGACGTGCATTTGTGCAGTCCGTCTATACTCAGGGCATATTGTCGTCTGTAGTGCTTATGTCTTTATATTATCGCTTGTTCATACTCGCACTGTTCCTGCTCGGTGGTGCCTTTGCGACGGCACGCTACAGCAGCAACGAACCCGCAAGCTCTGCGGCTCTGATGGCCCAGTATTATCATGCGCCGGAGTTTATCGGCCTGGCGCAGCTTGAAGCACTTGCAGACGACCAATGGCAGAATATTCCGGCCGCCAGTATCAATCTCGGTTTCAGCACTGAGCATATCTGGATTCGTATGCCTCTGGCCCAGCTGCCCTTTGATTATCAGCAGCAACCCTGGATTCTGGAACTGGGATACCCTCTGCTCGACCATATCGAACTCTATATTATGCACGGTGATGTTGTGCTGCTGCATACCGATGCCGGTAATGACCTGCCTTTTACCGCCAGGCCCTTACCCGTACCGGAATTTGCTTTCCCGATCCCACCTCTGAGTCAGGCCGACTGGCTGTACCTTTACGTAAATTCCGAGTCATCTGTACAGATTCCTGTACGGGTTTTTCCGGAACAGGATTACTGGCAGCAACGGGTGGCAGGCGTTACCTTCGATGCCGCCTTCCATGCAATTTTGTTCAGTATGCTGGCCTACAACCTGCTGATTTTTTTGCTGAGCCGTGATGTGATTTTTTTATTGTATTCACTCAGCATCGGCGCCTTTTCGATGATGATGGCCGGGCTGCATGGCTGGACCTATGCGTTACTGTGGTCAGAGTCTCCTCACCTGAACGATCTGGCCATTTTGCTCAGCCTGGCCCTGTCTGAGATCTTTCTTGCCCTGTTCGGCTTGTCATTCCTGCGTCTGCGCAGACTGCATCCACGCGCTTTTATGCTGTACAGCAGCTACGTTGTGACCGCCAGTGCCTTTGCTCTGCTGGCTTTTTATCTTCCGTATCACACGATGATCCGTTTGCTCACAGGCCAGGCAGTGCTGATGAGTCTGTCGGCACTGGTATTGGGCCTGACCCTGTGGTGGCAAACCCGTTCACGGGATGTGTTTCTGTTTTTTCTTGCCGCCTTTTCACTGCTGATTGGTCTCTTCCTGTATGCCATGCAGAAGTTTGGCGTGATTCCGGTCAACATTATTACTGAACATGCCGCCGAGCTGGGCAGTATCATATTGGTTGTGCTGCTGGCGCTGAGCATGGCCGAACGCCATAACCGCGAACGCCAGGCCCGACTGGCGGCGCAGGATGTGATCATCAATATGCAGCGTGAAGCCAACGCGGTGCTGGATCAGAAAGTCCGCGAGCGCACAGAAGATCTGGAGCTGCTTAACCAGCGCTTACAGGAAGAATCCACCACCGATGCCCTGACCCGGGTACGTAACCGGCGGTATTTTGATCAACGCTTTTACACCCTGTATCAGGATGCCTTCAGACAACAAACGCCACTGGCGTTACTGCTGATTGATATTGACCACTTCAAGCAATTTAACGATTCCTATGGCCATCAGCTTGGCGATAGCGTGCTACAAAAAGTTGCACAGACCATGCAGCAGGCCGTAAAACGCCCACAAGACAGTGTGTATCGCTATGGTGGAGAAGAATTTGCGATTTTATTGCCCAATACCGATGCAAGCGGAGCCATGCAGGTTGCCGAACAAGTACGTACACGCATTGATCGCCTGCGCATAAATCATGAGGACGAGCTGCTCAGCGTAACTGCCAGCATCGGCCTCTGTGCGGACATTCCTCAGAGACGGGAACAACAAGACCTTCTCTGCCAACAGGCCGATAAGGCGCTGTATCAGGCGAAAGAACAGGGTCGTAACCGCAGCTGCGCATTGCCACTGCAACAGCCTGATACCGATGGTCAGCAGCAGATCGTCTGATCTGCACTGTTCGACAGCCGCCTGTAACCCGATCGGCAACGGCGATCCGCTTTTTTATTCCCCTTCAAACGCTCGCATTGGCAGGCTTTGCCTGGCGACAGCCAATATCTGCGTAATTTCAGTTTGGCAATCACGCTGCATTTATGTACCTTAGTGCCGATATTGCATTACTAATAAGAAGACCAATATTGGATGGAGACGAACATGAAACGCCAACCCCTTGCTAAAACCATCGCGGCCACCTGTGCCGGACTGGGCGCTTTACTGGCCATTAACCCGGCTTTTGCTCAGGGCTACTATGTCGACGAACAGTCTGCCTTGCGCTTAGGGGATGCCTTCTCCGGTGGTGCTGCGTCGGCCAGCGACGCCTCTGCCGCTTACTACAGCCCGGCGGCGATGCTGCTGGTGCGTGATGAACTGGCCATCAACGTGGCCGCTATTTCTGTTCGTTCTGAATTAAAAGGCAGCGCTGAAACCGGTGATGGCAGTGTCCCTGTTAGCGGCGACGATGCCGAAGCCGATAACCTCGATTTTCTGCCGACGCTGTATTTTGTCCGCAACCTGAGCGAAGGCTTCTCAGCCGGTGCTTTTATTAACGCTCCGTACGCCACCGGAACCGACTTTGGTGATGATTCCATCGCCCGTTACCAGACCACCGAAAGCGAGATCACCGGTATCGATGCCGGTCTGTCCCTGGCATTTCGTGTGCACGAAAAAGTCAGCATTGGCGGCAGTATTATTGCGCAGTATATGAATGCGAAAACCGCGGTGGCCATTAATACCGCAGCACTCTGTTTGGGTGAACTGGATGCCGCCACCTGTGGAAGCCTTGGCATTGATCCGGCGAACCTGGGCAGCACAACCTACGATGGCACCTTTGTGATGGAAGGTCACAACACCGCCTTTGGCTTTAACCTTGGCGCCCTGGTCGAGTTCACTCCGCACAGCCGCCTGGGCCTGAACTACCGCACACGTATTGCCCACGAACTGACCGGCAGCGCGACCGTCGAATTCCCAGCCGCCGCCGAAACGTTCACCAACCTGGCCGGTCTTGAAAGCACCAAAGCCGATGGTCGCGTACAGTTTGTAACCCCGGAAACGGCCAATATCAGTTACTTCCACCAGCTCGGTAATCTGTCGCTGCAGGCGGATGCATCCTGGACCAAATGGTCACGCTTCGACAAGCTGCAGGTAGAAAGCAGAAACAGTACCGTCGCGGCTCTTGCCTCTGCGCCTCAGGTTTACGACTGGAACGAGTCACAGCGTTTTGCGCTGGGTGCCAACTATCAGCTGAATCCGCAACTGACCCTGCGCGGCGGTTTTGCTCTCGATATGACCCCCATCGACAAAGACAAAACGAAAATCGATTTTGCCTTTGACGATTACAAAGCCATTTCTCTGGGTATGAGCTACGTTCTGACCGAAGCCATGACGCTGGATGTGGGCTACCAGCACACCATGACGCAGAAACGCGATATTGATCAGAATGATCTGGCAACGGCCGGTGCGCGTCTGCATGGTGAAGTGACAACCGAAGTAAACTCCTTCGCTGCCGGTCTGCGCTGGGCGCTGTAACCGTCAAACAAAGACAAAATGAAGTATCAGAACGGGCGCCAGGCGCCCGTTTTTTTATTCTGCCGCCACGCCCCCGCTTGGGCTGAACAGCAACCTTGGTTATGCTGAAAACTCATCCGCCGAACGCGAATATCCCATGTCACTTATTGCCCACTTACGCAGTCTGTCGCTGCAACCGGTTGAAAGCACGAATGGCCTTATCCTGCCCTTTCGCACCCGTCTGCCGCAAAGCCTGCGCCGTGTCCCCTTTACCGACCCGTGTCTGATGCTGATCCTGCAGGGCGAAAAACAATTACACCCCGCCGCTCATCCGCCACAACAGTTACCCGCCGGACGCATGCTGCTGATTCCCGCAGGCTGCGAACTCACCTTTACCAATCAACCCGATGAACATTGCCAGTATCTGGCCTGGGTGATCAGTTTACCGGCCGACGATTTGCTGCCACTGGGGCGGGGACCGGTGAGTCGCGAACTGCAAAATTTTCACTCAGATCCACTGCTGCTGACCCTGATGCAGCAGTGGCTGCAGTTACAGCCACAACTGTCTGACCCACAACAGCTGCTGCAGGCCCGGCGCCGTGAGATCACTCAGCGTCTGATCGAACTGGGTTACAGCGCCGAATTGCGCAGCGGCCTGCAACAGCAATTAAGCCGCCGTGTGCAAACCGTTGTCAGCGAAGACCTCAGCCACGACTGGCAGATTGCCGAGGTCTGCCAACGCTTAGCCGTGAGCGAATCCACTCTGCGGCGCAAGCTGTCTGACGAACAACGCAGTTTTCGCGACCTGCTCAGCCAACTGCGGCTGACGCAGGGACTGAATCTGCTGCAAACCACCAGCCTCAGTGTGCAGCAAGTTGCCGATGCCTGTGGTTACCGTTCTGCCTCGCGCTTCAGTGAACGTTTCCGTGAACGTTTCGGTACCAGTCCGGGAGAATTACGCCAGAGCCAGGACCCAGAAACGTTGATCCGGCAAACGACGGTTTCAGGCTTAACCTTGACCGTTTAAGGCGTACTCCAGACGCTGTCGTAACGTAAGCTTTAAGGCACTCAAGCAACCGCTTAACCGTGAGTCAAAAGGAGAATACGATGAAATCCATGTTAATACTGCTGTCCGCTGCGGCCCTCTGGAGCCAGGCCGCACTGGCTGATTTCCGCCTGCAAAGCACCGATATCCGCGCTGGCAAGAGCATGTCCAAAGCTCAGGAGTTCAACGGTTTTGGTTGTGAGGGAGAAAACCTGTCACCACAGCTGAGCTGGACAGGCGCACCAGAGGGCACCAAAAGCTTTGCGATTACCGCCTATGATCCGGACGCACCGACCGGCAGTGGTTGGTGGCACTGGCTGGCCTTTAATATTCCGGCGGATGTCACCAGTCTGAAAACCGGTGCCAGCGGCCAGGCTATGCCAGATGGCAGCGTCGAAAGCCGCACCGATTACGGCGTGCCAGGCTTTGGTGGCGCCTGCCCGCCCAAAGGCGATAAGGCTCACCGCTATCAGTTCACCGTGTTTGCCTTAAATACAGAGAAACTGGATCTGGCACCAGACAGCTCCGGCGCGTTGGTGGGGTACTATCTGAATGGCCATGCTCTGGCAAAAACCACGCTGGAAGCGTTGTACCAGCGTCCGTAATGACGGATAACCTGCCGCTACCCGGCGGCAGGTTCTTAGGGCCTGTTCACTCTCATTAAACAGGCCCTGACACAAGCGCGTTATTCAGTGCGCCAGTGACAAACGCGCTATTTCATTACGGTTACGCAGCGCATCCTCTTTGCTGCCGAACAACTGCACGTCGTTCAGCGTAATCAGCAGCACAAAACCGCCCGCCAGCCCGACATAACCGGCGCGGTGTTCCAGTACCAAGCGGTCGTTCTCTGCCGGTAAGGTGTGCGGCAGAGTCACGCTGGCAATCAAACCGTTACCTAACGCATCCCCCACCGCGTCGAACGAACGATACAAGGCTAACGCATCCGCGCTGATGGCCAGCACCGTACCATTCTGTAAGGCAGCCAGATCGACATTGATGCCTGAAGGTAACTGGCGCTGCTCCAAACGGACAATCAGATCCGAGGTATTTTCAATCAACATCACACTCTCCGGCAGCTCGCATCTAAAAGGGGGGCAATTATACACATTACGGCCACGGGCCGATGACAAGCATTAGCGGTCAATAATCTGCCCCAGATCAGCAGAGGTCTGCGCCATCTGGGCGAGACCGGGAAAAGCCGCAAGACATACGCCATACTCAATCCTTTCTGCCCACTTAACCAAGGAAGTACTTATGACAGAATTAACCAGTAAAGAAGGTCAGCGCGTTCCCTCCGTCAGTTGGCCCATGCGGGTTGGTGAAGGCTGGGTAAATCTCAGCAGCGACGAAGTATTCAACGGCCGTACCGTCGTTTTATTCTCATTACCCGGCGCCTTTACCCCCACCTGCTCCAGTACGCACCTGCCACGCTACAACGAACTGGCTGGCGTATTTAAAGCCAACGGCGTTGACGAGATTGTCTGCGTCAGTGTGAACGACACCTTTGTTATGAATGCCTGGGCCAGTGATCAGGAAGCCGCCAACATCCGTATGATTGCCGATGGGAATGGCGAATTTACCGAAGGCATGGGCATGCTGGTCGATAAGAGCAATCTGGGCTTTGGCAAACGCAGCTGGCGCTACAGCATGCTGGTAAAAGACGGCGTGGTAGAAAAAATGTTTATCGAGCCCAACAAGCCAGGCGACCCGTTTGAAGTGTCGGATGCCGATACCATGATTCGCTATATCAACGCCGCGGCACGCCTGCCGGAATCCATTGCGCTGTTCACCAAACCTGGCTGTCCTTTCTGTGCCAAAGCGAAAAAATCGTTAGCCGCCAAAGGTCTGAACTATGAAGAAGTCCTGGTCGGACGCGATGCCACCATCACCACCCTGCGCGCGATGAGTGGCCGGGAAACCGTTCCTCAGGTATTTATCGGCGGCCGTTTAATCGGTGGCAGCGACGAACTGGAGCAGTATCTGGCCAGCGCTGAATAACGCCGATTGGCGGCAACCACACACATAGTTTCAACCGCTTATCACCCGATTAAGCCCGTGCTGAACCTGCAGATATTGGCACAGGCTTAATCCCCTTTTCTGCGATTTCACGCAATTTCAGTATCAGCTCAACACCTTGACCTGAACAATCAGGCAACTATTAAAAAGTAATCTATTATTAGATTCTCACCTTCTACTGTTCAGCCAATCTATTAATTCCAACAGCCACGGCATGAACGGCTTACCTGTCAGAAAATGGAGAACACAATGTTAAGAAATATGCGCGTCGCCCAGCGTGCGATGCTTTTTTTTGGTCTGCTCGGACTGATTACGTTAATGCTCGGGCTATTTTCTGTTCAGCAGCTCAGCCGACTGAATAACAGCGTTAATATGCTCGGTAAAGAGTCCTTACCTAAGGTCGAAGGCATTGGTGAAATGCGTCGCGACTTCCTTTATACCCGTCTCTATGCGGTTAACCTGGTTAACAGCAAAACCAAAGAACAAAGTAAACAATTCAGCCAGCGTCTGGCAGAAGTCACAGCCAGCTATAAAGCCGCCGAAGCGGATATGAAAAATCGCGTCAATACGCCGGAATCGAAGCAAAAATTACAGGCCATCGTCAGCGATAAAAACGAGTACGACCTGCGTGTGCAACAACTGCTGGGTATGATGGCCGACGCAGATCCGGAAGCCATCCGCAAATTCCGCGTACAGCATATTGATGCTCTGAGTATTGGTATTACCGATGGGTTGAATGATCTGGCCCATTATGAAGGCGAAGTCGCTGCCAAGGCTGCCGAAACGGCCGCCGCTTCCTACAGCACCTCCAGCATGGCTATCTACATCGCCATTGCCGCCGCCCTGCTCGCTGTGGTTATTCTCGCCAGCCTGTTCAGCAACAGTATTGTCGCACCGCTGGATAAAGCCGTCAGGGCCGCACAACGCATCGCCAGTGGCGACCTGAGCCAGAGCATCAGCGATCATGGTCGCGATGAAGCCGCCGATATGATGGCCGCCATGCACCAGATGCAGGATCAGTTACGCAGCACGCTGAATCATATTGCCGATTCGTCGCAGCAGTTATCCACGACCTCAGAAGAACTCAGTGTGGTCACTAACGAGTCCAGTGAAATTGTCCACCAACAAAGCGCACAACTGGAGCAGGCGGCGACGGCCGTTAATGAACTGACCGTGGCTGTGGATGAAGTTGCCAACAGTGCCAGCACGACCTCGTCCAATTCCGAACAGGTCAATGACAAAGCCCGTCAGGGGCAGAATACTTTAAATGAAACCATCCGCACCATTGATCAGCTCGCCGGAGAAATCGGCAATACCGCCGACGGTATTTCTGCACTGGCAGGCAATGTAAAAGACATTGGCCAGGTCATTGATGTGATTCGCTCCATTGCTGAACAGACCAACTTGCTGGCACTGAATGCCGCCATTGAAGCGGCGCGTGCCGGTGAGTCCGGTCGTGGTTTTGCCGTAGTTGCAGACGAGGTACGGGCACTGGCACACCGCACCCAGGAATCCACCAAAGAAATCGAACGCATGATTCAGACGGTACAAACAGCAACCGACGCCGCCGTGGTCAATACGGAAAACAGCAATCGCTGGGCCATGAGCACCCTGAAAATGGCCAACGAAGCAGGGACATCATTAGGAGAAATCACCGGTTTGATCAGTCAGATCAATGAGCAGAACCTCAACATTGCCAGCGCGGCAGAAGAACAGGCGATGGTTGCCCGTGAGGTTGATAAGAATCTGGTCGCTATCCGCGATCTGTCCTTCCAGACATCGGCCGGGGCCAATCAGACCAACGCGTCAAGCCAGGAACTGGCGCGGCTGGCAGAGCAGCTTAATGCATTGCTGTTAAAATTCAGGCTGTAAGCCAAGCCGGTTTAAAACAGCTCAATATCATCGCCGCCAGGTTCATTCCGGCGGCGGCGATCGTTTTCTTCCGCCAGCACCAGATCCTTAAGATCGCGTAACTCGTCATCGTTCAGCTCAGTAATATCCAGCTTCTGAAACGTTCGCTTCAGGACATTAAAGGCCTGAAAACAAAGCTGATGAGCGGGTCCTTTCAGCGGCACGGTGAGCCCACCCAAACCAAACACCGGCTTACTGCAAAATACACAATTGAGCGACATAACAATTTCCTTTGACGATGCGCTCTATTCTAATAAAAGTTGTACAACAAGCACCTGCATGTACAATTTTTAACGATTCAATATTATGACTTAAATGTCATTCATTAATTTTTTCCGTTTTGTATAAGAAATAACAACGAATGCTATCTGCAAGAGCAGACTGTCTATGTCATCGTCACAGAGCATGCTCTTGTCAATTTTGTCTGATCAGCAGGCTACGCTGAATGTAATCACCAATAGGTGGCTTAAATAATCAAAAAAAACGGCTGCCAAAGGCAGCCGTCTCATTCAGGACTCACAAACAGCAGAGCCTAGTTTATTAAAGTAACTCTTCGCCTTGCGAAATGCTGCAGCCCTCAATGGCGCTGTCACTGACTTGCATTAACGTACGGTAGGCATAGGTATAATTATTTTCACCAGAGATGAAAGCGTCGCTGACCTGTAAGCCACCATCGACACGGAAACCGGTAGGTAAGAAGCCCATTTCAACTTTTCCGTAAGACTCACAATTCGCAGTACCTTCAGTTTCACCGTCATCGATGCCGTAAAACAGCAAGCCATCATCTTCGATCTTGAAATAACCCCGCATAGAAGACTCTGCAGGAAGCTGCCATACCCCCCGATATTGCGATAACGGAATCTTAGGCGTCAGCTGACTGTTGAGCGTACCATCAACGGTGAATGTATAAACAACATCAGTGCCAGCATCATCACTCAGGTCACCGCTGTTATCTGCTCCCGCGATAAAAGTACCTTTACGGATAACAGGCTCATTATCACCAATCGTTATTGTTACCGTGTAGTTAGTTTCAGGTTCGCCGCTGAAATAGTTCACTGCAACCTGATATTCGCCCGCTGGCATCTGATAATTAAACGTAATGTTTTCCGGACCATAAGCTTCGGTATTATCACGATCCAGCCAGCCCAAAGATGTTTCTGATATAGAGTTAAAATAAGAAACTACATAATCTGCATCTTCATCATATTCATAAGCTGCCTGAGTTTCAAAACCTGGCTCCAATACATACAGGTCAATATCCGTTTCTGTATCCCAGGTCAGTGAAATCTGAACCGTACTGGTTGCAACGGCTTCAACAGCCAAAGCCAATTCCTGCACCATCGACATATCAAACCCGTCGGCAGCCAGAATTTGTGCAAATGTCAGCTCAGCGATATTAGCAACACTCTCATTCACCAGCAGGGGCAGAATTCTCAGAGTCAGATTTTCCAGACTCTGATCCAAAACAAAACTTCCATTACCCCAGCCGGAAATGGTCAGTGTGGTTTCTCCACTGCGCGGAGCTTCAGCAAGTGCCGGAGAATACGCCTGAGAAATCCGCTTTACAGATTTGCTCTTCGTTGCAGAAACAGACTGCTTTTTAGCGGGCTCAGCATAAGCCGCCTGTACATTTGCCGCTAACGCTGAAGGCTGTGCTGCGCGGATAAACTGTTGTGTACCATCCGGAAACTCAATCAGATACCCGGCAACATTTTTTCCCGCCACTGACGGAGTAGACAGATTCAGTGAAAAAGATGAGTTCGCCGATACAACCACCCGCTCACTATTCGACAGACTTATCGGAGTCAGATTTTCCGGGATGGTGGTTTGTACAGGAACAGCACCCTGAATCTGAACCGCTTGTGAAAGGTTGCCCTCACTAACCGCAACCGGATCTGGCTTACGATCCGAAGAGGATGAGCCTCCGCCACTACCACCGCAGGCAACCAATGAGGCAGCAACAGCCAACGTCAGAAGATGTTTCTGATAGTACATAGATACGTCCTTGTGTTTGAGAATAAATCAGCAGCCAGATGTTAAGGAATATGTGCAAAAAAACAACTGGTTCTTCCCATTCTTTGACACAGCCCAATGATCGGGTGCTGACTGCTTATATTTACGGCATCGGCATATCAAGCCGGGTAATATTGCCTGCTTTATCTTCCGCCAGCAGCTGCCAGCGTACGCTGTTTGCTTTCAGCGCACAGGGCACCCGGAAGTGGCCGGTGTAAATAATTTCACCTTCGCAGATATCTCCGGCCGGGCTTTGCAACCAGATACGCGCCAGTCCCATGCCATCGTCATAGGCCATGCCCTGCACCAGCGTTGGCTCCGTCGCAGACCAGCGCACATAGTCGAGCACCGGTGGCTCATGGTCAGGGAAGCTGGTCGCAGACCATTCGTCCGTACCTTCCTGTTGCTCAACGCTGTTGGTATAACCATCGCCGTCGCGGTCCGGGTCACGGTTATCGCCGATACCATCACCGTCCAGATCCGCCCACTCGCTGGGGTCATCCGGGAAGACATCCGCATCGTTAGGATGACCATCGCCATCCCGGTCGTCGTCCAGCGCATCGGGGATGCCATCACGATCAAGATCGGCCGGCGTGCTTTGCGCATCGCGCGGGTCGGTATTCATCGCCACTTCGTAATCATTACTGATGCCGTCGCCGTCAATATCATCATCGCTGTTATCGCCGATGCCATCACCGTCAAGGTCGGCCCATTCGCTGACATCGCGCGGGAAAGCATCGTCGGCGTTAGCCACATCATCGCCATCGATATCCGTATCGAGCACATCAGGAATCCCATCATCGTCGAGATCGGCTGGTGTGCTTTGCGCATCCCGCGGGTCGAAGTTTAACTGTACTTCCCAGTCGTTGCGGATGCCGTCGCCGTCGATATCGCTGTCGCTGTTATCGCCCGTGCCATCGCCGTCGAGGTCGGCCCATTCTCGCGGATTACGCGGAAAAGCATCGGCCTCATTCAGGTGGCTATCTCCGTCGATATCATCATCGATAACATCCGGCAGACGGTCACCATCAAGATCAGCAGGCACCGAGGCGGCATCCGCCGGATCGGTACCGGCCAACAGTTCATGATCGTTGCGGATACCATCGCCGTCGCGGTCCGGATCGCTGTTATCGCCAATGCCATCTCCGTCAAGATCAAACCATTCGGACGGATCTGCGGGAAAGATATCCATCGCATTGCCGATGGTGTCGCCATCAAGGTCGCTATCGAGGGTGTCAGGAACACCATCACCATCGAGGTCGAATGGCACGCTCGCCGCATCCATCGGGTTAAAGCCCAGCGTGCGTTCGTATTCGTTATCGATGCCATCGTTATCCTGATCGGTATCGCTGTTATCGCCGATACCATCGCCGTCAAAGTCGGCCCACTCTGAACGGTCGAGAGGGAAAGCATCCAGCTCATTGGCAATGGCATCGCCATCGATATCAGGATCAATCACATCGGCAATACCGTCCTGATCCAGATCCGCCGGTTTATTCAGCGGGTCGAGGTCGTCGCTGCCGGCCTGTTGTTCAATATCATTACTGAAACCATCGTTGTCGCGGTCGGGGTCGGCGTTATCACCGATGCCATCACCATCCGTATCACGCCACTCCTGCGGGTCATCCGGAAATGCATCAAAGCGGTTTTCGGTACCGTCGCCGTCGCGGTCGGTATCAAAGGTGTCGGGCATAGAGTCGTTGTCAGCGTCGGCCGGTTTGCTCGAAGCATCCAGCGGGTCGGTGCCCAGATGCATTTCGAATACATTGGGAATGCCATCGCCATCCGCATCGACATCCTGATTATCCGGCACACCGTCGCCGTCAGTGTCGGCCGATTCACGCGCATCCTGCGGATACTGATCGCGCGCGTTGGCCACGCCATCGCCGTCCATATCGTCGTCGAGAACATCCGGAATACCGTCACGGTCGAGATCTGGCGGTACCGAGTTACGATCACGCGGATCGGTACCGGCCTGTAATTCCAGCTCGTTGCTGACACCGTCGTTATCCAGATCGGGGTCGGCGTTGTCGCCAATACCATCGCCATCCAGATCAGCCCATTCTTTGGCATTCAGCGGGAAAGCATCGTCGGCATTGTCTACACCGTCGTTATCCATATCGGTGTCGAGCAGGTCTGGCCAGCCATCACCATCGCGGTCAACCGGTGTCGAGCGGCTGTCACGCGGATCGTAATTCAGCTGCACTTCGAGGTCGTTGCGGATACCGTCGTTGTCTATATCGCGGTCAGCATTATCTCCGACACCGTCACGGTCAGTATCCAGCCACTCACTGCCATCCTGCGGGAAATCATCTTTGCGGTTAACCACCCCATCGTTATCCCAGTCGTCATCAATAGCATCGGGAATACCATCATCATCGACATCGGTCTGGTCGGCCACATCCGGATTACTGCCGGCAGCCTGTTCGAGGAAGTTGGATACGCCGTCGCCATCGCGGTCAGTATCGAGTTGATCGGCAATGCCGTCGTTATCAATATCATTCAGTGCCGCAAGGCTGGAGCTGCTGCCTAACGCGGCGCTGAATAAAAACGAGGCGCAGAGCAAATGACGCGCGCTGGCCTGCATAAAAGAACAGGCCCGCACAAAAGAAGGTGAGAAAAGAGAATGCATAATTTATCTGCTGAGTATTATTTTTATTATTTAGCCGTGCTGCCTGTCTCTGCCGGGGCTGCTTCACCACCGCTGACGGCTGTGTTATCGCTGTCCGCATTATGGTCAGAAGAGTCACGGTCGGGCTGGGCATTCATACTGTGACGGCAATGAATACCACGGTTTTTTTCATCCACCAGAATACCGGCAACTTCTTTGCCATTATCCGGGCGCAGTAACAGATAGCCACCGACACAGAAGGCGGTTTTACCGGAATCTTTCTGGGATATTTTCAGGTCGTTTTCCGGCGTAATGGCTAGCAGGCGAAACTCATCAACCACCGCACTGTCCTGTTCGGACGGGTGAGTGATATAGCCGTAATATTCCAGCGCCAGCACAGCGATAATAATACCGGCGATAAAACCCACACCAATCCACTTCGGGTAATCCACATCCTGTGCCGCTGGTTGTTGCTCGTTCATACGTACTTCCCCAATTACTGATAATTAACTCTTGTGATATGTGTCGCGGCGGCAGACGCACAGCGCGCACAGATATATCCAATCATGCCACTACTGCGGCACGTTATCCTTGCCCCAGGCCGGCATCAGCTGTTGTTCGATGCCTAACTGATTAAGAATACGCGCGACAATAAAATCGATTAAATCCTGAATGCTCTGCGGCTCATGATAAAAGCCCGGACTGGCCGGCAGAATGACGGCCCCCATGCGGGTAAGAGTCAGCATATTCTGCAAATGAATTTCTGAATACGGCGTTTCACGCGGTACCAGAACCAGCTTGCGCCGTTCTTTTAACGCCACATCCGCCGCCCGTTCGATCAGATTATTACTGGCTCCGGTGGCGATGGCCGACAGCGTTCCGGTAGAACACGGGCAAATAACCAATGGTCCTGGCTGACCGGAACCCGAGGCCCAGGGAGCCATCCAGTCTTCGCGGCCAAACACCCGTAATCGTTGCCCGTCTACCTGAAAATACTGTTGTAAAAACGTTGCCTGAGCGGCCGGATTACCTGGCAGGGCCAGTGGTGTTTCGGTGGCAAATACCAGCTGCGCGGCCTTCGACACAATAACATCCACCTGCTCGCCCGCAGCCAGCAAAACTTCAATTAAACGCAAGGCATACAGACTGCCGGACGCACCGGTAATGGCGACACAAATACGCGAACTCATACCCTTGCTCCCCGCTGCTGCAAAGCTGCCAGTAATTTACGTGGCATGCCGGCGAAGCTGCCGTTCGACATCACCACAATGCGGTCTCCGGCGCGGGCTTCTGCCAAGACGGCATCAATTAAGGTCTGATGATCAATAAAACTCTGTCCGGCAATGCGGCTGGCAGAGGCAACATCGGCCAGTGACCAGTCGATATTGTCGGGCTGAAACCAGAACGCCAGATCGGCCGCATCGACGGAAGCCGCCAGCTCAGATTTATGCACCCCCAGCTTCATGGTGTTGGAGCGGGGTTCCAGCACAGCCAGAATCCGGCCCTGCGGATTTTCCTGCTGCAGACGCGCGCGGGCACCTTCCAGCGTGGTGGCAATGGCGGTTGGGTGATGGGCAAAGTCATCGTAAATTTTGATGCCGTTATCGTCGCCCACCAGCTCCATACGGCGTTTAACCGACGCAAACTCGCTCAAAGCCGCCGCGGCGATTTCTGGCGTTACGCCCATATGGCGGGCGGCCAGCATGGCAGCAATGGCGTTGCTGACGTTGTGCAGACCAGTCAGATTCCAACGCACCTGGGCAGACTGGTCGCCGGCTCCGCTCACCCCGGCCTCGCTCACCCCGGCAACGTTACGCAGACTGAACACCGAGGCATCCGCCGCATCCAGACGCCATTGCCAGTCGGCGTCGTCCTGCTCACTGAAACGCACCACCGGCGTCCAGCAGCCCTGTGCCAGAACGCGTTCGAGCGCTTCCTCGCCTGCGGGCAGAACAATCTGGCCATTGGCCGGAACGGTACGCACCAGATGATGGAACTGACGTTCTATCGCTGCCAAATCGGGGAAAATATCGGCGTGGTCAAATTCAAGGTTGTTCATAATCAGCGTACGCGGCTGGTAATGAACAAATTTGGAGCGCTTATCAAAAAACGCGGTGTCGTATTCGTCGGCTTCAATAACAAAAAAGGGGGATTCACCCAGGCGCGCTGACACGGAGAAATTCTGCGGTACACCGCCAATCAGAAACCCCGGCTTCATACCGGCGTATTCGAGAATCCAGGCCAGCATACTGCTGGTTGTGGTTTTGCCGTGGGTGCCGGATACCGCCGCGACCCAGCGGCCACGCAGCACATACTGCCCCAGCCATTGCGGGCCGGACATATACGCCAGACCACGATTAAGTACATGCTCCACCGATGGGTTACCGCGCGACATGGCATTGCCAATAATCACCAGATCGGTATCGGCGGGAATATTGGCCGGATCAAAGCCTTCACAGAGCACAATGCCAGCGGCTTCGAGCTGATCACTCATCGGCGGATAAACGCCGGCATCACTGCCGGAAACCTCATGTCCGAGCTGTTTGGCCAGTTGTGCCAGAGAGCCCATAAAGGTGCCGCAAATACCGAGAATGTGCAGACGCATGCTTTCTACCGCTTTTGGATGAATAACCGCGCTAGTGTACTGATAACGCTCTCCGTACCCAAGCACCAAGGCCTGTTCTGCGCTAAAGCATCCGGCAACGGCGATGATTTACGTACGATTCCTCCCACTCCGGCCGGCTTTTCCTGACAGCAGCGCTGAAATCCGGTGGTAATTAAGGTAGTATGCGCCGCAATTTGAACAGATTCCGACCTTTGGGGAAGACAAGATGCAGCGCTTACGGACTTTTTTAGACCACCACTGCGATGATCAGGCACTGGTGGCCGTCATCGACGGATTGATGGTGGCCTGTAAAGATATTGCCTACCGTTTACACATGGGCTCTCTGGCCGGCGTACTGGGCAGTGCCGAGCAGGAAAATGTTCAGGGTGAGTGCCAGAAAAAGCTCGACGTTATCTCCAACGATCTGATCAAGTACTGCCTGAAGGGCATGCCGGAAGTCAAAGGCATGGCCAGTGAAGAAGAAGCGGATCCGGTGGCCTGCAACCCGGATGGTGAATTCCTGGTGTTGTTCGACCCTCTCGATGGTTCATCCAATATTGATGTTAACGTGACCGTCGGCACCATTTTCTCGGTGCTGAAAGCGTCCGCCAACGACGACGCTACCCATGAGTCCACCTACCTGCAAAGCGGCAAGCAACAGGTTGCCGCCGGTTATGTACTGTATGGCCCATCAACACTGCTGGTACTGACCACCGGTAACGGCACCCACACCTTTACCCTGGATCCACGTGTTGGCGAATTTTTCCTGCAACGCGAACATGTAAAGGTTCCGGCCACCACCAAAGAATTCGCCATCAATATGTCGAACCAGCGTTTCTGGCTGCCGCAAATGCAGAACTATGTTGCAGATCTGCTGGCGGGTGAGGAAGGTCCGCTGGGCAAGCGTTATAACATGCGCTGGATTGCTTCAATGGTGGCCGAAATTCATCGCATCCTGACCCGTGGTGGCATCTTTATGTACCCTTACGACAGCCGCGAGCCACAGAAGCCTGGCAAACTGCGCCTGATGTATGAAGGCAATCCGATGAGCATGCTGATCGAACAGGCCGGCGGTAAGGCTTCCACGGCTTTTGAAGACATTGTCGCCGTTGAACCGACCAGTATTCACCAGCGTGTATCCGTCGTTATGGGATCGGCCGACGAAGTGGAAACCGTTATCCGCTACCACGCCTGAACCTGATGGGCTTGACGTGCGAGAGCACGGCCCGCAGCGTGACCGCCACAAATGGCGGACCTAAAAAAACCCGCTGCTGCGGGTTTTTTTAGGTCTGTTTTCTGCCGGCTGCTGGCTGCATTCAGAGTTCCGTACTTTCCTGCAACAGCCACTTGGTCACCATCGCTTTAACCATCGCGACATTTAGCGGTTTGGCCATATAGTCATCCATGCCGGCGTCGCGGCATCTATCCTGAATCTGATCGGTGGTGTTGGCGGTACAGGCCACAATCGGTGTGGTCAGTCCGGCATCGCGTAAACGCCGGGTGGTTTCAAAGCCGTCCAGTCCCGGCATCTGACAATCCATCAGAATCAGATCAAACTGCTGAGACTTAACCCGCTCCAGTGACTCTTCTCCTGAACTGACAGTATTAACCTGCATCTGCGGACATACTTTCAGCAGCATTTTTTCGGCCACTTTAGAGTTCACCGGATTATCCTCGACAATCAGGGTACGCAATCCCTGTGCAGCCACGGCATGCGGACTGTGTTCACTCACTGGCGTACGCCCAAGCGGAAACTCAACCAACACTTTGGTGCCGCCATTGATACCATCAAAAATTTCAATCTGGCCGCCCAGGATGCGGCTGATGTGATGACTGATGGTTAAACCCAGACCGATTCCGGCATGGCGGCGGTTGAACGACGAATTAACCTGGGCGAACGCTTCCAGTACCTGTTGCTTTTGATTTTCAGGAATGCCGATACCGGTATCGGTGACACTGATGGTCAGCCAGTCATGCTCGTCGTGTTTGATTAACTGCAGCTGGACCACGACCATGCCACTATCTGTAAACTTAATGGCGTTATCGACTAAATGGCGGACGACCTGACGCACCAGCGATGGATCAAAACGAATGGCATCACGCTGCAATGCAGCATCGTAATCGACTACCAGCGACAGTTCTTTTTCCAGCGCACGCAAAGAAAAATCCTGAATCAGGTTATGCAGAACATCCGGTAATTTCTGTTCTTTAAACACCACCGGCAATTTATTCTTCTCGGTATCAACCACCACCAGAACGTCTTCCAGCAACTGCGTAAGATGAGTCAGTGACTGGTCAGCGGTGCGTTTATAATCGTTAAACTCTTCCCGGCTGATATCCTGCTCAAGCAATTGCAGCATGCCGATAGCACCATTTAATGGTGTACGTAATTCATGACTCATCATCGCCAGAAATTCACTTTTAGCCCGGCTCGCCTGCTGGGTTTTCTGCTGTTCAGTCATTAATTGCAGGGTGTAACGTTGCTGATCTTTTTCTGCCTGATGCAGGGACTGCGCCAGCTGATTGGCATTCACCTGAAGATGACCAATTTCAGCACCATCATCGACGTTAATACGATCATTGGTATTACCATTCGCCAGACGGGCAATAAACAGCGCAAGCTTTTCCAGCGAAGGAATAATCGACAGCGAAGCCGCATGGCCAATAAAAAAAGCCAGCAACACCACACCCAAGCCCGCCAGCAATGACTGTTGCAGAGTAGCTATTTCCCGATCACGGGTAAATGTATCGGCCATTCCCAGACGAATGTAACCCAGTATTGTGGACTCGGTTGCGCCATCACCAAATTCAGAGAATTCATCCAAACTCTGAACCTGGCGAATAATGTCATAACGCAGATAACGGATATCTTCAGCCGGAACGTCAGTAAAACGTGCGGTTTTTTCATCCAATACGATGCGCCCGGCAGCATCGTGAATTTGTATAGCAACAATTGCCGGCTGAGATAATGCCGAGTGAACCAGAGGAGACAGCAATTCGTAATTGCCGGAAATAATCGGGTATTCGGCAGATACTCCGATATTTTCCAGCACAATACGGGCAATGCTCTGATTTTCCTGACGGATATCAGACCAGCGATTGACCATATGGTAAGTCGTCAGCAACAGCACAACGATTAAAGCCGGCACAGTACCGACCAGCAGAATCCTCCGCCGGATCGACCACTGCCGCAGGCTCATCAGTGTTCCCTCTCGCCTTTTGCCAACTGCGCCGCCAGGGCGTCTGCGTCAGGCAGTAATAAATTGAGAGAGCGACCAACCTGCTGGTTATAGCGGACTTTGAAATAAGGATTGTAATCCGCATCCGGCCATACCTGTTCTTTCAGGCCTGTCAGCAGAATTTCACTGAGGCGATGAGCAACATCATCGATGTCGCTGTACGTCGTCGCTAACGCACCGGCTTTAATATAAGCACTTGATGGACCAATTAACGGTTTGTTCTGCCGATAAGCGGTGATGAGAATGTTTTTGATATTGGTCGAACTGTATAGTTCGGTATCGTACGTACCAACTAGTGCGTGGCTGTTTTTTAACAGATCCAGCAACGCTCGATTGAGGTTATCGTATTGATCGACAAAATAAGGCGTCACCAGAGACTGCTGCAGCGGCATTGCCGACAAACCGCTATTTTTCCATTGCGATTTATCCTGTACCAGCACACCCAATGGACGATCATGGCCAAGAATACTTTTCGCCATCGCCACCTGACGCTTAAGCGGAGGCTCAAGATAGAGTGCTGACGCCAGTTGCTGCCGATAAGCCGCCACCGCATCGCGACTGACAAACACAGCAACAGCGGCCGGAGAATCGTTAAAAGACCAGGCTTCCAATGCCTGAGGGCCAACCAGTACAACGGCACTATAAGATTGCCAGCCGGCCGCCGGTGGCTCATTCAGCAACCGCAGTTCGGATCCGACATTAAGAAGAGAGGTTGTTTTCTCGACCAGCTGTTCAACAGATGGGAGTTTTTCATGGGCGACAAACGCGACACGCACATCTTCTGCATGCGCAGAAAATGCCAGCATACATGTCAGTAAACATGTACCAAGCCAGCGATAAACGTGATGTGCATCCTTGCAACAAAAATCCATTAAAAATCGAGCCCTACCTGAAAGTAATACAAGTCACGGGTTGAATAGCGCTGATCGGCATAAGCCAGGGAATCATCATCGATCAGGTGCTGTAAAAAGAAACCTGCCCATGGATTGTAATGACCCAGAGACCAGGTTTTCCTGGTATTAATCTCGTAACGACGATAACGGTTGGTGTCGTTATAAGCATCCAGCCAGAAGTGCGAGGCGGTCAGACTCCAGCTGTCGCCCTGATGGTGCCAGCTGACGACCAGATTATCTTTTGCGGTCTGTCGTAATTCAACCACCGACAGAGAACGACGTTGTTTTTCCGTCAATTCAGAAGTATCCCCAAGGGTTACGTCCGCATCAATATAAGCGGCTGTCAACCAAAACCAGTTATGGCTGTCAGCCTGCCATTGTAACTGCATTTCTGCGCCATTGATATTCATCTTAGTATCAGATTCAACCGACAAAGAATTCAGGGCGATATGATCAGAAATTAATTGTGTCAGCTTGTCCTGATAGACTTTTACGTCCAACTCCAGATTCAGGTCAGAGAATTTCCCATAATAACCAAGCTCTGTACTGGTAATTTTTTCATGCTTAAGATCACGTGAATCAGCCGTCTGATTAACATAAATCCGACCATCATCAAGGTTCAGATAATTATCGCTGAGGTTACTCACACGAATGGAATATTCAGGTTCCTGTTCGAGCAGATCCGGAGAACGCACCGCTTCGGAATATACCAGACGGATACTGTGCTGCGGTGCGAGTAGCCAGTTAAGCGCAACCCGTGGTGAGAAAGCGTTATCGTTGGTGTCTTCAACTTCATACATACCACCGGCATTCAATAACAGATAAGACGTCATCCGCCATTCTGCATTGGCAAATAAGCGATACGTGTCGTTATGAACCTGACCATTAAAGTACGTTTGTGAATCCACCTGGTCACGACGGAAACTGACTCCGGAAACAGTGCGCAATGTGTCGCTCCACTGCATCGTATCCTGCCATTCAATATCGTAACGATCCTCACGTAAATCGCGCTCGGTATCGCCGCAAACCATGTCGGTGAGTTGAGAGAAATCGGTTCCGTTAAAACCACGGGTATAGATATTGCGGGCGCTGTCTAACTGCTCCTGAGTAATCTCCAACGCCAATCCCTGATTCGCCAGAAGTAATGCTTCAACCTGATCAGGCGTTACCAGACCAGCAGCGATTCCACCGACCAGGTTATCACCATCCGTTGTACCAATAAGACTGGTGATCCCCAGAACCGAATTGCTCCACTGCGGATTATCCTGATACAAACTGAATAATTCCGGATCCAGCGAAATGGTCGGCAAGCAGGCAGAGCTGCGCTGTTTACGACTGTCGGTCTGCCAGTAAGCCTGCAAGTGCGAACTGTGGGCGGTACTGAATTCCTTACGCACCCGGGTCCACAGATACCCTTGTCTGGTCTCCTGATCCGGAGCATCCAGTTCATAAGACTCACGGCGGATATCCGTGTTTCCCTGCTTCAGCGATGCCTGCAGACTAAGCTGCGTGCTGCTGTCGACCGGACGATTAAAATAGGCACTAACAAATCCATGGCGGCGACTGTCACGATACTCATCATCGCCACCGGTCGCATTGCGCCCGTCAAAGCCATCATCAGCCCGGATCTGCGCGGTAACACGATAACTGTTCTGATGACGCTCACCGGAATAGCTGACGAAGCCATCGTCCACGCCGTTATTGCCACTACGGTAACGTACGCGGGTACCCAGAGTATCGCCCGGATGCTTGGTGACGATGTTGATCACACCGAGAAAAGAATTTGCGCCATAAGTAGCCGCGTTTGGGCCACGGGTAACTTCGATCCGCAGAATATCTTCCATCGCCACCGGAATATCATCCCAGACCACCGAAGCAATGCCCGCTTTAAACACCGAGCGTCCATCCACCAGCACCTGTAAACGACGCATAATATTAGGATTGGAAGCGTGATAGGCAATTGAGGCATTATTTTCGTCGTCGCCATGACCCATACTCATGCCCGGCACAAAGCGCATCAACTCAGGCAGGGTACGTACCCCCCAGGCGGCAATCTGTGCGGCTTCAATCACGGTCACGCTGGCCGGAACCTCGGCACGGGGCTGCTTCAGGCGGGATGCTGTCAGCACCACCGGAATGTCGTCATCCAGGACGAAGGGTGCATCCAGCTCAAAATCGTCATATTCGTCCGCCAGCAACGCCTCAGATGCGATCAAAGCGCCACATATGCTGAATATGGTTAATGTTTTTGACATGGTTGTTTTGGTCATTCTACACACCAGAACCCCGGTATTAGTCGGAAATAGCACTCAGTTTTACGTCCTGCCTGCTCAATACCCGGTGTCCATTCGGGCTATACGGAACCGCGTTAACGGGTACTGACGCATGCAGAGACTTTATTGGAGTCTAGGCGCCAGTGTGCCATCGGTAAACGTTGAGGCGCTTTATACTTATGGCAGACTGACAGAGCAAGGCCCAGTCGATATAATCCGCGCATTCTGTTCATTAACCCTTAGGAAACCCCTATGAGCTACAACTCCATTCCGGCCGGTAAAGACCTGCCTAACGATTTCTACGTTGTCATCGAAATTCCGGCCAACCATGCGCCAATCAAATACGAAATCGATAAAGATATGGACTGCCTGCTGGTTGACCGTTTCATGGCAACGCCCATGTTTTACCCAGCCAACTACGGCTACATCCCGCACACACTGGCAGACGACGGCGATGCGCTGGACGTACTGGTTATTACCCCCTACCCGGTTCAGCCAGGTTCCGTTATCCGTGCCCGCGCAGTCGGTGTTCTGAACATGGAAGACGAAGCCGGTGGCGATGCCAAGCTGGTTGCTGTGCCACATGAAAAACTGACCCAGATGTATAACAACGTGAACGACATCGACGATGTTCCACAACTGCTGCGCGACCAGATCGCCCATTTCTTTGAAAACTACAAAGATCTGGAAAAAGGCAAGTGGGTTAAAGTTCAGGGCTGGGGCAATGCAGAAGAAGCCCGTGGCATGATCGTTAAAGCCGCTGAAGCTGAAGCTGCGAAAAAAGGCTGATTACCGCCTGCGGACACATCAGCACAATAAAAAGGGAGCCTCGGCTCCCTTTTTATTGTCTCTCGAGTACCTCTGAATAATTCAGAGGAGCCCTAGTTCTGCCCTGCCTGCTGCGCGGCCTGTAAATCAGCCAGAGCGCGCTCAGCTTTAAGAGCACGTTCTTCAAACTCCACCTGAGCGGTCACATCCTTCTGGATGCCGATGTAATAAGTCAGCTGGTCATCGTCATTATAAATCGGCGAAATACTCAGCTCATTCCAGAACAGACTGCCATCTTTACGGTAGTTGCGCAGGACAACTCTGGAACTCTTGCCATCAACAATCGCGCTGCGGATGGCTGTTAATCCATCCTGATCGCGGTCACCGGCCTGCAAAAAACGGCAATCCTGGTACAGAATCTCGTCAGCACGATACCCCGTAAGACGTTCAAACGCCTTATTCACGTAGATCAGAATGTTGTCATCGCCTTCCTGCTCTGCGATCACGATGCCGTCATTGGATGCATCAACGGCCTTCTTTAACAATTCCAGACTGATCGGGCCCTGCTCATCGTTCAGGTCATTGACCATGGTCGCCTCCACTATTTAGTCCGCTCAAGGTAATTTCCATGGTGTTCGCGGTCAAGTATGTCACTCATACCAGCGCTGTTTTTTTACTTTGTGTATAAGTACTTATAGAATCTGGGAAATTTCTGAATAACCTTGTACAGCAATGCCCCGGTACACAATCCGGTACAGAAATAACCCCGGCAGTAGCAACAACAAGAGCCAGCGGAGAACCACCGGCGATGTCAAACCCCGCAAGCGATCCACACATGGCTTATTTCCCGATCCGGGTAGTATCCAGTGAGACCGGCGTAAACGCCATCACCCTGCGTGCCTGGGAAAGACGTTATGGCCTGATTACGCCTAAACGCACCGCCAAAGGACACAGGCTCTATACCGAACAGGATATCCGCCTGATCCGCCAGGTTGTCACCTTACTCAATCGCGGCATACCGATATCCCAGGCACAGGCCATGATCAGCAATGGCGAAGAATTACCCGACGCGCCGGTCAACACCCCGGCCAAGCCTTCCCAATGGCAACATTACCGTGAGCGTCTGCATAAGGCCGTACAGGATTTTGACGAGCAACAGGTCGCTGAATTGTTTCACGAAGTCGGCCAGTTTTTTCCGGTTGATGTCGCCATGCGCTTTCTGTTTATTCCGCTCTATCATCATCTGCGCGATAACGTCAGCCAGACCCTGGGCATGGCGCGCCTGCGTTTTTATGCCGCGATACTGCAATCCCGTCTGGCAACGCGTCTGACGGAACAATACAGCGATGAGCAGAACAGCGAAGAACAACCCCAGGTATTAATCGCCAACTGCACCTGGGAAGACGACATTCAGCAATTGCAGTTAGCCATTTTACTGAAGCAACTGGGCCTGCGCCCGCTGTGGTTCAGTGGCATGCTGACCCCGAATCAACTCGCAGAGCTGCTGCAGGCCAAGCGCTGGCAAGCGGCTTTGTTCCATATTGGTACCGACCAGAACGACATGCAGCTTGGTCAGCTGCAGCGTCTGGCCCGCGAAGGCGGTTTACCTGTTTTTGTCACCGGTTATAACAGCAACAGCCAGAGCAACTTGCTGGCACATGGTCTGATTACCCTCGGCGATGATACCCACCAGGCGGCCCTGACCATCCGCGACCTGCTGATGAGCCTGCCTGAATGAGCACCGCTGTTTACGAATTACTGTTACGCCACCCTGACCTGATCACTGCCAATACCCTGATTGTCGGAGCCGAATCGGATCTGCCCGCCACCTGGCAGGCGCTGCTGAAAAACAGCGGCGCCCAGCTTCTGACCTGGGACTGGCTTACCGCGCAGGCCCATCGCCCGCTGGCTGAGCCACAGGTACGCTTCGCCATTCCGCAGAGCGGTGACTTCAGTGGCAAGCAGGTGATTTTGCTGTGGCCAAAAGCCAAGCAACAGGCGCAGGCCCTTATTCAGCTGATGGCAACACAAGTCAGCGAATGCTGGATTGTGGGAGCGAATGACGCCGGCGGCAAAAGCATCGGCAAAGCCTGTGCGGCACTGAGCGACAGCGCCGAAAAAACCGACTCTGCGCGCCACTGCACTCTGTGGCAACTGCAACTGAAAACAGTTACTGAATTTAACTGGCTGAAACTCGCCCAGTCGTTTAACTGCCAGCAGCATGCCTTCATGACCCTGCCGGGAGTTTTCAACCACGGTAAACTCGACACCGGTACCGCACTGCTGCTGGAACATGTTCCGGCACCGGCGCACGGCAAACTGCTGGATCTGGGCTGCGGCTCGGGAGTGATTGGCCTGAGTATGAAAGCCGCCGAACCGGCGCTGGATATCACCCTCGCCGATATTGATGCCTTTGCCATCCGCAGCAGCCAGCTGAACAGCGCCCGCCTGAATCTGCCGGCCACCATCCTGGCCAGCGACGGTTTGAGTAATCTAGAAGGCAAGTTTGACTACCTGTTCAGTAACCCGCCCTTTCATCTTGGCAAAGGTACCGACTACGAATTTGCCCGCCGCTTGTTCAGTGAAGCGCGCCAGCATCTGACCCGCGACGGCCAGATGTGGATTGTTGCCAACCGCCATCTGCCCTATGAAGACTGGGCCGCTGAGCAGTTCCGCCAGGTCGAAATCATGGTGCAGGACAAAGGCTTTAAGCTGCTCTGCGTGCAGAACGGCTGACCTTATCTGGGAGAGGTATGATGCAGGGAGCCAGCGTTGTCGGTCGGCACTTAAAGCCGTTATTGCTGGTTGCTGCCCTGCTGGTCGCGCACAGTGCCCAGTCGCTGCCACAACCGCTCAATACCGTCGCCTACCCACAGGAAGTGTATCTGGCGGAAGACTTCCGCTATTACGCGCCTCAGACCCTGTTCGACCTGCTACAGCGCCTGCCGGGAGTCAGCCTCGGCTGGCAAGCGGACGGCGAGCTGGAAATTCAGCTGCATGGCTTAGCGTCACAGTATCTGACACTGCTGATCAATGGCCATCCCTTGCTGGGCGGTGCCGGTAACAGCAGCCTGAATACCCGCCAGATTCCTGCCAGCCTGGTCCATCATATTGAAATTGACCGTAACTCACGCGCCGATTTAGATGCCGGTGGTGGTGGGGCAGGAACCATCAATGTGGTGCTGAACAACCCTGATGGAGGCAATCAATTACAGATCAGTACCGGCGGTGAAGCACTGAATGCGCAGCTGGCCGGTTCCATTCAGCTACTGAGCGGTGAATCGCCATTGCGTCTCAGCGCTGAACGCCGCGTAGCCCGTCAGAACAGCGAAGGCTTCAGCCGCACCCCCGCCGGCAATGGTGACTGGCGCCAACAGACCCGCGATCTCAGTCGCAGTCTGCTGCTCAGCTTCGACACCCTGCTCAACGACCGCCACCCATTGCACCTGTACGCCCTGTACCTGCAAGCCGACAACGACGACCGCCTGCAGGGCGTACATCCGCTGAACAGTCCCAACACACTGCAAACACCGCAACTGACCGACAGCAACGTAGAGCGATACAGTGAGCGCATCATCCAGCGCCTGGGCGGAAACCTGCGTCTTAACTGGCAGCATCTGTCTCTGGATGCGTTTTTCGTCGCCGAACAGTTTGATCAGGACATCCGCCTGAGCCACGACAATCCTCTGTCAGTCGCTCAGACCAACCAGATCGACGACAGCCGCTATCAATTCGGCTGGCAGCTAAACGAGATGCTGAACGAACACCGCTGGAGCATTGGCCTCAGCATGCAACAGATGAAGCGCATCAATAACAGCCTGAGCAACGCCATTCTGACCAGTAATAACGATCGCAGCGGCCTGCCGTATAATTTTGACTACAAAGAAAACCGTCTCAGCGCCTTTGCCCTCGATCGCTGGCAACTGACGCCCAACACTCTGTTTGAAGCCGGTGTTCATATGAGCACCTACGAGCTCAGCCAGGACTCCTTCGTCGCCGATGGCAACTCCGGTATTTCCACCGACACCCACTGGCTGCCCAGCGTTCACCTGCTGCATCATCTCGACAGTAAACGCCGCCTGCGCCTGAGCATGAGCCAGAACACCCGCGAGCCTGAAATAACCGACCGTATTCCCCATGAGTTCCGCCAGGGCAACACGCTCTGGCGCGGCAATGGCGAGCTTGAAGCCGAACTGATCAGTAATATTGATATTGGCTACGAACATAACTTCCGCGCCAGCAGTGACAGCCGCGCCGACCGCCACAGCGGACTCTACCTGCGTGCGTTCCAGCGTATTATCAATCAGGCCATACTGCAGACCACGCGCCGTGAAACCGACAGCGATGGCATCACTGAACTGACCATACTGCGGCCCCAGAACAGCGCTGGCAGCGCCATATTGCGCGGAGCGGAGCTGGATATAGAAGTGCCTCTGAACGATCACCATCTGAGTCTGGAGCTGGGTGGCGGTGTTTATCGCTCCGACGTACAGGCCACCGCCGAACTGCCCTATCGCCACAGATTACCCAATCAACCGGATTACATGGCCCGTATCGGCGTGCAACAACGGATCAATGATACCTGGCGGCACGGCGTGTGCTGGCGGGTACAAGGCGGCAGTGAACAGATACTGCCCGCCCCCCTCAGCAGCGATGGCTACATCACCCAGGACACCAGTGATGCGCAGAACCTCGACCTGTACACCGAGTACCAATGGAATCGCCGCTGGCGGGGGCTCGCAACCCTTAACCTGACGCCCGGTGCCAGTCCGTTTATCCGCCAGGATGGCATCCGTCAGTATCAGAATCTGAAACCTCTGTGGTATCTCACCGTACAAGGACAATTCTGACGCTGACAAAGGTCTGGTTACAAAATAGTTTTCCGTTTAAAAACAGAATATTAGAGAAAAGATAAGCGCCAGAGCAGCCACGTGGCAAACATCCGGCGGCCGGTTGCCCGGCGACGCAGCTAGGCTTGGTTCGTCGACTCTTTACAGGCCTGATTCACAGGCCTCGCCCACGAGCCCAATCAACGATCAATCTCTGTGAGGATACCGCCATGATGACCTACAGCCTGCTTGCCTGCTTATTACTCGGTGGTTGTTTGTTCGCTTGCCTGCAACGCGCAGGACGCACGTTGCTGCCGCAGGAAATCCCTCTGGATAAAACGCAAGATGATCAGCGCTTTCGCTGACAGACCGATGCAGTGAACCCAGATGAGCAACTCATGCGGACAAGGACGTTCGCGGCATGCGCAACAAAACAACCAGCAGCAGCAATAGCGCCGGAATTGTTGTCAGCAGCAGCCCCTGCCAGCCAATCAGCAGAACCACCGCACCGGAAGCCAGCGCACCTATCGCCTGCGCACCGAAAACCGCCAGATCATTAACGCCCTGCACCCGTGTTGCTTCCGCTGGACGGTAGCACTGACTGAGCAAGGATGTCCCCGCCACAAACAGCAGATTCCACCCCAACCCCAGTAACACCAATCCCAGCCAATAGTGCAATATGGTCTGATCAAACCAGGCAATGACCAGGCACGCAACCATCACCATCAGTCCGGTCATAATCATCCACCAGTGCCCGGCCCAGCGGATAAGATGACCCGAGATCAGCGACGGCAGAAACATGGCCGCGATATGGCTCTGAATCACCCATTTGGCATCGCTCAGGGCGTAGCCCATGCCTTCTGTCATGCTCAGCGGCGTTGCCGTCATAATGTAAGCCATCACCCCGTAAGCACAGGCCGCAGACAACATTGCCAGCCATAACACCGGCTGCTGCAGAAGTTCGTGCAAAGGGCGGGCCGCCGCCACTTGCTGACTGTCCGCTGCTTTCTGCTGCGGCATAAACCACCAGAGCACCACACCCGCCAGAACAAAGAACAGCGCCAGCCCGGTAAAGGACGCGGCAAATCCCCACTGCGGCCACCATGCCGCCAAACGGGTCAACTCAGGACCGAGAAACGCCGAAACAATGCCTGCCAGCAACAGACGCGCCGCGACCACGGGCGTCTGTACCGCCGGCACCGCCGCCATCGCGACAAAGCGGAACTGCTGCACAACCGCCCCGACAGCACCAAAACACAAAGCGCTGAAGGTAAAGGCCCAAAACGACTGCACATGCACAGACCAGGCGGCGGCAATGGCAGCACAGGAACCGAACAGCATGGCGTTTAAAAACAGAGGACGGCGGCCAAAACGGCCAGCCAGTTGTGAGGCGGGCAACACCGCCAGTGCGGTTCCCATAATCATGGCCGCGACCGGCAGCGTGGAAAGTCGCGGATCAGAATGCAGCTGACTGCCGATGATACCACCGGCAAAAACCATCAATGGTGCGGCACTCAGAGCCAGCGCCTGTGCCAGCATCAATCCCCAGATTAAAACCGGCACAGCAGTCTCCTTAGACTTGTTAAAATTATGGCATGTTGCGGGAGTAGAAAATCTCTAACATTTCTTTGCGCAGTTTGGCTTCTACTTCAGTACGTTCCGCAGCATCCATGGTTTTTACACCTTCACCGAACAGGTAATTATCCAGCTCAAAATCTTTCAGCAGCATTTTGGTGTGGAAGGTATTTTCCTGGTACACGTTCACGTCGATCATCTGATAGGCGTTACGGGTGTCTTCGGTCAGATACTTCTGGATGGAGTTGATGTTGTGATCGATATAATGTTTCACACCATCGACATCACGGGTAAAGCCGCGCACGCGGTAATCAACGGTAACAATATCAGAATCAAAGCTGTGAATCAGGTAATTCAGCGCTTTCAGCGGTGAAATCAAACCACAGGTAGAAACGTCGATATCGGCACGGAACGTCGAGATACCACCATGCGGATGACTCTCCGGGTAGGTGTGCACGGTCACGTGGCTTTTGTCGAGATGCGCAACCACGGTATCACGCAGCGGGCCGGGTTTTTCCTGCATCAGGTCTTCGCTGGGCGGCAATTCATGCTCGGCCACCAGAATAGTCACACTGGCGCCCTGCGGGTCGTAATCCTGACGCGCGATGTTAAGGATATTCGCGCCGATGATATCAACAACGTCTGTCAGAATTTTTGTCAGACGATCTGCACTGTACAACTCATCGATGTACTCAATATATTCCTGACGCTCTTTTTCTGTCTTGGTGTAACAGATATCGTAAATATTAAAGCTCAGGGATTTGGTCAGATTGTTGAAACCATGCAACCGCAATTTATTGTTCAATAGTTCATCCTCACACAACCGCGCGAACGGGTTTGGTTTTACTCAGATTCAATCACAGCGAAACTATGAGTGATTTCCACACCACCCTGCTCCAGCATAATGGAAGCCGAGCAATACTTTTCTGCCGACAGTTTCACTGCCCGCTCTACCGCCGACTCTTTCAGAGCCCGGCCGGTTACTTTGAAGTGCACATGAATTTTGGTGAACACACTGGGCACCGCGTCAGCACGTTCAGCTTCAATTTCAGCGACACAATCGCTGACCGCCAGACGCTGTTTCGTCAGAATGCTCATCACATCAAAGCTGGTACAGCCCCCCAGGCCCAGCAACAGCATTTCCATCGGACGAATGCCCATATTGCGGCCACCGTGGTCCGCCGGCCCGTCCATAACAACGGCATGGCCGCTGCCGGACTCGCCGATAAACATGGCATTATCAACCCACTTAACCGTTGCTTTCATTCTGGCCCCTGAGGTCTGACTGGAAAAAACGCGGAGGTTACCATACCCGGGGGCCGGGGATAAATCGTCAGAGATCAAAAAAGCCTGATAGACAGCCAAAGAGGCCGTCGTGGCATAACGGTTCACCTTCGCACGCTAATGAGTGATAATCAGTGGTCGATTACCGGATCGGATGCCTGAGCATGAGCCTTCCCCAAGCGCCATCGAAACACCAACACCTCCTGGACTTCCTGTCGCACTGCCACAAGAGGCGTTACCCTGCCCGCTCGACACTGATTTATGCGGGCGAAGAAAGCGATACGCTGTTCTACCTGATGAAAGGCTCCGTTACCGTCATTATTGAAGACAGTGACGGCCGCGAGATGATCATGGCGTATCTGAATGAAGGCGACTTTTTTGGTGAGATGGGGCTGTTTGATGATCAGCAGCCACCACGCACCGCCTGGGTAAAAGCCAAGACAGAATGCGAAGTGGCCGAGATCAGTTACGCCAAATCGCAGGAACTGGTCAAACAAGACCCTCAGCTGCTGTTTCATATTTTCCGCCAAATGGCCAATCGCTTGAGCCGCACAACCCGTAAAGCCGGCGACCTCGCCTTCCTGGATGTGACCGGTCGGGTAGCAGGAACGTTGCTCGATTTATGCAAACAACCGGACGCCATGACCCATCCCGATGGCATGCAGATTAAAATCACCCGCCAGGAGATCGGCCGCATTGTCGGCTGTTCTCGTGAAATGGTGGGCCGGGTTCTGAAAGATCTGGAAGAACAGGGTCTGGTTTCGGTGAAGGGTAAAACCATGGTGGTGTTCGGCACCCGCTGAACCCACCCGCCGGGCAAAGAAAAACTCATCCGCTACAGCGAATACTGCCGCCCTGTTCTAAACTCAGTAAATTACTCATTTTACGGAGCCGGTTATGGCCGATGATTCCTTTTTTGCCGACGATGACCTCTTCAGCGAGGACAGCGCCGTCAGCACTCCGGAACAGACCTGGCGCGTACTGGTAGCCGATGATGAACCCGACGTACACCGCATCACCCGCATGGTGCTTTCCGGGTTTCAGTTTGATGGCCGCCGGGTAGAATTACTCAGCGCCTACAGCGGCGAAGAAACCCGTCAGATCATGGCCGAACATGATGACATTGCCATGGTATTACTCGACGTGGTGATGGAAGAAGACCATGCCGGCCTCAATGTCGCACGTTATATCCGCGAAGAATTACGTAACCGCTATACCCGCATCGTGCTACGTACCGGCCAGCCTGGCCAGGCTCCCGAACACGAAGTGATCCGCACGTACGATATCAACGATTACAAAGACAAAACCGAGCTGACCACCACCAAGCTCAACACGCTGATGTATGCCACTCTGCGCAGTTACCGCGATATCTGCACGCTGAATGAGCACCGTCGTGGCCTTGAACGTGTGATTAAGGCATCCGCCCAGGTCTTCAGCACCGGCGCCATCAGTCAGTTTGCTTCTGCGGTTTTATCCCAGGTCACCAATCTGCTCGGGCTGGAACAAAGTGCCCTGTACTGTTCCAGCACCAATCAGCAGGATCAGCTGCTCGGCGTGCGTCGCTTCCGGGTACTCGCTGCCACCGGCGAAATGCAGGAACTGACCGATCTGGAGTCGTTCGAAAGCATCCCGGAGCATGTACGCGAAGGTTTTGAAAAAGCGATGAATCTCCGCGAAAGCCAGTATTACGAAAACTACTACATTGGCTACTTTGCTTCCGAACGCGGCAGCGAAAGCCTGCTTTATGTCACCTATCACCGCGAACCCTCCGCGCTTGATAAACAACTGCTGGAAATTTACGCCACCAACGTCGCCATCACCTATGAAAATCTGTTAATGCGCGACGAAATCATCGAAACCCAGCGTGAGCTGGTGTACATGCTGGGTGAAGCGGTAGAAAAACGCTCAAAAGAAACCGGTGCCCATGTTAAACGGGTTGCCCAGATTTCCCGCTTACTGGCCGTTGCTTATGGCTTACCGGAACAGGAAGCCGAGCTGATTAAAATGGCTGCCCCGCTGCATGACGTAGGCAAAATCGCCATTCCCGACAGCATTCTGAATAAACCGGGTAAACATGATGCCGCCGAATGGAGCACCATGCAGACACACGCCCAGATCGGTGCGGATATTCTCAGCAAATCTGATCGGCGCATTCTGCAACTGGCGGCGATTATTGCCAGCCAGCATCATGAACGCTGGGACGGAGCAGGTTATCCTCGCGGCCTGAAAGGTGAGCAAATTCATATTGCCGGACGCATTACCGCCTTGGCCGATGTTTTCGACGCGCTGGGCAGTAAGCGCTGCTATAAAGAGCCTTGGGCCGATAAAGATATTATCGATCTGATTAACAAAGAATCGGGCCATCAGTTTGATCCGAAACTGGTCGAACTGCTGATGCAGAATATTGATGCAATGCTCGATATTCGCCGACAGTTTCCAGACTGACAGCAAAAACAAAAAAGCCGGCAAGTGCCGGCTTTTTTGTATGCAAAAATAACAAACTCAGAAAAACAAAGCCTGCAAAGCATCGCCAGGATTGTCCGCCCGCATAAAGGCTTCGCCCACCAGAAACGCATTCACATTGCGCTCGCGCATCAGCGCAACGTCATCCGGGGTCAGAATACCGCTTTCGGTTACCAGTAATTTACCGGCCGGGATCTTGTCCAACAGTCCGAATGTCGTATCCAGTGTCAGCTCAAACGTGTGCAGGTTGCGGTTATTAATCCCCAGCAGCGGAGTCTGCATGGTTAACGCCGTCTGTAGCTCTTCTTCGTCATGTATTTCTACCAGCACGTCCATGCCCAGCTCATGGGCAATCCCTTCCAGATCCTGCAACTGCATTTTGCTCAGAGCCGATACGATCAACAGTACGCAATCGGCATTAATGCTGCGCGCTTCATAAATCTGATAAGGATCGACCAGAAAATCTTTACGGATTACCGGTAAAGAACAGGCGCTGCGCGCGGCTTTAAGAAAATCTTCATGCCCCTGAAAATAATCGCGATCCGTCAGCACCGATAAACAAGCAGCGCCAGCTTGCTCATAAGATTCAGCAATGGCTTCAGGAACAAAATGTTCACGCAGGACACCTTTTGAGGGAGAAGCTTTTTTAATTTCAGCAATGACCGCAGGCAATCCGGCATCGACCTTAGCCTGCATCGCGCGATAAAAACCACGCAATTCGGCCGCATCCATGTCCAGTGCACGGGCTTTCAGTTCATTCAGCGGCAGTGTTTTACTGCGATAGCTGACTTCCTCAGCCTTGGTGGCCAGAATGTTTTTCAAAATGGTTGGAGTATTCATGCGTTTTTCACTTCATCTTCGGCCAGGTATTTGGAGAAGCTGACCAGCTCGTTCATTTTTTCCAGTGCCAGACCGGTGTAAATGGCATCTTGCGCCATCGCTACACCGTCTTTCATGCTTTGCGAAAGACCCGCCACATAAATCGCTGCACCGGCGTTGAGTGCGAGAATATCTGCCGCCTTATTACCGGCTGCAGTTTCACGCTTACCGAGTGCATCCTTAATTAAAGCAAGACTGGCTGCCGGACTGTCGACATCCAGACCCGATAAAACCTGGGGCTCAACACCCAGATCCTGCGGACGAATAACGAATTCCCGCAACTCTCCATTTTTTAATTCACAGGCGTAGGTTTCCGTCGCCAGACTGATTTCATCCAGTCCATCTTTAGAATGTACGACCAGCACATGGCCGCCGTTCATACGCTGCAGAACTTCAGCCACCGGCCGGACCAGTGCTTTGGCAAAAACACCAATGACCTGATTGCTGACACCGGCAGGATTGGTCATTGGCCCAAGAATATTGAAAATAGTACGCATACCCAGCGACTTGCGCGGGCCAATCGCATGCTTCATCGCGCTGTGGTGAGAAGGTGCAAACATAAAGCCCACTCCCAGCTCATCAATACAACGGGCGACCTGCTCTGAGGTTAAATTCAGATTCACACCAGCCGCTTCCAGCAGATCGGCACTGCCGGATTTGGATGAAACACCGCGATTACCGTGTTTTGCCACGATTCCGCCCGCTGCCGCCACAATAAAAGACGAAGCGGTTGAAACATTAAACAAATTGGCACCATCGCCACCAGTGCCGACAATATCAACGGCATGGCGGGCATTAATTTTTACGCCGCTAGCCAGCTCGCGCATAACGGTTACGGCACCGACGATTTCGTCGATGCTTTCACTTTTCATGCGTAAGGCAACCAGAAAACCACCAATCTGCGCTTCATCGCATTGGCCGGTCATAATCTGGCGCATGACATCGGTCATTTCATCGGTGGTTAAATCCTGACGTTCAACAACGCGGGCCAGGGCAGTACGGATATCCATTATTCATCTCCAGTCAGTGGCGCTTGCCGTTCGTCAGTTCAGTGTTGTCTGCAAAAAGTTTTTCAACAGATCGTGTCCATGTTCGGTCAGAATGGATTCCGGATGAAACTGCACGCCTTCGATCGGTAATTCACGGTGACGCACACCCATAATTTCTTCCATGCTGCCGTCAGGATTTTCTGTCCAGGCGGTAATTTCCAGACATTCAGGCAGGTTCTGTTTATCAATCACCAGTGAGTGATAACGGGTAGCGTTGTAAGGATTTTTCAGACCACGGAAAACGCCGCTGTCAGCGTGATGAATCTGAGAAATTTTGCCATGCATGACCTGACCGGCGCGGATGATATTGCCGCCGAAAACCTGGCCAATACTCTGATGACCTAAACAAATTCCCAGAATCGGTAATTTACCGGCGAAGTAGCGGATAGCTTCCATAGAAATCCCGGCCTCATTTGGTGTACACGGACCAGGAGAAATTACCAGATGATCAGGCTTTAATGCTTCGATTTCTTCGATGGTAATTTCATCGTTGCGGAACACGCGCACATCGGCACCCAGTTCGGCAAAATACTGTACGACGTTGTAGGTAAACGAATCGTAATTATCAATCATGACTAACATTGCTGTGACTCCTGCGACGCGTTTTTTTACACGCCGTAATGATGCTGTGGTTACTGGTCCAGTCCGGCTTCCGCCATGGCAACGGCGCGGAACATTGCCCGGCCTTTATTCATGGTTTCTTTCCATTCCAGTCGCGGAACTGAATCCGCTACCACCCCGGCACCTGCCTGAATATTCAGCATGCCGTCTTTAATCACTGCGGTACGGATAGCAATCGCAGTATCCATATTACCGTTCCAGCTCAGGTAGCCTACGGCACCACCATAAACCCCGCGTTTGGTTGATTCGTATTCGTCGATAATTTCCATCGCGCGGATTTTCGGCGCACCACTTAACGTGCCGGCCGGATGTACCGCGCGTAATACATCCATAGCCGTAATGCCGTCTTTTACTTTGCCGGTTACATTCGAAACGATGTGCATAACATGCGAATAGCGCTCGACGACCATTTGATCGGTGACACTGACTTCACCGGTTTTGGCAACACGGCCGACATCATTGCGTCCCAGATCGATCAGCATTAAATGCTCGGCGATTTCTTTAGGGTCGGATAACAACTCGCGCTCCAGCGCCAGATCGTCTTCCACTGTTTCGCCACGCTGACGGGTACCGGCAATCGGACGCACCGTTACCTCGCCATCTTCCAGGCGGGCAAGAATTTCAGGAGAAGAACCAACCACATGAAAATCACCCAGATTCATGCAGTACATGTAAGGTGATGGGTTCAGCGTGCGTAACGCGCGGTAAATATTGACCGGATCGCCTTGGTAAGGCACCTGCATACGCTGGGAAATAACACATTGCATAATATCGCCGGCCAGAATGTACTCGCGGATATTTTCAACCGCATCCATAAATGCCTGCTCACCAAACAATGAGCGGAAATCATCTTCTTTAACGTGCGTTGAAGCCTGCAGCGGCCGACCAACCGGCCCGGAGTATGGCTGGCGCAGCTGCTGGCGTAATTCATCAAGGCGGGCCTCAGCTTTCGCCAGAGCATCATCAACCTCAGGATCGGCCATAACAATCAGATGCAATTTGCCGCTGAGGTTGTCAAAAACCACAACTTCTTCTGACACCATCAGCAGAATGTCCGGCGTATTCAGCTCATCGGGCGGGCAGGATTTGCGCAGGCGCGGTTCGATATAACGCACGGTGTCGTAGCCAAAATAACCAACCAGACCACCATCAAACTTAGGCAGGCCATCAATCTGAGGAACCCGGAAGCGCTGCTGAAACTCGCTGATAAAATCCAACGGGTCAACGACTTCATGTTCTTCGATCACCTCACCATTGCGCTGTAACACAACCTGCTGCCCACGCACGATCAGAACATCACGACAAGGCAGGCCGATCATGGAATAACGGCCCCACTTTTCACCGCCCTGTACAGATTCCAGCAGGTAGGTATAAGGCGCAGCAGCCAGTTTCAGGTAAGTACTCAGAGGTGTGTCGAGGTCAGCCAAAACCTGGCGTGATACCGGAATACGGTTAAAACCCTGCTCAGCCAGAGCAGCAAATTGGTGCGGAGTCATAAAGAACCTTCAAGATTAATAAGCGCAAAAATACATGGCCATGCGGCCGGAAAGGTTGGCAGCTGCGCTTAACACCATCGACAGGTCAGATGCTGACCCTGTTGCAGGGGGCGGTTATATTGAAAAAACACCGCTGGGCTCCGTTGAATAATCGGGTTATATGTAGGCAGAACTATAACGGCATGCAAGACGAGCAGCAAGAAGCAGATGTCTATCCCTGCCCGACTATTCCGCCCGCCAGTCCAGGCAGGGCCAGCCGTGCTGCTGCGCTGCAAGGCGTAACTGAGGATTAGGATTCAGCACCACTGGCTGTGCAACCATTTCCAGCAATGGCATATCGGAGTGACTGTCGGTATAAAACGCGGCATCACTGAAGCTCAGACCGCGTTCCGTGAGAAAACGCCGCGCCAGCTCGACTTTACCTGGGCCATAACACATCGGCCGCTCCAGCCCGGTAATCCGCTGACCATCGGTACTCAGACGATTACTGATAACATGAGCAAATCCCAGCGCCTGACCGTAGGCACGGGCAATCACATCGTCCGAACCGGTAATCATCACCAGTTGAGTACCACGCTGCTGATAAGCAAACAATAACGATGCCGCCTGCGGATAGATATGCAGTTGCCCGCGTTCATTAAAAAAACGCTCAACGCGGCTCTGATATTCCGCCAGACTCATACCACGGGTGCGGGTGCGATAGTAATTGGACAAACGCCAGTGAGTCACCCGGCCTTTTTTGTACGCACGATACAGAGACGCTAACGCCAGCATGGCCTCAACCACCGCCCAGCGCTCACGGCGAAAACGCCATTTAATCCACAGACTATTGGCGTCCTTATTGATCAGGGAATCATCCAGATCAAAAAATACAACAGGAACATCGTAGACCTGCATCGGTGCATCCGTTTCAGCGCTAAAAACAAGTTGCTCAGACTATCATAAGGGACTGTCCAGCCCCATAGCGGCTAATCGCCAATGGGTAACCGTAGCGGAAGAAATGGCTTCAGGATGAGCCACCGCCAGTTTCTGCAGTCCCTGCCAGAGCGCGGTAACGTGGGCATCCAAACCCAGTATTTTCAGGGACGCGAGCATGCGGCTGACGCGGCGATGGTTGTGATTATCCGGTGTCATCCAGTGGCAATTGTCCACATCGGCAGGAATCAGTAATTCAAATCCCTGCGGAGTTTCGCGCATAACGATCCCATAAAATTGCAGCATCCGTAATAACGATTGATGCAACCGGCTCTGTAATTCATGGGAAGAATGAAAAGCTGCAATGACATCAGCATTAATGACCGGCGCTTCGGGGTTGTATGGACTCGGATCGCGCAACGGAAACAACCACTGAATATAATCGTGACAGCTTTCCAGTTCATTATTTGAGAACGCCAGAATACCACTCAGCGTGCGGCCGCGATGGTCGGTTCCCTGACCTGAGTAGAACGCAATAATGGGGTGCATACACCTGCCTGTGACGAAAAACAATAGCGATACAATCCAGTATAGCTTCAAGTCAGGATCCGGAGTGATCCCAGCCTGAGGTTACGAAATTTGTGCGAAATTGTTTGACGTTACCTTTGGCTGATGTAGTCTGAGTTGACCATCCCGAAGGAACTTCCCGACGGAAAAGCGTCCGAAGTTCCTGAGTCAATCAACAAAAGGAGCGACTATGAAAGGTTTGGAAATCAGCTTCCGCGACATCGGTCATTCTGACGCTATCGAGCAGCACATCCGCGAAAAAGCCGGAAAATTAACCTCCACTTTTGACGATATTATTGGCATACGTGCGGTTGTGGCGATGCCTCACAATCACAGCAGCAAAGGTAAGCTTGCCCACGTGTCACTGGAGGTCGGCCTGCCTGGCCAGACCGTTGCCATCACCCGCGATCATCACGACAACCCCGAACATGAAGATATGTATCTTGCGGTCAGCGACGCATTTGAAAAAGCTCAGCGTAAAGTAAAGAAAATTCATGACAAACGGGTCGATAAAAACCGTCGTATAACCACCATGGCTCCGGCTGAATAAGTAAACCAACGCACATAAAAAAGAGCCCGCCGGGCTCTTTTTTTATGTCTGCAACTAACGTTTTTACAACTTACCGCTCAGCAATACCTGCAGCAATCCCGGCCGTACCAGATTGGCATACAACGCGCCGATTTCTTTGGCATCCACCGGAAAACCGTCTTTCACCCAGCGCACAATCACCATAAACGATGCGCCGGCTAAAAAGTCGATCACATAATTCATCAGACTGGTGTCTTTAATAGGCAAAGAATGGGCACCAATGTAACGCTCCATAATACGCGCCACATAGCGCTTAAATTCACTCAGCATTAAGGCTTCAATGTCAGCCTCAATCAACAAACGGGCAAAAGTGGCATTGTCAGACCACTGACGGAACATGATTTCAGCAATGATCGGATCAGCATTGGGAGACTGCGTCAGATACGCATCAATCTGCTCATAAAACTGCATAAACATACTCTCGATATAACCTTTGAGCAGGTCATCTTTCGAGCGGTAATGCAGATAGAACGTCGGACGCGCAACACCAGAGCGCTCGCAGATATGTGCGACGGAAATTTTGCCATAGGGTTCTTCCGCCATCAGTTCCAGCAAAGTGCCCATTAGCAAGCGCCGCGAGCGCTCAACACGTTTATCCAGTTCTTTACTCATGATGTGGTCGCCACAGGTAAGAGGATTACCCGAATTTGTTATTTTATTTGTATTTAAGCATACGCCGCTGAATCTTATAGACAATCGTCTATCTGTGCCAGAGTGTGTTACTGCGGACGTTGCAACATAACATCCAGAAAGCCTGGGCGGCTTAACTGGCTGAATAAACTGGCCAGTTTCTCCGCTGGATAGCGAAAATCGTTGCGCACCCAGCGATCAAGCATCATCCAGGATGCTCCGGCAAGGTAATCAATCATAAAACCCAACTGCTCGGCATCGCTGACCGGTATGCCATGCTGGCGCACATAGAGGCCTAACACACGGGCAATGTAGTTCTGGAAGCGTTTGATCAGCAACGACTCAAGTCCGGCACTGAACATCAACCGGCTGAAATCACGATGACGATTCCACTGTTCAAACAGACGTTGGCTGATATCGCTGTCCAGCTCCGGTGAGGCACCAACCATATCGGCAATATCGTCATAAAATTCTGCGAATACGCTGTCGACATAATCCAGCAATAAGTCTTCGCGACTGCGGTAATGCAGATAGAACGTCTGTCGCGCAAGACCGGCGCTGCGGGTGATCTGCTGTACGGTAATGGCGGCAAAAGGATGATCGGCCATCAGCGATAACAGCGCCTGCAACAACTGGGCACGGGTTGGAGAATCAGCAGCAACAGATGAGACAGATAGGGTCATAGGAGGCTCCGGGGCGATTCATGCTAACAGTGCCGGACTCAGACCGCAAAAACGAAAAAGCCGCCCGGAGGCGGCTTTTTGTGAACAGCAGAACTTACGCGGTTGCGAACAGCTCTTCGTCCAGTTCAAACAGGGGCTCAGAGCCGCCTTTAACCGCAGCGCTCAGACCAATGTAACGTGGCAGCAGACGCTTCATATAGAAACGTGAAGTGGCCAGCTTGGCTTTGTAGAAGCCGGACGCATCATCCGCTTTTGGCAGAGACACGGCAGACATTTTAGCCCACATATACGCCAGTGCGGTGTAACCGAACACGTGCAGGTATTCAACAGAAGCAGCACCGATTTCATTCGGGTTGTTTGCCGCAGCATCCATTACCCACTGAGTCAGGTCGTTGAGGTTTTCCAGAGCGGCTTTCAGCGGCTCAATGAACTCAGCCATCGCTTCGTTATCCGCCTGAGAGGCGATGAACTCATTGATGTCGGCTTCAAACAGCTTGTAGAACGCACCGTTATTCGCCGCCACTTTACGACCGATCAGATCCAGAGCCTGGATACCGTTGGTGCCTTCATAGATCTGAGTGATACGGATATCACGCACATACTGTTCCTGACCCCATTCACGGATAAAGCCGTGACCACCAAACACCTGCTGGCCGGCAATAGCCGTTTCCAGTGCGTTATCGGTCAGGAAGGCTTTGGCTACCGGCGTCAGCAGAGCCAGCATGGCATCGGCGTGCTGCTTGGTTTCGGCATCATCAGAGAACTTGGCGATGTCCAGCCACTTGGCCACGTAAGTGGAGAATGCGCGGCCACCTTCGTTAAAGGCGCGCATGGTCATCAGCATACGACGGACGTCAGGATGCACAATGATTGGGTCAGCGGCTTTGTCTTTGGCCACAGCACCGGTTGGCGCACGGCTCTGGATACGGTCACGGGCGTATTCAACAGCGCTCTGGTAAGAGGCTTCTGCCGCACCAATACCCTGAATACCCACACCCAGACGCTCGTAGTTCATCATGGTGAACATGCAGGCCAGACCTTTGTTTTCTTCGCCGACCAACCAACCTTTGGCACCGTCGAAGTTCATCACACAGGTCGCTGAACCTTTAATACCCATTTTGTGTTCGATAGAACCACAGGACAGGGTGTTACGCTCGCCCAGGGAGCCATCGTCATTGACCAGGAATTTAGGCACCAGGAACAGAGAAATACCTTTAGGGCCCGCCGGTGCATCCGGCAGCTTGGCCAGTACCAGGTGGATGATGTTTTCGGCCATATCATGCTCACCCCAGGTGATGAAGATCTTGGTACCGGAAACAGCATAAGAGCCATCAGCCTGCGGCTCAGCTTTGGTGCGGATAATGCCAAGGTCAGTACCGGCATGAGGCTCGGTCAGATCCATAGCGCCGGCCCAAACGCCGGAATACATGTTAGGCAGGTACTTTTCTTTCAGTTCCAGAGAACCGTGAGCGCTCAGAGACAGACAAGCACCCGCAGTCAGCATCGGTGCCAGACCGAACGCCATGTTGGCGCCCTGTACCATTTCTTCAATCTGACCCACCAGAGTCTTCGGCATACCCATACCGCCGAAATCCGGGTTGCCGCCCAGGCCATTCAGACCGGCTTCAACGTAGGTCTGGTAAGCTTCTTTAAAGCCCGGTGCCGCCGTAACTTCACCGTCTTTCCAGGTAGAACCGACTTCATCACCGTTACGGTTCAGCGGCGCCAAGACTTCGCTGGCGATCTTGCCGCATTCCTGCAGAATGGCATCAGCCGTTTCGATATCAACGGCGCCTTCCAGACCGGCCAGAGAAGTCCACAGTTTGTCTGCTTCAAAAACTTCATTCAGAACAAAACGCATGTCGCGCAATGGTGCTTTGTAATCAGCCATGTTTCACCTCAAGTTAGCTGTGGCTTACTGTTACCCACGCTTACAATCAGCCACCGGATAACAAAATGCCGCTATTGTACTTACTCTGACCCGCTTGCCCAGCCCAGAATACGAAAAAACCGCGCCGAAGCGCGGTTTTTACTGATGTACCTTTTACAAACAGGTACTCAGGATCAGAACGCGAAGTGTTCTTCAGCCAGATCCATCAGCGTATCAGCACCAGCCAGCATGGTCGCTGCGTGTGCTTTGGTACGTGGCAGAATACGGGCGAAGTAGAAACGCGCGGTGGTCAGCTTGGCTTTGTAGAAATCTTCTTCAGAAGTACCGTTCGCCAGAGCATCCTGAGCGATTTTCGCCATACGAGCCCACAGCAGACCCAGTACCGCGTAACCGGAGTACATCAGGTAATCTACAGACGCAGCACCGACTTCATCGCGGTTCTTCATCGCAGACATACCGATCTTCATAGTCAGATCGCCCCACTCCTTGTTGATTTCAGCCAGAGCTGCAACCATCGGAGCCAGTTCAGCGTTACCTTCTTCAGCCTGACAGAACTTGTGGATCTGCTTGGTGAAGGTACGCAGAGAAGCGCCCTGAGTCATCAGCACTTTACGACCCAGCAGGTCCAGAGCCTGAATACCGGTAGTACCTTCATAGATGGTAGAGATACGGGTATCACGAACGATCTGTTCCATGCCCCACTCAGCGATAAAGCCGTGACCACCGAATACCTGCATACCCAGGTTAGCCGCTTCAGAACCGGCTTCGGTCAGGAATGCTTTAGCGATCGGAGTCAGGAAGCCCAGCAGCTCATCAGCCGCTTTACGCGCTTCTTCGCTTTCGCCTTTCTTAACGATGTCGTTCTGCTGTGCAGTCAGGTAAACCAGTGCACGACCACCTTCAGAGAAGGCTTTCTGAGTCAGCAGCATGCGGCGAACGTCAGGGTGAACGATGATCGGGTCAGCGGCTTTTTCAGGTGCTTTAGGACCCGTCAGGGAACGCATCGCCAGACGGTCTTTGGCGTAAGCCAGAGCGCCCTGGAAAGAAGCTTCAGCAGCGGTAGAACCCTGCAGAGCCGTACCGATACGGGCCGTGTTCATGAAGGTGAACATGCAGTTCAGACCTTTGTTCTCAGGCCCGATCAGCCAGCCTTTGGCACCGTCGAAGTTCATCACACAGGTCGCGTTACCGTGGATACCCATTTTGTGTTCGATAGAACCACAGATCAGGCTGTTGCGCTCGCCCGGAGTACCGTCAGCATTTGGCAGGAACTTAGGAACGATGAACAGAGAGATACCTTTGGTACCTTCCGGAGCACCTGGCAGACGAGCCAGAACGATGTGGACAATGTTGCCCGCCATGTCGTGCTCACCGGCAGAGATAAAGATTTTGCTACCAGTGATGGCGTAAGAACCGTCAGCATTTGGCTCAGCTTTGGTTTTCAGGATACCCAGGTCAGAACCACAATGAGACTCAGTCAGACACATGGTGCCAGTCCACTCACCGGAAACCAGCTTGGTCAGGTAAGTTTCTTTCTGCTCAGAAGTACCGTGCAGTTCGATAGTGTTCATCGCACCATGAGACAGACCCGGGTACATACCCCATGACCAGTTAGAAGAACCAACCATCTCAGACATAACAATGCCCAGAGACTCTGGCAGGCCCTGGCCGCCGTGGTTTTCTTCATGAGCCAGGGAAGGCCAGCCGCCTTCAACGTACTTGGCATAGGCTTCTTTGAAGCCGGTCGGAGTAGTAACAGAACCGTCGTCATGACGGGTACAGCCTTCGAGGTCACCAACGCGGTTAAGCGGAGCCAGTTCCTGTTCGCAGAATTTAGCGCCTTCGCTGATGATGGCATCAACCATGTCAGGAGTAGCGACTTCAGCGTAAGCCGGCAGGCTGGCATAGTGGCTTGGCATATCCAACAGTTCGTCCATTACGAACTTAATTTCACGCAGGGGAGCCTTGTAATCTGGCATAGGAAAGACCTCGTAGCCTGTTATGTTCTTGCAGCAATGCTGCTGTTGAGTTAAGGGCAGTGAAACACCACCAATTCAAACAAGTGTTTGAAACATACGTTCGCCACCGATTAATGTCAACCCCGGGCACGATCTTCCCCCGGTAAAGACAGGTAAAGCTTAGCCACCCGGGCCATATTGGAGGCGAAAAAAAACCGGCATTTGCCGGTTCAGTCACGTTATTCACCCTCAAACCACATCGTTCAGCAGCTGACCTGCAGTAACCGGGGGAGGAATGCTGATTTGCAGCAGCACTTCGTTAATTTTACGCAGACGGGCGTTATGTTCAGCAAAGCGTTCAGCGGCAGAAATCTGCTCTTTATCTGCCAGTTTTTTATCCGCATCTTCCTGCTGTTTCTTCGCTTCATCCATGTCAGCCCGCACTTTCTCCCGCTGGCTTTGAATACGATCCAACTCTGCGCCGCGCATTTCACGCTGCTGCTCTGACAATTCAGTCAGCGCCTGTGCAGCCACCTGCCCGGCTTGTGCAGCCACCTGGCGATCCTGCGATGAGGGCTCTGCCGGTGCCAGAGCAGCGCGCTGCACCTGTTCCATTTTGCTGATCGTCGCCGCCGGATCATTAGCAACCTTACTGACATCAACCGGCACTTCGCCACCCACCGCGTAGCGAACACCATCCGGCCCCTGCTGATAGGTAAAGTTAGCACTGCCGGCATAACTGCCGCCGGTGCTGGCATGGGCCTGTTCATGCGCGCGCACCTCCTGATCCCGCTGTTTCAGCTCACGGATCTGCTGCAGCTCAGCATCGGCCAGGGCCTGATCCTGTTCGTTGCGCTGAGTTCTTCTGGCGATAATCTGCTCTTCGGCCGCCTGGTTCTGTTGTGCGTCTTCCGCCTGAGGCGCTACACGCTCAGCAGAGTCCTTTGCTGCTGACGTGCTGGCATCGGCGGTGCGACGCGGACGGGAGTATGTTTCAGCAGACGTTTGCGATTTGCGCATACCCGCATCGGTCGCAGCCGCACTGAGTGACACCTCCTCGACCGGAGCAAAAACCGTGGAGGACGCGTTCTCTCCTTCTTTTGCCAATATCTGCACAGCCGCACTTCCGCTGGGAAGCGTGCTGCTCAGAGTGGGCGAGGAAGCGGGAGAAACTTGCATGATTAGGCTCTCAGTTCTCAGGCCTGAGTATCAATCAGGGTGCCAAGCTGCTTATCGGCAGCTTCAAGTACCTTGCTGCCGGCAGCAACGGTTTCCTGACCCTGTTTCAGATCGGTCATCGCTGAGGCCAGGTTGCCAACGCCCTCAACCGGACGGCTGGTCGTTGCATCAACAACGTCCTGAGCGGCACGCTTAACCTGAGCATTTCCCTGATCGACGGCGTATGCACCAGAGGTGAACGCCGAGCCGGTAGTGGATCCAATATTCATAAGCACCTCGCAATGGTTTTAGGGCTATTGATCACAATTTAACCAATATCCATGAAATTTACCAGTACTACGGTGCCTGACGATTAGACGGATTGGTTATATTCAAGCCTGCGCAGCATTATAAAATAACGTTTGTTCAGTATCATTGCCGGCGGTCAGTAATGTTTCCAGCGTCGACGGGGCAGCCGTTACACGGTGATCACGGTTAATTCCAAGCTTGTGCAACAGAGCCTGATCTTTATTGGCCGCCGGATTAGGGGTCGTCAGTAAGCATTCACCGTAAAAGATTGAGTTTGCACCAGCAAAAAAGCACATGGCTTGCATCTCTTCGCTCATTTGTTCGCGTCCGGCGCTGAGGCGAACCCGTGACGCGGGCATCATTATACGGGCAGCCGCAATCACTCTGATGAAGTCGATTGGATCAAGATCCTGCTCAGCTTCCAACGGTGTTCCGGCGACTTTCACCAGTTGATTAACCGGTACGGAATCCGGGTGCTGCGGCAGATTAGCCAGCTGAACCAGCAAGCCGGCACGATCCTGCGGGCTTTCGCCCATTCCCAGAATCCCGCCCGAACAAACCTTCATACCGGCATTGCGTACATTAGCCAACGTTCCCAGGCGATCGGCATAGGTACGGGTGGTGATAATTTCGCCGTAATACTCCGGCGAGGTGTCCAGATTATGGTTGTAATAATCCAACCCGGCTTCGGCCAGTTGTTGCGATTGATCTTCGTCCAGCATGCCCAGTGTCATGCAGGTTTCCAGACCCAATGCTTTAACCCCTTTAACCATGGCGACAACGTAAGGCATGTCTTTGTTGCGCGGTGAACGCCAGGCAGCCCCCATGCAAAAGCGGTCTGAGCCGGCGGCTTTTGCGGCTTTGGCTTTTTCAATCACGGCCTGAACTTCCAGTAACTTTTCTTTTTCCAGCCCGGTGTCGTAGCGTGCACTCTGCGGGCAGTAGGCGCAGTCTTCCGGGCAGGCTCCGGTTTTTATCGACAACAGGGTACTGACCTGAACATCGTTAGGATTAAAGTAACGGCGATGCATGCTCTGCGCCCGGAACAAAAGATCGTTGAACGGCAGATTCAACAATGCCTGTGCTTCTTGCAGCGTCCAGTTATGGCGGATGTCCTGCCTATTTTCAGCCGACAGACTCATAGTGGTATCCCCTGATATTGGTAACATCGATGCGATTAGCGCGATGATAGAAGGCGTTACCATGTGGTCAACCATTGTCAGAAAAACAGTAAACTACTGGTTAAATTTAATCCGCAAATTAACACCGACAAGCGAATGCGAGCTTTGCCTGCAAGCGACCAGCAATGCATTTTTTCTGTGTCATAACTGTCTTAAAGAACTACCACGGGCCAGGCACTCCTGCTCTCAATGCTCAGAGCCGATAACCAGTGCCGGACGCTGCGGGCGCTGTCAGCAACATCCTCCGGCATTTGATTACAGCGATTGCCCTTTTCTTTACCAGCCGCCTCTGAGTCTGTGGATAAAAGCCTGCAAAGATCGGCGCCAACTATTGTGGCTGCCACGCCTGACCGGATTGATGCTGACTAACCCTGCGGCGGCGCTGGCTCAGGCCGATGCCATCACCTTCATTCCCAGCACGCGGCGCAAGCTGTTCAGCCGGGGATTCAATATCACCGAAATTATGGCCCGCAGGCTGGCGAAAACACTCGGAGTTCCGCTAATCGATAACGCTCTGTACAAAACATCGGGCCATGATCAACGTGGCCTGAGCGCCCGTCAGCGACAAAGAAATCTCAGCAACTCCTTACAACCCGGCCAATTGCAGCTAAAGGGCAAACATATCGTCATTATTGAAGATGTTATAACGACCGGGGCTACGGCCAATGCCGCAGCGCGGGTGCTCAAACAACAAGGTGCGGCAATTGTTGGCATCTGGGCGCTGGCCCGCACGCCACCGCCGGAGTGGGACAACAATCCATAAGCGCCATTGGTTGGCAACAGCGATACGGGCATAATGCCGCCACCTATCAGGAGAGCGGCCATGATATCCACACACCCTTACACCCAGCTGACCCCGGAACGCGTGATGGATGCCATCGAAGCGCAAGGGTTCGTCTGCGACGCGCGGATATTCCCCCTCAACAGCTATGAAAACCGGGTTTATCAGGTCGGCATTGAAGATCAGCAACCGCTGATCGCCAAATTTTATCGTCCCGGACGCTGGAGCCGTGAGGCGATCCAGGAAGAGCACGACTTTTTGCTTGAGCTGCAGAGCGAAGATCTGCCGGTCGTTGCACCGATCGCCGTTAATGGCCAGACGCTGTTTTTCAGCGACCCGTTCTTCTTTGCCCTGTTCCCGCGCCGCGGCGGTCAGGCACCGGAACTCAGCAGCGATGACGACCTTGAATTACTGGGTCGCTGGCTCGGCCGACTGCATCAGGTGGGAGCCAACTCGGCCTTTCGCCATCGGCCGCGCATACAGGGCGCGGCCGATATGGCGCTGGCCGGTGAGCAGGTGTTGCGCTCGGGCCTGATGCCGATTGATTACCACGCCAGCTATGAAAGTCTGGCCACCGCACTAACTGACTGGGCCGGTAAACTTTACCGACCGGATGACGTACACACCCTGCGCCTGCACGGCGATCTTCACCCCGGCAACCTGCTGCTGCGCGACGAAACACTGTACATGGTCGATTTCGACGATTGTGTCCAGGGCCCGGCCATGCAGGATATCTGGATGCTACTCAGCGGCCCTGAACAGGAACAACGCCAGCAATTACTGGTCATTAAAGAGGGCTATGAAATGTTCCGCCCGTTTCCGCAGCATGAACTGGCACTGATGGAAGTTCTGCGTAGCCTGCGGGTGATGAAATATGCCGCATGGCTTTGCTCTCGCTGGGATGACCCGGCATTTCCCGCCGCCTTTCCCTGGCTCGACAGCCATCGTTTTTGGTCTGAACACATTATCATGCTGCGTGAACAACTGGCTGCCTTGCAGGAAGGCCCACTAAGCATGCCGCAGTACTGAAACGGAACAGCAAGAATTCGACAACCAACAGGATCATTACAATGAAAAAACGCTTTCCTTTGTTACTTGCCTTCAGCGCACTGCCGATGGTGGCACAAGCCGACAACAGCGGTCAGGGATTCCAACCTGAGCGCTTACAGCTCGGTGGCAGCCTCTCACAAAACGTGATCGACAGTCCTTTTGGTGGCAGTAACGTTGATGCAACAGGTCTGAGTATTTTTGCCGGTTACGAGCTCGATAATGATATTGATCAGGTTAAAACAACCGTAGAAGTCGGCTACACCCAGACCGATGATTTCTTCAACGGTCCCGATAGTGATATTTCAGGATTCTGGTTCGCTGGCGTTGCCGAAAAGCAACTGCCGGAAATCAATCCCAATTTATTTGCCATTGCACGACTGGGACTCGATATCGGCGATGATGACGGCATTCTGCTGGGTGCCGGTGCCGGTTTTCACTTAACGCCGAAACTGGATGTGCGCGGCGAGTACATCAATAAAGACGCATCATCAGTGTATCAGGCGAGCTTTGTTCTGAATTTCTGATGGCCGGTAAGCGGATTCCTCAGCTAAAAGCACAAAAAACACACAATAAAAACGATACGCAATAAAAAAGGGGCCGAAGCCCCTTTTTTATTTATCTGATATTACTCAGATTAACGCTTACCTTCACGACGCAGAGCTGCCGGAGTGTAATCCTGCTGGCTACGCTCGAAACCGAACTCGTAAGAACCCTGTTCTTCGTTGTCCAGACCCAGCGCCAGGTAACGGCCGGAGTTCAGATCGTACAGTGTTTCAATGGCATACCAAGGCACCAGTGTATCGTAGTACATCAGGTTGTGTGCTTCAGCAACACGCCACAGTTCGCCACGACCATCGTAATGATCGATTTCAGTTGCTTGCCAGGTATCTTCATCAATGTAGAACACACGCTTGGCATAGATATGACGCTTACCTTCTTTCAGGGTCGCGGTCACTTTCCATACACGGTGCAACTCATAACGAGCCAGATCCTGATTGATATGGCCAGGCTTGACGATATCGGTGTACTTCAGATCCGCACTCTTCAGTTTGTAAGAGTTATATGGAATGTAAACTTCCTGCTTGCCTTCCAGTTTCCAGTCGTAACGATCCGGTGCACCGTTGAACATATCAAAGTTATCAGAAGTACGCAGACCGTCCGCTGCAGTGCCTGGACCGTCATAAGCAACCTGTGGCGCACGACGAACACGACGCTGACCGGCGTTATATACCCAGGCTTTACGTGGCTCTTTTACCTGGTCCAGTGTTTCGTGAACCAGCAGCACGTTACCTGCCAGACGGGCCGGAGACAGTACATCCTGCTTGAAGTAGAACAACACATTCTGATCTGAGTTAGGATCATAGTCTTTCAGCTTGTCGCGGAAGGTGAACTCATCCTGGAAACGAACCAGAGTAAAGTCACCATTCACCTGAGGAGTTACCTGACCAACCACACGGCGCACACTGCCACCGCGATAACGAACGATGTGGTTCCAGATCGCTTCCATGCCGTTCTGCGGCATAGGGAAAGGCGCACCTTCTACGTAGTTTTCCAGACCATTACCACCTTCCAGCAATTTGGTTTTGGTAGCATTTTCTTTGGTCTGGTCATAAACAGCCTGCGGGTAGGCTGATGAACGACGAGTCTGGTAAACCGGCATTTTATAAGTATCAGGATACTTCTCAAACATCGCTTTCTGACCTTCGGTCAGGTTGGCAGCGTATTGCTTGTAATTAGCACCAGTAATAACAAATTTCACCTTGTCGGCGGCATACGGATCAACCGGTTTGCCACCCGCAACGTAACCGGCCGGAGGCGTAGTAATACCACCCGTCCAGGCTGGAATCTCACCTTTGCCAGCCATTTCCGCGCCCATTGGCGTCAGTTCTTTACCAATTTTTGCCGCTTCTGCTGGAGAAACGGCGGCATTTGCTGCGCTTACCATCAGGGACAGCGCAATGGCGCCGCCCCAGGTTTTATAATGTTTTTTCAACATGGTTCATAGACCTCTGTAATTCTTGTCTGAGCCAGTAAATTAGAATGAATATTTCGCGGACAGGCTGACGTTGTCGCGATCTTTCAGTTGATTGTAGTCACCACCAGAGAAGTTGGTGTATGAAAGATCAACCGAGGTTTTATTCAGGTAAACAAAGGACACACCCAAACCCGTAGTCAGGCGGTCATCCAGGAACTGAGCACCGGGCTCAGGGCCATTACCTTTGTCATACGCAACAGAAAACGTTGGGGTTACGTTTACGCCAGCAAAAGCATTGTTATAGTCCATGGATGCACGCAGACGGATACCACCGGAAAGCTCGGTTACGTAGCCATCATCTGTACAGTTCTTGGCCTGAGCGTTGGCTGCTGTACCACCATCTAAGCAGTAGTTAGTGCTATTAATGACACCATCATTGTTACCAATGCCATATGCACCTGAGCGACCATAGCGAGCTTTGTCAGTATCTGGCAAACCATCGACATACGTCATGCCAACCTCTGAAACCAGCGCGAGGCGGTCAGCACCAAATACGCGATCAAAGAACTTGATAAACGTCATCTGTGCCTGCCACATATCGAAGTTGTCATAACCTTCTGCCAGCTCACCGTAAAGAGCATTAGCATTGCCTGCTTCAGCAGCGCGTTGCTGATACAAACGGCTAAAAGGTGCACCGTTACCCGCCAGAATCAACTCAAACGCGTTCCACTGCAGAGGCATATCAGGCTTATAGCTGATTTCACCCGAAATAGAGGCTCCACCTTCTGTACTGGTTGCGAAGCTGATACCAGAAATCTGAATATCTTCCGGATAAGCAATCTGATACTGAGGACGATAGCTATCGTAGGTTGCCGTTGGATTTACCTGAACCCCGCCATCACTTTTAGCTTTTGTATAGTTCGTCACCGAACCGTTGATGTAAGGAACACGGCTGTGAATATTCATATGGTAGAAACCAAACTCGGTATCACCCAGAGCTTCTGAATACCAACGCACCGCCAGACCATACTGACCGGAGTCTTTAGGCTGGTCATCATCCAAGCGAGGGGTAATTGGCAGTTCACGATCAGAGTTCGGAATATTGCCATCAATATCCGCCTGGTGGCCTTCGAGATAGAAAAGTTCCGACTCTGTACCGCCAAGAATGACCGGGCCACAGCCATCGGCAACAAAATCAACTGTCGAGAAGAAGGTACCGCATGGGTCTGTACGGGTTTTTTCCCACTCCAGCTGATAGAAGGCTTCCAGAGTCACATCAGCGCTCAGGCCAATCGAGGTGTACACCATATTAACTGGCAAAAGACCTTCTTTTACTTCAGCACCTGGCTTACGGAATGCAGAAGCATCCACTGGGTTAATACTGTTAATACCACCCTGAATAAAAGTACTCTCACCCCAGCTGACCACCTGACGACCTACACGCAGGTTAACCGGAGTTGATCCCAGATCCATATCTGCCCAAACATAAGCATCCATTAATTCAGCACCTTTACCGGCTGCATCTTTGGTGGCGTCGTTCAGCTGTTTAAAATCGGTATCTTCATCCATCAGAGCCGAATCGTAGTAAGCGCGAGCACGGAAAAAACCACCAAAATTCTGATAGTTAATTTCCAGATCACCGCTCCACTTAACCGCATTGGTGTAAATATCGCCCTTGCTGTAATTCAGCGTGCCATCATCGTAGTTGTACGATGAGCCCGTGCCGGTTTCACCAACAAGAGTGCCATTACCAGGCATAATCTGATCAGAATCACGCCCTTCTACACGCCAGGCAACACCGTAGCTGATTGTATTATCCAGCTGCACACCAAGGTCACCAAAATTAAATTCAACAGCGTTAGCTGAACCAACAGACAGAGCAGAAACAGCAAGCGCTAAAGGAATCTTCTTCATTGGGCGCAACCCCTTAGTTGTTATTTTCATAATATAAACTCCGCTCAGGTTCTTTTATTGTTTAACGATGGCGGTATTTGTCATAGTCAACACCTTGCCATCATTATCAAAAAACTCATTAACCTGACCAATCATTTCAGTCCCAGTAGCGTCATCCAGCTCACCGAATGAGGAATGATCACCGGCCGTAAAGCTGACTTTGCGGCGCAAATACTGAGAACCATCGCCTTCGGACTGAGTGGCCGCTGTAAAGCCAGCTGCTGATGCCAGAGGAGTTGCACCCGCTAATGGTGCCGCAGAGGTATCTGCCAGCTTGTCATTAGAGCCATCTTCACCCTGCAGGACATTATCCAAAAGCACCCGCGGAGGTGTCCCGTTATCAGCAAATGCAGCGGGAGGAACCACCAGATCTGGGGCATTAGATGCTCCGTCACCAACGATTTCAAACATCAGCACACCAGAGCCGGCAGCAGATGCATTCAGCATGCCCGCAAAATTCATAGGGTCAGCAGAGTCAATGGTTGCCTGGAAGATGTGCATAGTCAGTTCAAACAGTGAAGAACCCTGAGACAGATCCAGAGGAGTCGATGCCTGGTTACCAAGCGCTTCAAAACCGTCAACAATGGTCGGGCCGAATGCAAACGAGTTTTCAATCATCTTGGTTACGTGACCTGAACCATTTGCCAATACACCGGCTTCTACATTATTCAGGTAAATATTAGAGCTGCCATTCAAAGCGTTAGACAGTGCCAGGAAAGGCGTACCCACGATAGAACCCAGAGAATGCCCTGCGAATTTCACGGATGCATTGGTATTAATATCGGCACCCACCACAGCCGAATCACTAAAGTTCAGATACTTCAGACTGGCGTTCAGGTTGAGCAAATCCATCACCGCCTGGCGCATGTTGTCACGGGTATTCTGGAAGTTGGCAATGTTAATAAACAACGAGCCTGAACCAGAATCATCGTAGATACCATCAGCAGGACTTACATCGCCATCGGTACCTGGTGTTGCTACCAACATACTACGAGGTGTTCCTGTAGCAGACTGAGTCAGGCCGAAATGACGTTGCTGCAACAAACCATAGATCAGGTCATCAGTAGAGTTAGTTACACTGTCACCATTCATATCTGCAGGTGCAGTATATAAACCACCCAACAGGTTTTTCTCTGTAGCATCTGTAGGATCAAGACCGTGCATAGGCAGATCAATGGCAACCACAGCAGTACAGGCATCAGCTGCAACAACTTGTGCTGCAAATGGAATGGCTGCAGTACGCTTAGTGGTAATGCCATGCTGATAAATTACAGGGTCATAGCCAGAAGCACTACAGTCTTCAGTGCTGCTATAAAACACCGAAACCGGCACATCGACATAACCCAGAGGGTTGGTTTCACTAGTATGCAAACCCGTTTTTGCCAGCGGGAACAAGCGCGTTACGTTGCTCGATGGCGGAGTCACAGCTGAAGCTGGGATATTTACAGCACTTAGCAGCGCTGATAGATCCGTACCTAAGGTGTCATCGGCCTGCCAGAAACCAGCGAAAGAACGCAATGCCGTAGTAGACAGCGTTGCAAGAGAGGTTGTATCCGGTGCTGACAGATAATATGGCAGCTTAATAGAACCGTTGGAAATATTCAGGTTAGTCCCTGTAATACCCAGAGCAGTCAGAGGAACTTCTTTCACAGTGAAATCGGCAACTCGCGGCGCTGGTTGTGGCAGGGCCGCAGCCAATGCAACCGCAGCGCCAGCATTGGCCTGCCAGGCTTCTGCACCACCAAGCGCTGTAATAATTCCAGTCTTATTCTGCTCTGGCAGCGCATTGACATAACCGATAAATCCAGCAGCTGCAGCCGTAACATCGCCATTACTGCTTACCAGATTGCTTTCGATAACGTAGCGAAGATCTGCTGGCATTGTCTGATTAACAGCCGCATTGACAAGCCCCGGAGCTGCCATACCAGAAAGGACCTCAGTACCGCCGCCGGTCGTGAATGTTGTGGTATAAGCAATGTCACTGGTTTCCAGTTGCTGACCCAGGCCGCCAGTAATGCCTTTAGCCAATCCGACCCATGAGCGGATTGCACCCTGCAGTTTTGCCGCAGTAGGATCCTGTGCATCAGCGGTTGCTACTGCAAGTAAACTGAACGTGGTACTTGAGCGAACACCAACCCCTTCAGCATCTTTCAGACCATCTGTGACTACAACCAGATAACGGGTTTTAGACTTCAGAGGCTCTTTCGGCATAATGCGCAGAACATTATTTGCGTCGTCAGCTGAATCTGAATAGGTAACAACACTTGCTTCAATGGATACAGGAGCTCCAAAAGGATTAGCCGCATTGAGCGCTGGCGCGTCATTATTCAGCGGCTTACCGCCGGCAATCGGATCATTGGTGTAATTCAGCGGCACCAGAAGTACGTTGGTTAACGCCCCCGGCGTTGTCACAATAGATGTAGCGTCTAAAGCACCATCAAAGGCGACATCAATCGCTGAGACCGTAGAGAAACCATCGAGGTCACCCACGGCAGAGAAAATCGGGTTATAACCTGCACCACCAAGAGCAATATCGCCACCCGGGAACGGAATGGTACCGTCCAAACAGGTAGCCGTGTCTTCCGAGGCGCAATCGCTGTCAGCACCGGCCAGCCCCTGAATAAGCAAATCGGTGATCAGAGGGATATTGGGAAGTCCAGCTGCATTGGTAGAACTCGGGTTATAAATAACGCGGGTAATTTCTGTAGCCTGACCACCGTTACCAACCGTACCGGATGTCACCGGCGTGGTATCGACATTGTCATTGTGTGTTTCAACGCTACTGATATTACAGCCGGCGAGGCCTGCGGTCGTGGCTGCGATGGCCAGACTGAGAAGGGTCTTCTTCACCATATTGCTACCTGTCTGTTTTTTTATGGTTATTGGTGCACTTTCAGGGTTTGAGTGTGTCCATACCCCCAAAGAGATGCCCATGACTATAATCTGGCCGCCACGCACCCTCATCACTCAAAAGTATGATTCCTTGCTAATCACCCTCTCATTTTGTATCCGTACGTAACACTACCTTCGTAGCAGGCACCTGGTTGCCCCTACTTTGTCGCGATCAGCTCCCCGGATGCAGTCAGGCGGTCGCTGAATTGTTAAAAAGCGCCCCATTCCTCTAGAATGGCGGCCAATTTCAAGATATCTGACTCAGGAGCAGCACATGTCAAATCAAGATTCCGTGGTTATCGTAGCCGGCGCACGCACGCCAATGGGTGGATTCCAGGGCAGCCTGGCCAGCGTCAGCGCAACCGATCTGGGCGCACTGGCGATTGCCGAAGCCGTAAAACGTGCCGGCATTGATACCGCCGACGTGCAGGAAGTGATTATGGGTAACGTGCTGCCAGCTGGCCTGAAGCAAGGCCCGGCCCGCCAGGCAATGCGCAAAGCCGGCCTGCCGGATGCCACGGGCGCAACCACCATCAACAAGCTGTGTGGTTCAGGCATGAAAGCCACCATGATGGCGCACGATGCCATCAAAGCCGGGTCGGTAGAGATTGCCGTTGCCGGTGGTATGGAGTCCATGTCCAACGCGCCTTACGTACTCGAAGGTGTACGTACCGGTCTGCGCATGGGGGCTGGCAGCGCACCGCAGGATCATATGTTCCTGGATGGCTTACAGGATGCCGAAACCGGCCGCCTGATGGGTTCTTTTGCTCAGGATGTGGCCAATCAGAAAGGCTATACCCGCGAGCAGATGGATAACTACGCCATTATGTCTCTGACCCGCGCCAAAGATGCGATTGAAAAAGGCCTGAACAGCGCCGAAATCGTGCCGGTTACTGTAACCAGTCGTAAAGGCGAAACCGTAGTTGAGCAGGATGAGCAGCCATTCAATGCCAACATCGAAAAAATCCCGAGCCTGCGTCCGGCGTTCGCCAAAGACGGCACCATTACTGCCGCTAATGCTTCCTCTATCTCCGATGGCGCATCCGCACTGGTACTGATGAGTGAATCGGCTGCTGCCGCGAAAGGCGTGACCCCGATCGCCCGTATCGTGGCACACGCTACTCAGTCTCAGCATCCGTCTGAATTCACCATTGCTCCGGTTGGTGCCATTGAGAAGGTTCTGGCCAAAGCCGGCTGGAACAAAGACGACGTGGACCTGTTCGAGATCAACGAAGCTTTCGCCATGGTTGCGATGATGCCGGTTGATGAACTGGAACTGGATATCAACAAAGTAAACATTTATGGCGGTGCCTGCGCCCAGGGTCACCCGGTTGGTTCAACCGGCTCCCGTCTGATCGTTACTCTGATGAACGCGCTGAAAAATACCGGCGGTAAGAAAGGTGTTGCGGCACTGTGTATTGGTGGTGGTGAGGCGACAGCGGTTGCAATCGAACTGATCTGATCTCAGACCAGTAACAACCCATAAAAAAACGGGAGGCGCTGAAAAACGTCTCCCGTTTTTTTATGTCTGCAACCCGCCTAACCCTGAAGCTTTATCGAGGATGGCCGGTTTGTAACGACACAATGCCGACACAGATAGCTTCAGAAGACGATGGTTTTGTTGCCGTGCAACAACACCCGGTCTTCCAGATGGCTGCGTACACCGCGCGCCAATACCATTTTCTCCACATCTTTACCCAGACGCACCATATCTTCTACGGTGTCGTTATGGCTGATGCGGATTACGTCCTGATCAATGATCGGGCCTGCATCCAGTTCTGAAGTGACATAGTGACAGGTCGCACCAATCAGTTTTACCCCACGCTCAGCAGCCTGATGATAAGGCTTGGCGCCAACAAAAGACGGCAAAAAACTGTGATGAATATTGATCACCTGGCCGTGGTAACGCTCACACAGTTCCGGCGGAATAATTTGCATATAGCGCGCCAGCACAATGGTATCGGCTTTATGTTCTTCAACAATGGCGTTAACCCGCGCAAAGTGCTCAGCTTTATTGCCAGGCTCCACCGGTACATGGAAGAACGGAATACCATGCCACTCCACCATTGAACGCAGCGTGTCATGATTGGAAATTACACAGGGAATATCGCAGCTCAGCTCTTTGCTGTGCCAGCGGTGCAGCAAATCCACCAGGCAGTGGCTTTCTTTGCTGGCCATCAGAACGACCTTTTTCGGCACGCCGGAATCATTCACCTGCCAGTCCATATCGAACTCTTCTGCAATCGGAGCAAACTCCGCCTTGAGCACATCCAGATCAAAAGACAGCGAATCGGCACGGATACAGTGACGCATAAAAAAGCGTCCGGTAACCGGATCAGAATAATGGTTTGCCTCAACAATCCAGCCACCATGGGCGGAAAAGAACTGGCCAACTTTAGCCACAATGCCCACCCGGTCAGGGCAGGAAATCGTTAAACGGTATACTCGTTCCATAGAAATCCACTACAGACTTATAAGGTTGTCACTCTGGCCCGAAAGGCTATTGCACCTGCGCGGGGGAAGTGATCAACTGAAGCCATTAAAAACAATAATAAGTATCGGAGAGACGCCTATGTTACTCCTTAGATCCCTGATTCTCACCCTGTTTGTCGGCTTTTCAGCCCAGGCGAGCAGCAATTCTCTGGAACAGAATGTTTTCGATCTCAGTGTCGGTGTTAAAACGCTGCTGCTGCAGTACTACCATGTACAGGCAGATGAGGGGAATCAGCAACTGCTCAAAGAACTCAACAGCAACCTGAGCAGAATCGATGAGCAGCAGCAGAATGTCAGCCAACAACTGCTGAGCATCCAACTGACCGGCGATAACACTCACCCGCAGATGATCGACAGCCACTGGCAGCGCTTCCGTACCCTGATGCAGCAGAATATTCACGAAATTGAAGTGAACGACTTCCCCGAATTACAGGTCGTCGCCATGATGCGTGATGCATCCAGTGCCATGATCGGCGAACTGGAAAAGATTGGCGATGAACTGCGCGCCAGCGGAGAGTTTTCGGTATCAGGTATTGAGCGCTGGACGCGCAATCAGAAGCGCTTATTGTTGGGAATTACCGAACGGTATCTGGAACGTGCCGCTTCATCCATGGGAGCACCACTCAGCAATGGTCAGGACATCAACCTGCTCTGCCAGGAGTTCGCCCACGGTCTCGACGCTCTGGATGCTGCCACACTCAGCGTACCGGCACAGGCTTCAATGCGACGCATACGCAGCCAATGGTTATTTGTCGAAAAATCCGCAACCAATGCCGAAGCCCGGTTAGTCCCTTTTCTGGTGATGCGTTACACCAACAGTATGATTGATCAGCTGAGCCGCATCGCAGCCAGCTGATTATTTCAGCGCCAGATCAGCTCTCACTGCCGTTGAATATAAGCCGCGCTAAGGCCGCAGCTACTTTTCCAGCAACTGCCTTGGATCTGTTGCCGGGTTCTGGTTTATCTCGTTTGCAGTGCGGATACTCAGGCTTAAAATTCGGTCAGCATCCACCGGCCCCAGACACTCACATACGCCGATATAAATAAAGTTAAGTAAGCGCTTCAAATCGCTCAGCGGAGCACTGGCCACAACCAATGCATGCTTGCCATCCCCCCAAAGATTAAATGCGTACGCCAACTCCTGAGAAATGTTATGCCGCAAAGACTGCTCCATCGCGTAACGTTTTACCACCCGGACCGTATCTGAACGCAACTGGCCGAAAAGCGTTGTTAATACCGACGAATAAACATCGCTCCAATCTGGCTGCTGAAATAATTCCATCTCATCCAGACTGCCACTTTCTGCCTGAGCAGACTGATATCTCAGCATGTCATTCATCGGGTCAGGCTGCAGTTGTGCACTGCTGTCCATCAGAATGCCGATTAGCTGGCGATACAAATGGGAGCGATTCTGCGCCACCTCGGGAATATCTTTGCAATCCGACAAAAAACCGTTCAGTTCAAATTGTGATTTCTGCGCATAATGATTCTGCCAACGCCACATGGCCCGCCATAAACCATCCCCTTGCAGGGTTTCCTGAAGAACCGTAAATACTGCCCGTCTTTTTACTTCAATCGTCATTGTCATTAGCGGCTACTCATAATTCACGATGATAAGTAACGTTCTGATGAAACTCCGGGTAACCCACTTCATCATGCTCGGTAAAATCCAGCCCCTGCTGCTCATGCTGAGTGCTTGCACGTAAACCGATCAAACGATCAATCAGAAAAAACAGAATAAGCGATAACGGAAACGCCCAGAAAAACGCCGAGAAAATCCCTACCAACTGCACGGCAATCTGCGACGGATCAAACATATTATCTTTCAGGAAAAGCCCGGCCGCTAATGTTCCCCAGGCACCGGCGAAGCCATGAACAGGAATAGCACCCACTACATCATCCAGCCGACGGCGTTCCAGCCAGCCCGCACCGTAAACCGATATTGCTCCGGCAATCAGACCGGTCAGGGCAGCAAATTCCGGCGTCATCGACGCACAACCTGCGGTGATACCCACCAGGCCAGCAATACTGCCGTTAATCGTGGAGGTCAGCAGCACCGGACGTTTACTCATACGGCTGAACAGCAATGCTCCGGTTGCTCCGGCAGCCGCAGCTAATTGTGTATTCAGTACAATCAAGCCGATTTCTGCATTCGCCGCCAGCGTGCTGCCGCCATTAAAACCAAACCAGCCGAGCCATAAAATAAAACCGCCCAGCGCCACAAGGGAAAGGTTATGGCCCGGAATACTGCGCGCAGCACCACTGGTTCGGTCAAAACGCCCGGTTCGCGCGCCTAACACGATAATGCCTGCCAGTGCGCACCAGGCACCGACAGAGTGAACAACGGTCGAACCGGCAAAATCGATAAAACCTAACTTGGCCAACCAACCCGTGCCACCGTACATACCGCCCCAAACCCAACTGCCAAATACCGGATAAATAAACGCCGTAATCACGCAGGTCGCGATCAAGTACGCATCGTATTTTGTCCGCTCAGCCATCGCACCACTGCAAATAGTGACCGCCGTCGCCGCGAACATCGTTTGAAACAGCAGCACGGTGTAATCCCAGGATTCAGCTTCGACCGACGTTGTTGACGAAAGGGCAAAGTGGCTGGCACCGAAAAACCCAGTGAAATTTTCTCCGAACATCAGGCCATAACCCACCAGCCAGAAAATAAGACTGCCAAGACATACGTCCATGTAGTTTTTCATCATTACGTTGACGGCATTTTTTGCCCGCGACATACCGCTTTCCAGCAAAGCAAAACCCGCCTGCATAAAAAACACCAACGCTGCTGCCATGACCACCCATAAAGTATTGATATTCAATTCTGCGGCCGACGTAGCTGCCATCGCAGGAACACTGACACTGCTTAATGCGATCCACACAATCCATTTCATAACATTACCTGTTTGGCTGTTCAGACAAAGAGCAAACGTGCTGCCGTGTTTTTCATCCAGACTATGCGTCTGGGATATTTATCAACGCTACTTATCAACGCTATTTATCAACAGCGAGCAAAGCCTGTGCCAGAACAATGAGCGGAAAAATATACCGGCGTGAGCGCAGGGCAGAGAAAAAACCGTGACTGTGAAAATATTCCAGCACCAGAAAAGTGCAGCACAAAACCAGCACGCACCAGCTTCAGGCTGACAGAACGTTCGCTGCACTGCTATATTGCAGTTAAAGCACCTCGGAATAATTCATAGGCGCTTTAAAGGAACTCACTCTGCAACGGCCAGGAATCATGTCATTAATCGTGTTCGATATGGGTATACGGGTTGAGACGCCTCTGCGGCCGGATAAAAACCGGATAAAAGCAACCGCAGCGACCTCGGCTATTCAGCCGGTAAGAACCGGTGACTCTCAGTCTCCTGCCGAAAGACAGGCACAGCAGGTTCTGGAACACTATGCGCATCAGCAAAAGACACCCGACTCCATCGCTTTTGCCGCCGACATTATGCATACACCGGTCATGACGCTAACGCCGGATCACAGCGTACAGGATGCCTGGAATAAACTGGCGGAAAGTGGCTACCACCACCTGCCGGTGGTTGATGACGAGAATAAAGTGAATGCCATTATTTCTGACCGCGATTTAATGCACGCCCTGATGCAACAAAACAGCCGATCAACCGGCCTGCCGGATATCTGGGAAAATAACATTATGAACTATGCTGTTCACCCAGTGATCTGTGCCCTGAAAACGACTGATATACGCCAGACCAGCAACATCCTTTTTGAATACAACATCGGCGCACTGCCCGTTATCGATGATAACCACAGACTGTGCGGAATAATTACCCGCACCGATATTCTGAAATTACTCCGGCATTACGGCCCAATGGAACTCTGGGCATAATTTTTACTCCGGGGACAGGAGAAACCATGACAAAACACTATGAACTGATTCACCCTAAAACCCACCTGCGTGTTCTTTCCCGCTATGAAATACAACAACTGCGCGAAGTGGGCAGTGACGTCCACGAACTGGTAAGACGCTGCTGTTACGCCGTTCTCAGTGCTGGCAGTCAGTCGGATAATTATCTGGAACTGAAAGAAGAATTCCGTAATTTTAATATTCAGGTACAACAGGAAGACCGCGGTATTGTACTCAGCCTGAAAAATCCACCGCAGAGTGCGTTTGTCGATGGCGAAATCATTCGCGGCGTACGTGAGCAACTATTCTCCGTACTGCGCGATGTTCTCTATGCACAGGAGTCCATCCTCGAAGCACACCGCTTTGATCTGAATAACGGCGACGACATCACCAACGCCGTTTTTCACCTGCTGCGTAACGCTAACGTGCTGAAGCCAGATCGCTGGCCAAACCTGGCGATCTGCTGGGGTGGTCATTCCATTCCACGTAATGAATACCAGTACACCAAAGATGTTGGTTACCAATTAGGGTTACGCGGTCTGGATGTTGGTACCGGTTGCGGCCCCGGTGCCATGAAAGGGCCGATGAAAGGTTGCGCCATTGGTCATGCCAAGCAACACAACCGCGATGGCCGCTATATCGGCATCACCGAACCAGGCATTATCGCCACCGAAGCACCGAACCCGATTGTCAATGAACTGGTAATTCTGCCAGACATTGAAAAGCGCCTGGAAGCATTTATCCGTCTTGCCCATGGCATCGTGATTTTTCCCGGTGGGCCAGGAACAGCCGAAGAACTGCTGTATTTACTCGGCGTCCTGTCACACCCTGACAATCAGCAAATTCCGTTTCCGATTGTGATTACCGGCCCGACCGAGACTGAAGATTATCTGCGAGCCATTGACCGTTTTATCGGCACGGCTCTGGGAGCCACTGCCCAACAACGTTATCAGATTATTATTCAGGATGCAGAAGCGGTTGCACGCGCGATGAAAGCTGGGATTGCAGAAGTTGAGCAGTACCGTCAGTCAAGCAACGATGCCTACTTTTTTAACTGGGCTTTAACCATCGTGGAAGATTTTCAGCTGCCGTTTGATCCAACCCATGAAGCAATGAGCAATCTTTGCCTGAGCAAATCGCTGCCTGGCCATGAACTGGCTGCTAATCTGCGCCGCGCCTTTTCCGGTATTGTTGCCGGTAATGTGAAGGAGGTGGGAATCACCCGCGTACAGGAGCACGGTCCGTATCAGATACAGGGCGATAAAAGCATTCTGCAAGGGATGGACGTGTTGTTAACTGCCATGGTGAAACACGGGCGCATGAAGATCAGCGGCGACTATACGCCATGCTATGAAATCGTAGCCCGCTGACGATATGAAAATAAAGAAACAAAAAAGCGGCTGAACAGCAGCCGCTTTTTTTATCAGTAATAACTGAGAATATCTTTAATGCCGGTTTCTTGTTCCGATTCGACCGCTTCATGCACGGTTGTCACCGGTTTTATCACTGCATCACGTCCCAGTCTGTAGCTTTGCTCTTTTACCACAATCTGATATGCCTTATTCAGCATCAGAGCGCGCTCTGCGCCTGGCAGCAATAAATGACTGATATCCTGAGATAGCTTTGAGAACTCCTCAACTTTAGGGCTGCGGTCGGCATTGAAGAACTTGTTCAGAACTTCGTTGTTATCACGGAACTCATTACCGGTTGGATTATGTTCAAGATAATAAGCGTACTCACCATGACCATCCTCGCGCGCAGGATCGGCAACGCCCTCTAAACCTTTTTCCAGCCAGTGATACCATCCATCACGGAAGCTGCCATGATCAAACTTGCGTGCAAACGAAATAGTAGTGTCATTGGAGGAGCCAATATAACCGTGGCAACCGGTACAAAAATACGTTTCTTCGTAGGTTTGCGGCCGCAACTGCCCGGCATCATCTTCAATAAACCCCTGATACGTCCATCCCTGCGCAACCGTCAAGCCGGATTCCATATCACCTAAGGCTAACTTTGTACGGGATGGAAAATCATGACGTTCTTTAATTTCATCATCAACGATACCGCGCAACTGATAATAGTTTCTCCAGGAATTCTTTTTCGAATAGCGCACTTCTTTCATACGTCTGGCCATTTTCACTTTGCCATCCGCAACATCAAGATAGCGTACGGTATGCAGGAACTCGGTACCTTCTGGATACAAACGCGCCGCCAGGTGTACAGCACCTTGTTCCTGCAACGTTTTGGCCTGGCCCACGTAACTCATCAGACGATTTTCTTTTGGCAGCCAATCGTACGTTATGCGTTGAGCAACCGACAGAACGCCGTTTTTATCCAGATCGACGCCGTACTTATTTTCATCGACGGCAGCAATGGGAATGTCTTTTTCTTTAATAAGTGCTTCGACAATGGCGAGGTTAACAGCGTAAGTCACCGGATCGAAGATACCCTCATTGTTCTTACGGAATGCGTCAGGCAGACGAATCATGACATCATCCGTCGAGCCATTGGTCGGCATAAAGGTTCCCAGAAAAGGATAATACGCAAACACCCGCCAGCCGGTATATTCACCCGCCGGTGAAATATCAAATCCCTGCTCATTAAAAGCAAAATAGGCATCCGGAATATAGCCATCCCACTGGCCATTTTTGTTGCGATCCCACTCAGCAGGTGGGTTTGCTAATTTAGCTGACAGAATGATTCCGCCATTATCGGAGAAATAGTTATCCTCTCTGACGTAAGAAAGTATCTCCTGATCTGACACCTTACCAATGGCTTCTGTACGGTCCTTAAACAGGTTATCCCAATTATTTTTAAGGCCACTTTCCGGGAAAGCATAGGCTACCTGAACATCAATATCGTTAAGAAAATTAGGACGCTTGCTCTCCGTGTGGCAGGCATAACAAGGATTCTGGACACCCTGATCGGTTACCGGGTCGGTATAACACTGAGGTGGAATATAAGGCACAGGATTAATGGTGGCGTCACTCGTGATATCAACCAGTGTTCCGAATGAATAGCTGGACGCAACCGGATTCACTTTATTCTCTGCCGGAATATTTTCCCCACTATCTGCCTGAGGCTGTTTGGACTGATCACTTTCAGACGCGGTGAAACACCCGGACAATACCGAGGACAGCATGGCAACAATAAACAAAGGATACGTTTTCATAAATCTACCAAAAACAAAAAAGGGGCAGCCGTAGCTGCCCCTAATCTTAAGCGTCAAATATTACTGTACGTTTACAGCCGGGAAAGGCCCAACGTAACCGGTGTAAGCACGCGCTTCACCTGCGCCAGTATTTTGATTGCTATCCGATTCACCATAAGGGTGCTGAACAACAGTGGTCAGGTAAGACCAGCCATTGATGTTCGGGTACCAGTAAGGTGAAGTCGTTTCTGAACCGTAAGGCGTGGTCAGGATGCGGGTCAGCTTTTCAGTAGCAAAGTCATACGCCCAGATCGCATCGTTCTGATGGCCTGAACCGGTATCTTCACCAATAATCAGCATGTCGTAACCTGAAACATAGGTAACGTTATCCGGCTCGGAGATACCGTCGATATGACAGCTGTTCTTCGCTTCAAAACCAGCAACCTGCGGGTCAGATGCACTGACCGGACGACCAGCAACCAGACCGTACATGTTGTGTGCAACGTAGTTGGAACCGATTACTGAATCAGGGCCCAGGTCCATCTGATAAACCGCACCACACTTGTTCTGATCATCCAGCTGCATGTGGTCAGGACCACCGACATCACCAGAGGTACCAGCCAGCATAGACTTGGCAACGTTAGACATGCCTACGTACATTTTATGACGCTTGCTGTCGTAGGTAATACCTTCTTCTTTGCGGAATTCAGTCGTCGCACCCAGCATCGCCGCATAACGACGGGTTTCCAGACGTGAAGCAACTTTCTCCATGCCGGCTTTAACTTTCAGACATTCCTGACCAACACCATTGGCGCTGATGGAGGTAAAGCCTGCACTACAGGCATCTGCAACCGGCGCTTCAGATTCAAAGATATCGTTGAAGGTTACTTTCGTTTTACCGTTAGTGCCGTGAACGTAATCGCTGATTTCTGCATCGGTAGCATGACCCAGGCTGATCCAGGTCAGATCTGCTGCGCCAACACCGGTAGAATCGGTCTGATTCCACTTAGCGGCGTAGGTAGTACCTGCACTCAGGTCACCAGCGGTATCAGCAACAAACATATACAGGCCAACGTTGGTACCATCGTCGGTCATATAGGTTGTTTTGGAATCTGGCATAACGTAAGACAGCTCGAACGCCAGGCGGCCCATTGCATAGTGTTTTGCTGTGGTCACAGACGCATTTTCTGCAACAGCCACTTCAATGTTCCAACCGTAGAAGTACGGGTTCCATTCTGCTGCATCAGCAAAGTAGTCGAGCATCGGAGCTGAATAGCCGTTAGCCGCCGCTTCAACATTGGTCGGTTGCGATTTAGCATCCGGCTCATATTCTTCGGATGCCAGATGAGTGGTCCACGGAGTCACAGAACCGGCACAGTGTACCCAACCACCGTCAACACCAGACTGATCAATCTGAGTCAGATTAGTAACACTCAGCTTACCGTTGTCTTTATTCTGATCCAGTTCCAGCAGGAACATTGCACCCGGACGGTCTTCAAACTGAGAAACAGAATACAGTTTGTTGCCGATTGGCAGCAGAGAAGTAAATTCATTGGAATCGGAAATACGCGCAGAGCCGTCATCTTCTTTCAGAACCGTACCGGCTTTATCAACCAGCTGACCGAAAGCCACACCGCTGATAACATCACCGGAGCGTGCGAATACATTATATTCACCGCCATAGATTTTGCCGTTTACGATCGCCTGAGAAACGGATACTTCACGTTTTTCAGCGTCAGTGGCCGGCGCATTAACACCGACAAATTTCATAAATGCCGGGCTGCCGTTATTGCCGTCCTGACCGTTGTTGCCGTCCTGGCCGTTACATACCTGCTGAGTGCTGTCTACTTCAGCATCATCCAGCACGCCATTGCGGTTATCATCGATACCGCTTTCAACCGTAATACCACCGTTGGCACAAGTCGTGTTCGCCGCAAAAACGGTGGAACGGGTCACTGAAGATGAAGATTTTGGAGTGTCATTATTGTTATTATTGCCACCACCACACGCCGCCAGAGTGGCTGCGGAAGCAACGATCATCGCCTGAAACAGGCGCTTCTTTTGAAAAAGTTCCATAGTCATCTCTCTCTAAGACTATCCGATTAGGAGTTATTTCCTGAGGCGCTAGGCTAGTAGAGAAAAATGACAATAAGCGTGCAGTTTTATGACATATAAAAGACAGTTATATTACAGATATCAATAGCGTCGGACCTGAACCACCACCCGCCGATTAGCGGCTCGCTGCTGCTCGATGGATTGAGCAGAATCTGTTTCTTTCGGCCGGCTATCAGCAAAGCCGGATGCTTTCAGGCGCTCCTTGGCAACGCCCTGACTCATCAGGTATTTGACAACGTGGGTCGCACGGGCTGCCGACAATTCCCAGTTCGAGGGAAATTGTTCATTGGCAATCGGAATATCATCGGTATGACCTTCCACCTCAATCATGTGGGTTTCATGACTGGTATCGCGGATAATTGCAGACACTTTTTCCAGCAAGGGCATGGCGTTGGCTTTTAAATCGGCCGAACCGGAATCGTAAAGTGCCACGTTAGCGAACTCTACTTTGACTCCACGCTGATCAAGCACCACCGATAGCTGATCCTGCAGGCCATTCTGGGCAATATAATCATCCAACGCTTTTTTGATATCGGTAAAAGGGGTTGTCTGCTGACGGTCTGTCATTACCGTCGACAAACCTTCCTGTAATGCTTCAACTTTGCCCTGATCAATATCCGAAACAGACAGTATTATGACGAAAAAAGCCAGCAACAGAGTGATCGCATCAGAATAGGTCACCAGCCATGAACTGGACGAGTCATCGAAGTTTGGCCGACGACGACGCAGACCCCGGCGCTTTACAGCTTCATCCACGACAGATCTCCGGAGTTATCAGATCAGAGTGTTTCATCAGCAAACTGCAAACGGACAGAAGGTTTAAGAAAGGCATTCAGACGATCCTGAATAAACAACGCATCACGTTTCTCGGCCAATAGCACAAAGCCTTCGGTGATTAACTGGTGACGGTAATAAAGCGCCTCTTGTTTTTCCGTCACCTGATTGGCAGCCGGTTTAAAAAACAGATTGGCCAATACCACACCGTACAGTGTGGTAATCAACGCCAGCGCTAACCCCTGCCCCAATCCGGCCATATCGCCATTAAGATTATCCAGCATGATAATCAAACCGATGATCGTACCGACCATGCCAAAACCAGGCGCATAGGTTGCCATGGTATTCAGCACTTTCGATTCCAGCGTATGCCGTTGCCAGGTAGCATCCATCGCATCACTGAGCATGATGCGGATTTCATGGCTTTTATAACCGGAGCCAATCAGCTCCATCGCGTGGCCGAGAAATTCATCCTTAGCTTCTTCTTTACTCAGGCTTTGCTCCAGCGCACTGATGCCCCCCTGGCGATACAGATTTGTCCAGTCGACAAAGCGGCTGACCAGGTTGCGTAAATGTTTTTGCGACGTTGGCGTATGAAAAAAAGTGGCCATCATGCTGCGCACAGCAATCAGCACATCACCGGTGCTGTAACTGATTAATGAAGCCGCCAGGGTGCTGCCCAGAACCAGCGCCAGGCTGGAAAGACTCATAAAAATCTGATGGTGGTCGGTACTGCTGACAATCGCAAAAGCAAATAAGCCAATACCGGCACAAAAGCCAATCAGGGTACTGAATGAAAACATCATGTATTCCTTACCCCTGATGGTTCTGGGCGATAGGTGTCAGTTCTTCCATTGAAAACCGACCGGCTTTTAATACATCCCGCATTTTTTGTACAACCTGTTGTCGCCCGCTTTCTACCGTTTCCTGTGCGATGTCGGCTTCGGCTGTTTTCAGTTCAGCAATCACCGCAGCACGTAATTTGGCTGGTAATGCTGCCAGGATATGGCGTTTGAATTCTGTCGAGGTATGACACAGCGCAGCAGCCAGCACCGTCCGGTCAATATCACGCAGCTCATTGGCCAGCACCCGTTCCGGTGCACGGGCCATATCCGCAAAGGTAAAATACACCTGGCGCAGACGATAATAGGTTTCCGGTTTTTCACCTTTCAACGTTTTAAGCAAGCGGGTTTCTTCGGCACTGTTCATATTATCGAGCATACGAATCAGCACCGATAAACCATCGGCGCTGATGTTTTCAAAGGTTGGCACCGACAATGATGCATGTGCCAGACGATCAGCCACGTCGCGGAAAGCGGATACCGGCAGGGTATCAAATTGCCCGAGTTCATAGGCAACCGAGGCCTGATCCTTTTCTTTCATACGCTGAATAATATCGGCGGCCCGTTCAGCCGGAAGCTGTGACATAACCAGTGCTTTGATGCGTGTATCTTCATCTTTAATCAGATACAGCACCTGTGAGTCATTGAGCTTTTCCAGAAATGAAAACGGCGAACTGCCACCGGCATTATCCGCCAGCCCCTGTTGCAGACGCTGCTGAAACGCACTGAGCGATTGCAACAGGCTGTCGCTGTTCCAGTCGGCTTCACTGCGCTGTTGCTCCAGCTCTTGCCATTGACTGCTGCTCAGGGCCGGTATCAAACTGCGCAGCAGAGGTTTCCCCATAGACTCCAGCATGGCGGCTACTTCTGAATACTGCTGACGCTGAAAGCTCTGCTGTACCAGCTGCTGAAATAATTGTGGCTGCGATAAACCGGTGGATACCAGTTCCTGCCGGATTTCGTTTACCTGGCGCTTCAATTCGATCTGTTGATCATTTTCCTGCGGAAAAGCCAGATTTCGCGGCTCACCTGACACTGCAGACACCGCACTTACAGACGGCGCAGCAGGCACCATCCGGCGACTCAAAGCCCGCATACCTAAGGCCATCAGCAATAAAATAAGCAACAGAGAAGCCAGCCAGAACCAAAGAGCATATTCATCCCAGATACTCGCCGGGCTCGGTTTATCTGTGTCGAGACGTTTAAATTCTGTGCGTACGATATTCAGTGTATCGCCGCGCAATTCATCAAGCTGGGATTTACGCGTGATCAGATTGCGTAAAAATTCGACCTGTTCATCATTCAGCGTTCGTTCAACCACCAGAGTGATGGTCATCTTTTTAATGCTGTTACGAAATCCCAGGGTCTTTTCACGGATGGTCTGAATCTTGGTTTCTGCTTCTTGCTTGAGCTGGTCAGCATAATTCAGCACATCGGTACGCTCACGCTCGAGCTGTTGTACTTTATTTTGCAGCGCCTGAATTTCCTGCTGATTTTCCTGCAGCAAGGGCAATTCATTAACCGGCAATCCTGGCAGGACTTCCAACTCATTAGCATCAAAGGTTTTCACTGACCGTGGACGAATTTCGGTAATGGGCTGGCGAACCGGAGGCTTAGGCAACGCAGGATTCGGGGATACCGGATCACTGTCTTTTACCATGGTGCGGGTTTTTTGCAGCGTAGCCTCGACCTGAATAATAAAGCGGTTATCGCCAAGATACGATTTAATATCCCGTGCCAGCCGCGCTTCCATTTCATTTTTAAAGCGTGCTTCTTCCAGATCATCTTTTTTTACCAGCACTTCATACGACTGCTCTTCGGCAAAAACAGCGCTGGTCAGCAGACAGAATATGGCAATAAGAGTTTTCATCATCATCTCCTATTGCTGCAGCCGGTCAAGGCTGGCCTTAACCTGATCAAGACTTGGATCTAACAACAGGGCCTGCTCCCAACTGGCACGCGCTTCGGGTATCAGGCCCATTTTGTAATAGATACTGCCTTTCAGCGCATGGGCCTGAGCAGAATCTGGCAGGCTGTCCAATGCGGCATTGGTTTCGTCCAGCGCTTGCCAATATTGTTTTTTATAAAACAGTGATTGGGCATTAAGAATGTGTTTGGTGGTATTCTCTACCTGCTGATTCTTGTCTTTTTCCCGCTGCTGCGCTTCCTGATTTAATTGCGCGTGCGCAGCCTCAGCTTCTGAGTCATTAAGTGTTTCGGTAATATCTTCATTCGTTTCCGGCACAGCGTCATCTTCAGTTGTTGCCGGTTTCCCTGGTAAGTCCATGACGAACTTCACATCACTGTCACCGGCATCCAGCGTTAACAACACGTCATACCCTTCACCATAGCGGTGAATATGCATCAGACCATGTTGTTTTTTTGCCTGCTCTGCAATGTCGGATTTTGTCATCAGCTCTTCCGTGACCGCCTCAGTTTCGGATACCCAACCGGAATTTCCGTAGCCTTTAACAACCTCATTACTGCGCTGGTAACTGCACGCCGCCGGTAACAGCAGAATGGTCAGAAACAGGAGTTTCATTGATGCATTAAATTTCATCATCAGAATCGTACTCCCAGCGTCAGGTCATAGCTTGATCCACCGAATTTACCCGTTTCCTCATAACCGGATTTTTTCTCCCATTGCACATCGCTTTCCGGCAGATACGTCACACCAAAATCCATAAAGCCATCACTGAAGAATGGAAATTCGAAACCAAAGCGGAATACCAGCGAGTTCGCATCGTTAAAGAATGCCTGCCCTATACCCAAGTAAACCTTGGTATCGATTAATTTATCCATACTTGGAATGTCAGCAATAATCCGGCCTTCCAGATTAATACCGGAAACATTAAATAAGTCTTTATTGGAGAAATTGCGGAAGTATTCCACCGCCAGGGTATATTCGAGACTGTCATCCAAACTGGTGGTTTCACGCCGGCGCAAACCAAACACTGTCACGCCATTCACTTCTTCAGAATTATTGGTTACAGAATTTTTGCGGCTGCCATCAATGCCCCAGGCACCCACTGTAAATTCATAATTTGCTGAATCAAATCCTTGTTCCTCCTGCTCACGGGTGGTTTTTTTCGAATATTCCTTCAGCCACAACAGTTGGTTATTACGGCCATCCACCATGCGCAGGTTGATTGTGAACTTGTCGTCATGAACCGATGCATTCCAGAAAATAAACGCATCCGCACGAACATGCTTGGCCAGCGCGCGCAGCGCCTGGTTCGATTCTGCTGCATGGGATATTTCCAGCTTATCGGCGCGCATCGCTACCTGAGTAGTCCGGCACTCAATACACTGAATAACCTCAAAGCGTCCGCTTTCCATAATCCGGTGCATCAACTTATTTTCAATCATCAGATGCACCTGCTTAGGAATCTGACGATGCAGACGATCACCATTGTGATATAGGGCAACGCGGCGAATATTGGCATCCAGGTCGATTAACTCTTCCATCACCAGAGTTTTATCGTCGTCCAGCAGCTGCTCAAAGCCGGTATATAAAGAAGGCGCCTGAGAAGCCAGTGGCAACTCTGCTTTATTGTCGGCGCAAGCGATAGTGCTCAACAGCCATGTGCTGAGCACCATCAGCAGGGGTCTTAACAGGGTCGGGAATTTCATGCATTTTCCTTGTATCAGGAATCCTGATTTTTCTCCCCCCAGCTTAGTTCATATTTCAGAAACCGATGTTTTGACCGATACTTATACCAATTACTTAACAATAGTTAATCATAAATCCGCTATAACCAATGCCGTTATGCGCCAATTTTTTTACGATAAATACGCAAGACCCATTCAAGAATTTAACGGTTGTCGTTGTATATCAACTGAGCAATGAAGAAAGAGCGTCTTTTGACTTTTTTACGGCGGGAAACAAGCATAATTGCGGCAGAAAACCATCAAAACGTTTTCGTTCGTACAGTCGCCGTAAAGACGTCGCTGAGCGGAAATGTGCCCGTCAGCGCTGTTGAAATGCAAAGCCATCTCAGCACCTGGCTGCGATAGCTCTGCGGCAGGTTATATCGGATTACGGCGCTGAGTTTCAGTCACTTCGCGGTCGGTCTGTATTGCCAGGCGCAGATCGCGGGCTGAAATCCCCTGCACATCATGGCTCCACCACAACACCTCCAGCTTCCCCCAACTTAACGTCAGCTGTGGGTGGTGATCCTGTTGCTCGGCATGAACGGCAATACTGTTGGCCAAGTGTAACGCTGCACTGAAATCGTTCAGTTTGATACTGCGCTGCAATGCCGGAACGCCGGCTACCAGGGTTTGTGCCCAATGCGGATGCTCTGCCAGCCAGCGCTGCAGTTGCGGCTCATCAATACGGTCATCACTCATCGCCAATCTCCCTGAAGCGGAATCATCACATTAGCGGGAAAATCCGGATTTGCAGAGTCTTTTCTGCGCCAATGTCATTCACACGATGGGTTTACGACAGGCACAAAAAAAGGAGCCGAAGCTCCTTTTTTATTCATCGCGGTTTAACGCTTACCCGTCTTTGGTCAGACTTCGGTTGCGTTAATTTTGGCATACCAGGTTTGCGGACCGGTTTTGTGTACCGACTCGCCTTTGGTGTCCACCGCCACGGTTACCGGCATATCTTCTACTTCAAATTCGTAGATGGCTTCCATTCCCAGATCATCAAAGCCAACAACCTTAGCGCCTTTGATCGCCTGAGACACCAGATACGCCGCACCACCAACCGCCATCAGATACACCGCTTCGTTATCTTTAATGGCTTCAATGGCGATGTCACCACGCTCAGATTTACCAATCATGCCCAGCAGACCGGTTTTTTCCAGCACGGTACGGGTGAACTTATCCATGCGGGTGGCGGTAGTCGGGCCAGCCGGTCCAACCACTTCTTCGCGTACCGGATCAACCGGGCCCACGTAATAGATAAAGCGGCCTTTCAGATCGACCGGCAGCTCTTCACCTTTAGCGATCATATCGACCATACGCTTATGCGCCGCATCACGGCCGGTCAGCATCTTGCCGGACAGCAGGACGGTTTCACCGGTTTTCCAGTCTTTTACGTCTTCCGGAGTGATGGTATCCAGATTCACACGGCGTACGGAATCACCCACTTCCCAGGTGATCTGTGGCCAGTCTTCCACTTTCGGCGCTTTAAGAACCGCCGGGCCGGAGCCATCCAGTACAAAGTGAGTGTGACGGGTTGCTGCACAGTTCGGAATAATCGCCACCGGCTTGTTTGCCGCATGGGTTGGATAATCCATCACTTTGATGTCCAGCACGGTGGTCAGACCACCCAGACCCTGCGCACCAATGCCCAGCTTGTTCACTTTTTCGAACAGTTCCAGACGCAGTTCTTCAGCGCGGTTCTGCGCGCCACGAGCCTGCAGTTCCTGAATGTTGATTGGCTCCAGCAGCGCTTCTTTGGCCAGCAGCATGGCTTTTTCCGCCGTACCACCAATACCAATACCCAGCATACCCGGCGGACACCAGCCAGCACCCATTTTAGGCACCTGCTCCAGTACCCAATCAACGATGGAGTCAGACGGATTCAGCATAGCGAATTTGGATTTGGCTTCAGAACCGCCGCCTTTGGCTGCCACATGCACGTCCACGGTGTTACCCGGAACCAGTTTCATGTGAATAATGGCTGGCGTGTTGTCTTTGGTGTTGGCGCGTTTGCCATCCGGATCAGCCAGAACAGAGGCGCGCAGCACGTTGTCCGGATGGGTGTAAGCGCGGCGTACGCCTTCGTTACACATATCTTCAACGCTCATGTCGCCTTCGAACTTCACGTCCATACCAATGGTCAGGAACACGGTAACAATACCGGTGTCCTGACAGATCGGACGGTGGCCCATGGCACACATACGGGAGTTGATCAGAATCTGCGCCATGGCGTCTTTCGCAGCCTTGGACTCTTCGCGCTCATAAGCCGCATGCACGGCATCAATGAAGTCTTTCGGGTGATAGTACGAGATGTACTGCAGTGCATCAGCGACGCTCTGGATCAGGTCTTCTTGCTTGATCACAGTCATGACGGGTTCTCTCTCATAGGCTCGCGGGTGTAAAAACGCCCACGTCGGTGGGCGTTACAGTCGGCCTATTGTACCCCAACTACTGCCGGTCTAGAACGGCCACCACTCCTCGGCTTTAGTTCTAGGCTTGGCCTTGGCGCCGGACTCATCGGTTGTGCTGTCATCGGCAGCGCCCGGATTACCATCAAACACATGTTCCAGCATTTCATCTTCTGCCGGCGGACGAGGTTTCAGACGATCGCGGCCATGATGAATCATTTTGGTTACCGGCAATTCCGACAAGGCGATGCTGGGTGCAACCAGCTGCAAAGGGCCATCTCCCAGCGGGATTTCTTCAAGATCCGGCTGAATCGATGGCGGATCGATTTCGGAATAGCGCAGGTAATACACTTTGCCTGGCTTCACCTCTAACCTGAGCTGCGCCACGCGTTTAATGACGAATTCACCAACACCTTCCAACCCGAGCAGACCGCGGCGGATAACCACATCGTACTCACCGGGCTCCATTTCATACCAGGTGTAACCGCCCCCCTTGATATTGAACAGGCGCTCACCATCAACATTGAAGCTAGGGGTTTCCAGCTCATCCATCGACCATTGAGTCGCAGGACGGTAGACGTAGATTAATGCAGCATTTTCATAATCCCAGCGGTAACCGACGGGTTTGAAGTTCTGGCCGTCCGGCTCGGAGACATACGAGCCGAAACTGTCCCCGACAGACTGATGAATGGTACATCCGCCCAGCAGCAGTGAGAGCAGCACAGAAGAAAGACCAAGCGACACGATTCTTATCATTATTATTTTCCTGCCCGTGTTGGGTAAAAGCAGTACCTGACGACATAAGGCGCCCGCTCTGCAACGTTGTCTGCCAGAGCCTTGTGCCCGACAAAATTTACAACGCAAAACCGGCTGGCCAGTGTACATAAAAAACTCAGCTTGCTATGATGACATAATTACAAAAAATAACAAAAACAAAAGGGGTCAACACATGGAAAGATCCTGTTACATCACTGCCTGTATTCTGCTGACACTGACTGCCGCCTCCACACAGGCTGCACCGGTGAATGAATCCTATTATTCCGCTGATCTGGAAGACGCGGTTGCAGATGCCAAGCGCAATCCGGTCAACGACGAGTACGTCGGCCGCTCCTGGTATAACCGCACCACATCGAAAAGCTTCCCTCTGCCTAAACTGCTCAACACCGAAATGGATGCTGAGGTCATTGAAGGCGCAATGGGCCCGACCGCTGCCGGTGAAGCCGCCGCTCTTGAAGCTCAGCAACCCGTGCGCGATGTCGCTCAGGGTCGTAAGAGCAAGCAGGAAACGCTGGCCGAAGCCAAGAAAAAGCAGGATAAACCCGACGACGAGACCGTGGTTGAGCGATCAAAAGAAATCTATGTTCGCGAAGCCCGCTCAGAAAACAGCCGGGTCACGGATATCCGTGCAACCGTGACCATCAAGGCCAGCTACAAGCCCTGACTGTACCGGAGGTTGCCATGAAAAAAATCGTTATCGGTCTGCTGGGCATATCTGCTGCTTCCGCGCTGAGTCTGAGTGCGGTGGCAGCCAATCCACACGACGAGTATTACTCGAACGATATTTTTACTGCCATCGAAGAAGCCAGGCAGCGCACGCATCATTACGATTACAGCCATGCTCAGCGCTACAACCGCTCAACCTCACAAAGCATCCCGCTTTCACGTCTGCTGAACAAAGAAATGGCGCAGACCATTGTCGAAACACCTGACAGCATCGACGTCGACCCGCAAGCCCAGAACACAGAAAACCTGGACAGCGAAACCCTCAGCGCGCGCGACAACGAAAAACTTCCGACCATTGAAGCAGCACCACTGAGTCTGCCAACCAACGTCAGTATCGGCGCCACGACCGTTACCGTGACAGCACGCTGACAGCCAGAACTCTCTCTTCGGGCATGATCGCTTTTTGGGGTATTGCCGCTCACCAGACACAGCAAAAAACACGCACAGAAACGCATCACCCTGTAAGGCTGGTGCGGATTTTTGCGCGCAAAGGTGTCGCCAATTGCAACAAAATACGGTCGCGCTGCCAAAGCGTGCGGGCACCTGCGGTCAGCAGCGGCAGCATTGCATCCTGACACGCCAACAACGCTTCCAGAGCATCCAGCGCTGTCAGTGAATATTGCTGTGGCTGCGCAGCAAAACACTGCGCCAGCTTTTCTGCAACAGCGATCAAATTCTGCGTACCGGCGGTGGTGTTGGCATTAGCGCTGGTGTTGCTGCTTGTGTTGCCGTTGATGTCGTCATTGATGTTGAGTTCAGAAACGTCCTTCTCAGCAGAAATATTGGCCAGCAACCAGCCACTGAACGCCAGTGCCACGTGCACATCTTCCCAGTAACGGAAGGGTTTATTCAAACGCTGGTGAGCATTCTCGCAGCGATAGCCGGAAGTAATCTGTACGTCGTTAAAACGCACCGGCGTATGCGGCACATCCGGCAGAAATGGCTGCGCTTTACGAGCCGTTAATGCCTCAACACCATTCGCCCTGGCAGCAACCTGCACGCACAGCAGACCATCGTCACCGGCGGCAACCACATAGAGTAAATCAAGCCCGTTTTCTGCCAGCATGACATGGGATTTCTCACCGTTCAGGCAGCTTGTTGCAGCACTAAAACGGGTTTGCATCTGACTCAGAGAGCGCAACCCGGCTTCAGAAATACAGAACGCCGCCCAGGCATCAGCAGCAAGCGCCGGATCCAGCTGACGCATGGCGGCCTGATAGCCACAGAAAAACGCCGTCCCCGGTGTATCCGCCCGCAAACCGAGCTGCCAGGCCGTTGCAACAGACGTATGGGTAAGAAAAGACGTTGCCAGTTCGCGGCGCAACCGCACCGCGTCCCGGCTGAGCGACAGACGCGGAGCGCAAGCCCCGGTCTGCCATTGAGCACACAGCGACATTATTGCGCGCTGCCACCCAGAGCATTCTGGATACGGTCCAGACGAATCTGAATATCTTCAATCTCCAGCTTCATATCCGCCAGATTGCCACCGGCTCCGCTCTGACGCATCTTGGTCATCGCGGCTTCCAGCGACTGAATACTCTCGGTATTTTGCGCAACACGCAGTTCAGTTTCAGCCGGCATCGCCAGGACCTGCGCTTCTACTTTGGCAATTTTCTTCTTCATGTCAGCGAGGCTGGCATCCAGTTTTTTCTGCGTGGCGGCATCGCCAGCAGCGATCGCTTTCTGCTGTTTATCGGTATTGGCTTTCAGCTCTTTATCCAGACCGGCCAGCGATCCTTTTAAAGCCCCAATGGCTTTTTCATTGCTGGCGATATCCGCTTTATTGCGCTTATTCGCCACATCCCACAGCTTACGGATTTCGGTATCGTGCTCTTTGATAATAACCTTCAGAGCATCCAGCGACAGGTTGGCATTTTCACCGGTAACCGACAGCTTTTCATTCAGCACATTAATGTTGGCGGCCTGACTCTTCAGCACCGCTTCGGCATTGGCAAACTGACCCTGCAAAGTTTGCAGCTGCATAAACAAGAACGCAGCCAGCCCCCCCATACCTAAAGCAATCACCAGCGCGGCAACCGCCAGAGTTTGTTTCGGAGCCGGAGCGGTAACAGACGCTGTCGGGCCTGTTTTTGCTGCGGCAGCCCGCTGGGCTGCAATCCGGCGCGCCTGCAGTTGTTTCTGGCGCAGTGCAATATCTTCCTGTGACGGTTTCATATCCGGCATCAGCGGTTCTTTTTCTTTATCCATTTTTTGTCCCCACGAAAATATCATCATTATTATTGCGCCCAGTATAACGGCATCTGCCGTCAGTATAAATTCTGAGCGCTGTTATTATTTTCCACCGTCTTCCGCACGCATTCCGCCGGTTGCGTAACGATTGCGACACAGAAGACAGCAATCGGACAGAGACAGTCTGTTCAATACCCTTACAAACCGCATGAATAGCACCCTAAATACAGGGGTGCTATGATTCGGGCTCTAAAGAAGCTCTGTCCGGTTGAGCATTGCCATGCCCGATACTTGCAGAGCTTTGATAATCCAGCAAGACATATGCAACCCGACTCAGTAACGAATGGAGAGACACCATGGCATTTGAATTACCTGCCCTGCCGTACGCAAAAGACGCACTGGAACCGCACATTTCTGCCGAAACCCTGGATTTCCACCACGGTAAGCACCACAACACCTACGTTGTTAAGCTGAACGGCCTGATCGGCGGTACTGAGTTTGAAGGCAAAACTCTGGAAGACATCATCAAGACGTCTTCCGGTGGCGTATTCAACAACGCAGCGCAGATCTGGAACCACACGTTCTACTGGAACAGCCTGAGCCCTAACGGCGGTGGCGAACCTACTGGCGCGGTAGCAGACGCTATCAACGCAGCATTCGGTTCTTTTGCTGATTTCCAGGCCAAGTTCAACGATATGGCTGTTAACAACTTCGGTTCCAGCTGGACCTGGCTGGTGAAAAAAGCTGACGGCACTCTGGACATTGTTAACACCTCCAACGCTGCAACTCCGATCACTGAAGGCCTGACCCCACTGATCACTGTTGACCTGTGGGAACACGCTTACTACATCGACTACCGCAACGTACGTCCGGATTACCTGAAAGGTTTCTGGGCTCTGGTTAACTGGGAATTCGCTAACGCGAACTTCGCTGCTTAATCAGCCTTTGTGGTAAAAAGAAAACCGGGTTTTTACCCGGTTTTTTTATGTCTGTGACTCTGAGAAAACGGAAACACTATGAAGCTACTGCTCGCCTCCGGCTCGCCGTACCGCCGTGAATTACTGGCCCGGTTACGCATTCCCTTTGATTGCGCCAGCCCGGATATTGACGAGACACCATCGGCAGACGAATCACCACAGGATTACGTCACCCGTCTGGCACACGAAAAAGCCCGTGCATTAACCGCACAATATCCGCAACACTGGATTATCGGCAGCGATCAGACCTGTGTCTTAAACAACCAGATCTGCGGCAAGCCCGGCAACCACGACAACGCCGTAGCGCAACTGCAACGCGCCAATGGCCAGCGGGTCAGCTTTTATACCGGCCTGTGTTTGCTGAACAGCGCGAGCGGTGAATATTATTCACTGACCGAACCTTTCCATGTGCATTTCCGCAATCTGAGTCACGCGGAAATTGAGCATTACGTAGCACTGGAGCAACCATACGACTGCGCCGGCAGCTTTAAAGTAGAAGGGCTGGGGATTAATTTATTCGAAAAACTGGAAGGGCGTGATGGCAACAGTCTGATCGGTCTGCCATTGATCGGCCTGATCGATTTAATGCGCAAGGCCGGATTAAACCCACTGGAACTGGCGCAGTAATTTAAAGGGCGAAAAGTAAAAAGCCCCGAAAATCGGGGCTTTTTACCAGCAGTAACCGCAGGTGCTGTTAATCTTTCTTACGATTACCCGGTAATCCCTGGAACAGTTTTTCCAGTTCGGCGTCCACATCTTCGCGGCCTAATTTATCGGACAGGCTGAACTCCCAGATGCCGTTGTATTTATCTTCCGTCAGCTTACGGGCCACGCCGGTATTGTTAACAATGGTCGGACGCAGAAATACCATCAGGTTGCTCTTCACCTGTGTTACCGATTTCGATTTAAATAACCAGCCCAGCAGCGGAATATCACCCAGTAACGGCACTTTGCTTTCCACTTCACGGATATCATCACGAATCAGACCACCCAGTACGATGGTTTCTTCGTTCTCTGACAGAATCATGGTTTTAATCGAACGTTTGTTGGTGATCAAATCAGCACTGCCGTCGATGGTGGTTTGCGATACCGACTCGGCTGTTGCTTCCACTTCCAGACGAATCGCTTCGCCATTATGAATGTGCGGCTTAACCTTAAGCGAAATACCCACGTCTTTACGATCAATGGTGGTAAACGGATTGGTGTTGCTGCTGGAAGCGGTAGAGCCGGTACGGAACGGAACGGTCTGACCAACAATGATTTCTGCTTCCTGGTTATCCAGCGTCATGATGCTTGGCGTCGACAGCAGGTTGGTCAGGCTGTTGCTCGCCAGCGCCTGCAGAATCACACCAAAATCCACTTCGCCGTTCACTTCATGATAACCACCAATGGTCAGGCCGCTGCCCAGTGCAGATGCCGGATTACCGGTGGCAATGCCGGTGGCAATCGTACTCAGTGACGGGCCGGAATTAGAGAAGTTGGTGCCAGCGACCGGTGCATCCAGATTACCGGTTGCCCACTGCACGCCCAGCGCATCGGTGATATCGCCGGTGACTTCGACAATAGCCGATTCAATCAGGACCTGCGCACGACGGACATCCAGCGCCGCCACCAGTTCTTCCACTTCTTTCATTAATGATGGTTCAGCGCGAATAACCAGCGCATTGAGTTCTTCGTCGGCATGAATACCGGCTTTGCCTTTGGCCTGCGAGGCGTCTTTATCGGCGGCAGAAGAGGCGTCGGCGAGTAAATTTTTCAGCAGTTCGGCCAGTTTTTTCGCATCGGCATATTGCAGACGGATAACCTTGGCACTGCCGGAGAAATACGATGGCTGATCGAGTTCTTCAATTAATTTACGGACACGTTCACGCGCGCTTTTTTCGCCTTTAATAATCAGGCGATTACTGCGCTCATCGGCCACCACACGGATCGATCCGGCGGTATTTTCGTTGGCATTGGCGGCCGTACCCTGCGACACCTTAGCCGGATCGAGGCTCTGCAGCATGGTTACCACGTTGCCCACCCAGGCTTCTTTCAGCTGAATCACTTCCAGCTCTTCGCTGCCGGATTTATCCAGACGATCGATAATCTGTTCAATACGCTGAATATTGGCGGCGTGATCAGAGATAATCAGCGCATTCGCCGATTTAACCCCAGCCAGGTGACCGTATTTAGCCACCAGCGGACGCAGAATCGGTACCAGATCCAGCGCCGGAGTATTTTTAATCATGATGACTTTGGTCAGCATCTCCTGGCTGTCGACGGCAACACGCTCATCCAGATCACGGCCCTGCTGTTTCACATCATTCTGTTGCACAATCAGAATGACATCGCCGGCTGGTACAGCAACGTAACCCTGTACCTGCAATACTGATAAAAACAGTTCGTAAACGCCTTCTTGATTCATGGCTTCGCTGGAAAGCACGTTTACTTTGCCTTTTACCCGCGGATCAACCACAAAGCTCTTGCCGGTAATATCAGCGACCTGACTGATGAAGGCACCAATATCTGCTTCCTTCAGATTAATCTGCCAACTGTCCTGCGCGGCCTGTGCTCCGGCGCTGACCAACAGCATGATGACGAATGCCCACTGCTTTAACACACTAAATATCCTTTAATTAAGCTTGTGATTAACAACAAAGCGACTGTTGCCACGCTGCACTTCAATGCGCGCGTTGCCTTCACTGCTGACCTGTTGCAATAACTGTTGATCGCTTTGCGGATCACCCAGCGCCTGACCATTAACCGATAACACAATATCTCCGGGCTGCATCTGCAACGCCGTCAGCATAGAGCCCGGCTGCACACGATAGCCCTGACCGGAGCCAATCGCCTCCAGACCCATTTCACGCATCGCGCCTTCGGCATCGTTGGCAACTTCGTCGGTCACCACACTCATAAAATCACCGGGGTTACGCACCTGCTTAAAACGCTCACGCAGGGAACCGGAACGGCGGGTATCGGCACGCGGAGCCGCCACGGCTCTGGCGCTGATGCCAGCGTTGGATTCTTCATCAAATTTCAGGGTTTCCAGCTTGCCGTTGGTGTCGAGGATGACTTTGTCGTCATAGACACCGGCCAGACGCGTCCGTCCCTGCACCGCATCTCCGATGCGGTAAAATTCTCCCTGGCCGCCTTTCGGCGCAATGATGGCACTGGATGCTTCATTGCTGGTGCTGCGGGTTACACCCAGTAACTGCAGGCGCAGGCGGGTATCGGGGGCATCCACTTCTTTTGCCACCGCCTCCAGCGGTTCGGCACTGACATCACCAAACAGATGATATTGGCCCGTTCCGGCTAATGCGCCGCCCTGTGACTCGCCCCTGGCCTGCGATGGTGCCTTCAGCAGCAGCGGCTCCGGGGCAACAATCAGCCAGGTCAGATGCGCAAGCTGCCAGGATAACAGGACCGTAAGGGCTGTCTTACCCAGCACCAGCGTCCAGCGCTGCCAGCTCATTAACTCAGCCACGTTATCTGCCAAAACGTTCGTACTCCGTAAACGAAGCGCCCAAGGTTACAGAACCTTATGGGACACTTCAAAAATTACTGTTTCTTCCGTGGCTTCGGCGGGCCACTTCTGTCCTAACACATCCAGAAAGCGCCGACGGATAGCGATACCACCCCAACCATCCTGCTGCATAAAGCCCTGAATCAGCGCCTGGCCTTCGGTGGTTTCGACGTTTAATACGGCTTTTTCCGGCTCCATACCCAGCGTGCCAATCAGCATCGGCATGGTCGCACGGATGGGCTTGTTATCCACCGGGAAGCTGACCTCGCCGCCACTGTACACCAGACGGCCAGAGACATCTGCAAACTGACGGGTCTGCAGATTAACGCTGGCTAATAAGCGGTTCAGCTCAAACTCACCGGCAACCGACACCCGGTTGCGATTCAGCAGTGGCTGGATCTTATCGGCATTGAGATAGCCATCGGCACCCAGTATCTGCACTTGCTGATCAAGGCCAACGCGGACGGCGCTTTTTAAACGCACGCCATCGCCCATAACCCGCACATTGAGATCGGCATGGCCGGTCAGCAACGCCAGAGGGCTAAGCTGCCAACGGGCATCGAGACTGCCCAGATCCCGCAGTTGCGGAACAGCGAAACGCAGACGCCCATCCCACAACGTACCGGACACCTGTTCAATTTTTAACGGCAAGCGCCCGGCCTGCGGCTCAACATAGCGCCAGACAAAGTGCAGCGGGGTATTGATGACGAGAACAAAAATGAAGGTTAAAACGCCCAGCACTACAAACCAGCGGGCCGCCCAAGTGGCTTTGAACATGGTATTTGTCGTTATCCCTGAAAATATCAGCGGGTCATTCTACTCAACGGGGGCGCTAAATCTAAAGGAGCAATATGACATTACTGTAAAAAAGCCGGAGATTCTTACAGAACCTCCGGCATCGGACGTCAATTCCGGCGCTGCGACGGGGTTATTCCACCAACACGCAGCGCACCTGAACTCTTATTGCGCTAAGGCGACACCTGCGCTGCCGCTGCCATAGGTAAAGCTGGCCGACGTCATCCGCGGCTGATTATCCCGCGCTTCGATCACAAAACGGTATTCGCCCCCTGCTACCGGGTTATACCAGCGGCTTTCGTATTCCGCCATGCCGTTGTCGCTGTCATCGAGATAGCGTACTTCGATATCGTAGCCATCATCGTGCACCGGTTCGCCATTAATAATCAGCTGCTGCCACTGGTCACCGACTTTATGCTCGACACGCACCAGGCGCTGATCAAAGGCAATCTGATCCGGCCCGATGTCCTGCCACTGTACTGCGACGTAGCTTTCTTCATTTGGTTCTTCGGCACTTACCTCATGCGGAAGCTGCAGCCACTCGCGCTTGCCATTGCTGACAACAGCCTCCGGCAGGAAGTGGTTAACCTTCAGCTCATAACGCCATTCCGGTGTTAATTCCTGCACGCGGCCATCCTGCAGAAAATCCTGTGCCAGCGTACCCAGCTGCGCTGCCAGATAAGGCGTGGTGTACTGGCCATATAAGGTATGACCGCCTTCGTAATTCTGACGCGAGTATTCTTCCGGCGTGGTGGTGTAGCCAAAGTAACCGTTGGCGTTGCTGGCCACCCAGACGTATTTCACCCCCTGCCCGACCGCAGTAAAAGCGTCACTGACGGCGGTTGAAATCCGGCGACCGGATTCAGTCGTGGTTTCAAATGGCAGCGGCAGAATCACCATGTCGTTAATGCGCAGCAGCTGGAACATGACGGTATTCGGGAAGCTGTCTTTGGGCTCCAGCAGCGGCTGCAGGAAAGAGAACCCCAGATGGCGTTTGTTACCCTGACAGCCATCTTTAAAGAACCACCAGCGACGCGCCATCACATTGCCACCGTGGAAAAACGGAATCGCGCTCAGCCACGGTGTACGGCGCTCATAAGCACCCGCCGCGACGGTGTTGCCTACCGCTGCGTCATGGCAGATTTCTACGTCACCGGCTTTGGTGTGCTCACGGATATTCAGCTCGCGCGCGGCACTGGCCAGCTGAATATCGCTGCTCAGCTCTGAGCCCAGTGCTTCAAACAGACTGATGGCTTCGCCACCGATACCCTGCCCCAGTTTTTTCGCGGCCTTCCAGTCGACATCAAAATGGCTGAAGTAGTTATCACCATGTTCTTCCAGTGCCGGTGCCATATCACCCTGAGTACCGGTACTCAGCGCATGCACAACCGGCCATGAGGTTTTGTAGCGGTCGCGGATTTTCCACTCAAGATCCTTCTGCGCATAGGCAAACAGGTCAGCGTTATACACTTCAACCGGTACGCTCAGCGCCGTGGCATGTACTGAGAAACTGGAGAAGGCACCCAGCGGTTTATATTTTCCGTCATCGTCGCGCACATCCACCCGCACCATATACAGCGATGGGTTTACCGCCTCAAATTTAGCCTGTGGATCATCAAGCTCCACACCCTGTACATCGTTATTCAGCACATAAGAATCCAGGGAGCGGTTACGGTTGTAGCCGTAAATGTCTTTTTTGCCGGTGGCGATTTTAGCCGGACGACGCGATTCATAAGCCTGAATAATGCCGGCACTGATCCGGCTTGCGGCAAATTCAAGAAAGTCGGGTTCGAGCCACTGGCCGCTGGACATGTGCTTGTTATAAAAATCGTTATCAAAGAAATTCACCGGCGCCGAATGGCTGTGGGAAGCCGTAATGGCAATATCGCCTGGCTTAAGCCCGGTTTTTTCCGCTACCCGCGCCGCAACTTCGTGCTGCAATAATAACGATGCGGCGGTCAGGTCGGTCTGCACCAGCGCCACGGACTGCCCTTTACCATCATTGATGTACACCACCCGCGCTTTGATGCGGGTACGGAAGCCCTGGCCACGGTTGGCCATCACCGAATAGCCACCCATCGGCATACCTGGCGGCGGCGTAATATCGACCGATACCGCACCTGCCGTCGGCACTTTTTCTGCCGCGATGTTATGAGCGGAAGGTTGCTGAACAAAAATTTCCTGAGTAGCTGCGCAGCCCGTCAGCGAGACGAACACCAACAGCGAGAGAAGAACACGCATGAGAACGACCTTTATTGTTATTGTCTTGCAATTGTGTACTTTTGTACCACACCACTATTCAGTGGTCACTATCCAAATCCGCCAGAGTGCTGCCAATCCGCGAACAGCCTGACAGACAACACGACGAAGCGGTTGCCGCTCAGATTACTTGTTTCGTCAGCGGAACAGTGAAATCGATACATTTCTGATTTCTGTATCAATTTGTATCTATTATCATTCCGCCTTTGCGAACAGGACGTCCGGAGCCTTTATGCGTTTTACCCCTTTTATCCCCGCCCTGCTGGCTTTTACCTCGGCACTCAGCGTTGCCGCGCCGCGTGATATCTATGACAGCGACCACAACGGTCTGATTGAAATCGAAGATCTGCAGGATCTGAACGAGATCCGCAATAACACATCGGACGAGCACCCAAGTGAAATTCACGGCACCCATCTGTACGGCGCCAATGGTGGTTGCGCGGCCAGCGGCTGTAATGGCTACGAGCTGACCCGCGACCTGAATTTCGACACCAACGGCAATGGCCGCTTCGATGAAGGGGATCAGTTCTGGAATGACGGCAAAGGCTTTGAGCCGATTGGTAACTTCAACCTGAAGTTCGCCACAGAATTTCATGGCCAGGGCCACGCGTTACTCAATCTCACGATCAATCGTCCCGGCGAGTACTTCACCGGACTGTTCGGCTATCTGGAACTCGCCAGCATTCATGACCTGAAACTGACCGCTGATATTAAAGGTGGTGGTAACTCCGGGGCATTGGCAGGCTATGCCTGGAGCAGCCTGTTCCAGAAAATTCAGGCCGAAACAAAAGTAACAGCCACCGCCAGCGAAGTACAAAACTGCCAGCCATTCTGCGATGCCCGTGACAACGGCGGCCTGATCGGTTCAGGTGTAGAGCTGACCATTAACCGTATTCTGTTGAAAACCACCGTCAGCGGCGAAGAAAACAGCGGCGGACTGGTTGGATACCTCAGCGACAGCAATGTTGATGAAGCAGGCGTACAGAGCAACGTCAGCGGTGATCAAAATATCGGTGGCCTGGCTGGCAGAATGACAGCGACCTCGTCCACCAGCCCGAGCATCAGCAGTACGGTTAAACGCAGCTTTGTCGCCACCATTGCCAGCGGCCGGACCCAAATCGGTGCTCTTGCAGGCGCCATGAACAAAACTGACATCAGTGACTCCCTGGCCAGTGGTACGGTCAATCTCGACGAACAGATTTATGCCCGTGCAGGTGGCATTACAGGCTCTATGGAAGACAGCTCGCTGTTACGGATTATCAGCACCGTGCGCTTACCAGAGGACAGCGACACCACCCGCTTTATCGGCGCTCTGACTGGTGAAAGCGGTGGAATGACGCTGACTGATGTAACAGACACCCACGCCGCCCGTGATCTGGCCAAGCGTGCCGAAGGTAAAGGATACGGTTCCCTGATTCCTAACCAGAACTTCGATCTGGCTCATATCCAGTGCGCCAGCGCCGCTGATGCCTGTGATGGCCTGCGGTTCAGCGATTGGGATAAGAGTAAAAACAGTAAGAATGAAACACTGTGGGTGTTTGGCACTCAGGAACAGGCACCGGGGCTAAAACTCCCGCAAGCCATGTTAATGGATGGCAATGCTGATGGCATTATCGATCCTGCCCCTGCCGATCCTGATCCAACAGAACCAGGCAAAAAATCCGGTTCCTCCGGAGGTGCCCTGATCTGGTTACTGGCGCTGGCTGCGGTTGTCCGTCGCCGTCGCTGACAACCCACCCGACAGCACAACCCCCTTGCCCTGATAACATTCAGGGCAAGGAACGCTCTCCCCGCACCAGCTTCTCTTTTTCTGTTTTAGGCAGTTTCTTTACCCGCATTTCCGCACGCAACGCATCGCCATGTGCGCCCACCGCAGTTTGATAAACCAGGGTCAGAGGCCCGCGACCACGCAGGGCTCGGGCGGTTTTAGCGCCATTAGCACAGTGCTCGGCAAAGCGCCGTTCAACATCGGTGCTGATTCCGCAATACAACTGACCACTGGCCATACGGACCAGATACAGGTTCCAGTTAGAATCAGAATCCAGGGGCGACAGAGACACAATAATTCCTCACGGTGGCAGGCTGAATGCAGACAGGTTCAGAGCCTGAACAGACTAATTTAACAGGCCCGGATAAAAAGCCGTATCATACCGGTGCATCTGTGAATATTTCAGAGATGCTCCGACTCTCACCAAACCATCAATAAGTTGTAACACTATGCATGCTGTTTTCCGTGATCCCATCAGTGGCCTGACGCATCTGGCTGGTGCTGTTTTTGCTATTGTTGCCCTTTGCATTCTCGCCGCTCAGGCTGCCATGTACGGCGGCGTCTGGCACATGGTGTCTTTTATGATTTTTGGCGCCACACTGTTGCTGATGTTTGCCAGCAGTACGGTGTACCACCTGATACACGCCTCAGAAGACGTGATTCAGTGGCTGAAGCGTATCGACCATATGGCGATTTTTCTGCTCATTGCCGGTACCTATACGCCGATTTGTCTGGTACCACTGCACGGCAGCAGCGGCTGGTGGCTGTTTGGCGTGGTCTGGGCGCTGGCGCTGACCGGTGTGATTCTTAAACTGGTATGGATCAGCGCGCCGCGCTGGTTCTCGACGGTGATTTATGTACTGATGGGCTGGCTGGTGGTGTTTGTTTACCCGCTGCTGGATCAGATTCCTGCCGACGCACTGAAATGGATAACCTACGGTGGTCTCAGCTACACCATCGGCGCAGTGGTCTATACCACCAAATGGCCAAATCCCTGGCCAAAATGGTTTGGCTTTCACGAAATCTGGCATTTATTCGTGATCGGCGGTGGTTTCTGTCATTTCTGGGCCATCGCCTTTCATCTGGCCAAAGTACCGGTCTGACAGCATTTTTACAGCAGCGCTGCGAGACAATGAGCACCATCACCAACATTAGTAAGGCGACCCCCAAGTAACGCATGAACGATATTACCGACCCGCTGTTTATCAGCCACAGCGTCAGCATTCCCTGGTCTGACATCGACATGACCGCGATACGCGCCCAGGGCGCCGGCGGTCAGAACGTGAATAAAGTGTCCAGCGCTATTCATCTGCGTTTTAACGTTCAGGCATCCAACCTGCCGGAATTTTATAAAGAGAAACTGCTCGCCCTGAGTGATCAGCGTATGACCCAGGACGGCGTTATTATTATCAAAGCGCAGCAATACCGCACCCAGGAACAGAACCGACTGGATGCTCTGACCCGCTTACAGCAATTAATTCAGAGCGTAACCAAAGTTCAGGCCAAACGCATCGCCACCCGTCCGACGCGCTCTGCGAAAAAGAAACGGGTCGACAGTAAAACCAAACGCGGTGCGATTAAAAATATGCGCGGCAAGGTGAAGGATTTCTGAGAATTACGGATGCCTATCTGGAACTGCTCCGGCTCGGACGCTGGCTGGATAAAAAAGCCAGCGAACGCTTCACCAGCCCAGGCCGCTAGCAGGCATAAAGTTTAAGCCCGCGCTTTGCGCACCAGGTCGTAAGCGGTCTGGATTTCCTGGGTTTTTTCTTTCGCCAGCTTCATCATTTCTTCCGGTAAACCTTTGGCCACCAGTTTGTCGGGATGATGCTGATTCATCAGCCGGCGATAGGCTTTTTTCAGCTCTTCATCGGAGGCTTCCGTCTTTACGCCAAGCACGGTATAAGCATCGCGCAACTGGCTTTGTGGCTGCGCGCCCGGCCGCGACTGCTGCTGGCGCTGACCGGCACCGCGCATCGCCGCCTGTACCCGACCATTAATCCATTCAAACTGAAAAGCCCCGATATCCAGCGCGCGACAGATGCGGTCAAACAGACGCCGTTCCTCGATCGACAGGCGGCCATCGGCATAAGCTACGCTGAGCTGAATTTCGAGAAACATCTGCGCCAGTCCGGCACGCTGAGCGAACAGCTCACGCAGGCGGTTCAGGTCGGGCATTAAATCGACATCCGGGTCTTTGCCTTCGGTAAAAAACTGGATGGCATTGGTGCGTTGCGGTCCGCTTAATCCCATCTGATCCATGATATGGCTGGCGGCATCAATTTCCTGCTCGCTGACCCGGCCATCGGCCTTGGCCAGCCGTCCCATCACACGGAAAGTCGCGCGGAAGAATACCTGCTGCACCTGCGCCCTTTCGCTGCGCGGCCCGGTCGATTCAACCGCACTCTGACCCAGCAACATTTTACCCAGCGTCTGATCAAACAGATGCCCGGCAAAGGCACCCACCAGCAAACCAAAAGGGCCGCCGCTGAAAAGACCAATCACCGCACCCATTGCTTTACCAAACCAGAAATTCATAAAGCCGTCGTCCGCAGATAATCATCCAGTTCTGTCAGCCGCTGTGGCGTACCGACATCCACCCAGCGTTGACGCAGGTGAGTGCCACCCACTCGGCCGGCGTCCATCGCCCTTCGCAGTAAGGGTGCCAGTGGAAATGCCCCCGCTTCCTGAGCGTCAAACAATTGTGGCCGCAACACACTGAGACCACTGAACGTCAGACGATCATGGTGAATATTCCCGCCACTCAAAACCCTGCCATCACGCAGGGTAAAATCACCTGCGGGATTATGTTCCGGGTTATCCACCAGCCACACATGCGCCAAATCATTCGCCAGTGAAACCTGCAACGCCTGCTGGTAATCCCAGTCGGTCCAGACATCACCATTCACCAGCAAAAACGGCTCCTGCCCTGCTGCGGTTAACAGCGGCAGTGCATGTAAAATACCGCCGCCGGTTTCCAGTGCTCTGGCCTCCGGCGAATACTGAATCTGCGCACCCAAAGCCGAACCATCGCCCAGCTGTTGCTCCAGCATATGACCGAGCCAGGCGTGATTAATTACCAGTTCAGTAATACCGGCGGCCACCAGTTTTTCAATGTGGTGAACAATCAGCGGTTTACCCGCCAGCGGCAGCAGAGGCTTGGGGCAGTTATCGGTCAGCGGCGCCATCCGGGTGCCGCGACCGGCGGCGAGAATCATGGCTTTCATTCGGCGCTGCTGTCTCGACGCTGATCAGCACCTGCGCTCGGCAAAGTATCCAGCTGCGGGATAAATACATCGGCCAGCCACTGATGGAAGGCCGTGCATTCTTCATAACGGCCGCTGATATCCAGCAGGTACTTACAGGTATTGGGAATATCCGCCAGATAACCACTTTTACCGTCTCGCAGATTGAGTCGTGCAAAAATTCCGGCAGCCTTTAAGTGACGCTGCATCCCCATGAAATCAAAATCGCGCTGGAACTGATTCCATTCACCCAGATAAATCCCCTGCGGTCGTGCCTGCTCCCAGTAATACGCAGCCAGTTCATCGACCAGCGAGGTCGGCCAGCGTACATAGCAATCACGCAGCAGCGATACCAGATCGTAGGTAACAGGCCCGGCGACGGCATCCTGAAAATCAATCACACCGAGCGAACCATCCGCACGCAGCATCAGATTACGCGAGTGATAATCGCGATGTACCGCCACCACCGGCTGTGCCAGCGCATTGGCTTTTAATAAGGCAAAGGTGTCGGCCAGCAGCTGTTCTTCTGCACTGCTCAGTGTCATGCCCAGTTGCTGCACACAGAGCCAATCGCGGAACAGCGCCATTTCCTGATCCAGCAACGCTGCATCGTAAACGGGCAGATCGGTTGTCGGTAATTCCTGAATATGCAGCAACTGGTCGATGGCCTGCTGATACAGGTGCTGTACCGCTGTCGCACTGACGCCATCGGCGTGCAGGGCGGGCCACAGCATCTGGTCACCAAAGTCTTCCAGCAGCATAAAACCCTGATCAAAGTCGTGGGCCAGCACTTTGGGAACAGCAACATCATGCTTATGCCAGGCTTGCGCTATGCGCACAAAACGTGGGTTATCTTCCTTATCGGCTGGCGCATCGACAGCGATCCAGCTGTGGTTAAAACAACGCAGACGGAAGTAACGCCGGAAGCTGGCGTCGCCGGATACCATGTCCATTTCTGCGGTCACATTAAATTCAGAATGCTGGCGAATCATCGCCACCGCCCATTGAGCGAGATTGTCCCGCCGCTGATCCATGCTGGCCTCTCAGGGTTAGTCGTTCTAGAATTGGGCGCCTTGCGCGGCACCCCGGTTAATAAGTTACTGTGCGCGTTAAGATAACATACTCAATATGGATAGGCGCTACAGCCGCACATGACTCAGATTTGTCCTTACATTCAGCGCCTGGTTCCCGCATTCCTGCGCCGTACTGCCACCCTGCAGCTGCCTGGCACCCTGTTTGGCGGCGCGCTGGTCAGTGCGGTAGTGCTGCTTCCGGCCAGAGCAGAAGAGCCGTTCAGTGCAGCACCCAGCATCAATACCAGCACGCACCCACTGAGCTGGTACGACCGCACCGAGCTGAACGAAGAAGAGCAACAGGCGCTGCCAGAATTCTGCAGCGGTAATTATCGTATTCCGGCCATTACCGCGCTGGATTCTGACCGCATAGAAGCAGAAGCGGATAATTCCACGTTAAATAAAAACGGCGACACCGAAATGAGTGGTGACGTGTTGCTGCAGCAACAGGACCGCGTATTGCGTGCCGACCGTGCCAGCTGGTATCAAAGCCGCGGCTACGGTGAGTTTCATGGCAATGTGTCACTGCAGGCACCTCAGGTTGTGCTGCAGGGTGAATCGGCGAGCATCAGCCAGAACGATGGAGAAGTGCATTTTTACGATGCGGAGTATTCCGTACCGGAACGTCATTTCCGGGGTTCCGCTGGCCATATCGAAACCCTTGAAGCCGGCCAGATTAATTTAACCGACGCCACCTTTACCTTCTGTGAGCCCGGCCAGAACGACTGGGACCTGGCCGCCAGCGAGCTGCACCTCGACCAGAATAAAGGCATCGGCAGCGCCTGGCATACCCGTGTGCGCGTGGCCGAAGTACCGGTGCTGTATATTCCTTATTACCGCTTTCCCATCGGCGACCAGCGTATGACCGGTTTCCTCGATCCGAAATTCACCCTGAATGAATTCGGTCAGGCGGAAGATATTCAACTGCCGTTTTACTGGAACATCGCCGCCAACGCCGATGCCACCATTGTGCCGCATCATATTCTCGACCGCGGCATGCTGTGGGAAACCCAGCTGCGTCATAAAACCCGCTGGCTGGGTGACGGTGAGCTGAATTATGGCTATCTGAATAAGGACGCCACCGAAGGTGAAGAACGCTGGCTGGTGAATTATCAGCAGTCTGGACAGCTGGGAGCTGGCTGGCAGCACCGCTGGGTGTACAACAACATCAGCGACAAAGACTACCTCAGCGATATGAGCCCGACCGCGGCCGTCGACCGCACCACTCACCTGCCACGCCGCGGTCAAATTCTCTGGGATCAGGACAGCTGGCATTTTGATATTACTGCCGAAAGCTTTCAGACCATCGACGAAACCATCGCCCTCGGCAACCGGCCTTACCGCCGTCTGCCGCAGCTGAACCTGAGTTATCAGCCGCTGGTGATCAACGCCCTGCAGATTCAGCAACGCCTGCAGACCACGCGTTTTACCCGCGAAGACGAAGCCATTATCAACGACAGCGAACAAACCCTCAGCGGCTTTGCTGCCCTGAATGGCGACCGTCTGCTGTCCGACACCAGCATCGCTTATCCGCTGGAATGGCCATTCGGCTTTCTCCGCCCCAAAGCGGAATACCGCCAGCGTACCTATAACCTCACCAACGCCGACGACACGCTTACCGACACCGAGCTGGACGTCAGCCAGGGAACCGGCCGCTACAGCGTCGATGCCGGTCTGTTTTTTGAGCGCGAATTCAACTGGTTTGGCAGCGACTATCAGCAGACACTGGAGCCACGTCTGTTCTGGGTGAAAAGCCCGTATCTGGCCGGGCAGGATCAGATTCCTAATTTTGACAGCACCAAAACCACCGTCACCTACGCCAGCCTGTTCAACGGCGACCGTTTTACCGGTGGCGACCGTCTGGCCGACCTTGATCAGATCAGTGCGGGTCTGACCACGCGCTTTATCCGCGATGACGGTCTGGAACAATTCCGCGCCAGTGCCGGTCGTATCTGGTACAACAAAGACCGTCTGGTGCAACTGAGCGGTAGCGCCATCCCCGACGCAGATACTCAGGCCACATCCAGTACGCTGGGTGAAGTGGAGTGGAACCCGGATGAAAAGTGGTCGCTGTACCACACGCTGGAATGGGATACCTATGAAGACTTCGCCCGTCAGCGCCGTTATGGTGTGCGCTTTGAAGGGTTGAATAACCGCTTCCTGAACGTTGCCACCAATACCGTGCAAAGTTACAACAACACAACCGACAAAGTGCTGACCAGTACCAAGCAGCTGGATGCAGGCTTTTTCTGGTCGCTGACCGACCGCTGGGCACTGGTGGGACGCCAGCTGCGCGATTTGCGCACTTATGACAGTAACAGCAGTGAAAAACGCCCCGTCAGCCCGGTACTCGAGTCCCTGGCCGGCTTCGAATACCAGAACTGCTGCTGGCGGGTACAGATGCTGTACCGCGAAAGTTCACCCAAAGATACCGATGCTGATGCCGAATTCAGCACCGACAAACGCTACGGCTTTATGCTCAGCATTCAGCTCAAAGGTCTCGGCAGCTTCGGCAGTGGCACCGACGACATTATCAGTGAAGGCATAACCGGATACTCAAGACGACAATACCATGACTATTAAAACCCTCCTGCTCAGCAGCATTTTTGCTCTCGCCAGTCAGCACGCACTGGCCGCTCCGGTCCCCATTGATCAAGTGGTGGCGGTTGTCGATGACGACATTCTGATGGCCAGTGAACTGGCCGAACGCATCGATAGTGTCACCCGCCAGAATGCCGGTGGCGCACTGCCACCAGCCGATGTGCTGCGTGCTCAGGTGCTGGAGCGCATGATTCTGGAAAGCGTTCAGTTGCAGATGGCTGATCGTGGCGGTATCCGCATCAGCGACGCCCAACTGAACGAAGCGCTGGGCCGCATCGCCGCACAGAATAATATGACCCTGCCGCAATTCCAGAAAGCGATGGAAAAAGAAGGCGTGTCCTTTGCCAGCGCGCGCCAGCAAATTCTGAATGAAATGCGCATTTCCCGCGTACAGCGTTTTCAGGTGGGCGAACGCATTCAGATTACCGATCAGGACGTCGATTATTTCCTCGCCTCCGATCTGGGTAAGATGGCCTCCGCCGCGGAGTACAACCTCGGCCATATCCTGATTGCCGTCCCCTCTGAAGCCTCACCGGCCGATTTGCAGGCCGCCGAGAAAAAAGCTCAGGCACTGGTTAAGAAACTGCGCAACGGTGCCGATTTTCACCAGATGGCGATTGCCGAATCCAGCGGTCGCACGGCGCTTGATGGTGGCGATCTCGGCTGGCGTAAAGAAGCTCAGCTGCCGGGCATTTTCGCCCCGGTTGCCCCTAAGCTGCAGGTTGGCGGCATTTCTGATCCGATCAAAAGCGCCAGCGGTTATCACATCGTTAAACTGAAAGATAAGCGCGGCGGTAATACCCAACTGATTACCCAGACCAAGGCCCGTCATATTCTGATCCGCACCAACGAAGTACGCGATCAGCAACAGGCTGAAGAACTGATCAACCAGCTGTATCAGCGCCTGCAGGCCGGTGAAGATTTTGCCACTCTGGCACAGGAATTCAGCGACGATCCGGGCAGCGGTGCCAGCGGTGGTGATCTGGGTTGGGTGAATCCGGGTGATATGGTGCCGGAATTTGATACCACCATGCAGGAAACCGCGGCCGGTAAAATCAGCGCTCCATTCGAGAGCCAGTTCGGCTGGCATATCCTGCAGGTTGAAGACCGTCGTCAGACCGATGTCGGCGCCGAAAACCAGCGCAATCAGGTACGCCAGATGCTCTACAGCCGCCGTTTTGAAGAAGAACTGCCCATCTGGCTGCGTAAAATCCGCTCCGAAGCTTACGTTGATATTAAGGAGCGTCCATGACGCTGCGTCTGGCCATCACCGCCGGCGAACCCGCCGGTATCGGCCCGGATCTGTGCATTCAGATTGCGCAACAACCACACAGCTGCGAACGGGTGGTGATTGCCGATCCGGGTCTGCTGGAAGAACGGGCAAAACTGCTCGGTCTGCCACTGCGCCTGCGTGAATTTGATCCGGCCAGCCCCCCGGTTGCCAGTGGCGCCGGTGAGCTGACCGTCTGTCCGGTCAGCCTACACGCCCCGGTGCGTGCCGGACAGCTCGACAAAGCCAACAGCGCCTATGTGCTGGAAACCCTGCGCGTTGCCGTTCAGGGCGCACTGGATAAGCACTGGGCCGGAATCGTCACCGCCCCGGTGCACAAAGGCATTATCAATGACGCCGGTATCGCCTTCAGTGGTCATACCGAATACTTCCGCGATTACTGCGGTGTCGAAGAAGTGGTGATGATGCTGGCCACCAGCGATCTGCGTGTTGCATTGGTAACCACTCACTTACCGCTGCGCGCCGTCGCCGATGCCATCACCCCGGATCGCATCAAACGCGTCACCCGTATTCTGCATCACGACCTGCAAACCTTCTTTGGTGTCGCCAAACCGCGCATTCTGGTTGCCGGTCTGAATCCGCATGCCGGAGAGGATGGCCATCTTGGCCGTGAAGAGCTGGGTATTATTATTCCGACCCTCGACCAGCTGCGCGACGAAGGCATGGATCTGATTGGCCCACTGCCCGCCGATACCCTCTATACTCCCAAGCATCTGCAACAGGCGGACGCAACCCTGGCCATGTATCACGATCAGGGCCTGCCGGTGCTCAAGTTTCATGGCTTCGGCCGCGCCGCCAATATCACTCTGGGACTTCCCGTAATCCGGACTTCGGTCGATCATGGTACGGCGCTCGATCTTGCCGCTACCGGGCAAGCCGACAGCGGCAGCCTGCTGACCGCCATCGAAGTCGCACTGCAAATGGCAAACTGATATGACAAGACACAACTCCAAAGCTCAGGGTCATGCCCACAAGGCTCAGGGGCATACCCCGAAAGCCCAGGGGCATAAAGCCCGCAAACGCTTTGGCCAGAACTTTCTGCACGATAACCATGTTATCGACAAGATTGTGCGCGCAATTCATCCGCAGCATTCCGACTGCCTGGTCGAAATCGGCCCTGGTATGGGCGCCCTGACCGAACCACTGTTAGACGCCTGCGGTAAGCTCGATGTGGTTGAACTCGACCGCGATCTGATCCCGATTCTGCGTACCAAGTTTTTTAACTTTCCGGAATTCCGTATCCACGAAGGCGATGCGCTGAAGTTCGATTTCCGCCAGCTGCTGCAGCCGGGCCAGCAACTGCGGATTGTCGGTAACCTGCCGTACAACATTTCCACACCGCTGATTTTTCACTTTCTGGCGCATCACACCATCGTGCATGACATGCACTTTATGTTGCAGAAAGAAGTGGTTGATCGCCTGGCGTCCGGCCCCGGTACTTCCGACTATGGCCGCCTGGGCATCATGGCGCAGTACTACTGCAAGGTGGAGCCGCTGTTTATCGTTGGCCCGGGCTCGTTTAATCCGCCACCCAAGGTCGATTCCGCCATCGTGCGTATGAGCCCCTACGATGTACTGCCTTTCCCGGCAAAAGACACCAAAACACTGGAACGCGTGGTGCGCGAAGCCTTCAGCATGCGCCGCAAAACCCTGCGCAATACCCTGAAAAACCTGATCAGCGCCGAACAGCTGGAAGCCATTGGTATTGATACCACGCTGCGCCCGGAGCGTCTGACGCTGGAAGAATACGTGCGCATCGCCGATGCCGTTTACGAACTGCAGCAGGCTGCGCCTGATGCAAACGCTGACGACAGCGGAGAACAGGCATGAGCCTCGACGACAGCATTGTGGTCAGCGTGCAGTGCGAATATCTCGACCAGCAATCCGTGCCGGACGAGAAGCGCTTTGTCTTCGCCTACCATATCGATATTCATAACCGTGGCGAGCAGGCGGCGACGCTGCGCTCGCGCCACTGGTTTATTGCCGATGGCAACAACGATGTGCAGGAAGTCAAAGGCGAAGGTGTGGTCGGCGAACAACCGACCATCGAGCCACTGGAAAGCTACCGCTATTCTTCCGGTGCAGTGCTCGCTACCCGGGTTGGCAGCATGCGCGGTTACTATGTGATGGAAGCGAATGACGGCACTCTGTTTCATGCCACCATTCCGGTGTTTACCCTGGCGACGCCCAACGCTCTGAACTGACATTTGCCCACAACGCCTCGACGAGAAGATTGCTAGATGTCAATATACGCAATTGGTGATATTCAAGGTTGTTACGAACCTCTGCAGCGCTTGCTGGCACTGGTGCAGTTTGATCCACAACAAGATCAACTGTGGCTGGCTGGCGACCTGGTTAACCGCGGGCCGCAATCACTGGAAGTCCTGCGCTTTGCCAAAAGCCTCGGCCACCGCGCGCGCTGCGTACTGGGTAATCATGATCTGCACCTTCTGGCCATGCACTACGGTGGCCAGAGCAGTCGCAACAACGACACGCTGACACCGGTGCTCAATGCGCCTGACCGCGACGAGCTGCTCGACTGGCTGCGTTTCCAGCCTCTGGTCGTGTTGGATGAAGCGCGCAACTGGTGCATGAGCCACGCCGGGATTCCGCCCGCCTGGAGTGCACGCAAGGCACGCAAACGGGCACAGGAAGTCGAAGCGGTGCTGCAGAGTAATGACTGCAGCGCATTCTTCAGCCAGATGTATGGCAACCTGCCCGACCAGTGGCAGAAAGGACTGCAAGGGATGGAGCGTCTGCGCCTGATCGTCAATTATCTGACCCGCATGCGCTTTATCAGCCCTGAAGGGCAGCTGGATTTACTCAGCAAAGAAGGACTTGACCAGGCACCGCCGGGTTACCAGCCCTGGTTTGAAGCGGAAAACCGCGCCGCAGCAACCACCCGCCTGCTGTTTGGCCATTGGGCCGCACTGGAAGGCAAAGCGAATGGCACCAATGTTTATGCTCTGGATACCGGTTGTGTCTGGGGCGGTGAATTATCTGCCCTGCGCCTCGACGACCAGCAATGGTTCCGGGTGCCGGCACAGCCCGTATAACCACTCCCGCTGCCGGGGGCCAACTGAGGTAATACTATGAGTGCGTTTAAACACATCAACGCAGGCGACGCCAAAGCCCTGTTTGAACAAGGCAATGTCGCCATTGCCGATATCCGTGATGCGATGAGCTTCGATGCTGGCCACATCCGGGCGGCAACCCGTGTAGACAACCAAAGCCTGACACAATTTATCGCTGCCACCGACAAAGACCAGCCATTGGTCGTGTGCTGCTACCATGGCAACTCCAGCCAGGGCGCTGCACAGTTCTTCGGCGAGCAGGGCTACACCAATGTCTACAGCCTGGATGGCGGTTACGAAATGTGGAAGCTGGCATTCCCTGAATGGTGCGAACACAACGGATGACAACGGGCCACAGCACAGCTGTGGCTTCGCTCTGCACCTCCTTCTGTGTCAGCTCCGGTGCCGGTTCACTATCAACATCCTCTCGCTACAACTCCCTGCGTTTATACCCTTCCTGCAACGACAATCTCCTGTTAACTGAATTACCAATAATTTCATTTTTATTACCTTCTGCGATAAGCGGCACGCTCAATGCATAATTAAATACAGACAGATTAAGGCGTCGAAAAACAGTCACACCTTAATTCTGAACACCAGACAAAAACCTTGGCCAAAAAAATTATTTACTGGCACGGGTCAACCAAACTGAACCATACTGGTCTGAGAGAAACAGGCATTAATCAACGGAATTTTATGTAACCGAAAAATATTACAAGACTGCACAATAGCTACCGGAGAGGTGAACTATGAGCGTATTCAGCCGATACAAAGACAGGTACTCCGCCACGCAGGAAGAAGTTATGAGCCTGCAGGAGTACCTTGAATTGTGCAAACAGGACAAAAGTGTCTACGCCACCGCCGCCGAGCGAATGCTGATGGCTATCGGCGAGCCGGAATTAATCGACACAGCCAAAGACCAGCGCTTAAGCCGCATATTTTCCAACAAAGTTCTCAAACGCTACCCCGCCTTCTCTGAGTTTTATGGCATGGAGGAAGCCGTTGAAAATATTGTTTCATACTTCCGTCATGCTGCTCAGGGGCTGGAAGAACGCAAACAAATCCTCTATTTATTAGGCCCTGTTGGTGGTGGTAAATCGTCACTGGCTGAACGTCTTAAACACCTGATTGAACACATTCCGTTTTATGCCATTAAAGGCTCTCCGGTGTTTGAATCGCCTCTGGGATTATTTGACCCGGAAGAAGACGCGCAGATTCTGCAGGAAGATTACGGAATTCCCCGTCATTATCTTGGCCATGTAATGTCTCCCTGGGCTGTTAAACGCCTGCATGAGATGGGCGGAGATATCAGTAAATTCGAAGTGGTTAAACTCTACCCGTCAATCCTCGACCAGATTGGTGTTGCCAAAACGGAACCTGGCGATGAGAACAATCAGGATATTTCTGCATTGGTGGGTAAAGTGGATATCCGCAAACTGGAAGACTATTCACAGGATGACCCGGATGCTTACGCCTACTCAGGTGCACTGAACCGTGCTAACCAGGGTCTGATGGAATTTGTGGAAATGTTCAAAGCACCGATTAAAGTGCTGCATCCACTGCTGACCGCCACTCAGGAAGGTAACTACAACGGCACCGAAGGCATGGGCGCCATTCCTTACCAGGGCGTTATTCTGGCTCACTCCAATGAATCGGAGTGGCAGACCTTTAAAAACAATAAAAACAATGAGGCGTTTCTTGACCGCGTTTATATCGTCAAGGTTCCTTATTGTTTGCGCGTCAATGAAGAAGTTAAAATTTACGAAAAATTGCTATCAGGAAGCTCATTATCCAGCGCACATTGCGCACCCGATACATTAAAAATGCTTGCGCAATTTACAGTTCTTTCACGCCTTAAAGTGCCGGAGAACTCCAGCATTTATTCAAAAATGCGGATTTATAACGGCGAAAACCTGAAAGATACCGACCCAAAAGCAAAATCGCTGCAGGAATACCGCGATTCAGCCGGGGTTGATGAAGGCATGAATGGCATCTCGACGCGCTTTGCTTTCAAGATTCTGTCCAAGGTATTTAACTTTGATTCAACCGAAGTGGCCGCCAACCCGGTTCATTTACTGTATGTCATCGAACAAGCTATTGAACAGGAGCAGTTCCCGGAAGAAACCCACAACCGCTACCTGAATTTTATTAAAGAATATCTGGCGACCGAATACGTTGGTTTTATCGGCAAAGAGATTCAGACCGCTTACCTCGAATCTTATGCAGAGTACGGCCAGAATATTTTTGATCGCTACGTGACTTACGCTGACTTCTGGATACAGGATCAGGAGTACCGTGATCCGGAAACCGGCGAAATGCTTGATCGGGTTTCTATTAATGAAGAACTCGAAAAAATAGAGAAAGCAGCGGGCATCAGCAATCCGAAAGACTTCCGCAACGAGATCGTTAATTTTGTATTACGCGCACGCGCCAACAACAATGGCAACAACCCGTCCTGGCAGTCTTACGAGAAAATGCGCGCCGTGATCGAGAAAAAAATGTTCTCCAACACCGAAGATCTGTTGCCGGTTATTTCATTCTCTGCCAAATCGTCTTCTGACGATCAGAAAAAACACGATGACTTTGTTGCCCGAATGACCGAGAGAGGGTACACCGAGAAACAAGTGAGGCTGTTGTCTGAATGGTACCTGCGTGTGCGTAAGTCGCAGTAACGACCGCAACAGAAATCCTGTCGGCAGATAAGGAGTAAACCATGTCTTACATTATTGACCGTCGCCTGAACGGTAAAAACAAAAGCATGGTCAACCGGGAGCGGTTTTTACGCCGCTACCGGCAACATATCAAAGAGGCGGTATCAGAATCGATCAACCGCCGCTCCATTACCGATATGGAGCGCGGTGAACAGATCAGTATTCCGACCCGTAATACCCATGAACCCAGCATCAGTCATGGTCCCGGTGGAAAACAACATCGGGTATTCCCTGGTAATAAAGAGTTCCATACCGGCGATCAACTGGACAAACCGCAGCAAGGTGGCGGAGGCAGCGGTTCAGGGCAAGCCAGTAATCAGGGCGAAGGGGAAGACGAGTTCTCTTTTTACATTACCCGCGATGAGTTTCTGAATTATCTGTTTGATGATCTGGCACTGCCAAACATGATCAAAAAAACACTGAGCCAGTCAAAGGAATTTAAAACCCGTCGCGCCGGGTTTGTCTCAGAAGGCACGCCCAACAACCTGTCGGTTGTCCGCTCGCTGCGCAATGCTCATGCGCGCCGCATCGGCATGAGTGTAGGAAAACGTAAAAAACTGAAGGAATTACAGGCCGCATTAACCGGGCTATCGGCGAGCGGACTGGATGACAGCAGCGAAGCCTTGGCGCTTAAAGAACAGATTGCCGACCTTGAGCGCCGACTGAAAACCATTCCCTTCCTCGATGATCTGGATTTACGTTACCGCAGTCAGGTTAAAGTCCCGACACCCAGCAGTAAGGCGGTTATGTTCTGCATCATGGACGTTTCAGGCTCGATGACACAGGATATTAAAGACATCGCCAAACGGTTTTATATTCTGTTGTATTTATTTCTGCAGAAGAACTATGAGCATATTGAACTGGTATTTATCCGTCACCACACCAGCGCCCGCGAGGTCAGCGAGGAGGACTTCTTCTACTCCCGTGAAACCGGCGGAACCATTGTTTCCAGTGCATTAAAGCTGATGCAACAAATTGTTGAGGAACGTTACCAGAACAGCGACTGGAATATTTATGCAGCCCAGGCTTCAGATGGTGATAACTGGGATGATGACTCACCACTGTGCGCAAAAATTCTGGGGGATTCGCTGTTATCCATGGTGCAGTACTTTGCCTATATTGAAATCACTCCCAACCAGCATCAGGCTCTGTGGGAAGCATACACCGGCCTCAGCCGACAATTTTCCTCACGCTTTGCGATGGCCCAGATCCGTAATCCCGGCGATCTGTATCCGGTATTCCGCGAACTGTTTGCCAAGGATCGTTATCAGGAGGCTGTATGAGCGAAAAAGTCAGAGAATATCTGTCTACCGACTCCGACTGGACCTTCGAGCTGCTTGAAGTTTATGACCGTGAGATTGGTCGCATTGCCAAGCTGTATAAGCTGGATACCTATCCGAATCAGATAGAAATCATCAGTGCTGAGCAAATGATGGATGCTTATTCATCGGTGGGTATGCCCATCGGCTATAACCACTGGTCTTATGGCAAACAGTTTCTTGCCACGCAAAAAGGCTATAAGCGTGGGCAAATGGGCCTGGCTTACGAGATCGTTATCAACTCCGATCCTTGTATTGCCTATCTGATGGAAGAAAACACCATGCCGATGCAGGCTTTGGTCATTGCTCATGCCTGCTACGGCCATAACTCCTTTTTTAAAGGCAATTATTTATTCCGCACCTGGACGGATGCCAGCTCCATTATTGACTACCTGTTGTTTGCCAAAAATTATGTGCGCCATTGTGAAGAGCGTTATGGTCAGGAAGAAGTGGAACAGGTTCTGGATGCGTGCCATGCCTTACAAAACTATGGCGTCGATCGTTATCGCAGGCCCAAGCCCATTTCAGCAGCAGAAGAAAAAACGCGGCAGAAAGAACGGGAGAACATTCTGCAGCAGCAGGTTAATGATTTGTGGCGCACTCTACCCACATCGTTAAAGGCCGAAAAGAACAACCAGAAACGTCAATTCCCCAGCGAACCACAGGAGAACATTCTGTATTTTCTGGAAAAGAATGCTCCTTTACTGGCCCCCTGGCAGCGCGAGCTGATTCGTATAGTACGCAAGATATCCCAGTACTTTTATCCGCAGCGCCAGACTCAGGTCATGAATGAGGGTTGGGCAACTTTCTGGCACTACACCCTGCTCAATCATCTTTACGATGAGGGCAAAGTCACCGATGGTTTTATGATGGAGTTTCTGACATCACACACCAACGTAGTTATGCAGCCCGGTTTTGATTCACCTTACTTCAGCGGTATTAATCCCTACGCATTGGGATTCAATATGTTTCAGGATATTAAACGTATCTGTGAGAACCCAAAAGCTGAAGACCGTGAATGGTTTCCGGATATTGCCGGTTCCGATTGGCTGGAAACACTGCACTTTGCCATGAACAACTTTAAAGACGAGAGTTTTATTCAGCAGTTTCTGTCACCCAGAATGATGCGCGAATTTCATCTGTTCAGCATTTACGACGACGATGAAAAAAACAAATACCTGATCGACGCCATTCATGATGAACGCGGCTATCGGAAACTGCGGGAAATGCTGGCGCGTCAGTATGATCTTTCAGTGCGCGAACCGAATATTCAGATCTGGTCGGTTGATCTTGAAGGTGATCGCTCACTGACTCTGCGTCACACCATGCAAAACGGCACACCGCTTTCAAACGATACCCATGAAGTACTTAAACACCTGCATTTTCTTTGGGGATTTGATATTCATCTGGAAACGTATAAAGAAGAACGCATGATCAAACGCCAAAGCTGCCCCTCTACATTCATTGAGGAGTAAAAGTCCCAGTCAACCCGGCGTAAATGAGTAAGAATTCAGTTGCGCCGGTATTCCGCCCGCAGGTTCAGAAGATTACCGCTGAACATCAACACGGCACCGGCCAGCACAAACAGATCAATACTTTCCTGATAAAACAAGTAGCCCACCAGCGCAATCAGCGGTAAACGCAGAAAATCCATTGGCACCACCACGGTTGCATCCGCCAAACGAAACGCATGCGCCATGCAGAAATGCGCACTCATCGCAGTAATACCCACCAGTAAAATCCAGGGCAGAGTCTCAGGCGCAGGCGTTGTCCAGTTAAGCAGTGACGGCACCAAACCAAAGGGGAGCTGCATAAGCGTCATATAAAACAGAATGCACAGAGGTGTATCGGTTCGGGTCAGCGATTTGGTTTGGATATAAGAAAAGGCATAGCCAAGAGCACCGCCCAACACCGCAAACGCTGCGGGCTGAAGCACGCCCGCACCGGGGCGCAAAATCAGCAAAAGCCCGGCAATACCCAATACCAAAGCCTGCAAACGTGGTCCGGTCAGGCGCTCTTTTAACAGAAAAAATGCCAGCAACGCTGTCCATACCGGCGTCGTGAATTCAATCGCAATCACTTCTGCTAAGGGGATAAAAGCCAGACCATAAAACCAGCCATATTGCCCTGCGTAATGAGCAATATTCCGTAACCAGTGGGTTTTAAGCCGTTGCGTCTTTATTTGTCCCCAGCCACTGCGGCTGAGCAGAGCAGCGATCACCACAACACCGATCACGCTGCGGAAAAACAGAATCTGATAGGTAGTGAGCGAATGTGACAATTCCCGTCCGGAAATCGCCATCAACATAAATGACAGCAGCGCCCCTGACATCCACAGTGCCGCGACGAAAGCAGGATGACGATTTTGCAGCATGGATACGATCCACAGAGAACAAGGGCAGGCAGGGTAGCACGACTGACAGAAATATAAATAAGCGCAAAGGCGAAGGCTATTCGCCTTGCGCCATTAAAGCATTACCAGGCAATCACCATATCGTCGCGCTGAATCGCCAGATGCTCGGCGGTCAGTTTCATTTCTGCAACAACAAACTGCGGCTGTACCTGCTTAATGACAATCTCGGTCGCCATATCACTGAGTTCGGTACGAGGCTCAAGGTCGAGGTTATAAAAAGTACCGGTACGGTAAACCTGAAATTTATCCCCCGGGCGAATACCAGCTCCGGCGCTGGCTTCAATGTGCAGGCGGTTGCCTTTGGCTTTTACGATGCGCGCCATAAACGGCTGACAACGTAACACCTCATCGACATCATCCACCACGCCACTGAGTAATTCACGCACCTCGGCCCCATAAGGTGTTTGCCAGAAATGAGGAGAAGCAAAGGGCACCCGTTCGCGCGCCGGACGATCCCAGGCACCATGAGCCGAATAGCTGCGCTGAAACAACATGGCGCCACTGAGGCCATCATGAACAAAAACATCCATCACGAACTGGCGGTCGCGGTTGTTGCTTTCAAGACCCAATAAATCCAGCCAGCTGTCGGAGCCACGGTTGCGGCCGGAATCATTACCCGCCTCCCCCATCATCGCCAGGTCCCGCACAACGCCCGACACCACATACTGCGCCCCCAACTGGGTCGCCAGTGCGACCGATGTGGTTAAGCGCTGCTGCGCTGTTTCCATCGATGGAGCGCGCCTTGGGTCCTGATAAAGACTGGTACGGGTGGCATCCAACGCATGGATTGCACCGCGATTGTTAAGGGTATTAACCAACACTCGGGGTAAGTCCTGCTCAATGTTCTGCAGCTGTCCGAGTGTGGCCTGCTGCGGACGCGCCAGTCCGAATCCGGCCACGGCCACCGCTTTTCGGTAACGCTGGGTACTGGCCGGGCACATCGCCTGCGGGCTGACATCGGCACGGATAGCTACCTGATATAAACCGCCGGACTGATCCTCCCACAGCACTTCGATATTTTTCAGCTGCGCATGCGAACGCACCTGTACATCATCCTGTTTGACCACCCCATCGCTCATCAGCTGCGTACTGCTGACCTGAGCACCGGCGCGCAGACTGGCCTGACGCATGGCATCCTGCAATGCCTGCTCACGGGCATAAGAAACAGCACCGGTCAGCGGTGCCTCACCGGTAACTTCGACCGTCAGAGCGGCAACAGGCAGTGAACATAAAGCAATGAACATCACGCTCAGGATACGCATAAAGCCTCCTCGCCAGATTGGCTATCACTCAATAAAGTAAAAGCCGGTTTCCGGTACGCTGGCTTCACCCTGAACACGCTGACGCTGGCTGGAAGCAAAGTTACTGCTGCCGGACGGACTGCCTAATGATGCACGGCAATCAACATTGAAACGCTGGCTGTCTGACGTCTGTAAACAATTGCGGAATCCCTGGTCAATCACCATTTCCAGCAGCGTTTCAACACTGCCATCCGGCATCACATCCGACGATACAACCCGCGCACCATGCATATAGGTTTCCACATAGCTGCGGAAGCGGTCATTCTGCACAACCATATCGCGTACCGTGGTGCTGCCCTGAATAGACGTGCCATACACCCGCTCAGCCATTGAGCGGTAGGCATCCATTTTGGATGCGCGAATGGCCATCAGGCGTCGCTGGACTTCACTTTTTTTCTTGTCCGTATCCATTGCGCCATAACCGACAACCCGTAACACCATCGGCGCAATCGGGTCTATTTCCTGTTCCACCGGCTGAAAATACGCCTCAGGGTCTTCACTAAGATTACTGTCTTCAATCAGAGCGCTTGAGCACCCCTGCAACATCATGGATGCGATGGCACTGCCTGCCAGCATGAAAGGCCACTTCATAACAATCTCCCGAACAACTGAGGCGCAGGAATCTGTCCTTATTCATCGCCATAACAGCCGTCATGGTTTGCGGACAGAGATTCCCCTGTTAGGTCATCTATCGGCCGCGACGGCAAAAATTTAAACTTTTTTTATTCTGCGCGAGAAAAACCACAGGTCACGCAACTTGCGATCCGGCCAGGCATGCCACTGATACAGCGCCAAACCGGCCAGCAGCAATGCGGCACCCAATACCGAACTGGCGGCCAGGCGCTCGTCTTTCAGCCAGAAGCCCCAGAAAACGGCCAGCACCGGCGCAATCAGAGTAATCAGGGTCACGCGGGATGCAGGCAGATGCTGCAGCACCAGGTAATACAACATAAACCCCAGCAGAGAACCGAACACCACCAGATAGCCAAGCCCCAGCTGACTGGCCAAAGGCCACTCATCCGGCAGATGCAGTCCAAATAATGGCAGTGTCAGCAGGTAGACAAATGATGACAACCACAACGTACCACTGGTCTGCACCATCGGATGCAGACCCGCATTGACCTGCTTTACCCATACCGCGCTGGCGGCAAAACAAAAAACAGACATCAGCGTGCCCAAAATGCCACGCCAGGCACCGTCATCCAGTGCCAGTCGCCCGGCAACCACAAACGTCAGTCCTAACAGCGCCAGCAACAACGCCAACACCCGAACGGGCGTCAGTTCGCGTTCATTCAGCCAGAACCAGGCAAGCGCACCGGACAACATAGGGCTGAGACCATAGAGCACCGAAATCAAACCCGATGGAATATAAAGAGAGCCCCAGTAGACTGACATCATTGCACCATAGACGCCCAGACTACCGGCCAGATAACTCATTAATGCAGCACGATTCAGACGCAAAGGCTGACGCAGCAGCAAAAGAATGGGCAAAGATAACAGAGCGCTGAGCCACATTCTCAGCGTCAGAGCGGTAAAAAAATCCAATCCGTCCTGACTGAACTGGATAGCAATGGGCGTGGTGGACCAGATAAAAACCACCAGCAGATAAGCAACAACAACAGGCATAACACAGACCCCGGAGAAACCAGAACACCACCTGCAGCCCACAAAAAAGGCCGCGAAAGCGGCCTTTTAAACAGAACAGAGCGAACTGACTAAAACGACCGCCGGAAACGGGCATGCACAACCATGGCGCGGCGAATTCGCAGCGGCGCAGCCATAGTGGCAAAAGCTTGTTTCGGACAGATGACGTTTAACATTCAGATCTACTTATTCTGTTAACGAATTAACACAGATTCGGCAGGATAGACTTGCCATATTCGTTATGCAAGGGTGGCGAATACTGACTACTATAGTTGTACGATTGACGGCATTATGTGCAAAACGGACTAAGACAATAACTGACTGGGAATAATTCCCGGAAGATCGTTTTTTTTCGCACATAGCCAACCAGCATCATTCGTTTAACGATAAACAAGGAACTCGGATCATGATCAAACGTTCACTATTGGCAGTCGCCATCGCAACACTCAGCATTCAATCTGTCCAGGCTGCACCTTTCCTGCCAATGGATGCCCGTGGTCTGGCTATGGGAAGCACCGGTGTTGCCAGCGCCCAACGCGCCCACGCCCCGGCTTATAACCCTTCGCTGCTGTCACAAGCATCCGAAGACGATGATTTCGCTCTGCTGTTTCCTCAAATAGGCGTCAACCTGGCGGATGAAGGGGAACTGATCGATGAAGCAGAATTAATTTCTGACGAAATTTTCCCTGCTTTTGAAAATGCCATTGAAGGCAGCGGCTTATCCAGTGGCCTTGATGCCAACCTTGATACCCTGACGACCCGGATCTCTCAACTGGAAACCGCCATTGGAACCGGTGATGCAGCCCAGATCGCTACCGCCAACACCAACCTTAAATCCGCACTTGGTGACGTCGATGATGACCTTGTAGTCACTCAGTCATCGATTTCTGATCTGACAAAATCCCTGGACAATATCTCTGGCAGCCCACTCAGTGCGCGCCTTGGCGTAGGTGGTGCGCTGGCCATTCCAAGCAAAAAATTTGCCGCAGCCATCAGTTTTTCCGGAACAGCAAACGTATCTGCCCGGGTCAACTTTACCGACAGTGATCTGGGTTTACTGAACAGTTACGTTCCGGCGGCACAAGGCTATATTGATGCAGCCGATGATGTCTCTACAGGAATTGACGACGCCACTGCTGATAATACAATCACCCCGACAGAAGCACTGAATCTGCAAAGTGCCGTTGATAACCTGCAAACCTATGAATACACCAGCCCGAATGGCACGAGTATATTCAGCAATGGTGCACTGACCGACGACGCCAGTGATGCCAACCTGACATCAACCGCCGAAGTTGTTGCGGTCGCCATTGTCGACCTGGGCGTATCACTCTCCCGCGAATTTGATTTCTCCGGTGAAAAAGTAGCCATTGGCCTGACGCCAAAACTGCAGAAAATCACGACCTATCACTATGCCGATGAGGTGGATGGTTTTGATGAAGTCGACGAAGATGATCTGGAAGACTCCAAAGAAGACTACAGCAAAGTAAACCTGGATATCGGCGCGTCATACCGCTTCGGCTCTGAGGGCAATTGGGTAGCTGGCCTGGTAGGTAAAAACTTACTGGGTGGCGAGTTCGACTACGCCGATGTACTGGTTACACCAAAAGACTCCAATGGCAATCCGGATCCGTTGCAGCCGGCTTATACCATTGATGGAGGCTCGGTAAAACTGAACCCTCAGTTCCGCGCCGGCCTCTCCTACCAGAGCAGCTGGGTTAATGTCGCGGTGGATTTAGACCTGACCGAGAACGATCCGATTGCCTTCGAAAATCCAACCCAATACGCCGCAATCGGTGCCGAGTTTGATCTGTTCAGTACTCTGCAACTGCGTGCCGGTTATCGTACCAATATGAGCGCAAGCAATTCCGACATGGTGTCCGTTGGTTTTGGTCTGTCGCCGTTTGGCGTACACCTGGATATCGCCGCGATGGCAAACCCGAGCGATCCTGAAAAAGAAGCCGGTGTTGCGCTGGAAACCGGTTTCTATTTCTGATTCCGGCCAGACAGAACCGGCAAAGGTTCTGCTCTGATGCCTGAAAGGCTAAACTTAAAAGCCGTCACAATATTGTGGCGGCTTTTTTATTGACGGAATTTTAGTTATGCAGATTTACCTTGTCGGCGGCGCGGTACGCGACCAGCTACTGAATATTCCCTTAAAAGACCGTGATTGGGTGATGGTAGGCAGCACACCGGACGAGTTGCTGGCTCAGGGATTTCAGCAGGTCGGCGCCGACTTTCCGGTTTTTCTGCATCCGCAAAGCCACGAAGAATACGCTTTGGCCCGCACCGAGCGGAAAAGCGGCCAGGGTTATCAGGGGTTTGATTGTCGCTTCAGTCCTGACATTACCCTGGAAGAAGATTTATTACGCCGCGACCTGACCATTAATGCCATGGCACAGGATGATCAGGGCAATATTATTGACCCCTACAATGGCAAAGCCGATCTTGACCGACGTTTACTGCGCCATGTATCGCCCGCCTTTGCCGAAGATCCATTACGGGTTCTGCGCGTTGCACGCTTTGCTGCACGCTTTGCACCCTTAGGTTTCCACGTTGCCGACGAAACCATGACACTGATGCGCAATATGGTTAATGCCGGAGAACTGGATCACCTGGTTGCCGAACGGGTGTGGAATGAAACCCAGCGCGCACTGGGCGAGCAACAACCCAGCGTTTACTTCCAGGTACTGCGTGATTGCGGCGCGTTGAAAGTCTGGTTCGGTGAAATTGATGCCCTGTTTGGCATTCCACAACCGGAACAACATCACCCGGAAATTGATTGCGGTATTCACGCATTATTATCACTGATGGCTGCCGGAAAGCTCAGCCAGAGCATTGCTGTCCGCTGGGCCGCACTCACGCATGACCTGGGCAAAGCATTAACGCCACAAACCGAATGGCCACGCCATATTGCGCACGAAGCCCGTGGCAAAAAACCCTTAAAAGCGTTACATCAACGTCTGAAGGCTCCGCGCGATGCCGCCGACCTGGCGCTGCTGAGCAGCGAATTTCATACCCATATTCATCGCGCCTTCGAATTAAAAGGCAGCACGCTTAACAAGGTATTTAACCAACTCGATGCCTGGCGTAAACCTGAACGTTTTGAACAATTTTTATGGGTGTGTGAAGCCGATGCCAAAGGCCGTACCGGACTGGAAAACACACCATATCCGCAAGCCAACTATGTGCGCGCCGCATTAAAAGAAGCATTAACAATCCGAGTGCAAGACATCATAGCGCAGGGACACCAGGGTGCCGCCATAAGAGCCGCATTGGACGAAGCGCGCGACCATCATTTACAACATTGGAAAGAAACTGAAGGCCCTAAATTCCAGGCGATAACCGGAAAGAACAGTAATAGCCCGGATTAACCGCGGGCAATCGAATGCTGGCTGGCGCGTACCGGATACAACGGTTGATCGGCCAGCGCTGGCCAGTAATGCGCCAGTGGTGTGCCATCAGCTGGATCAACACCGTCGGGGAAAATATCCAGCAACGGCCGCAATACAAAAGCGAACTGCTGAATATCGGTACGCGGTAATTGCAATCCGGAAAAATCACCAGCCAGATCATCAAATAATAAGATGTCGATATCCAGTGCGCGGGATGAATATTTCACCGCATCCGGCGTGCGGCCAAAATCAAATTCCAGCTGTTTTAATGTACCAGCCAGCTCGGTCAGAGAGCAGTTGCTGTCAATTTCGACCACCAGATTAATAAAATCCGGACCATCAAAACCCAGTGCGGGTGAACGATACCAGGGCGATACGCGCAACAAAGAATAGTGTTCACTCAGGCGGGCGATTCCAGCCGCCAGATTCTGCTCGGCATTAATATTGGAACCTAAGCCAAGAAAAATCCGCGACATCAGCGATTATCTCCCGCCAGCTCATCACCGCGTTCAATATACAAACCAACCGCACGCGCCTGTGGCACCACCGCCGGTTTTTCCACCTGAATACCCAGCCAGGGCATGCCAAATTCTTTGCGCAATGCTTCAGCCAGGCGCTCCAGCAAGGACTCCAACAACTGAAAATGCTGCTCACGAACAAAGCGCTCAATAAACTCGGTAACCGCCTGATAATTTAATGCATGCATCAGATCATCGGTGGCAGCCGCCAGGCGAATATCCCAGGCCATTTCCAGATCAAAAACCAAAGGCTGACGCACTTGCTTTTCCCAGTCATAAACACCGATAACAGCATCGACTTTCAGGCCGCGAATAAAAACTCTATCCATGCTCTGCACCACGCTCTGCATTCACGTTAACAGCAACACAATCAACCGGCGTCAGACTGGTCATCGGCCAGCGTGGCACAACCGAGACCGCCAGATCAGAATGCTCTCCGGCCAGTAAGCGCTGGGTACCGGCATAAGCGATCATCGCGCCGTTATCAGTGCACAACTCCGGACGTGGATAAAAGACGGCACCACCCAAGGCCTCGGCAGTAGTACGCAATTTTTCGCGCAGGCGCTTATTAGCCCCCACACCACCGGCGATAATCAGCCGGTTAATACCCGTTTGCTGCATCGCCCGTTTGCATTTAATCGCCAGCGTATCGACCACGGCCGCTTGAAAACAGGCAGAGATATCGGCTTTATCCTGCTCCGCCAACACACCATCCACCGCACATTCAAGAATCGTCGTGCGCACGCGGGTTTTTAAACCACTGAAGCTGAAATCCAGACCAGGACGGTCGGTCATCGGACGCGGAAATTTAAAGCGTTTTTCATCACCCAGGGTCGCCAGCGCGCTGAGAGCAGGGCCACCGGGATACGGCAATCCCATCATTTTTGCGGCTTTATCGAAGGCTTCACCGGCGGCATCGTCGAGAGACTCGCCTAATAATGTGTAACGACCGATGCCATCAACCTGAACCAGCTGGGTATGACCACCGGAAACCAATAAGGCAATAAAAGGGAAAGCAGGCGGATTATCTTCCAGCATCGGCGCCAGCAGGTGGCCTTCCATGTGGTGAACACCAATGGCTGGCAGATCAAGCGCCCAGGCCAGGCTGCGGCCTAAACAAGCCCCCACCAATAAAGCACCGACCAATCCCGGCCCTGAGGTGTAAGCCACACCATCCAGTTCAGCCAGCGTCAGGCCCGCTTCGTGCAACACTTCGCGAATCAGTGGCAGCGCTTTGCGCACATGATCACGGGAAGCGAGTTCCGGCACGACACCGCCGTATTCTGCATGCAGTGCAATCTGCGAGTAAACCCGGTGTGCCAGCAAACCCTGCTTACTGTCATACAGGGCGATGCCGGTCTCATCGCAGGATGTTTCCAGACCTAAAACCCGCATAAATAATCTCTTCTCACACGATCTAACGAAGGGGCGCATGATACTGCCGCACCAGAGCTGGCGCTACCCGCAATTCCCGAACAGCCCAACAGACACTTAAAGCGCGCAGGAATGACAGGATAAACCCCACGGGTATTTAGCAAGAACCCAGCAACCACGCGCCCTGCACATTGCCTGTGGCCAATACTCAAACTACTCTTTGCAATCCGCGGACAAAGGATTTAGAATGCCCGCCCTCTAACTGGGGCCTGTGGTTTCCCCATAAACAGACTGATTTAAAACGTAGGTGATTGGATGCCAGCTGTAAAAGTTAAAGAAAACGAACCGTTTGACGTCGCACTCCGTCGCTTCAAGCGTTCTTGCGAAAAAGCAGGCGTACTGTCTGAAGTACGTCGTCGTGAGCATTACGAGAAGCCAACCTGGATCCGTAAGCGTAAAGCGGCAGCCGCTGTTAAGCGTCACTTGAAAAAAGTGCAGCGCGAACAGCGTAAAATGGTCCGTCTCTACTAAGAGCCGGATTACGGGAATAAAGGAGACCGCATGAGTACTCTGGTTGCCAGTTTTAAAGACGCTGTCAAAGCGGCAATGCGCGCCAAAGAAAAAGAGCGGCTGAATGCTCTGCGCTTAGCGCAGGCAGAATTCAAACGTGTTGAAGTCGATGAACGCATTGAAATCGACAACGAACGTGCTCTGGCCATTCTCGATAAAATGACCAAACAACGTCGTGACTCCATCGCGCAGTACGCTGCCGCCGGACGCGACGACCTGGTAGCCGTCGAACAGTATGAAATTGATGTACTGTCCGAGTTTCTGCCAGAAGCCTTGAGCGAAGAAGAGTTGGCCAAACTGGTGGCTGATGCGATTGCACAGTCCGGTGCTGCTTCAATGCAGGACATGGGCAAAGTCATGGGCATCCTGAAACCACAAGTGCAAGGTCGTGCCGATATGGCACAGATCAGTCAACTGGTGAAGTCTCAACTGGGCTGATTCTGCTCTGCAGGCAATAGAAGCGCTACCCATCCCGGTGTGTAGCGCTTTTGTCGTTTATACGGCTTAATCAAATATACGCTCAGCACAACAGGCACCGCATTTATGGCAGGCCGCATACCCCAGTCTTTTATAGATGACCTACTCGCCCGCGTCGATGTAATCGATGTGGTAGACAGCCGCGTCAAACTGAAAAAGACCGGCAAAAACTATTCTGCCTGCTGCCCTTTCCATAACGAAAAGTCGCCCTCCTTTACCGTCAGTCCCGACAAACAGTTTTATTACTGCTTTGGCTGTGGCGCATCCGGCAGTGCACTTAAATTCGTCATGGAGTTCGACGGCCTCAGCTTCCCCGACGCCGTGGAAAAGCTGGCGACACAAGCCGGCATGGAAGTACCGAAAGAACAGGTCAGCTTCGAAGCCCGCCAGGAACAGCAACACCAGCCACTGTTCGATTTAATGCAAAAAGCCGGCAGCTATTTCGAAAAAATGCTGCGCAGTCATGAGCAGCGTGGCAAAGCCGTCGACTACTTAAAAAATCGCGGTCTGTCCGGTAAAGCCGCCAAGTTTTTCGGCATCGGCTACGCCCCACCAGGCTGGGACAACCTGCAGAATTATCTTGCCGCCAATGGCGAACGCGAGCTGATAAAACAACTCATCAGCTGCGGCATGCTGATCGAAAAAGAAGACGGCCGCACCTATGACCGCTTCCGCGACCGCATTATGTTTCCCATTCGCGATGCCCGTGGCCGTTACATCGCCTTCGGTGGCCGCGTACTGAATGATGAAAAACCCAAATACCTGAACTCGCCGGAAACGCCGATTTTTCAGAAAGGCCGCGAACTTTATGGTCTGTACGAAGCGCGTAAAATCCGCCAGAAGCTGACCCGCATCGTCATTGTCGAAGGCTATATGGATGTCGTCGCGCTGGCCGAATTCGGCATTCATTACGCCGTCGCCACCCTCGGCACCGCCACCAGCGAGCACCACCTGCGACGGTTATTCAAAGTCGTACCGGAAGTCATCTTTTGTTTCGACGGCGATCAGGCCGGGCGCACCGCCGCTGCGCGGGCCATGGAAACCGTATTACCGGTACTCGAAGATGGCGTACAGGCACGCTTCCTGTTTCTTCCCGATGGCGAAGACCCTGATACCCTGGTGCGCCAGGAAGGCAAAGACGCCTTCGAGCAACGCCTGAATCAGGCCGTACATCTGCCGGAATTTCTGTTCGACCACCTGAAAGAACAGGTCGACTTCGACACCCTGGATGGCAAAGCGCGCCTGGATCAACTGGCCGCCCCGTTAATTAATAAACTGCCGAAAGGCATGTTACGCAGCCTGATGCGTAACAAACTGCGCGATGAACTCGGTGCCGACAGCGTCGCCCTCGACCGTCTTGAATCGGCGCCCTCCGCGCCCGCTGCCAGCGCGGAATTGCCCGACCACGAAGAGCCTTTGCCGGCTTATCTGGATGACGACCGCCACGAGCCGCAGCCGCCGCAACAGGATCACAGCGCCGACACGCTTGCTCCGCTGGTGCACAAAGCACTGACCGCCCTGGTCAAACAGCCATCGCTGGCGAGCGAACTGGAGTTACCCGATACCGAGCCGGAAAGTGAGTACGAGCGCCTGTTAATAGAGGTGCTGCGCAAACTGAAGCAAACACCGCAACAGAGCAGCGTGGGCTTACTGATTCAATGGATCGGCTCGCCCTATCAGGCAGAGCTGCAGCAACTGGCCGACCGACCCGACCGCCAGATGAAACCCACAGCCGCCGATATCGCCGTGGTTCTGAAACAAATGAACGCGCGCAAACTCAGTGCCGAACTGCGCACTCTGACCAGTAAATTTGAGCGCGGCGAAAAACTCAGCAGTGAAGAACAGGCGCGCAAGCGCGAGCTGCACAAACAATTGCACAGCATTAATAAAAAACGGGCGCGTATTTACGCCCGCCATTAAAAAAATCATAAACAGCCAGACCATGCGTTAAAGAAAACCGTGGCCAGGCCTTGAGATCGGGCAAACTGCCCCTATATACAAAGAACTTCTGAATCCGGCACGCCGTCGGCGTAACAACCGGTGCCCGATTCAATACATGACTGCAGCAGCGCAGCAACCAACGTGACAGAGCCAAGAGGCCAGCATCGGCACATCCGGGCATATTTTCGCCAGGCCGATTTCCCACGTTAACTGACTTTGCTGAAGATGATGAAGCAAGCAACCGCCTCCTTCGGGCACAGGCGCCGGCATCCGCAAAAACAGTGGAACCTAACGTCGCGCCTATGGCCTAAAGATCGGTTAAAAGTTATACTTCGGCGTTTTTCTTCCGCCTTAAAAAACGGAACACAGGGCTTCTATGTCAGCGAACACGCAACAATCCCGTCTTAAAGAACTTATCGCCAAAGGCAAAGAGCAGGGCTACCTGACTTATGCCCAGGTAAACGACCACCTGCCGGACGATATTGCCAATCCGGATCAGGTCGAAGACATCATCCGCATGATTAACGATATCGGTATTCCGGTATCTGAAGTTGCGCCCGATGGTGACTCGCTGTTTATGTCTGATGCCGCCGACGACGCCGCCGCTGAAGAAGCCGCCGCCGCCCTGGCCCTGGTTGAATCCGACGTAGGCCGTACCACTGACCCGGTGCGTATGTACATGCGCGAAATGGGTACCGTAGAACTGCTGACCCGCGAAGGCGAAATTGTTATCGCCAAGCGTATTGAAGAAGGCATCCGCGAAGTGATGTCGGCTCTGGCTTATTATCCCGGTGCCGCAGAAACCATTCTGAACGCCTTCCGTGAAGCCGAAGAAGATCCAAACCGCGTTGGCGATATTTTCTCCGGTTTTATCGATCCGTCCGATGTCGATCCTGAGCCAGGCCCACAGGCCGGCCCTGAAGCAGCCGCAGCTGCCGCCGAAGAAAGCGACGACAACAGCGATGACTCCGACGATGACGATGACAGCGAAGACAGCGGCATCGACATGACCGAAGTCACGCGTCGCTTCGATGAAATCCGCGATGCGCACGACGCCATGACGAAATCCCTGGCAAAAAATGGCCGAGCACACAAGAAAACCGAAGAAGCGCTGGCAAAACTGGCCGAATTATTCGCGCCGATTAAACTGACGCCAAAATACTTCGACTCTCTGGTGACCAACGCCCGCAGCTCACTCGATCTGATCCGTACTCAGGAACGCCAGATCATGGTGATGATGACGCGTAAATGCGGCATGGACCGCAAAGACTTCATCAAAGGATTCCAGGGCAACGAAATCAGCAACGACTGGATTGACAGCCTCATCGCCGCCGGTCACAGCTACTCGAAAAAACTGGACACTTACCGTCTGGAAATTTTCCGTTCGCAGAAAAAAATCCGCGCCGTTGAAGATCGCGTGGGTCTGAGCATTCCGGAAATTAAAGAAGTTAACCGTCGCGTATCCATCGGTGAAGCCCGCGCCCGTCGCGCCAAGAAAGAAATGGTTGAGGCTAACCTGCGTCTGGTAATCTCCATCGCGAAAAAGTACACCAACCGTGGTCTGCAGTTCCTCGATCTGATTCAGGAAGGCAACATCGGCCTGATGAAAGCGGTAGATAAATTCGAATACCGTCGTGGTTATAAGTTTTCCACTTACGCCACCTGGTGGATCCGTCAGGCGATTACCCGTTCGATTGCCGACCAGGCGCGCACCATCCGTATTCCGGTGCACATGATCGAAACCATCAACAAACTGAACCGCATCTCCCGTCAGATGCTGCAGGAGATGGGTCGTGAGCCAACGCCGGAAGAACTGGCCGAGCGCATGGAAATGCCGGAAGACAAAATCCGCAAAGTACTGAAAATCGCCAAAGAACCTATCTCCATGGAAACCCCAATCGGTGACGATGAAGATTCACATCTGGGCGACTTTATCGAAGATACTCACTCCGAGTCTCCACTCGATGTGGCCACCTCTGACGGCCTGACCGAAGCCACCCGCTCTGTGCTGGCCGGCCTGACCGCAAGAGAAGCCAAAGTACTGCGCATGCGTTTCGGTATCGACATGAATACCGACCACACACTGGAAGAAGTCGGCAAACAGTTCGACGTAACCCGTGAGCGTATCCGTCAGATCGAAGCCAAGGCTCTGCGCAAACTGCGTCACCCTTCACGCTCCGATCACCTGCGCAGCTTTATCGACGAGTAATCGTCCGCTGCCATAGAAAAACCCGCCACGTGCGGGTTTTTTTATGCGCCTTTTCCATGTTTTCTTACTCGCGAAGCGAAAATAACGCGGCGGAATCTGCCGGCTCTTTACTGTCCTGCCAACGCCTCCACGCCTTATCAAAGCCCCAGTTATAGAGCACGGTATAAGGCAGAATAAAGACAAAGAATGCCAGTTCCATAAAGAACGCCTGCAACAGTGTCAGATCCAGCATCCAGACCGCCAGCGGCAGACAGATCACCACCAACCCGGCCTCAAAGGCGACACCGTGCAGCAGGCGCACGCGGAAACGCCAGTGCTGCCGCTCCGTTGTCCGGTAACGGTCAATCAGGCCGTTGTAAACCATATTCCACAGCATCGCCAGCAACGACATCATCACCGTCAGAGCGCCAGTCGTAGCCACCTCAGTCTTCAGTGTCCAGGCCATTAATGGGGTAAACAGCAGAATGGCAATCGCCTCGAAACCGGTGGCGTGAATAATGCGTTCTTTGCTCAGGATGGTCTTCATGCTCTGTCGTCTGGTGAATGAACCGGATTGCTATGATCTTTCATAAAACAGATACTTAAAACATAGCTTCCATCGGTTTTATCAATACATGCGTTACTCTCCGGAATCCCTTAAAGCCTTTGTTGAGGCGGCCGCCAGCGGCTCCTTTTCCGCCGCGGCACGGCGTCTGGGCAAAAGCCAGTCAACCATCAGCATCGCCATTGCCAATCTGGAAACGGATATCGGCTTCCCACTGTTCGACCGCAGCGGCCGCCAGCCACAACTGAACGAAGCCGGGCGTCAGGTATTGGCGCAGGTGGAAGCCATTCTCGCCGCCAGTGAACAACTCGATGCCCTGGCACAGCGGCTGGCGGCCAATATTGAACCCTTGCTGTCACTGGTGATGACCGATATCTACAGCGTCGTCTTTCATGGCGAAGTGATGACCAGCTTTGCCGAACGCTTTCCCCACACCGAGCTGCGCTGTGGCCCGGCGGAAGATGCCGACGTGATCGATATGATTCAGAAGGGTCAGGTGCATATGGGCATTCTTGCCGCACAAAGTCAGTACCCCGCCGACGTTGCCACCGCCCGCCTGCCGGAAAAAGCTGAATTCGGCCTGTATGTGCACGGAGATCATCCATTAGCCCGGCTGAGCAACCCTCGTCGGCAAGATCTGGAAAATGAGCGCCAGCTGCTGATCCGCACTTACGCACCCGGCCATCAGCACAGTAGAGGTCTGGCCTGGTCAGCACCGGATTATCTGACCTTGCTGGAATTTGCCGAACGTGGTTTCGGCTGGGCAGAACTCCCCTGCACCGTCGTCAAACGCTTTGGTCAGAATCTGGTGGAGCTACCGATGAGTGGTTATCCACGCGGGGTAGAAATCGATGTTGCCTGGTCACGGCGCACGCCTCTTGGGCCTGCCGGACAATGGTTGCTGGAACAGCTACAGATTCGCCGCACTCCGCAGCGGAAGGCTGCGCGGAAAATCTGATCGCATGTAGATCAGCACGATAAAGCAACTCCGAGCACAGCACGACTACGACTAAATCCAGATTGTGACGTTGCAGCCACCCCACTATGCTGACAGCGTACTCAATGCAGTAGCACAACAATGTCTTTTATTCTCAATACTCTGACGCCCATTTTTGGCCTGATCCTGCTCGGTTTTATTCTGCGCAAAACTCACCGTCTGGGCGAAAACGCCGCTTCCGAACTGAACCGTCTGGTGGTCTGGCTGTGTCTGCCAGCGCTGCTGTTTAACCTGACGGCCAAAGCCGAACTGACCGACATCTGGCATACCGGCTTTGTACTGACCTTTACTCTGGCCACCCTCGGCACGTTTATCCTTACCCTGCTGTGGCGCTCCCACCGGGGTGCGCCACTGACGACCGCCAGCCTGGATGCACTCGGCGCTTCCTATGCGAATACCGGCTACGTTGGCATTCCGCTGTGCCTGTTTGTACTTGGCGACAACGGCCTCGCACCAGCCCTGATCGCCACTCTGATTGTCGTCAGCCTGCTATTTGCCATCGCTGTGATCTGCGTTGAAGTCAGCCTGCAGAAAGGCCAGGGCATCAGCCGGGCTATCGCTAAAGTCGGCAGCGCCCTGCTGAAAAACCCACTGGTAATTTCGCCGCTGATTGGTATTGCCTGGAACCTGCTGAATCTGGATGTGCCAGCGGTGGCCGGCGCACTGCTGACCTTACTCGGCGATGCCACCGTCCCCTGCGCCTTGATTTCCCTCGGCGCTTTCCTGGCCCATAAACAACCCGGCAGAGCGCAGGGAGCACCAGCGCTGGTCAGCATCAAACTGCTTGCCCAGCCACTGCTCGCCTGGCTTCTCGCCACTTATGTATTTGCATTGCCGCCGCTGTGGGCCAGCGCGGCGGTACTGCTCAGCGCCCTGCCGACCGGTACCGGGCCTTATATGCTGGCCGAGTTTTATCAGCAAAACGCCGCCGTGGTGTCACGCACCATTCTGCTCAGTACCCTCGGTTCGGTATTCAGTCTGTCAGTACTGCTTATCTGGCTGTAAGCCAGACGCACCACAGCCATCCGCATGCACCGGCTGCTGCCGCGACACTTTTCTTATGCAAATCAAAGCAGTGGAACTCACAGTGAGAGCTGCTTATAATGCCCTTCGCTGTTTCCGCAGCGACTTTTCTCAGTGGTTGTTTTTTATACAAAACAGCCACTGCAGCAAAAGGGCCCATAGCTCAGTTGGTTAGAGCATCCGACTCATAATCGGCAGGTCCCCAGTTCAAGTCTGGGTGGGCCCACCATTTTTCTTCCTGTCCAGATTCTGTTTTTGTGCATAAACACTCTTATTCCCGACAATAAGAGCTGTTTCCTGCTGCGTTCCACGGTTCGTCTCAAACCTCATCCGTGCGGAATTTTTACAGCCTCCGACCGGACAATAGCGTTGTTGTGTGCCGCTGGTATTGCTGGAACGTTATAGCGCTCCAGCGTTTAAAGGCTTCATGGAAACTGAGTAACTCTTTGGCTGACTCTTATTTCAAATGATCAGTAACACGCTGGGACAAGGCAACTAATGCAGCCTCCAAATCCTTATCTACCGCACCCTCTACATACTGCGGTTTGACCAGCTGCGAGGATCTAAATAAATCATGCTGGCGTAACAGCTCCCACATTTTCTCGAACAGTGCTTGGTCGGGCAATCTGTCCTTTCTAAACCAGCCTCGATAAGTCTCTGCTTTTGACTCATCTTCGTGGCCAGGCTCCGCCAGCTCCTCCGCCAGATACTCACAGAAAGGTCGGACACCCAGGCCACAGGACTGCACAACTGCTTTTAACTCATCCATTTCTGCTCTGGTTGCGCCCAGGGATATATCCGACTTTACCTGCATAATGCATCAGCCTCTTTCATCGATTCGAACAGCCATTTCTGGTGGCGTTCTTCAGATATCAGATCCCATGTTAAATCAATATCTTCCACAGCCTTAGTCACGATACAGCCGCATGTTTCCTCTTTAACTAAGTATCCGCTTCGCTCAAGAACCCGTGAGTCACCATTAATGCATAAGTTCATTAGCCGGTATTCTGCTAACGCTGGTAAACGAGCTTCATTAACAATCTCACTTGCAGCATAGCCCCCCAGCATACTGCTTAATGCCACCAATCCAGCGGATAAATATTTAATCTGCTTGTACTTCTTTCCGTAGAAACTCGTACTGCACTTAGCACAACGACTGGTTATATGCTCACCTTGAACAAAGTTGTTTTCTTCTGCGCATGATGGGCAAACGATCGTTAAGCTTTTCTTTTTCTGATCCGACATCAACTTCCCCTGTTTATATTCTGATTGTCCCAAGTTGTCCCCAGCGGTTGCCACATGATCAAAACGCGCAACTGGCACTGCCTTATTCTGGAGAGAACTGTATGACACTGAATGTTTGCACCAGCAAAAATACCGGCAACCCGCTAAAAACGTATACCTGTTATGGCAATGCTCAACAGGCTGCTGATTATGCAATGAAAACCTATAAAAACGCCATGATCCCCTACCAGTGCGATCGCTGCCATTACTGGCATCTGTGCCCTGAAGAACGTCATACCCCCAGCGAAACCTGCAGCTACTGCACCGGCAGTGACGGGAAGCCCAAGCAGCTTTATCGCACACATGAAAGTGCAAAGAAGCGTGCCGAGTGCTTCTTACGCGAGAACCAACTCAAGCTTTATGTCTATGAATGCCCTCACCAGCATGGCTGGCACCTGACCAAATCCAACGGCTTGTGAGGTGGGATATGAATAAGCACATCATATTTGTATCCGCCGACTGGGAACGTCCACAAGATGGCCGCTCTAACTTGGGTGCAGCCTCAATCGTGGCGTCATTAAAAAACGCAGGGCTTTCCTACACCCTGATCGAAGATGCCGTTAACGCAGCCGACTTTGACTACGCACAGCTGGAAGCGAGGGTGCTTACCACCATTCACGCTCTGGAAATACAGGGCATCAGCTGCCTGATTGGTATCGGTGCCTATATCTGGAACGAACCGGTCACCCAGCAACTGACAGAAGTTATTCACAACTCAACATCCGCACCAATCGTATTGGGTGGCCCACAAATATCCTATGCCGACGCAGGAACGCTCGAGGGCTTGTACCCATATGCCAATATTTTTGTCCGTGGATATGGCGAGCAGGCAATGGTTGCTCTGGCCAGAGGCGACACACCGCAAGAGCTGGGCATTCACATTGCCGGTGAGGCAGACTCTGGCAAAAAGTCTGAAACCGCGCTTGATGAGCTACCTTCTCCCTGGCTTACCGGCGTAATGACCATCGGTAAATCCATCCGCTGGGAAACCATGCGCGGTTGCCCGTTCCGTTGCAGCTTCTGTCAGCATCGGGAATCGGGGAACCGCTTCAAACTGACAGAGCAGACTCTCGATTATGAGCGCATCCGTAAAGAAGCCAGACTGTTCGCACAAGCCGGTGTTGAGCGAATCTCCATTCTCGACCCCATCTTTCACCTGGATACAAAGCGCACTGTCGACCTGCTGACCCTGTTCAAAGAAGTCGGTTTAACGGCACAACTTGCCCTGCAGTGCAGGTTTGAATCCGTAAAGGACGAATTTCTTGATGCCCTCGAAGGCCTGAACGTTGTGCTCGAATTCGGTCTGCAAACCGCTATTACCGAAGAAGGCAAAGCCATTGGCCGGCCAAACAACCTGATCATGGCCGAACGGGTAATTACCAAACTCAAAGCCCGCAATATCCCGTTTGAAGTATCCCTGATCTACGGCCTGCCAAAGCAAACTCTGGCCAGCTTCCGTGAATCCCTGAGCTGGTGCTGGAGTCAGCAGGTACGCGTCATCCGCGCCTGGCCTCTGATGATCTTGCGTGGTACACCACTGGATAAACAACGAGAAGAATTCGGACTGATCGAATCTGAAGATCAGACCATTCCCCATGTGATCGCCAGTAACAGCTTCAGCCATAGCGATTACCGTCAGATGGAAGCGCTTGCACAAGCGTCAAATCAATCGGACATCCCACCACAGAAGGAGAACAACGATGCCGTTTTTTATCGTACTTGAAGGACTGGATGGCGTAGGCAAAAGCACCATCGCCCGGCGCTATGCGCAACAATATGGATACCAGCTGATGACCACTCCGGGCAAAGAACTGCTGCCTATTCGGACAGACATTATTAACGGTCTTGGTAGCAGCGAAACAGCCAAGGCTTTGTTCTACGCGGCCACCGTACAGGCTGAGGGTGAAAAGGCATACAAGCTGACTGAGAGCGGAGAAAACATTCTGATGGACCGCTACCGTGCTTCAACCATTGCCTATGCCCAGCAGCGCGGAGTCACTCTCGATCTTTCGGCGGTGCTGAGTCAGGCACCCAGACCTCATCTGAGTATTTTACTGGTGCTCGACGAGCAGCAGCGACAGTACAGGCTGCAGCAACGCGGAACTACGGCAGAAGACCTTGAAACCCTGAGCCCTGATTTCAGAGCAGGAGTACTGACCCGGTTACAGGCTGAATGTGATGCAACACTGGACCTTACCGGTGCTACGGAAGAAGAGGCCGTCGGCTTGCTCCACGACTGCATCAACCATCAGTTGCGTATCGGTTCTGCGAGCCGCCCATAAATACACAGGTACAGAAAACTACTTTCTGCACCTGCCAGCATTAAAGTGCATAGAAAACCCCACTTTCTATGCACTTAACAACAACCTGTATAACATCCGCCAATATTCATCAGCCGCTAGGCAGAAAAAACGACACTGTCAAGAGCCTACAATTTTCCGGGAAATTAAGAGAGAGTCCCAAAGCTCCCTCTATACCGAAAAAATCTGAAAAAAATCGCATTAAAAGGACGAAATATACAGGATAAAAAGGCATAAAAAACGCTATATATTGCACTTTTTATCCTTTAACCTGTCTCCTTTTTTATACACAGAATAAGCCACTGTGCACGGTGGCCAGACTCAGGGATGATCAGAATTTTATGAACGCTTTTGCAGCAAAATCCACTCTGGCATTCATGCTTGCACTGTTGTTAAACGGCTGTGCAATGCTGTCCTCGCTTAAACCCATGCCCAGAACCGATGGTTTGTATGTTAAGAATACCGCCACTGTTATGGGGTTGCAGCGTGATGTCTATCAGTTCAGTTCGGATATTACACTTTACAAAACAACCGGCCACGACATGAGCGACGCTGAGATCCTGGCATGGACTCAACAGAGCAAGCGCAGGCCGTTTATGTACTTCAGAAATGGAAATAAATTGCATATTTATTTCCACTTTGAATCCGGCAAAGGATATTCAGAAGAAGACCTGACAGACAGCGGCGCTATTGCCGGGTCTTACTTTTATAGCATCCCGGCACAAGCAGAAAACGCAACATACAACAGTGATCAGAACAGCCTGACACTGGTTTCCAAAGCAGAGAATCCTCCGCTCAAATCTAAAATCAACGTCTTATCGGCTGTGGCGGAACCTTTATTCTCAGCCAATGTTCGAAACAAAACCCTGCTCAGCCACGGCATGATGATTCTGCGCTATGCAGATTATTACAGCCTTTACGATGCCGAAAAAAACAGCGAAGTATTAACCGCCAGCTGGATACAAAATCCGGCTGACAGCGACACTCTGATGGTGTATACCCAAACCGGGTTTGGCGTAACCGATATAAAAGGCCAGGTACTGTTGCCTTTTCAATATCGCAATATGATGTACCTTGGCAATAATCTGTACGCGGTTGAACAGGACGGTCTGTGGTCGGTTATCCGTCCGGACGGCACCATCGTTACTGCGCTGGAACCCGGCGTTACCATCGCAGGATCATTACTGGCGGGAACACTGCTTCCGCTGCGAAAACAGGGAAAAAGCCTTTATTACTCTCTCAGTGAAAAGCGTTATCTGGATATTCCACCCATCCAGACGGATAAAGTGCTGAGCTCAGACAAGTTCTTTAAGCTGCGCCTTCCCAAAGGCACACTGATAATACGCAGCAACGGCGAAAGGGCGCTGCCACTCTATGTGAAGTCGGCTTACCATGCACACGGCCTGCTGATTGCATCAGACAAAGCCGGAAAATCCGCCATTTTCGATGAACAGGGCCAAATGCTGGCAGGCCCGATTAACGGAGTCATTTCCCCGCTGTTCAGTAATGATTACAGCATCAGACCTAACCGCTCACCGCTGCTAGTGCTTGAGGTAAATCACCGTAAGGGACTTATCGATACCCGTGGCAATATTCTGATCCCTCCGGACTACAGCAGCATCCTCTACCTGGGTAACGATCATTTTCTGCTGAAATCCAGCTCTGCTACAGGCACCCGGATTTACCGGCAAGACGCCGGCATTGTTCCTCAGGATATTAGCGATGCCAATTATCTGGATGGCCGGCTTATTATCGTGAATAGCGCACTGACTGATAAATATGGTCTGTGGGATACAGAAGCAGTCTCCTGGGTTGTTAAGCCTGATCGTTTTGATCTTTTGTCAGCCGGATTAAACAGCCGCTATCTGACAACTCTGGTCAGTCAGGGTGCAAAGCAAAACTACGGCGTTATCGACCGTAACGGTAAAGAACTCCATCCCCCAGAGCTGAGCGGTTACACAGCCATCAGCGGTGATTATTTATACAACAGACAGGGTAGTCGACTTGTTTTATACACCCTGCCCGGTATGACCAAGATCGCGGAAGTGGATGGCAGCTCGGTCAGCCTTCTGGATGATGGCCGCTATTTTGTGGTGACAGATTCACTCTGATATGCAGCTATATGATGTAGCAGATTACGCCAGGAAAATACTGAAAACTATTAATGACGCCTGGTTTAAACATCAACACCCGGAAATTTTAACTGTACGGACCTTGTAAAAGAACGCCTTTATAATTCCACACAGGCCAATATTAATTGCTACATTTAACTGGCCCCAGCCACTATTAATAAAACTGTAAGTTTTCTGTAACTTATCGTTAATGCCTGAGACACATATCCTGATTAATGTTCCGCCACCCTTTGCAGAGAAGCCCTCTGCAGAGAAACCAGATCAGGAGAAAACAGTGATTCATTCTCGCAGTATTTTCATGGCTTTTACCCTGTTGGCAGTGTTGCTGACCGGTTGTGGCGCAGACGACAATTCAGACAAAAACCCATCCCCGGATGTACCGGACACCGAAGATCCTGGCAAGCCAACGGATCCAACAGACCCATCACCCGGACTGCCGGATGTCGCGGCTCCGGTCTCAGCGACAGCCCCCGATTTTATTGTGCGCCCTTATCTGCAGTCTCCGGGTACCGACACGATGTCGGTCATGTTTGAGACACAAGACTCTGCTCCTCAGGTGTGGGCTCGTCCGTTTGGCACAAAAAGTGAGTTTTTAAAAGTCACCGCCACTGCGGTATCTGCAGATGGGCTGGTTTATCGTGCACCATTAACCGGATTAACCTCCAATACTCTGTATGAATATTATGTGCTGTCCGCCAATGATGCTGACACCCAGAATGTAACTCAGGCTTTTGCTTTTAAAACCTGGCCGGCCACGACTGATAACGTCAGCGAAGCGCGTTTTATTGCCCTGAGTGACACTCAGCTGGATACCGCAAGTAACGAAGAAGTGCTGCGTAATGTGGTAAAAGACGGCTTTATGACCATCGAGTGTAATGCGGCGCAGCCAGAAACCTGTGCAGAAAATATTGCCGGTATTACCGTTTCTGGTGACGTTGTTCAGACCGGTGGCAACCGTGATAACTGGCGCAGCCAGTTCTTCGGACGCATGGCAGACATTACGCCATACGTGCCGTTAATTACCGTACCAGGCAACCATGATTACTACAGCAATGCTGAGCTGGAACTGTACCGCACCTATATGTCACCACCGGATACCGGTTCCGTTGGTTATGACAAACGTTGGTATTATCTGGACTATCTGAATTTACGTTTAATCGGACTCGACAGTTATCCGATTTCTGGTGCGCACGGCAGCTTTAATATTGAAACCCTGGCTGTCCAACGCCAATGGCTGCGTGAAACCCTGAAAGATGCCGAGCTGAATTCAAGCCAGTTTGTAATGGGTATGTTCCATCATGGTTGTCTTTCAGAAATGTGGAACGTGGGCGAAAGTATCGGCTCCTGTGAACTGGTCACTGAGCTGGAACAATTCAGTCAGCATACGGGCGCGGTTACCGGACATTTATTTGGTCATACCCATGCTTATTCCCGTGGACAATCGATGAACGTGCCGCATTTGTGGCTCAACGCGGCCAGCGCGTCGGGCTATATCGAACCGTTAAACGATGAAGAGCATCAGAAAAATCAGCTGCGCGATTACGACACGTTTGAAATCAGCCGCAGTGAGTTTGGCTACAGTGTGCTGACCTATCAGTTTGGTAGTGAACCCACGCTGACACTGGTGCGCAGAAAAGGCGGTTTTGATGGCGATACCGGCTTTGCCATCATTGATCAGGTGGTTTTCCAGCCCGGCGTTGAGAGCAATGTTCCTCACGCGGTCAGCGGAACCGGTGATGCCGACCGTAGCGCAATCACATTGGGTATTCAGGTTGCTCTGCCCGAGAATGTGCATGAAGTGCAGTGGCAGCTGTCTGAATCTGCCGACTTCTCCGCTACCGTGTTTGATGTCTGGGGTAACCATACCCGTCACACCAACCTTTATTACGCTGAAGCCGCCGCCGTTACCGGCGATAAATCCTTCGGTTTTGACGCCATTAATACCCAGCAGGATGCTGATATTTTCCAGCTGGATCTGATTGCACTCATGGAAGAACAGACTGTACGTCCCGGTGCCGATCAGTATTTCCGCTGGCATAAACGTTTCTCGTCTCAGAACACTCACACATCATCCTACGATGACTACGCCGGTCAGCCATGGCCATCGCTCAGCCTGAAACCCGGTTCAACTTACTACTGGCGCGCACGGGTAAGGAATAACGAGATGAACTGGTCGGAGTGGAGCGATAACAATCAGTTTCGTCTGAACGGTACCCGCACCGATAACCTGTTGGTGAATGGTGATGCTGAAACCGGAGATACCAGAAGCTGGATGCTCGACGCCGGTCTGATCAGCGCCATCACCGCCAGCGACAACGGTGGCTTTGCCGCCGCAGACGGCAACTATTATTTCGCTGGCCGCGGCTTTGGTCACAGCACTTCCGCTGCGTGCTGTACCGACCGTCAGTCACAGGTCGTCGACCTCAGCACTTACCATTCCGAAATAGATGCAGGCAGTGTATTTGTCGAATTTTCTGTAATGGCGACCACCTGGTCGGGTGCCGACCAACCGGAAATTCTGCTGGAGTTTCTGGATGATAGCGGCCAGGTTATTAACTGGTCAGGCGATGAGCCGCGCAGTGTATCCAGTGCCAAATCCTGGCAGCAAGTGAAGATTGAAGGGGCGGTTCCGGCCGGAACCCGCTCGGCTCGCGTTTCAATCGGCGGAGAACGCAAAGCCGGCTCCGACAATGATGTCTACTTCGATAATCTGTCGCTGAATCTGCTTTACTGAAACAGACTCCGCAATCGACGAAGTAAGTAAGCTTTTTCGTCAGGCGCTATCTACGTCAGAATCCCCGGCATAAACCGGGGATTTTGCGTTTTAAGTGCTTTATTTAAGGCACCTCAGCAATGTACTGACTCTGCACATCCACACAACACAGAAAGGCATGGCAGCCCCGGCAGTGATACCGCTGCATTTCACCTGCATCTCATCTGTAAAACCCTTACGGAATTTTTACGGCAACCCGCGCTTTGCTGTCTCGAATTTTTACAGCCTCCGGCCGGACAATAGCGTCATTGCCTGTCCGGTGAGGAGATGTGCAGCGTGTTAAGGCTTTTTCGTCCGGTTTTGTTTGTCTGTGGTCTGCTGGCCTTTGTGATAGCCGCCCTGCTGCTGGTACCGGCCCTCTATTCTTTATTCTGCGGTGACGGTGAGTACCGTGCGTTTTTTCTTGCCGCCTGTATCGTTACGTTAATTGGCTGCACGCTGGTTGTGCCGGGCCTGAACCGGCCGTTTGCCTTAAACGCGCGCCAGTTATATCTGCTGACCAGTCTGAGCTGGCTGATGCTGTCGTTTTACAGCGCCCTGCCGCTGATTCTGGCTAACCATCCGTTAAATCTGTCCGATGCGGTGTTCGAGGCGGTGTCGGGCATTACCACCACCGGTTCTACGGTGTTGTCGCAGCTTAATACACTGCCACCCTCCATTCTGCTTTGGCGTTCAATGCTGCAGTGGATCGGTGGCTTTGGTGTGATCGGTATGGCGGTGTCTATTCTGCCGTTCCTGCGCGTCGGTGGTATGCGTCTGTTCCAGACCGAATCATCCGACTGGTCGGATAAATCGCTGCCGCGTTTCCACGATCTCGCCCGCGCCCTGCTGTCCATGTACTGCGGTTTTACCCTGATGTGTGCGTTCTGTTATTGGTTGGCCGGGATGACAGCGTTTGATGCCATTAACCACGCCATGACCACGGTTTCGACCGGCGGCTATGCCACCGATGACAGTTCAATGGGGCGCTTTAACAACAGCATTCTGTGGATTTCGGTGGTATTTATGCTGCTTGGCGGCATGCCATTTACGTTGTTTATCCGCTTTATGGCGCAAAAACGTCTGGCGGCACTGCGTGATCAGCAGGTGTACGGTTTTTTACTGCTGGTATTTGCACTGGTCGGTCTGCTGACGCTGCAACTCTTGCTGACTCAGGAGCGTGATTTTTTCACCACCCTTACCCATGTGGCGTTTAATATTGTGTCGGTGATTACCACGACCGGTTATGCCTCACAGGATTACACCATGTGGGGGGTGTTCAGCGTTGGTCTGTTTTTCTTTGTTACCTTTATTGGTGGCTGCTCCGGTTCGACCAGTGGTGGCATGAAGATTTTTCGTTTTCAGTTGTCGTGGCTGTTTCTGCGCGATCAGATGAATAAACTGGTGCATCCGCGTGGCACCTTTTCTATCCGTTATAACGGTAAAACCGTCTCCGACGATATTATGGTGTCGGCGGTGGCATTCTCATTTTTATTTTTTCTGACCCTGACCATCACCAGCCTTGCCCTGGCCGCAACCGGGCTGGATTTTGTAACCTCACTGACCGGTGCAGCAACAGCCCTGACCAATGTCGGCCCCGGTTTAGGTGATATGATTGGCCCAGCGGGTAACTTTGCCCAGGTGACGGAGAGCGCAAAATGGATTCTCAGTTTTGCCATGATTCTTGGCCGCCTGGAGCTGCTTACCGTTATGGTGCTGCTGAGCCCGGTATTCTGGAGAGGTTGAAGGTATGTTGCTGAACGATAATAGCAGGTGGCGCTGGTCACACTGGTTGCTGGCTTTATTGGCACCGCTACTGGCCACGCTGGTGTGCTGGTTTTTGGCCGATTATTTACCGGCCGCCAGCCTCGCTTTATTTTATCTGGCGGCGGTACTGCTGACGGCAGTGTCTACGGCGATTCGCCCGGCCTTACTGAGTGCGGTTTTATCCTTTTTATCTTACAACTTCTTTTTTACCGCCCCGCACTTCACCCTGTTTATTCTGCACCGCGAAGACATTCTCACCGCCTCTTTGCTAATCTTAGTGGCGCTGGTTACCGGCCAACTGGCCGCGGGCTTGCGCGAAAAAGTCGATGCATTGCAGAGCAGTGAACGCTGGACCAAGCAGCAGATGATGTTGGCACAGTCCCTGGCGTCCTGTATGCAGGCTGATGAACTGATCCGTATTTTTTTACAGGAAGTGCAGGCCCTGTTCAGACCTGATTTAATTGAGAACGCCAGTGTTATTCACCTGAACACCACACCAGTAAAAGAGCGCAATCAGGTAAAAAAAGGCAGCCTGAATACCCGCTGGGAAAATGACTGCTTTCATATTGTATTGTGTGACAACAGCTACCAGCAGCACGAAATTAAACTGCCACTGAAAGCCCCGGTCACCCCCTGGCTGAAAACCCGCCTAGAAGCCATTACCGAAATCTTCCACCTCGCCTGGAGCCGGGTATTACTGGTCGAAAATCTGCAGCAGGAAACAGTGATTAAAGAGCGCGAACAATTACGCTCGGCCCTGTTGTCATCCATTTCCCACGATTTACGCACACCACTGGCCACCATGATCGGATCGGTCAGCAGCCTGTGTGATTTGCGTCCCAGCCTGAGCGAAGAGCAGCAGGACGAACTGCTGCGCAACACGCTGTCGGAAGCGCGACGACTGGACCGCTATATTCAGAAGTTACTGGATATGACCAAAATCGGTCAGGGGGAATTAAAGCTGGAGCGTGACTGGGCCGGTATCGACGATATTCTCAGCGTTTCTCTTAAACGCCTGCAACCATTACTCAACGGTCAGAATATTGTTATTCAGGTTGAACCGGAATTACCACTGCTCTACGTCCATGCCGCGCTGCTGGAACAGGCCACCTTTAATGTGCTGGAAAATGCCGTACGCTACACGCCGGCCGGTAAAAATATTCAGATTAATGCTCATGCCAGCGGCAACCGCCTGCTGATTGATATTGCCGACTCGGGGCCGGGGATTCCGCCGGAACACTGGCCGCATATTTTTGATATGTTTTTTACCCTCGCCAAGGGCGATCAGCAAACCGGCGGCACCGGCCTCGGCCTGACCATCTGCCAGGGAATTCTCGCCGCCCATGGTGGCAGCGCCGCAATTCTTTACAGCTCCGCAGAACAGGGCACCTGCTTCCGTCTGAGCTTGCCTATGGATAATGCAGTGCCTGTAAATAATACCGTGCCTGGAAATAATGCTGAGCCTATGGATAACACCAACCGGGGAACGCTATGACGCGCATTCTGATCATTGATGATGAACCTCAGATCCGCCGCTTTTTAACCATCAGTCTGGAATCACAGGGTTATCAGCTGTGCGAAGCCGATAATGGTCGCCACGGTCTGGAGCAGATTGCGCTGGAACAACCCGATCTGATTATTCTTGATCTCGGCTTGCCCGATATCGATGGCCAGCAGGTATTGCGCGAATTACGCACCTTCTGCGAAACACCGGTAATCGTATTATCGGTGCGCAACAGCGAACGGGAAAAAGTCGAAGCGCTGGATAACGGCTGCAACGACTACGTAGAAAAACCCTTTGGTGTAAAAGAATTACTGGCGCGTATCCGCGCTGTTTTGCGCAGTGCCAGCGGTAAAGAGCAGGCACCACTGGGCTATGACGATGGGCATTTAAAAGTCGATTTACCCTCGCGCACCATTACCGTGAAGGGCGAACGCATTCGCTTTTCACCACGGGAGTATGAATTACTGCTGGAATTAATTCAGCACCCCGGGCAAATACTGACGCAGCAATATCTGCTGCGCAAATACTGGGGCGAAAGCCATCTGGAAGACAGCCACTACCTGCGCATATTTATTCGCCAGATCCGCAACAAACTGGGCGATGACCCAACCAAACCGGCCTATATAGAAACCGATGCAGGGGTTGGCTATCGTTTTATTGGCGAATTAAAAAGTCTCTGAATAGCGGCACGCTGAACCTGCCGTATCAGCGCCGCCGGTACTCTTGCGGCGTCATACCGCTCCAGCGTTTAAAGGCTTCGCGGAAACTGAGTAAATCTTTAAAGCCACAAGCTACGGCAACAGAGCTTACTTTCTGTTGCTGATCATCCAGCAGCAGCATCGATTTTTTCAGTAATTCTTCATCGCTGATCTGGCGGAAGGTCAGCCCCGCTTCCTGTAATTTCCGTCTTAATGTGCGCGGCGAAAGATTTAAACCGGCGGCGACGTCATCTAATGCCAGACGTTGTTCGCTGCCCTGAATCAAGGCCCGCACCTGCCAGCCGATATCGCCCTTCTGTACCTGCAGCACCCGTTTCAGCTCTGCTTCGGCCACCAGCATCGCCTGTTGCTTAGCCGCCGGATTCGCAAGTGGCAGGGGTTGATGCATGGTATCGCGTTCAATGCGGAAGCCACTGACCGGCGCATTAAACAGCACCTTGCAGGAAAAATAGCGGCTGTATTCGGCGGTATGAGACGGTGGCGGATAATTCAGCCGCACCTCGCTGAAGCGAAAATCCGCCCCCAATAACTGAGCAATCTGCACCTGCAGACTGGCAAACAACATTTCATGGGCAAATACCGAATTGAGCGGATATTCCATACCCTCGCGTTTGCGCACCTCAATATCGTAACCACCCTCACGCATCGCGGCACTCAGGGTAAAACGGCTGCGTAACAGCACGCGCAGCTGGTTGGCCGTGGCCAGTGCATCGCCCAGAGTTTTGCTGCTGAACAACGCTGCCGACAATAATCCCCAGCGCGACAGATTCAGCGCCTGCCCCAGTGCCAGACCAAAATCCGCGCGTGCTGCAAGGCGGTACAGATTGCGGTAAATCCGGTCGAACTGCTCCGACGATACCAGCGAATCAGCCCGGCTCAGCTGTGCTTCATCCAGCCCGGTACCAAGCAGCGCCTGCGCCGGAGCAATGCCTTCACGGCGCATAAACTGCTTCAGCAGAAAAAGCTCGGCGGCCGGATAAATAGCCTGTTGTTGTAGCTGGCTCATCGTCTTTCCTGAGTGATGTGTGGGCCATAAACGGGGTCTTTCGGACAAGAACCATAGGGTTTTAGGCCATTTAACGCTTTTAAGGTAGCCTTAACAACAGGATTAGCGGCTAATGCATTCTGAACCGGCGGCCATTTGCACTGTTTTACCGCAGCCGCCGGAGTGACAGGATTATCCGCAACAGGAAACAGGTTATGAGCATAATAAAAAAATATATCCCGGACTCACCGGCATCCGGAAAAAATACGCTACAGCAGTCCGATGCGCAGCGTATTGAAACCATCCGCAGCGTTATCCGCAGCGCCGGTGACGACGCCCGCCGCCGCTACCCGATTCTGGCCAATCAGAATCTGATTGGTATGAGCATTTTTCTGTTTGCCATCAGCGGCATTCTGCTGACGGGCTTTGCGTACTGGCAGGGCATGATCAGCGCCTGGTTGTGTATTCCGACAGTCGCTTTTTTAACCTCGCTGCTGCATGAGCTGGAGCACGATTTAATTCACTGGCAGTACTTTAAAAACAATAAACTGATTCACCATCTGATGATGGCCGGTGTGTGGATTTTCCGCCCCGGTACGATTAATCCATGGATTCGCCGCCACCTGCATTTTCTGCATCATAAAACCTCAGGTACCGAGGCCGATATTGAAGAGCGTGGCATTGGCAATGGCCGCACCTTCGGACCACTGCGCTGGCTGATTATGCTGGATACCTTTGTCGGCAATTTTACCCGCGCGCTGGTCGAAGCACCGAAAGGTAAAAAGCTGTACCACGCCGCCCGTGTGCTGGCCGCCAACTTCCCTCTGCCGTGGATCACCGCTACCGTCTGGTACAGCGTACTGGGCTACCATGCGATTAATATAATCGCGCCTTATTTTGGTGTTATTCCGGCGTGGTCGGCCGAAACTCTGGCACGCTTTGAACTACTGGATACATGGGTGGTGGTATTAATTGCGCCGTTTTATCTGCGTTCATTCAGCATTAACTTTATCAGCTCAAATATGCACTACTACGGCAACGTCAATTCTGTACTGCAACAGACACAGGTATTAACCAACCCGCTGTTCTGGCCGCTGCAGTTATTCTGTTTTAATTTCGGCAGTACCCACGGCATTCACCACTTTGTGGTTGGCGAGCCCTTTTATATCCGCCAGCTGACGGCCAAAGCTGCGCATAAAGTGATGAAAGAAAATGGAGTGCCATTTAATGATCTGGCGACCTTTAAGCGCCGTAACCGTTATCAGCCAGCGGCTGGACGTGTGGTGGGTAAGCAGGTTAATGCCGGGGTCTGAATAACGTGCAACCAGCCAGGCTACCACGCAGAGCGTGGGAGCCAGGTAATAAAGAAGCCCGCTAATGCGTAATGCTGTTCACTTTCCTCGTTCCTACGCTCTGCGTGGGAATGCAACTGTGCCAGCAAGGGCTACCACGCAGAGCGTGGGAGCCAGATAATAAAAAAGCCCGCAAATGCGGGCTTCTTTATTCGGGTTGCATTCACTGATTAAACAATCAGTTCGCCACCCACTTACCTTCCTGTGCACGGTCAGAAGCATTCAGCCACACATGGCTCATCCCACCTTTAACCGCTTTCAGCGCTTCATTGGCTTTGCTGTTGGTCGGTGCGGCAAAGTGGTAGCTGCCACCCAGTTGTGAGCAAGCCTGCGCACCATCGGTCCAGCGACCGGCCCAGGCGCTGATCGCCCAGTTGCCGTTGTTGTCTTCACAGGCGAAGTGGTAGTTGCTGTTACAGTCAGCGTCATCCCAGCGGCCATTACCCCACTGCACGGCGCAATCCTGATTGCCGTTGTAGTTATTCGGCTCACCGTTATCCCATGACCAGACACCGGCCGCCATGCGCCCGTCGTTATAGGTCAGCTTGTCGAGGTTGACGATATTCACGCCGTTTTTAAATGCCTGCACCACGTCGGCACTTTCAATACGGTTCACAGCACCACCGGTAAAGAAGGCACCAATGGCACCCACGGCGGTGCGGTCTTCCCAGGTACGGCCAATGTCACCCAGCCCGGTAAAGGCGAGGTTTTTCATACCACTGTTATCAGAGCAGCCACTGTCTTTCCACAGCACAACCTGTTTACCGGCGGCACGCACCTGAGCTTTGGTCAGGTTGGATGGGATGCTCTTACAGCCATTGCTGGCGTAGATTTTTCCGTTCAGTTTGCTGTTCAGAATGTTCAGCAGTTCCTGATGATGGCCGTCGGTGTGATCTTCAAAATACAAAATGATCACTTCCTGCGGATTGTCGTTCAGCCAGTTCGCCACTTCCTGCACGCCATCGCTGACGCGACGGTCGGTAAGGCTGCAACCCACATGCAGATCGCCCCATTCGGTGCCGATACCGGAGTGACACAGCAGCAGGTCAGTACCCCACTCCCACGGCCAGCCATGAGTATGTGCGGTCCAGTGCGCATCCAGCTCAACAAAACGCGCGCCGATACGCAGCTGATCGTAGATGGAGTGCTTCTGCTGCGGGTCGATATAACGGGTCGGATCGCTGTAGACCGAGGAGTTATAGGTATTGTGCGAACCGAGCATGCTGTTATCCGCCAGCGGCGAGTTCATATCGATACTGCGCTGATGAGCCAGGGCTTTGCCTGCCCAGCTGTTCTGAAAATCGGTAATAGGGTCGCTTGGCGGGGTTGAGCTCATGGCCAGCGCACCGGCAGAAGCCAGCATACCAAGGGAAAATACGAGGGTTGTTTTCAGGGTTGTTTTCATAGCGTCACCTGTGCAGAGAACGAGCGACCTCTGCTTGCGGGAAGTCAGAGGTTATTATTATTTTTACCAGCAATATAGAACCATAGTTCTATGTTGTTGGCCTGTTTTTACAACAGACCCTCTCTGCTGTCAGCCCTCTTTCCGCAGTGACGCCGGAACTGGCCCGGATTGATCCACCACAGACCAGCTCTGGCCCGGTTTGCCCTGATTTATGCTTTCCCGTTTTCACCGCTGCGCGCCAGCCACGACTGCACATCCGGGTACGCCAGCAGGGCTTGTTTGCCCTGCGGCGTGGCAGCAATCGCCTGTAACTGTACGGCCACAGCAATGTCGGCCAGCGTTATCTGCCCGCCCACCAGCCAGTCGCGCTCATACAACAGGGCATTCAGCATCTGCAGGTGCTGATCGAGTTCCGCCAATACCTGCGCCAATGATTTACGCCCCATGCCCTGCGCTTTCAGCTGCTTCATCATAGTGGCCGGCACTATCGGCCGGGCAATGGCGGCAAACCAGGCCGGGTCGGCGGCACAGACACGTCCGGCCCAGTAGTCACGGTTTTCTTTTACGGCAAAACGCAGATACACCTCGAGGAAATACAGGCTCTCATCGGCCCAGTCTTCCCACAGATGCACCTGTGCACGCTGCTGTTCATCATCTGGTATCAGTGGCGCAACCGCCGGAAAGCGCCGCTCCAGTTCACGCACAATCAGGCTCGAATCCGCCAGACGCTCACCGCCAATATCCAGTACCGGCAACTTACCCTGCGGACTCAGGCGTTTAACCTCGCCCAGCTGTGTTCCCAGTGCGCCGATATTACGCACCTCATAATCCAGCCCTTTGAGCTGCAGCACGCGCCGGACTTTGGCGCAGAATGGGGATATTTCGTACTGGTACAGCACGGTATTGTTCATGGCTTAACCCTGGATTTTTATTGTTAGGCACTGCTTATCAGCAGTGACGGCAAAGTGCCAGCGTATGGCCGCGAATAACCAGAATTCTGCGTTTTAAAAGCAACACTGCGTTCAGGCTATTTACTGATATTAATTCGGTGGTAACCTTGGGTCACTTAGAAATTTTATAACACCTAACACAAGCAACAGGCAGGCAACCATGATCAGGCTGACCGTAAATGGTGTGGAGCACACACTGGACGTTGAGGGCGATACCCCGCTGTTATGGGTGGTACGCGATGTTCTGGGCTTAAAAGGCAGTAAGTTCGGCTGCGGCGCGGGCCTGTGTGGCGCCTGCACCATGCATCTGAATGGTCAGCCAATCCGCACCTGCATTATGCCGCTGTCGGCGGTTGCCGGGCAGAATATCACCACCATCGAAGGGCTGAGCCCGGCCAACGCCACGCCACAGCAGCTGACTCCGGTGCAGCAGGCCTGGCTGGAGCTGAACGTGCCGCAATGTGGCTACTGCCAGTCCGGACAGATCATGGCCGCCACTGCCCTGCTGGCCAGCAACCCACAGCCAACCGATGCCGATATCGACAACGCTATGAGCGGCAATATCTGCCGCTGTGGTACTTATCCGCGCATCCGCTCTGCCATCCATAAAGCAGCGGGCATGATGAGCGCTTCGGTAAACAATCCACAAGCTGCGCGCAACGGCGAACTGTTCAGCGAAGTGACGCTGCCGCAAGCGACCAATACAGAGGAGCTGAGCCATGGATAAGTCATTAAACAGTGGCCTCAGCCGCCGTTCCTTCTTAAAAGCCAGTGCCCTGTCATCCGGTGGTCTGCTGCTCAGTGTTGCCCTGCCCGGCTGTACCGCCATCGGCATGAAAAATCAGGGCATGGTCAGCGCCGGCGAATGGCAGAGCAATGCCTGGCTGCGCATCGATACCGATAACCGCATTACCTTTATCCTCGACCGCGTTGAGATGGGTCAGGGCACCTATACCGGTCTGGTCACCCTGCTGGCCGAAGAGCTGGAAGTCGACCCGGCGCTGGTACAGGTCGAGTTTGCCGGCGTCGGCAGCGCCTACGATAACCCGCTGTACAAACTGCAGATCACCGGTGGCTCCACCAGTGTGGCCAGCAGCTTTAAACGCATCCGTCTGGCCGGTGCCAGCGCGCGTGAAATGCTGAAGCAGGCCGCCGCTCAGGTCTGGGCGCTGGACAACACCAGCAGCCTGCACTGCGACAACGGTCAGGTGATTCACAGCAGCGGTAAAACCCTCAGCTACGGTGAGCTGGCGAGCATTGCCGCTACCTTCTCCGTACCGGAAGACACCGCGCTGAAATCGCCGGATGAATATCGCTATATCGGTAAATACAACAAGCGTCTGGATGCCCAGCAAAAAGTAACGGGTCAGGCCGTGTATGGTATCGACGTTGAATTGCCGGGCATGCTCTATGCCGTAATCAGCCGCGCTCCGGCCTTTGGTGGCACGGTCAAAACCCTCGACAGCAGCGCGGCCAAAGCCGCCAGCGGTGTGGTTGATGTGTTCCAACTGCAAGCCGCCGGTCGTTCCGGTGTAGCCGTTGTGGCCCGCTCTTACTGGCAGGCGCGTAAAGCGCAGCAGTTACTGCAGATCGAATGGCAGACGCCGGAGGTCGCGCCCAGCAGCGACGCTATTTTTGCTCAGTACGCCCGCGATCTGGATAACGAAGACGGCGAACAGGTACGCGACGATGGCGACTACAACGCTGCCGCCGAACAGGCCGCCAGCACCTTAAGCGCCGAGTATCAGCTGCCCTATCTGGCCCATGCCACGCTGGAGCCACAGAACTGCGTGGTTAAGGCCGATGCCGATGGCATGGAAGTCTGGGCTCCAACCCAGTCCGCCAGCATGGCGCGGGTCGCGGCCGGTAAACACAGCCGCTACAGCCTGGACGATATTGTGATTCACACCACCTGGATTGGCGGCGGTTTTGGCCGCCGTATCCTGCAGGATTACGTCGCCGAATGCGCAGTCATTGCCGACCGCCTGCAGCAGCCGGTGAAGCTGATCTGGAACCGTGAAGAAGACACCGCCCACGACTGGTATCGCCCGGCCAGCCTGCATCGTCTGCAGGCGACGATGAATGCCGACGGCAAAGCCAGTGGCTGGCAGCACCGCATTGCTCACCCGAAAGTGTTCGAGTGGTTTGTCGGCGATGCCGCCCCGGCGCAGTATCCCTTTATGCCGAAGTTTATGTTCCCGATGCTGGCCGGTGCCGGCAAGCTGGGCGAAGGCATTCTGGCGCCGAAAGACAGCTCCGGCTACGAAGGTGCCAACGATGTGCCTTACGCGCTGGACAATATCGACGTGCGCTTTATCCACAGCGAACCCGGCGTACCCGTTGGTTACTGGCGTTCGGTGGGCTTCTCGCACAATGGCTTTGTAACCGAGAGCTTTATCGACGAGCTGGCCCACCAGCAGAAGCAGGACCCGCTGAACTTCCGCCTTGAGCTGCTGGCCCGGCATCCGCGCGCGCAAAGCCTGCTGCGCCGGGTGGCGCAACTGGCCGACTGGGGCCGGCCGCTGCCGGGCTGCCATCAGGGCGTGGCGATTCATAAAAGCTTTAACACCTGGGTCGCACAGATTGCCGATGTACAGGTTGAGGGCAAAACCTTCAGCGTTAAGCGTGTGGTCTGCGCCGTCGACTGCGGTCAGGCGGTTAACCCGGATATGATCCGCGCGCAAATGGAAGGCGGCATTAACTTTGCCCTCACCGCCGCGCTGTACGGCAATATCACGCTGAAAGACGGCGCGGTACAACAGAGCAACTTCCACGATTACAGCATGCTGCGGATGCCGGAAGCGCCGCAGATTGTGGTCGACATTGCCGACAACCAGTACGATCCGACCGGTGTCGGTGAACCGGGCGTGCCGCCACTGGCACCGGCGGTGGCCAATGCGCTGTTTGCCGCCACCGGCCAGCGTCTGCGCCGTCTGCCGTTGCAGCTGACGTAAGGCTCAGGGCACTTTATGCACCCGTCTACTCCAGGCAGTACCGATCAGCATGTACTGCACTCAGCCGCGCAATGGCTGAGTGCTGGCAGCCCGGTCTGGCTCGCCACTGTGGTTGCCACCTACGGCAGCAGCCCGCGTCCGGTGGGCTCGCTGCTGGCCTGGTCGGCCGACTTCGGTATGGCCGGTTCGCTGTCCGGTGGCTGCGTGGAAGAAGATCTGATTGCCCGGCTGCGCGCCGGTCAGGTGGATGGCGGCCAGCCACAGCTGCTGCTGTTTGGTGATAATGCCGCCGAACAGGCGCGTTATCGTCTGCCCTGCGGTGGTCATCTGCAGATATTGCTGCAGCGGCTTGGTAAAGATGATCTGGCCGGTATTCAGCAGATGCTGGCCTGGCTGAGTTCACGCACGCCCTTTGTGCGCGAGGTGAGTTTGCATGCGTCAGGGCAACGCCTGACACTGTTGCAGCATGATTCTCCGCAAACCTGTCGGTTAACCTCTGAATACTTTATTCAACCGTTTCAACCGGCGTATCAGCTGTTGATTGTCGGTGCCGGCGAAGTTGCCCGGCATCTGGCGGCACTGGCACAACCGGCCGGTTTTGCCGTGACCATCTGCGATCACCGCGAGGAATTCCTGCAGGGCTTCGACGCCCCCGGCGCCGAGCTGCGGTGCGCCATGCCCGATACCCTGATCAGCCAGCGCTTTGCCGATTCGCACAGCGCCATTGTCGCGCTGGCCCACGACCCGCGCCTCGACGATATGGCCATGCTCGATGCCTTCGACACCCGCGCTTTTTATATCGGCGCTATGGGTTCGCTTGCTACCTCCGCCAAACGCCGTGAGCGCTTAACCGGGCTGGGTGTCAGCAGCACACAGCTGCAGCGCCTGCATGCGCCTATCGGGCTGGATATCGGCAGTAAAACGCCATACGAAATTGCCCTGTCCGTGCTTGCCCACCTGCTGGCGGAACGTCCGCAGCGCAGCTAATACGGCGTATTCCCTTTGGGCCTGCTGTGGTACTGTCATCAGCCTTCGATTGTGCGGAGCACTGTCTGAATATGAGCAACACCGATGCCCCGATTGGCGTGATTCTGCTGGCCGCCGGTAAGAGCGAACGCTTTGGCGGCGACAAGCGTCTGGCCGAAATCCGCCAGCCACAGGGTACACAGCAGCCGATGCTGCTCACCACGCTGCAGCAGATCCGCGCCAGCGGTTTACCGCTGTTTGTGGTGCTGCGCCCCGGTGACCAGCAATGGGGCGATGCTCTGGATAAGCTCAGTATCGACTGGGGCATCTGCCCGGAAGCGGCACAGGGAATGGGACATAGTCTGGCCTTTGGCGTACACGCCACCCAGCACTGGAATGGCTGGCTGATTGCACTGGCCGATATGCCCTTTATCCAGCCAGCCACCTATCAGCGCGTGGCCGCAGCCCTGCACCAGCACAAAATTGTGCGCCCGGTACTGCAACGCGCAGCTCCAGGCACAGGCACAGGCACAGGCACAGGCACAGGCACAGGCACAGACTCAGGCAAAACCTTAAACGGCCACCCGGTCGGCTTCAGCCGCAACTATGCCTGTGCACTGATTCAGTGCCAGGGTGACGAAGGTGCCCGCCGTCTGCTGGCCGACAACCCGCAGGATGTTTACCTGCTGCCATTAGAAGATGAAGGCATAGTGCAGGATATAGACCGGCCGCAGGATTGCTGATCAGCTATCTCTATCCCATAACTCCTAGCCCACGACCTCTGGCCCCCGATCTCAATCCCGCCTCCGCCTCCCACCCGCAAAACCAGCACTTTATACCTAGTCAGCAATGCTGATTTTTCTGTTATTAATACGATCTGCCTATCGGGCCGGTGAAGGCAGCGGTGAAGGTAAAGGGTGAAGGCGAACGGCGAGCTCTGTTGTCTGAACCCTCAGAGGTAAAGAGGTACTGAGCACCCAAAGCGTAGATTTTTCAGTTCAGACGAAATCAGGCACGCTGTGTATTCGTACGTGCGCGTTTTGCCAGCCCAGACGAAGAAAAACCCGTTAATAGTCAACGAACTGGAAATCGGGATGACAGGTTTACAGGCGCAGAAAAGCCGAATTAACCGTGTGCGTGTTTTTCTGGAAGGGATTTTTGAATTTTGGGAAATTTCTCGGCCTGGAAAATGAGTTATGCGGGGGTTCTCGAATGATCCACCCGGAATTAATGCGCATGCACACTAACAAACTGTTATGCCCAATCGTGAATGTAATGGATTTCTATGAAAACATCTGAATTATTTGATCTATTTGGAAAGCTCATTGACTCTGATGAAGCAAATGATTTTTTCGAGGCTAATCCTTCATTCAAGATTGAAAGGCCAGATTATGGGTCTCAATATGTAATCTCTAATAACAATGGAGTGGATTTATTTTTTTAACCTGATGATGGAGCGCAAGGTGGTAAAACTAAACACCTTCGGAAATGCCAAAGTATTTTCCTGTATTCTGAAGGGAAAGATGGCCATGAAGAATACAAGGGAGAGATCCCGCTAGGGTTTAAGTTTAGTGATACTAGAAAAGACCTGATCAAAAAGAGTATTCCACAAAGAACGTGGAAAATAGGTCAAGGAGAAGTTGACGTGGATTTTCCTAACCCTAATCACGATAGGTGGGAGCTCGAAAAATTTTTTATTTCAGCTCACTACTCTAAAGAAACAGGCCAAACCATGTACTTTATTGTAACTAGAAAATAGGCATAACAAACGCCATTTTTTGCGGCGGCTGAGCCAGGCGTTATGTTTTGAGGAGGAATTCGACAATGCACTTACCCGAAGAAGCTGAGGAAGTACTGAGAAGTAACGTCAAACTCTGCTTTGATAGCAAGTTTTTAGTCACAGAAAAAGACGCAAAGTGGTTCCAAAAAAATCTCGGATTAGGCGATCCAAATTCGGCATTCGTTGCTTTCTATACCATTACTGCCTTTCCTCCTGCCGGAAATGGGGCCGAGCTACTGACATTAGAGTCGATCCTCGAGAACTCAGCAGAAGATGTTAAAGAGTTACCGCAAGGGGTCGGAACACGGTTCGTTCGACTAACCTCGTTCGAAGGTGAGGGTGCGTACTATTTCGATGTTGAAACAGATAAAGTATATGACGTTGCATGGGGAGAAGAGTCCGAACTAGTCAATGGTCGACTCAGCCCTTTGGCGGAATGCTTTTTCGACTTTCTAGCAAAATACTACAAAAAAACATAACAATCGGCTGCACGGCGACCTGATCTTCCCCCGCTTTAACGGACACCGAAGTCAAACTAACGAGGTATCCAGCGCTCCAATTTAAATAGCCGGGCACAATCCGACAGTATTTAAATACGTTTAAAGCTCATCCATCCGAATCTGCCAGAATATCTCCGGCACCTTCTCTGGCAGATCACCAGGCACTTCCCCTGACACCTTTCTTGACCCAGCTCTAGGGCCGGTGCTGCTTCTGCCACGCCCGTGGCGATATTCCCGTCCAGCAGCGGAATGCCGGCTGAATACCGCTACCTTGGCATACCCCAGCTGCAGCGCCAGTTCAGTGATGGCTGGATGCCGTAACGGCGCGCTGGAATACATTAATGACTACAACGATGGCCGCAGTTCCGTAATGAGCCGCGGCCGGTTTTTACGCGTCTGATTAAGCGTCTGGGGGGCTACCGGCCATCCCAGGCTCGTGGTCATAATCCAGCGATATGCCCTGTTTTCCGCCACGCTTAACCTGATACATGGCCTCATCGGCACAGCGCAGTAATGTGCTCATGGTCTGGCCCTCCAGACGGCGCATGCAAATACCAATACAGGCTCCGACACGAATTTCCGCACCATTTTTCAGTTTAAAAGGAGCGCTGACAGACGACAGTATCCGGTTGGCATAATCATAAACGTCCTGTGAGCTTTTCACCGCCCGGCCAATAACCACGAATTCATCGCCACCCATCCGGCCAACGGTGTCATTATCGTTAACCGTTGCCTGTAAACGTGCAGAAATTTCCTGCAGTAGTTCATCGCCGGCACCATGACCATAGCGGTCGTTCACCGGTTTAAAATCATCCAGATCAATCAGCATAATGGCAACGGTTTCATTTTCCGGCCCATGTTTTTTCATGCGTGAGAAAAACTGGCGCAATCCATTACGGTTATTGATTCCGGTCAGGGCATCTTCAGTAGCCTGACGTTGCAGCTGGTCTTTGGCTTTTTCCAGTTCCGCTGTCCGTTCGGAAACGCGGCATTCCAGAACCCGTTCCTGCTCCAGCAAAGTATCCAGTAATGTTTGCTGGGCTTTTTCTTTCTGGCGTTTTAAATCGTTAAAGCGCGCCGCCAGTGCAAACGACAGCAACAGCATTTCGGCGGCGGAACCCAGTTGCATGCCATACACAGTCAGAAAGTTGGATGGAATTAATCCCGCATTGCGGATGGACAGCAACGATGTGCCAATCAGTAATAACGTCCAGGCCGCGACAAAAATATGTGCGGCGGGGACATTGCGGCGCACCGCTGCAATACCGGTAGCCAGCAGGGTGAGCGTGGTCATAATGCCCATCACCGACATAATCTGTAACGCTAACTGCACACCGGAAATTAACGTTAACAGGGCTCCTCCCCACCAAAGCGGAATGGCCATCGCCAGAAAACGATCCCAGCGCGGAGCGAGTTGTTGCATATTGAGGAAGCTGCGGGCAAACATCATGGCCAGCGCCGTGGCGACGCTAAAGCCGGTTGGCACAATACGATCGGCACCTCCGGCCAGTGCCATTTCCGGCCACAGTAATAAAGGCCCGACACCATTCATGCTGGAAGCCGCAAAGCCAAAGGTAAATACAAAAGCGGAATACAACAGAAAGGTATTCTGACGCAGAGCGAGAAACAGCAGAAAATTATAACTGCCTAACGCGATCAACATGCCGAAATACAACGCCAGCACAATCAGCGTCTGATTATTATTCAGCGAATATTCACTCACCGACAGCAAGCGCGTGTTTAACGCCATGGCCGCATGATTGACCACGCGGAGGTACAGCACCAGAGGCTCATGCGGATTTAACATCAACGGAAAAGCCGGTTTACGCCCGGCAATGGGCCATTGTACAACGGGAATATAGCGCCCGGCGCGCAGCTGCCCGACCGATGCCGGGCGGACAACATACAGCGTTACATCATCCAGATAGGCATACTCAAATTCGAGTATGTGCTGTTGCTGATGCGTGATTTCCGGCTGCAACTCAATTCGTAACCAATAAGCATCGCGGGTATAGCCAAAATTCAGCTGGCGACGATCATCAATTGCGGCAAACTCTGCATCACGGCTACGGATTTCTGCCAGTGTGGCCCGCCCTCCCACATCGACCAGATAACGGCTGTGTAAATCCAGCACAATTTCCTGATCGTCAGCGTTTACCACAACGGCTGCGGCCGGGAATGCCAGACATGTCAGCAGCCAACACATCAGTGGCAACATGAGCAGCGGGTATTTCTTGTTCAAGCGTGTTCCTCATTCTGCAACAACGGTACATAAAGTGCTGCCGGGACACATTAAAAAGTCGGGGGAGCGAGAACGTACAGGGAATAAAAAGACGGCCAATAAATTTCAGACAGTATAGCCGTTGCAGAGGCAAAAACCGGGTAAATAAGACCAAAGCGAACCTGCGCCGGTGGCTGGCTATGCGGGCAGATGTTACTCCGCCAGACGTTCGCCTTCGGCCAAGCAGACCAGAGCATCGCCGACATGAATTTTTCCGGCGCGCAGAATCCGGGCACACAAACCGCCGTGCCCAAGCATCGCCGCATGACCGCCCAGACCCAGCACTTCATCCATGCGCGAACAGGGGTGGCACAACGCGGTGGCAAGAAACACAGCATCACCAATGCGAAACTGCTGATAACGCAACGCCTGCAGGTTTACACCGCTGATCACCAGATTACGGCGCAGCAAAGCCGGGTCAATGACCTCGCGCCGCAACAGTTTTGCCACCGCCTCAATATGCTCGGCATTAATCAGTGTGACCTGCCGCGCCGAACCGGGCGTGCCCTGACAACGACGATCACCTTCCAGTCCAAGGTCAGCAATCGCGTAGGTCTGCTCCACACTGATCACCGCTTCGCGTCGTGCCGGGCGCAGGCCAATCCAGTCCAGCCGGCCGCTGGGCAAATCAGCGCTGAAACGGCCAAACAGCGTTTGCTGACGGTCCATACTTGTCGCTCCGCTCATGGGAAAAGAAACACAACCTGAATATTACTATGGCTGCATTACGATGGCTGCAGGAGTCCGTGCGCCAGCCTGTGCAATCCGCCACGATAACGGATAGCGATTTAACGGAACCCACATGGCCGGAGTGAGTCATACCAACTAGACTGAAAGCATCTTCTCAGTCAGGTCACCGGAGACTGCTCCCTGATGTTGCGTACGCTACTCTGTTGTTTATTGCTGTTAAGCCCAGACTCCAGTCCGCTGGCCGGGGCTTCTTCTGCAACAGAAAGCGGCACACAGGATACCGTGCAGGCCAACGATTTTTCCGGCCCGCAGGCCGTTGCCGATAACAGCAGCGGTGATGATCCGGAACAGGCCTGGATCGACCTCCCCACCTTATTTCTCTCTGATGGTTACAGCCCGGTTATTACCTGGCCGTCATTCAATGATCAGTACCTGCCTTTATCCCCCATCCGTGCCCCGCCGGCAGCCTGAATAAACGCCCCGTTTTCAGGTTTTATCCGTTTGCCGCCAGCTGATGGCACCCTTGAATGATCAGGAGATTATTATGCCTAAATTAACGCTTTACCCGGTTGTGAGTGTGGATGAACTGGTTCATCCGGAACAATCTCCACGCTATACCCTAGACAGCCGCGCCATGCAGTTTTTTACCGACTTCTATACCACAGAACCGCTGGTTATCGACTCGACGGTATCGGCCCTTGATGCCCGTAACACGATGATTAAAACCCACGTACGGATGAAATTAGTGGTGGATGAAAATGAGCACTTCGTTGGTGTTATCAGTTCACAGGAATTAGCCGAACAGAATATTATGGCGCGTGCCGCACAGCTGCATCACAGCCGTGAAGATATTCAGGTGACCGATCTGATGATCCGTAAAAAAGATTTACTGGCGCTGAATATTGATGAGGTAAACCGTGCCAGCATCAGTGATGTTGTTAACTTTCTGAAAGACAACCACCAACAGCATTGTCTGGTCGTGGATGAGCAGATGCACCAGATTCGCGGCATTTTTTCAGCCAGCGATATCTCACGCAAGCTGCAACTGCCGATTGATATCAATGCACAATCCAGCTTCAGCAGGGTGTTTGACGCGGTATCCTGAAGTGCTCTGAGCGTGTTAAAAAATCCCGCTTCAGGACTTCTTACCGGAAGCGGGATTTTAATCTTCAAGAATGCTCAGCTAAGAATTTCTTCGATGGTAATGTAGTCACCAACACGGCCAGTCATTTGCTCTGCATCGGTATTAACAGGCAGTGTTTTCTTACCTGGTCTCCAGCCTGCAGGACATACTTCACCGGTTTTAGTGGCATATTGCCAGGCTTCAACCTGACGTAAAAACTCATTGACGTTACGCCCAACGGAATCCGCCTGAACTTCCTGCGCCACACAAATGCCATCCGGGTTAAACAGGAAGCGACCACGTAATGCCACCCCCTCTTCTTCAATCAAAACTCCGAAATCACGGCTGACATCCTGAGTGGTGTCGGCCCCGATGGTAAGCTGAAGACCAGCCAGCAGTGGCTCTGTCTCTACAAAACGTTTATGTGAAAATTTAGAGTCGACCGATACGGCCAGAATATCGACGCCCATCGCCTGAAACTCATCATACTTCGCATTCATTGCAGCAATTTCTGTGGGACAAACAAAGGTAAAATCTGCCGGGTAAAAGCACACAACGGCCCATTTTCCTTTGTAATCGTCATTTGTAACGGTAATGAAGTGGCCGGTTTTAGCATCATAAGCTTCCATGGAAAATACGGGCATTTCACGGCGAACCATTGTTGAACTCATAGTTTTCTTCTCCTCAATATTCGATTGTGAAACCTGGGCGCCAGATTCCGGGGCTTTTTTGCGTGGTTTGATTTTGGTATCACAGCTCATGGGTAGCTCCTTACAGCATGTCCGTTTCCAGCCACTGTGCCGGAAAGCATTCATTCAGTGACCTTATATCACTCAATATATACCTAAATAACCATTCAGTAATATTTAATTTCCAATCAGACTTATTAAGAAAAGCTATCCCAGGCAGTCGGGCTAAATCGCCTGGAGGTCCGTACTGGCTGCTATCTGACATGAACAAAAAGCCCCGCATGATGCGGGGCTTTTTATTGATGCTTTAATCGCTTCAGCCTCAGGCCTCGGCGGTTGTCAGCAAATGGTTTTCGTATTCCTTGCGCAGATTCACTTTAAGTAGCTTACCGGTCGCAGTATGCGGCAGAGAATCCACAAAGATAATCGCATCCGGCATCCACCATTTAGCGATCTTATCGCTGAGGTAATCCATAATATCCTGCTCTGTGAGGTTGCTGCCTTCCTTACGGATAGCCAACAGTAACGGACGCTCATCCCATTTAGGGTGACGCGCTCCGATCACACAGCACTCAACCAGTTCCGGATGCCCGACAGCGGCATTTTCCAGATCAATCGAGCTGATCCATTCACCACCGGATTTAATAACGTCTTTAGAACGGTCAACAATGGTGAGGTAATTATCCGGGCTGATGGTTGCCACATCACCGGTATCAAACCAGCCATCAATAAAATTACTGCGGTCATCATTTTTATAATAACCACTGATAATCCACGGACCACGAACCAATAAACGACCAAAGGTTTCGCCATCACGTGGCAGTTCTTCGTTCTGGTCGTTGACGATTTTCATCTCAACACCGTACACCGGACGCCCTTGCTTGGCCTGCAGCAGGTAGCGTTCTTCCAGCGGCAGCTGTTCCATGTGGTTATTGTGCGCGTTGACGGTACCGATCGGGCTCATCTCGGTCATGCCCCAGGCGTGAATCAGGAACGCATCGTGTTTTTCCTGGAACGCGCGGATCATGGACAGCGGTGCCGCAGAACCACCAACAACAACGTTTTTAACGGATTCGAGTTTTTTACCGATGCTGTCCATATGATTCAGCAGCATCAGCCACACGGTTGGTACGCCGAGTAATAAATCGGGTTTTTCTGCTTCAATCAGTTCCCAAAGCGATGCGCCATCCATGCCCGGTCCGGGGAATACCTGTTTAGCACCGGTAATGGCGGCAGAATACGGCGTTCCCCAGGCGTTAACGTGGAACATAGGAACAACCGGCAGGAAGCAGGAAGTTGAGGCCAGACCCAGCGCTTCTTCGCCAATGGAGGCCATGGCGTGAATGACGGTAGAACGGTGACTGTACACCACACCTTTCGGATTACCGGTGGTACCGGAGGTGTAACACATGCTGGCCGCATTACGCTCATCAAATTCCGGCCAGATAAATACGTCGGATTCTTTGGCCAGCAGCGTTTCATAGCAGTGCGCATTCGGCAGCGATGTCTGTGGCATTTTATCTTCGTCGCACAGCACGACAAAACCTTCGACGCTGGTGATCTGGTCTTTAATGCTTTCCAGCAGAGGTACAAAGGTTAAATCAACAAAAATCCAGCGGTCTTCTGCGTGATTAATAATAAACGACAATTGCTCAGCGAATAACCGTGGGTTGATGGTGTGCAGTACGGCGCCTGAGCCCGACACACCAAAATACAGTTCAAAATGGCGATAACCGTTCCATGCCAGCGTAGCGACACGATCACCTTGTTGAATTCCCATGCGGGCTAATACATTAGCCACCTTACGCGCTCGTTGTGCAGCATCACGCATGGTGTAACGGTGAATATCGCCTTCACAGCGACGGCTGACAATCTCGCTGCCGGGATGGGTTTGTTCAGCGTGTTCCAGCAAACCGGAAATTAACAGCGGACGATCCATAATCAGGCCAAGCATAACTTCTCCTTATCTTTATTTTTATCAGATACCGACACAGTAAAAGGATTAGAGTAATGACTCAAGGTGCTTTCGTGTTACGAATTGTCAGGAAAATAACGATAAAACAGATGTTCATCTTTTTTCGGGCCATCAATATGCCAGGTCAGCTCAAAGCCGTTAGCACTTTCGCGCAACTCTCCGGAATATAAGTCATTAATACAAACGTGATCTTGCGCGCTTTTCCATAATCCATCAGCCGTTGGGATGAGTTCAAACAGAAATACCGGCTCACCACGACGACCATGGGATAAGGCAATACCCGCGGTCGTCTTACGCCAGATGAAGCGGTTATGCATTTCAATATTCTGCCCACCGAACAACTGAAAATGCCCCTGCTCGATGAAATGCAACTCACCGGCAATGGTTTCATCGACCTGCACACGCCCATACCCTTCCCCTTGCCAACCGGTCAATGAACGTGGCCCGGGACGGGATTCGTATGTAAAACCACCAATGGTTACCAACCGGCTCCACAGGTGCTGGATTCGCTCCGGTGTTTGCTGCATGCTGCCGCCTTTACTGCATTGTTTATGGATATTCGGGTATGCCAATTCTGTGGGCCGTTACCCTGCTGTGGGCTTTTTCTTTCTCGCTGATCGGCGTCTATCTGGCCGGTCAGGTCGACAGCTATTTTGCCGTATTAACCCGGATTGTGCTCGCTTCGCTGATGTTTCTGCCGCTGCTGCTGCGCAATCCGATCGCTCCGGCACTGGCGCTGCGCTTAATGGCGATTGGTGCCATACAGCTGGGCATGATGTATCTGTTTTATTATCAGTCTTTTCTGCTGCTGACGGTGCCGGAAGTCCTGGTATTTACCATTTTTACGCCGGTCTACGTCACCCTTATTTATGATCTGCTGGCGCGGCGCTTCCGCGCCGCTTATCTGTTCAGTGCCGTGGTTGCCATTCTCGGCGCTGCGATCATGCGCTACAACCAGCTCAGCCCGGATTTCTGGCTTGGCTTCTTTGTTGTGCAGGGGGCGAACCTTTGTTTTGCCAGCGGGCAGGTGTTGTATAAACGTCTACTGGAAACCTGGCCATCGTCCAAGCCTGTGGTGCAGCACCAGATCTTCGGCTGGTTTTATCTGGGCGCATTGCTGGTTGTATTACCGGCCTGGTTAATGCTGGGCACAGAGCAGTACCCAAGCAGTCCGTTGCACTGGGGTATTTTATTATGGCTGGGAATTGTGGCTTCCGGATTGGGGTATTTCTTCTGGAATCTGGGAGCAACCCGTGTCAGCAGCGGTCAACTGGCCATTATGAATAATGCGCTGATTCCGGCGGGATTAATTGTCAATCTGCTGATCTGGAACCGCGATACCGATCTGTTGCGTCTGGCAGCAGGGGCGGCGGTAATGATGCTGGCGCTGTGGCTTGTCAGCCGCTATCAGAAGGATAACGGCGGACAGTAAAGTAACGCTGGATTATTCGTCCGCGGCGAGCATAATCTCGGTTAAAGCTTTGACATAGCTTTCCGGCGGCTGCGCACCGGAAACCAGATATTTCTGGTTCAGAATAACCGCAGGTACCGAGCGGATTCCCATTTCCTGCCATTGCTGCTCAGTCGCACGGATAATATTGGCGTAAGGCCCGTCAGCCAATACCGTCGCGGCAGCTGCGCCGTCCAGTCCAACCTCTGACGCTATCGCGCATAATTCATCGGCCTTGCTGACGTCACGTCCATCACGGAAATAAGCGCTGAACAATGCCAGCTTCAGTTCGGTTTGCTTGCCCTCTTCTGCCGCCCAGTGCAGCAGCTGATGAGCCGCAAAGGTATTGAGAATGCGCTGGTCATCGCGGAAGTTAAAGGTAAAACCCAGGTTGGCACCCATCTGCGTAATGCGTTCACGGTTGGCACGGCTTTCTTCATCACTGCTACCGTATTTTTCTGCGAGGTGCTCGCGCAGGTGCTGGCCTTCAGCCGGCATGTCCGGATTCAGCTCAAACGGTTGCCAATGAATATCGGCCACAATTTTGTCTTCCATGGCGGTTAACGCCTGACGCAGGCTGGCATAACCGATGGCACACCAGGGGCACATCACATCGGAGACAATATCGATTCGGAGAGTGGTTTTCATGGCGGATCTCAGCGGGCAACAAGATCGCGAAGTATCGCGCGATTACCGCCGGGCAGCAATTATCACCCGGCGCTATCGCTAAAACGGTCTGTGCCTATGGTAGAACAGAGCCGAAGGAAAGCAGCATCTGTCCTTTGCCAGGCTCTGTTAACACGAATTAAACACGCCCTGAATGGACTTGGTTTGTACCGGGCCAGGACTGGCCGTGGCGATCTTCCCAACTCCGCTCAGACAGCTTCACTGTCTTTGCGTAACTCGTTCTGCCATTTATCGATCAGGTCACGGTTGTCGTGATCCCAGGGGTGAAAATCTTCTTTAAAGAAATCGCGGTATGGCTGGCGGATATTGGTAAGCAGGCCCTTATCACCGTACATAAACCGGCGAAAGCCTTTGATATCGCTCCATGATGGGAATTTACGCGCCCACCACAGCAAGGCCACCATGTATAACGCGATACGCACATTAAACATAAAGGTCGCCAGTTTCAGTACACGGCGCAGATATTTGCGGTCGCCTTCCATCTGCATATACACATCAAAAGCCACGGCTTTATGTTCGATTTCTTCCACTGCATGCCAGTACAGCAAGTCTTTGACAGACTCTTCCAGCGGCGCCAGAACCTGCGGATTTTTTAATACAAACTCCGCCATAATCGCCGTCATATGTTCCATACCGACGGTCATCGCCAGACGGAATTTTGGGGTCGCGTACTTGCGTTTGGTAAAACGCTGCAGATCACGTTCAAGGTGTTTTTCCAGTTTGATGGCGTCAATGCCAAGATCGCGCAGCGCCTCATTAATAAGCTTGTGCTGATGACTGTGATGGCCTTCCTGACCAATAAAGCCCCGGATCTGTTCCTTTAACAAAGGATCGCTAATGCGTTCACGGTACTGCCGCACCGAGGCAATAAATTCGGCCTCACCCGGTGGAAAAGTCGATGACAGGGCGCCAAAAAATACCGACAACAGTGAGTTTCCGGCAAAAAAGAAACGATCTTTAATATTGCTGAAAGGAAAATTCATGCGGCGCGGTTTGATTTCGACATCCGCCGGCGTGTGGGTGGTAACCGAGGTATTCATGAGCAGGTCCTCATTAAAATGTGAGAGCGTGATTGTTATTATTACTGGCAGCTCCGGAGTGTTTTTTACATCCTGCTGTCACGCTAAGCCTTCCCCTGATGAACGCACAGGTGATTAAATGCCAAACTGGCCTGATAGCACACAGATTGGCACAATAACCCCGCAACACTGGCCCAACCGGAGTCATCAGGTATACCTGTTCTCCCTTTATTCCGAGGATAACCCCATGCCCATCATCTGGGTTGATGCCGATGCGACGCCACGCCCGGTTCGCGATGTCATCTGTAAAGCCGCGGTACGCACAGAAATGACGGCGTATTTTGTTGCCAACCATTTATTGCCGCTGCCGCCCTCACCTTTTCTGAAAGCGGTGCAGGTAGAAGCGGGATTCGATGTGGCTGATAACGTCATTGTGCAGCGCTGTAACGCCGGTGATCTGGTGATTACCCAGGACATTCCTCTGGCTGCTGAAGTCATTGAAAAGCAGGCCATTGCACTGAATAACCGTGGCGAGACTTACAGCCCGGAAACCATACGCCAGCGTCTGAATATGCGCGATTTTATGGAAACCCTGCGCTCCAGCGGCATACAGAGCGGCGGCCCGGCAGCATTCACCGACCGTGACAAAGCACAGTTTGCCAACGCCCTTGACCGCTGGCTGGTAAAACAGAGAAAACCCTGAAAAGTGAGAACTGATTCTCACATTTCTCACTTGTTAGACAGCAGTAAAGCAACGCACACTGCGATTCCATCTGGTGAAGAGATCCGTTTATGCACATTGTTGTTTATGGTGCCGGTTCCATTGGCTGCTATCTCGGCGCAGCCCTGCATCTTGAAGGAATATCCGTTACCCTGCTCGGCCGCCCCCGTATTCAGGACGAAATAAAGCAGGCCGGTGGCATTCATATCAGCGACTACATCGGCGGCGATCAACTGGTCACCGATGTTCCTTTTGAACACAAAGAAGCGGCTCTGGCGCAGGCCGATATTGTGCTGGTGACCCTGAAGTGCCTGGCCATGGAACAAGCGGCGGCGGCTCTTGCGCATTATTGCCGTCCGGGAACCCGTGTTATCTGTCTGCAGAATGGCCTTGGCAGTGACCGCGTGGTGCGCGAACAGTGTCCACAGCTGGTTGTGTCTCAGGGGATTGTTGGCTTCAACGTACTGCATCAGGATAATGGCCACTTCCACCGGGGGACAGACGGTGCAGTTCATCTGAGCGACGACGATGCCTTTATGCCGATCCGCGACGCCCTCCTCGAACAACAGATTCCCTGTCTGCTGGAACGCGATTTTCAGTCGGTTGCCTGGGGCAAACTGCAGCTTAATTTAAACAATGCCATTAATGCGCTGGCCGATATTCCGCTGAAGCAGGAATTGGAACAGCGTGGTTACCGCCGCGTGCTGAGTGGCGCCATGAAAGAGCTGGCTGCGGTTGCCAAGAAAAAAGGCATCAGCCTGGCACGGATGACTGCACTGCCACCGGCATTATTGCCCAGCCTGATTAACAGCCCGGATTTCCTGTTTCACCGGTTGGCGAAAAAGATGCTGGAAATTGACCCGCAGGCGCGCTCATCCATGTGGGAAGATTTACAACAAAAACGCCTGACCGAGATCCACTTTCTTAATGGCGCCGTGGCCGCCGAAGGTGAAAAACTGGGCGTCCCCACCCCGGTAAACCGCACGCTGTGCCGTCTGATTCACGAAGTGGAAAACGGCAAACGCCAGCAGGAGTTAAGTGCCCGCGAGCTGGAACTGGAAATTCAGCGCGGAGGATAAAAAAAGGCCTGCACTGCAGGCCTCTGATTTTTGTCAGGCTGATACCGGCTCTGATTTTTTCTCTTTACCGACACTTTTCTCCGCTTTATCGGCCACTTCGGTTTTCTGATCCGCAATGCTGATCCAGTCAAAATGCGGCGCGAACACTTTTTTCGTGCGTGCGCGGTATTCCAGTGTGGATGACGGCCAGATAGTAAAGTTTTTACCATTATCCTGCTGATACCAGCTTTTACAGCCAGACGTCCAGACGGTATTTTTCATGCGCCCCTGAATTTCGGCATTGTATTTATTCTGCTCTTCAATTTTCACATTAAAGTAATCAACGCCTTTTTCCTGAACCTTACGAATACACTGAATAATGTAATTAACCTGCGCTTCAATCATAAAAATAATCGAGTTATGACCCAGTGCGGTGTTCGGCCCAACCAGCTGAAACAGATTAGGAAAACCGGATACAACCGTCCCCAAATAGCCTTCTGCACCATCGGCCCAGTCTTTCATAATGCTGTGGCCCGGCAGCCCATCCAGCGTAAAGTGTTTCATAAAACCACGTGGATCAACAATAAACCCGGTGCCCAGAATAATGGCATCGCAGGGGCGTTCCACACCATTACGGTCAACAATGCTTTGCTCACGGATTTCCTGAATACCATCGGTAATCAAATTCACATTGCTGAGGTTAAAGGTTGGGTAGTATTTATTGGAAATTAAAATACGCTTACAGCCAATGGTGTAATCCGGCGTCAGTTTCTTCCACACAACCGGGTCTTTGACTTTCATGCGGATAAACAGCTTCGCCAGACTCTGCAACGCGGTTGCTAGGCGTGGATGAAAAATCGGCCAGACCCGCATTTCATTGGTAATGTACAAGCGTGCACGGTGCAATTTTCGCAGTGATGGAAACGTGCGAAACAGCGCTTTACGGATTTCACCATAACGGCGTTCGTCACGCGGGATAACCCAGGCCGGAGAGCGCTGATAGACATCCAGCTGCTGCACCTGCGGCGCAATTTCCGGTAAATACTGCACCGCACTGCCACCGGTACCAATCGACGCGACGCGTTTGCCGTTGAGATCGTAGCCATGATCCCAGCGTGCAGAATGCATGACCTTACCTTTAAAACTGTCCAGACCGGGAATATCCGGAATCGCCGGGTGATGCAGCGGACCGGATGCCAGCACAAAATAACGCGCGCGGATTTCTGCACCGCCTTTGGTGCCAATGGTCCACAGCCCGGTTTTACTGTCAAACTGGCTGCGGTTTACTTCATGACCGAAACGGATGAACGGACGCATCTGATAATCATCGGTGGTTTTTAAAATGTAATCCTGAATTTCATGCCAGGATGCATAACGTTTGCTCCACTCCGGGTTACCGGCAAAGGAATACGAGTACAGATGCGACTGCACATCACAGGCACAACCCGGATAGGTATTGTCACGCCAGGTGCCGCCAACCTCATCGGCTTTTTCCAGAATAATAAAATCGTTGATGCCCGCTTCTTTCAGCTGAATGCCCATACACAAACCGCCAAAACCGGCACCGACAATCACCACCTCGGTATGTGCGGGCAACGTCTGGCTATTCCCGGCTGTATTTTTTTGTTCCGTCATCGTATTCACCTTTTTTGTTATTCGTTCAGGCCGCCGGGCAGGGTTTATTCCGCAAAGCTGCTCCGGCCATGATCTGAATCTACGTTTCCGGCGGCTGCTCTGGCTATGCTGGAAAAAACAATAAATTGATAAAAACGGCCATCATGACTCTGCGCTCAATTCTTGCCCTGACATTTACCGTTGAACAGCTGCACCAGCATTATCAGCTGGACACCGAAGCCATACTCGCTCGCCATGGGCTGCAACAGGCCCATCTGGATGCCAACGCCACCATCAGTCAGGCCGATGAGCTGGCCATATTGGCGGAATTTGCGGATCAGATTCAGCACGATCCGTTAGCCGCTATAACCATTGGCTCCACTTTTGGTCTGTCGAGTTATGGCGCGTTCGCCATGATGCTGATGAGCTGCAGTTCGGTGTATGAGGCTTTTGCGCTGGGGATTAAATATCAGCAACTGAGTTATCTGTTCAGCGAACTCGATTATCAGCTGAACGGAGACACCGTTTTGCTCAGGCTGAAACCCTATCGCCTGCCCGATCATTTGCTGCGCTTTATTGTTGATCGCGATGTAGCCGGAACCTGGCACTTCCTGAATATGATGCAAACCATGCTCGGCCAACAGCTGAAACCATTGGCTGTGTATATGCCTTATCCACAGCCTGAAGAAGCTCTGGCATACCGCGATAAATTTCAGTGTCCGGTTGAATTTGGCCGCGACGAAGCTGCTTTTGTGCTGCCCGCCGAGGTATTGCGCCTGCCGTTTCCCGGCGGCAACAGTACGGCGCTGGCGCTGTATCGCAGTCAGTGTGATGAGATATTAAAACGACGCAGCCAGGTAAGAACCGAAGCATTAAGTGAACGCTTGCAGCAGTATCTGTCGATGTTCAGCCAGCGCTTTCCGGCGATTAAAGAATGCGCCGCCACCTTTGCTTTAAGCGAACGCCAGTTTCGCCGTTTATTAAGCGATGAAGGTCAGAGTTTTCAACTGATTCTGGATCGCGTGCGCTCAGAGAAGGCTTGCCACCTACTGCTTAATTCGTCCACCAGTGTGGAACAGATCGGATTATTGCTTGGTTATTCAGAAGCCGCAGGTTTTATTCATGCTTTTAAAAAGTGGCAGGGAATGACACCGGCAAAATTCAGAAAAAGCAGCACACAATAGCTGCGGATAAATACAGATAGGAAAAACGCTAATATAAAAAGCAGAGAATTAAAGCAGGTGAACGTTATTCTTCCGGCCAGGTACCGTCGTCATCCGCCATAAACTCTTCGCCATCGCCAATAAAATCATCGGCATCGTCGGCGCTGTCCACGCCACCGAATAAATCATGCAGCAGGCTTTTTTCATCGCCACTGACCGACGTTTCAGCCATATCCGGATGTTCAAAGCAGACCTGATTACGCCCCTGACGTTTGGCCTGATAAAGATAATGATCAGCCCGGCCAATCAAACTGCTGGCACTGTGCGGCTCCTGCGCACTGTGTAATGCCAGGCCGATGCTGGCGGTAATCTGTAATTCACCACCGTCTATCTGCACCCGGGTAGAGGCAATATTTTCCCGCAGCCGCTCAGCCACCTGCACGGCCAGCATCAGCTCGGTGGAAGGCAGAATAATGACGAATTCCTCACCACCATAACGGCACTGCACATCCAGTTTGCGGGTGCTTTCGCGGATCAGTCGTGCGGTTTGTTTCAGCACTTCGTCACCGGCGGGATGACCCCAGGTATCGTTGATGGATTTGAAATGATCCAGATCGACCATCATCAGTGCGGTAGACATCAGGGTTCGCTGGGTTCGTTCCAGCTCCTGTTCCAACGCCTCGCGGAAATAACGCAGATTGTACAGGCCCGTCAGCGGATCGGTCGCCACCTGCTCGCGCAGCAACTGCACTTCATCAATAACGGGGCAGCTCAGCTCCCCGACCGGACATGCGGGGATTGTCTGGTTACTGCTTTTAGGTTGTCCGGATGACGCGACGTCGTTCATCTGTCCACTTAAGTGTGTTGTTGTGAACCGCTGCTGAGCGCGGTGACTCGGAGGCAAGAGCCAATTAACGCTCAAAGTTTAGCCGAAGATCAGCCGCTTGCCGGAGATTTCAGTGACAAATCTGTCAGAAATCATCCGGCGCACGTAAACCGGCGCCCAGCTCATCCACATCCGGTTCCAGCCCCGCAGCACCAACCCCGTCGAGCCTGCCGTTCAGGGTTGGTAAGCGCACACTGAACTGCACGCCACGAATATCCAGCGGCATAAAACTGAGCTGGTCGGCTTTGCGTCCGCCAAGGCTGATCAGCCATTGCGGCTGCGCCGGATTGTGTGGATCAAACCACTGACTTGTACTTTCTTCCATCGTCAGGCGGGCGACCTGTGGTTGGCTGGTGCTGCTTATTTCAATACTGTGCAGACGCTTGCCCGGGCTCAGCTGCCACTGCTTTGCGGCCTCTTCGTTGCTGTCAGCCAGGCGTACCAGCGGTTCACCCGCGCTATTCAACTCGACGTCCAGATTCAGGTTCTGCACCTCGCCACCAGCAAGTTCCAGTCGCAGGTGATAGCGTTCGTGGTGGTTGTGAATATTGTCGAAGCCGATATCACCATCAAAACCCTGCACAATTTGTTGGGCAAAATACAGCCCCAGCCCTTTGCCGTTGTGTTCACGCGCGCGACGGGTGGAAAAACCCAGTTGGAAAATCTGCTCGCGCGCTTCGTCACTGATATGCGGGCCACGGTTGTACACGCTCACACATAAACATTGCTGCGCTTCCCACAAGCGAATAGCGATGGGGGCAAAACGACTTTTATACTGACGTTTAGTGGCAAAAAACTGGGCATTGCGCAGCAGGTTTTCCAGCAACAAAACAACATGGTTGGCATTGCCCAGCAAATCATCGCAGGCATGCAGTTCAATACGGTACAGACCCTCACTGTCAGTCAGCAATAACGGCAGCGGTTGTTTTGCCAGCGCCTGAGAATCGTATAAAAACGCCGGCTCCGGATTGCCCTGTGCATCACACAGGGTAACGCCCAGATGCAGCGTCAGCGTATCCACTAACGCCCGCTGCGGATCGAACGTTGGCAGCATTGGCAATTCATCCAATGACGTGCCTTGTAACTCCGCCTGAAACAGTAATTCTTCACAGCGGCTGACGTTGGCACCGATGTGCAGCGCCATATTGTCGGTGGTGGATAAATCGAGCAAATCCCACAAATAACGCATGCCCACCAGCGCCTGCTGATACAGCAGCGCATTATTACCCTGCTCATCCGGCAGACTGTGGCTGGCGGCGTAGGTTAAAGCTGACTGTACCTTATCGAACGAAATAACACCGTTATGGCGAACCTCGGACGCGATGCTTTTAAAGTGCAGGTATTTTTCGTCGTACTCCATATATTCCAGCAGTTTATCGCTGATAAAGAGTTTCAGTTTGTCGGTATGACTGGCCGAGGTCTGCGCCCGCTGCTGCAGCTGACGTTTGCTGTTCCATAATTGTTGCAGACTGGCTTTGACCTTTTGCTGCTGGCGGGAAAAGTGTTTGAAATCCAGCCAGGCAAGTATTAAAAAACCGCCAAATGCGGCGATAAAATACTGGGCATTGAAGACAACCGCCGGAATTTTCAGACTGTCCACCAGCCCCGGCGATAGCAACAGCAAGGCGTAAAAAAGCAGTAATTTAGCGGCTAATAAGGTGCGCCACGGATAACGGATACGGAAGATAAATTTATCGCCGCGGTCTTCCTTCTGCAGAGTCTCTTCCGCTCTGTTGCTGTCTTTCATCGCTGCTCCGTTTATCAGTCTTTAGCGGCTGGCCTGAACCTGTTTATTTCAGACCGGCGCTTTCCATAAATACGCACCTTCAGCACCAAAGGTTGCGATGCCCTGCCCGGATTTACACAGATTCATAAATTCGTCTTCGTTACCGTGGGCCAGTGCCAGCGATTTACGCAGTGTTTTAATATGCTGACGGTAATTGGCGTAGGAAAACTTTTCCAGATCGGCATCCAGCCATTCCGCCATTTGCAGCGTGGTGACCGGGCGTGGCGATGCTTCGACTAAAAAGCGCAGAATTTTGCGCGGCGTCGGTGCCAGAGGCCGGGTCTGATTGGCCGGATTCATTAATTTCTGACCTTTCCACCACACTTCCCAGCTGACCAGATCAATGCGTAATTCACCGCTGACTAACTGTGATTTTTTATTCGCCGCCGGGGTCAGACTCTGGCGCAGCAGGGCTTTCATGCGCCACAGCAAAACACCGTCGATGTTGCGCTGATGCTTGGCGATAAAATCCTGGGTAACGCCCTGTTCAAAGGCTTTCTGTTCGATACCGGTGCCGGAATGTTCCGATAAAAACACGATCGGCAACGCCGGCCATTTTTTTAACAATGCCCGCGACACACTGAAGCCACCGTCATCATTACCGTTCAGGCTGGCGTCGAGAATAGCGATATGTGGCGCATCGGCATCATCGGTCTGACTGATACGCGCCAGCGCGGCTTCCGAGAACTTAAACACCTCAAGCTTATTGTGTTCAGCGTCCGGCAGGTCGGCTTCCGCGCCCGGTGCAAAATCGGTGCGTTCCAGCAAAGCCCGGAACTTGTCGATCCAGTGGCTCTGATCTTCAACCCAGAAAATTTTGATCATTTTTCCCTCCCAGCTATGCCGAGCATATCACCAGCCGCCGTCCGTGAAGACGCCAGGACACAACCGACGCGACAGAAATCACATTCTTCTCACCGATTTTTCACCGGCATCACGCAATCTGTATTCATCGGCTCTCCGCAGCCACTATTTTCTGAGCAACACGAGGACAGAATCATGAATGACCTACTCACTCTCTGGTCCGCCAATACCGCTGTATCCGCTGCGATCTGGCTGGTGCTGGCGATGACCCTGCTGTATTTCGGCCGCAATCCGGCACACCGCATTCTGCTGACCGGCGGTCACGGCCTGCGCCATGTACTGCGCATGGCCAGCCGCGCATTGAGCCAACTGGAACGCCACCTGACCAAGCGTAACCGCGAAGTGTTACTGGCCGCCGCGCGCAACGATGCCGAACGCCGTATCGAACGCGAGTTTGCCCGTATCCAGACCCTGGTTGCACGCGATTTATCCGGCTACCCGGCACTGCACCGCCAGATCAGCACCGCCATCGACAGTGTCGAGAACAGCTATCGGGAATCCGGCGACAGCGCGCCGCTGCCTCCGGCCTGGGGTGAAGTGGTGAATACCATTGCCGCACTGCCCAGCCATGGCGATCCGGCGGTTGCGAAGATTCTGAGCAATATTAAAGACGCGGTGCACGACACCCATAAAGAAACCCTGAAAACCTGGCAGACCAGTGCCGACCAGCGCCATAAATTGCTGGCCAAAATGCAGCCCGAATGGCGCACGCTGAACGGCAAAATGGACGAAGTGGCACGCACTATCGATAATCTCGATAACCGCACCCACCAGCTCGACAAGCAAATGCAGCAGTATGAAGAAGTGCGTCGTGGTGAAGATGCCGCCGTGCGCAGCCTGACATCCAGCTCGCTGACCCAGTTTTTTATCGCCGGTCTGGTACTGGCCATCGCCCTGCTCGGCGGCCTGATCAACTTCCAGCTGATTGCCATGCCGATGTCAGAAATGGTGGGTGGCACCAGTTATATCGGCAGCGTGAAAACGTCGGACATTGCCGCGCTGGTGATTATTCTGATTGAAATTGCGATGGGTCTGTTTTTGCTGGAATCACTGCGCATTACCCGCCTGTTTCCGATCATCAGCAGCATGGATGATCAGATGCGCCGCCGCATGATGATTATCAGCCTCAGCATCCTGTGCATTCTGGCGGGTATCGAAGCCTCACTGGCCTATATGCGTGACCTGCTGGCACTGGATAAAGAAGCCCTGCAGCAATCACTGAGCATGGCAGCGAATGCCTCCGGCGTAGCGGCCAGCAATGCGGAATTCCGCTGGATTCCATCCATCGGGCAAATGGTGATGGGCTTTATCCTGCCGTTTGCGCTGGCCTTTATCGCCATCCCGCTGGAGTCCTTTATTCACTCGCTGCGCACCGTGCTGGGTCTGGCATTGGTCGCGGTGATCCGTCTGGTCGCCATTGCCGCCCGTCTGCTCGGCAATCTGGCCGGTCACAGCGCCACCCTGCTGACCCACGCCTACGACCTGCTGATCATGCTGCCGTTAAGCATCGAGCGTCTGTTCAGCCGTAAGCGCGAAGCGGCAACTGCGGTGCAGTTTGCTGACAGCCAAACCACCGACGAGCTGGCCGATGCCATCCCGGATGTGGCTGCCGAAGAAAAACGCAGCCGTAAAAGCCGCAGCAAAAACAACAGCAACAACAGCAACAACAGCAACAACAGCGGCGACGCGGCTGTAGCCGCCGCCTGAATCAGAGGAGTGACAATTATGAATAGCTTCAAACGTCTGGTTGCCACCGCCGCCCTGCCCCTGAGCTTACTGCTCAGTGGCTGCGACGAACCAGCCCCACAGAATAAAGCGGTCTACCTGCTGATCGACACCTCGGGCACCTACACCCAGGAGCTGAACAAAGCACAGGCCATTCTCAACTATCTGCTGGCCAACCTCGACAGTGGCGACTCCATTGCCGTGGCCCGTATCGACAGTGGCAGTTTCAGCGAGAAAGACATCATCGCCAAAACCACTTTCGATATGCGCCCCAGCACCGCCAATGATCAGAAACGCCAGTTCAAGCTGGCCATGGATGAGTTCGCCGCCAACCTGAAAAAGGGCAGCGCCAATACCGACATCACCGGCGGTGTGCTGCAGGCCACGCAATATCTGAACGAAACCGGTGCCGGTAATAAATACGTCTTTATTTTTTCCGATTTAGAAGAGGATTTACCCCATGATCACATTAGAAACTTTCCAATTAGTCTGGATAACATTCACGTGGTTGCTCTCAATGTCACTAAGCTACGCAGCGATAACATTGACCCGCGGGACTACCTCAACCGACTCGCAAATTGGCAGCACCGGGTCATAGAAGGTGGCGGTGACTGGCGCGTGATTAACGATCTGGAGCGTATGGATAAGCTGATTGTTGCCAATTAATAATCATGGTTAAGAACCTCATCTTCTCTCAATAAGTTCTCCCCTTGCCGGCCTTCAGTGCCGGCTTTTTTTATGCAGCTTATCTCTGCCTGCGGCGCCGCTGCTGTTATGATCGGCACACTGCCACGCAACGAAAAACGCCATGAGCACCAAAGACACCGATACCCGCCCCGACCGTAATTTCGACGATCTGGCCGCACGCTTTGCCCGTACTATTTACGCCACACCCAGAGGCCAGCTGCGGCTGATGGCGTTACGTGCCGATTTTGCTGATATGAACATCGCACTGTCGGACGCCAGTGTGCTGGATATCGGCGGCGGTCAGGGTCAGTTTAGTCTGGAGCTGGCACAGCAGGGGGCAGCGGTAAGCTTGTGCGATATTTCCGCCGAAATGCTGCAGCTGGCGCGCGATCAGTTTGCCGCTCAGCAACTGCCGCTAACGGTAAAGCAGTGTGCACTGCAGGACGTTGCCGCAGAATTTCCGCAACCCTTCGATATTGTGCTTAATCATGCGGTACTGGAGTGGCTGGAAGATCCCTTTGCTGCACTGCCATTACTCGCAGAGCGGGTAAAACCCGGCGGCTGGTTATCACTGATGTTTTATAACCTGCATGGCCATCAATTCCGCCAGCTAATGAACGGCCGCACCCATGCACCACAGTCGGCCAACCCGCGTTTACGCGATGAAGGCAATGCGCCGCAGCACCCCCTCGACCCGGATGCCATAGAACAGGCGCTGAATACCCTCGGCTTTAACGTTGAACGCTGGCGCGGCATTCGTTGTGTGCACGATCATATGCATCAGAAAATCCGTGACCGCATTGGTCAGGACGCGGTGAATAAAGCCGATCTCGAATTCGGAACGCTGCAGCCCTACCGGCAGTTTGGACGCTATGTGCATTTTCTGGCGCGTAAACAGGGGTAATTAATGTCTGTAAAAATTCTGATCAGCGCCTGCTTGCTGGGCCAACCGGTGCGCTACGATGGCCGCGCCAACGACGACAAGACCGACAACTTCCGCCACCAGTTGCAGCGCTGGCAAGAGGCGGGGATTCTGATTCCTGTTTGTCCTGAAGTCGCCGGAGGTTTGCCGACACCGCGTCCGGCTGCGGAAATTGATCAGGGAGATGGTGAGGCGGTTTTGCAGGGCAAAGCGCGCATCATTTCACGCGACACAGAAGATTTTACCCGCGAGTTTATCGATGGCGCTCAACAGGCATTGGCCTGCGCGCAGCGCCACGGTGTGATTGCGGCATTGCTGGCGGCACGCTCACCGTCCTGCGGCAGTGACGGTATTTATAACGGTGAGTTTAATGCCACACTGCGTGAAGGTATGGGCGTAACGGCAGCCCTGCTGAGCAAGCACGGTATTCCCTGCTTCAGCCCGGAAAAGTTTCCTGACCTGCTGCAATGGCTCAGACAACAGAATAAAGCATTCGCGCAGCAATTTATTGATTAATCATAAGGTCATCTCACTATGCCCCGCTTAATTACTTCGCGCGTATCTCTCCGGCCAGTCCTTGCTTGCCTTCTGTTTTTATCGGCGGCTTCTCCAGCCCAGGCTTTTTTAAATACTCAGATTTATCAGGCAGGCAAAGACAGCCAGGGATTACGCCTTGGCTGGCATAACGAAAATCCGGATTTTTTCTGGCGCACGTATATCGGCATTCAACAGGATGCCCGCTACGCCGGTGATTATTATGCCGCCACTGGAGCTGACTGGGTAATTCCTGTGCCCGGCACACTGTCGACGGTCTTTATTGGCCCACGACTGCAGTTTGATGCCGATAAAATAGCGGGGATTCACGCGGGTTTTACCCTGTTTAAAGCTTTTGAGATGGGCTGGCAACGCGATGTGAAAAACCAGAAGACGCAGATGTATGCAGGATTAAACTGGAGTTTTTGATTGGCTTCAGAAACTGCAAACAGCGTCAGGACACAACGACAACTATGGATCAGCGAACGGAATATGTATGGCTTATTTTGCATTACCCCGTTCATACTTCGACTGCTTCGCGCTAGTACGAACGGTGTTTTATGTGAGCCATGCTGTGCGTACATGTTCTATGTGAGACACGCAGTGCGTACGGTGTTTATATTTCACTCATATTATCCGTTCGTCCTGAGCAGTGAGGCACGAACGTGTCGAAGGACTCGTCGATCCTTAGCCTGTCGAAGGAAGCCTGCCCTTCGGCCTACGCGCTCTCCGTTCGCTGGCGCTTGCAGCGGACCAAATGGCTCCCGGCCATTTGTCGAACCTGGGGAGGTTATTCGTATCATCCTGATACTCACCCTGCGGGCTAAGCATTAATTCGTTCCCGACGAATTAATCTCACCTCCGTCGCTTAACGGTGGCTTCGATGACGTTTCAGATATTTTGGATTTTTTAACTTCGGATGAAGCTTTAAGAAATGGCGCGCTCGGGAGGATTCGAACCTCCGACCGCCTGGTTCGTAGCCAGGTACTCTATCCAGCTGAGCTACGAGCGCGCATCAGGTATAACAATTCACGAAGGGGCATTCTGTCTTAGGGGAAAGAATGGCGCGCTCGGGAGGATTCGAACCTCCGACCGCCTGGTTCGTAGCCAGGTACTCTATCCAGCTGAGCTACGAGCGCGCATCGTGGGGCGCGTATTATAGGGAGTCAGTGCTAACTGTCAACGCTTTTAATACACATCTGCGGGAGCAGAAAAACGTGGCGGAGAGAGAGGGATTCGAACCCTCGATAGGGGTAAACCTATACACCCTTAGCAGGGGTGCGCCTTCAGCCACTCGGCCATCTCTCCAGTTCACGGCGCGCATGATACCACGTTCTTACAAAAATCAAAGGAAAAAATTTAACAAAATGAAGATGTTAGTAATTTCCCGGACTTTCCTCGTGACCTTCGTCACCGTCTTTCTCGCGCTGAATGCGCTGGTAAATCTCTTCACGGTGTACGGCAACTTCTTTCGGCGCGTTGACACCAATACGTACCTGGTTTCCTTTTACGCCTAAGACGGTAACAGTGACTTCGTCACCCACCATCAAAGTTTCGCCTACGCGACGGGTTAATATAAGCATAGGAGTTCTCCTGACATTCCTGTTCGGTTCTAGGGTGCTTTGGCGATTAAGCCGATATTCTCACGTTCCAATGCTCAGTATTGACCACTATGGTCAGAAATGAAGCCAAGGAGAGACGTTATTGAGAATATTTAGTTATTAGGGAACGTTCAGTCATTGAACGTTCCCTAATGGGGACGGAAGGACGGAGATTATTCTGCCTGCTCTTCTGCATCCAGGCCAAAGGCTGTATGCAGGGCGCGGACCGCCAGTTCCAGATACTTTTCTGCAATCACCACAGAGATCTTAATTTCTGAGGTGGTGATGGCCAGAATATTAATATTCTCATCAGCAAGAACTTTGAACATTTTGCTGGCAACGCCGGCGTGAGAACGCATACCCACACCCACCATAGACACCTTACAGATGTCATCAGTTCCGGTCGCTTCGCGGGCGTTCAGTTCCTGGGACAGGTTGCCCAGAATTTTCAGCGCTTTCTGATAATCGCTGCGATTAACGGTGAAGGTAAAGTCGGTAGTACCGTCTTCCGACACGTTCTGCACAATCATATCCACTTCAATATTGGCGTCGCTGATAGGCACCAGGATGCGGGATGCAACGCCTGGTACGTCGGGTACGCCTTTCAAAGTAAGCTTTGCTTCGTCGCGGTTGAATGCGATGCCTGAAATTACTGGATTTTCCACGGAGCTGATCTCCTCCATCGTGATCAAGGTGCCGTTACCTTCCTTAAATGAGGAAAGTACACGCAGGGGAACTTTGTATTTGCCGGCAAATTCAACCGAACGGATCTGCAGAATTTTTGAACCCAGGCTGGCCATTTCCAGCATTTCTTCAAAGGTTACTTTATCCATGCGACGCGCTGCGGGAACTACGCGCGGATCGGTGGTGTATACACCATCGACATCAGTATAAATCTGACACTCATCGGCACCCAGTGCCGCGGCTAATGCCACGCCTGTCGTGTCGGAACCACCGCGACCCAGCGTGGTAATGCTGTTGTCGTCATCAATCCCCTGAAAACCAGCGACAATGACTACGCCACCGGCATCCAGCTGCTTACGCATCGCCTGGGTATCGATATCTTCGATACGGGCCTTCATATAAGCACTGTCGGTTTTAATGCCGACCTGCCAGCCGGTAAAAGAACGGGCATTCACACCGCGCTTCTGCAGCGCCATCGCCAGCAGGGCAATCGTCACCTGCTCGCCGGTAGAAACCAGCACATCCATTTCACGGGGAGTCGGGCTGTCGGAAATGCCTTTCGCAAGACCGATCAGACGGTTGGTTTCACCGCTCATTGCGGAAACCGCTACGACTAACTGATGGCCGGCGTCGTGGAAAGACTTAACTTTATCGGCAACGGCCTCGATGCGTTCGATAGAACCTACGGATGTACCGCCGTATTTCTGTACGTATAGTGCCATGATGTGTCTTTACTGGGATTGACTGGTTGAAGGGGCGCTCATTAAACAACAAATGCACACAACAAGAAAGATGGCCTATTGGCTTAAAACGCAACAGTCTGATACCTGATCAGCGTTTATCTTCGTGCTTAAATTAGCGCGGTCAGGAAAAGCGTATAAACCGCCAATCTGCAGATAAAAAAACAGCGGGCAATGCCCGCTGTGTTGGTGTTGCATACGCTTAAGACAACTGCGCCTGTGCCCACTTACTGAAGGCCGCCAGAGCATCGTCGATGCCTTCCGGCTTCTGACCACCAGCCTGAGCCATTTCCGGCTTACCGCCACCACGGCCATCGACATAAGGCGCGCATTCTTTAACCGCATCACCGGCCTTGGCTTTGCCGATCAGGTCTTTGGTCACACCGGCCAGCAGTGTCACTTTACCTTCGGTTTCTGCTGCCAGCATGATCAGCGCAGAACCCAGCTTGTTTTTCAGCTGGTCCATCGTGGTGCGCAGTGCTTCCACATCGGCACCATCCAGACGGGCTGACAGCACTTTCACGCCGTTAATATCCTGCGCATTGTTGGCCAGATCGGAGCCGGCACTGGAAGCCAGTTTGGATTTCAGCGCATCCAGTTCTTTTTCCAGCTGACGGTTACGCGCCATCAGTTGTTCAACTTTGTCGCCAACGTTATCAGCCGAACCTTTCAGGTTGCGGGCAATACCGTTCAGAGTGGCTTCTTCGCGGGCAATAAAGTCCAGCGCTGCCTGCCCCACGACCGCTTCAATGCGGCGGATACCGGCGGCAATACCGCTTTCGCTGCTGACTTTCAGCACGCCGATATCACCGGTACGCTTGGCGTGAGTACCACCACAAAGCTCGACCGAGAAGTCATCCACACCCATCGACAGCACGCGCACTTCGTCGTCGTATTTTTCGCCGAACAGTGCCATCGCACCGGAGTTACGGGCATCGTCGATGTTCATCAGACGGGTCGTTACTTCGGTATTGGCGCGGATCTGAGCGTTAACGATGCTTTCGATCTCGGCCAGCTCTTCTGGCTTAACCGCTTCCAGATGCGAGAAGTCGAAACGAAGCTTGTCGTAAGTTACCAGCGAGCCTTTCTGACTGACATGCTCACCCAGCACTTTACGCAAGGCTGCGTGCAGCAGGTGAGTGGCCGAGTGGTGAATGGCGGTGGACTGGCGTTTTTCCGCATCCACGGTCGCGGTCAGCTGGTCACCGACCTTTACAGAACCTTCTACCAATACACCTTTGTGCAGGTGGTTTTTGCCTTCTTTGCTGGTGTCTTTCACCTGAAAGACAACGCCGTTGGCTTTCAGGAAACCACTGTCGCCAGCCTGACCACCGCTTTCGGCATAAAAGGCGGTTTCATCCAGCACCAGCACCGCTTCGTCACCGGCTGTCAGTTGCTCAACCGCCACACCGTCTTTAAACAGGGCTTTCACGCTGCCGGTATTTTCCAGCTGGGTGTAACCGAGAAATTGAGTGCTGCCGTCGATTTCCAGACCTTTGCCGTAGTTGCCAGCAAAGTTGCCTGCCGAGCGGGCCATTTCACGCTGTTTATCCATCGCGACGTTAAAGCCGTCTTCGTCGACTTTAAGATCGCGCTCACGCGCTACGTCGGCGGTCAGATCCAATGGGAAGCCATAGGTATCGTACAGTTTAAAAGCGGTTTCACCCGGAATGGTGTCGCCTTTCAGACCGGCGATAGCATCGTTCAGGATCGCCATACCTTTATCCAGCGTTTTGGCGAACTGTTCTTCTTCCAGACGCAGCACTTTTTCAACGTGCGCCTGCAACGTACGCAGCTCCGGATACGCTTCGCCCATCTGCTCAACCAGAGCGGCCACCAGCTTGTGGAAGAAACCCACCGGCGCCCCCAGCATATGACCATGACGTACGGCGCGGCGGATGATACGGCGCAACACGTAACCACGGCCTTCATTGGATGGCAGCACACCATCAACAATCAGGAAGCTGGTTGAACGGATATGGTCGGCAATGACGCGCAGAGACTTGTTCTCGGTATCTTTGCAGCCAGTCAGTTCGCCGGCGGCTTGCAGCAACGCCTGGAACAGATCGATTTCGTAGTTGCTGTGTACGCCCTGCATGATCGCGGAAATACGCTCCAGCCCCATGCCGGTATCGACCGAGGGTTTTGGCAGCGGCAGCATTTCACCGTCAGGCTGACGGTTGAACTGCATAAATACGTTGTTCCAGATTTCGATGAAGCGATCACCGTCTTCTTCCGCTGATCCCGGAGGCCCGCCCCAGATGTGTTCACCATGGTCGAAGAAGATTTCGGTGCACGGGCCACACGGGCCGGTATCTCCCATTGCCCAGAAGTTATCCGATGCGTAACGCGCGCCCTTGTTGTCGCCGATACGCACGATTTTCTCCGCCGGAATGCCCATCTGTTTGTTCCAGATGTCATAGGCTTCGTCGTCTTCGGCGTAAACCGTGACCATCAGCTTTTCTTTCGGCAGGTTCATCCACTGCGGCGACGTCAGGAATTCCCAGGCAAACTTGATGGCGTCTTCTTTAAAGTAATCACCAAAGCTGAAGTTACCCAGCATTTCAAAGAAGGTGTGGTGACGCGCGGTATAGCCGACGTTTTCCAGATCGTTATGCTTACCACCGGCACGCACACAGCGCTGCGACGATACAGCGCGGCTGTAGCTGCGTTCGTCCTGACCAAGGAACACATCCTTGAACTGCACCATACCAGCATTAGTAAACAGTAATGTCGGGTCATTACCGGGAATCAGTGGGCTTGATGGCACCACTTCATGGCCTTTGGAGGCAAAGTAATCAAGGAATGCCTTGCGAATGTCTGAGCTTTTCATACGGCTGCGGGTATCCGGAAGCGGTTAGTCAAAGTTAAAGGAGAAGGAGTATAGCGGTTTGCGCGCTTCAGGCCGAGTCCCTGCGTGAGGGTTCGTTATCTGAGCCGTGGCTAGCGCAGCCTGACGGTCATTGATCATCACAAGCTGTCATATATCCCGTGGACAGACCGGCAATAAAAGACCACTTGACGAATTAACCCCAAAAGATAACTATATAAGCATATTCTAATTTAGAGAAAGGTGATGTTATGAATGTCGATCGCATGATTTTCGCAATTGCCGGCCTGTTTGTTCTGATCAGCGTTGGCCTGTCACAGATTCACAGCCCCTACTGGTTATGGTTCACCGCGTTCGTCGGTGCCAATATGTTTCAGGCGGCATTCAGTGGTTTTTGCCCACTAGCGATGATTCTGAAAAAATTGGGCGTCAGCACCGGTAAAGCCTTCCAATAATAGGACTGGCAGAGAATAACCCGCTGACATTGGCCGGAATTCACAGGTTCCGGTCAACCTTCCCCGCTATAATCCCGCCGTCATCCGGAGGGTTTATGCGTTCTGTATCTATTTTATTGTTATTTTTCTGCTGTCAGACATTTGCTGCTGACTGGCAACCGTATCCTGCCGAACTGCCGCAGTTCGACTACAGCGACAGTCGCTTGCAGGAATTCTGGCCACAACTGAATCAGGGGCCCGGCCTGCCCTATCCGGACGAAACCTTTCTCCGCGACATGATGGCGAAATATCCGCAACTCGCCGAATTTACCCTAGCCCAGGCACGCCAACCGGATGCTCACCCGGCTTTACAGGCACTGCTCAACGACGACCTGCAGCCACTGGCAGCCGCCAGCCAGCAGGTCTGGCGTTTGCATTATGAAGGCCGCTTTCAGCAAGCCTATGAATTGGGCAAACAACTCGGGCCTGCTGGTGCGATTCCTGCGCTGTATTCCAAGCTGATGTACGCCGCACTGATTGTGCAGGACAAAGACACCAAGCTTGCCACCTTCCGTGAAGCAGCCGCCGAGTCTGAACGTTTACTGCCGCTTGCACCGGACTACGCTTTCGCCGAATTTGGCCTGGCTTATGCTCATGCCCGCATTCTCGAACTACTGGATACCAGCGCCGCCACGGCGACCGGCTTTCTTGGCGATACCCAGGATGCCATGGCCAATCTGCAGGAACGTTATCCACAACAGGCGCTCTATCCGGCCATGCTGGGCGGCTTGCATGCCGGTGTGGTTGAGCGTGTTGGTTCCTTTGTCGGCCGCATTACTTATGGTTCAACCGAAAGCCGCGCCCTGGCAGCATTCAGCCGCGCACTGGAACTGCAGAACCAGCTGCCGGTTATCTACAACGAATATGTTAATGCCCTCGCCCGACTGGATGAGGATAAGTACCACGACAGCATGATCACACTGCTGCAGCAATGCGTTAAACTGCCGGTACTGAGTGCAGAAGAAGCCCTGAATCGTCAGGTCTGCGCCAATCACCTGCAACAATGGCAAGGCGCCGAATAAGCGCGGCCATCACCGGACAATATAATGATCACTGCTGTGCTGATTGCCATGGTTCCGGCCATGGTGCTGCTGATGCTGCATCTCGCCATCGGCCCTTTTGGCCACGTGCGTTTCCTGCACTGGCATCTGCGCTGGAAAACAATGCCGGTCTGGCTGCAACGGATACTGTTACTGCTGGCAACAGGCATTTTATTAGCCGGTGCCAGCCATTTACTGGGCATCTGGCAGCAGCCACCACCTCTTCCTGATCGCTGAAACACAGCGTTCACCGGCATACTCCGCTAATGTGAAATTCTGATGAATAAAAGCGGCCAATAGTGACAGCTTTGTCCGTATAATGGCGGCAGTTTTTTCACTTACCGGAGTCTCACCATGCAACGTATCGTCATTATTGGCGGTGGTGCAGGCGGACTGGAACTGGCAACCCAATTAGGGCGCAAGCTCGGACGGCGCGGCAAAGCCGAAGTCGTTCTTATTGATGCCAACCCCACCCACCTGTGGAAACCCCTGCTGCACGAAGTCGCCACCGGCGCACTGGATTCAGGAATCGATGAGCTTAACTACCGCGCCCATGGCAAGGTACATGGCTTTAATTTTCAGCTTGGACGTCTGTCCGGTCTGAACCGCGAACAACGTGAAGTGGTGCTGGCACCGATTCATGACGAACAGGGCGAATTAATCGTTCCGCAGCGCAGCGTCAGCTACGACACCCTGGTAATTGCCATCGGCAGCGTAACGAATGATTTCGGCACCCCCGGCGCAAAAGATCACTGCATCTTCCTCGATAGTCGTCAGCAAGCCGAACGCTTTCACCGCACATTACTCAACGAATTTCTGCGTGCCAGCAACAGCGAGAACCCGCGTAATCTGGAAATCGCTATTGTCGGTGCCGGTGCAACCGGGGTGGAATTGTCTGCTGAGTTGTACAACACCGCTGAAGTACTGAGCAGCTACGGTCTGAAAAACGTATCACCAGAACAGCTGAAAGTGACTTTAATTGAAGCCGGCGAGCGTATTCTTCCGGCGTTGCCACCGAGAATATCAGCGGCCGCCACGCGTGAGCTGGAAGTGCTGGGCGTCGCAGTGCGCACCGGCACACTGATTACCGAAGCCAACGCAGAAGGCTTTGTGACCAAAGATCAGGGTACTATTCCGGCACGCCTTAAGGTCTGGGCCGCCGGCGTCAAGGCACCGGAATTCATGAAAACGCTGGGGCTGGAAACCAACCGCGCCAATCAGCTGATCGTCAATGCCAGCCTGCAAACAGAAGACAGCAATATCTTTGCTCTGGGCGATTGCTGCAGTGTTATGCACAGCGACGGCAAGCCCGTTCCACCACGCGCCCAGGCCGCTCACCAGCAAGCAAGCCATCTGGTTAAAGCGTTGCGCGCTCACCATCAGGGTCAGCCTTTGCCGGAGTTTGTTTTCCGCGATAAAGGTTCGCTGGTTTCTCTCAGCCGCTACAGTACGGTAGGTAGCCTGATGGGCAACCTGACCAGCGGTTCGATGATGATTGAGGGGAGACTGGCGCGGATTGTTTATGTGTCACTGTACCGGTTGCACCAGATTGCCTTACACGGCTACTGGCACACGCTGCTACTGAGTCTGGTAGGCCACATAAACAAAGTGATCCGGCCACGCCTGAAGCTGCACTGAGCCTCCTCAGGCTTCGTTGGTTTCAGTGATCAACGCCTGGCGGTAATCACCAGGCGTTGCATCCGTCCAACGTTTAAAGGCCTTATAAAACGCACTGGGTTCAGCGTAGCCAACCATAAATGCGATTTCGTACAACGGAAGACTCTCGTCCCGGATCAAACGCATGGCGATGGTCTGACGACTCTCATCAAGCAACGCCTGGTAAGTAGTGCCCAGCGCCTTCAGCCGACGCTGAAGATTGCGCACACTGATGCTCAACTGGGCGGCAACCTCCTCCTGAGAAACCTGACGCTTGAGCAAACAGCCCTGAAGAATGCGTCGCAGCTCACTGTACAGCCGCAACTGCTCCTGAAACTTATCGGCATTACGATCAAAATCGCGCAACAGACTGACGTACAAAATAGGCTGCTGCCGCGGATTCAGACGCTGCCAGGCGGCAGCCGATATCTCCAGCGTATAGTGATCGCCGGCCCTGACATCGGGAATCAGAAAATCGTTAAGCTCGGCAATATGTGCAGATTCCAGTGGTGCAGATACGGTCAGATCATGGTCGGCATAACCGCTGCCCAATACCTGATGGCAGGCTTCCGCCAGGGTAACCACGGCTTGCAGTAACTGCTGCGGCAAAAGCTGCAATCCGGCATGGGGCTCAGCCCGAACCACCACTTTGTGCTCTCCGGCACTGATAACGAAGTGAATACTGCCGACCGACAGGTGCATAAAACGTAATGCGGCCGGCAATCCCTGAGAGAGGTTCTCAGAATATTTTAACAAGCGGCTAAGCGGCAAATCGCGTTGCGCCAGATATCGACCGGTACGGGCAGGCAGCAGTCTATCGCTGCCTTGTGCGGCGACATACTGGTGGGCAAGCTTCAGCTTGTCAGCATCGACCCATGGCGGCATAGGTTGCGCCGGCGTCATGCTTAATAAACTCCAGACAGGAGTGATATCAATACCTTGACTGTCCCAGAAACTCAGCAGGTGCTGCACCAGTACGATATCGACCTGTACAGTTGGGCTCATATCCCTCCCCAACGATCTTATGATTATTAATTGCCGGTCTCCACCGGAAATTGAACAGATGTTCTATATATAAATGTACCAATTCGATCATGGTTAGCAGTGAGGAGAGTGTCAATAGACTGAGGCGACAGTGGAAATAATGTCGTGAAAAAGGCAGTTTAGTCAGGAAAATTCACTAGATAGCACCGGAAAGTTGATTTATTCCGGCAAGCTGGATGCCTGCAATTGTTCCAGTGCGTAGTTGATTTGGTCGCCATTAAAGCCGCGATAAGCCAGAAAACGGTACAACCGGGCGCGTTCACGCACATCGTTACGTTCCAGCCCGCCACTGCATTTGCGCTGGGCAAACTCGGCCGCAAGCTCGAACCAATCGGTTGCTAAGTTGGCGATAGCCGCCTGAATCTGTTCACTGTTCAGGCCTTTTTCACGCAGCTCCTGTTGCAAGCGCAAAGGGCCGTAACGGTGACAGCGGCTGTTCAGAAAGGATTCAGCAAAACGCTCATCAGACTGCCAATCACGTTCGGCAAGATCATCAAGCACCCTGTCCACATCTTCGGGATCGGCTGCTTTCGGTGAGAGTTTGCGTGTTAACTCGCGGCGGGAATGATCACGCCGGGACAGCAGATCAACGGCTGCCCGGCGTAATTCAACCTGCGTCAGCTCAGGCTTCGGTTTCTTCATCCACTTCACTGGTCGTGTCGGATGTAACAGCTACCGCCAGCATCTGACTGCGGATTCCTGCTTCAATCTCACTGGCCATTTCCGGGTGATCCTGCAGGAATAAAGCAGCATTCGCCTTACCCTGGCCAATCTTGTCGCCTTTATAGCTGTACCAGGCACCGGATTTATCCACCAATCCGCACTTAACACCCAGATCAATAACTTCGCCCATATGGTAAATCCCCTGACCATACATGATCTGGAATTCGGCCTGCTTGAACGGTGGCGATACTTTGTTTTTCACCACTTTCACACGGGTTTCGTTACCGATAACTTCGTCACCCTGTTTTACCGAACCAATACGACGGATATCCAGACGTACGGAAGAGTAAAACTTCAGCGCATTACCGCCGGTAGTCGTTTCCGGGCTGCCGAACATCACACCGATTTTCATACGGATCTGGTTAATAAAGATCACCAGACAGTTGGCATTTTTAACGTTACCGGTGATTTTACGCAGCGCCTGCGACATCAGACGTGCCTGCAGACCAACATGACTGTCACCCATATCGCCTTCAATTTCAGCTTTAGGAACCAGAGCTGCAACGGAGTCGACAACGATGACGTCCACCGCACCAGAGCGCACCAGGCTGTCACAAATTTCCAGCGCCTGCTCGCCGGTATCTGGCTGAGACACCAGCAGACTGTCCAGATCAATGCCCAACTTTTCGGCGTACAGAGGATCAAGTGCGTGCTCGGCATCAATAATGGCAACGGATTTGCCCATTTTCTGCGCCTGTGCCATCACCGACAAACACAGTGTGGTTTTACCGGAACTTTCCGGGCCGTAGATCTCAACGATACGGCCAACCGGCAGACCGCCAATACCCAGAGCGATATCCAGTCCCAATGAACCGGTAGAAATAGCGGGAATGGCTTCGCGCGGCTGTTCACCCATTTTCATAATGGCGCCTTTACCAAACTGACGTTCAATCTGGCTCAGTACCGCATCAAGTGCTTTTTGTTTGTTAGCATCCATCGCTCTGTCCTGTCTGTGTTTAACTGTGGTGATTCAGGCTGAGAGGTCTGTTGTCTTGCACCGGACCAATCACTGTAAATTTAACCAGTATTTAAGCACAGCTTATTGCCAGCGCCAACCCTTCTTTTTTAAGCGGCGGTGACCCGGCATCAATCAACACCGGATACGGCATCAGCAAGATAACCAGCGGCACAATCCCTGAACACCATGCACCACCGCCAGCGCGCGCACCTGCTCACGATTGCCGGGGAAATGGCAGCACTCGGTAATCTGATGCTCGTCGTTTCCCCAGGCAAACCAGACGGTGCCAACGGGTTTTTCGTCGGATCCACCACCGGGGCCGGCCACACCACTGACCGCCACCGCCAGGTCGCCCAGGCTATTATTGACCGCTCCCGCCACCATGGCGCGCACGGTCTCTTCACTAACCGCGCCGGTCTGTTCGATGACCAGCGGCGGCACACCCAGATAACGGATTTTAGCTTCGTTGGAATAGGTGACAAAACCACATTCAAACCACTGCGAACTGCCCGCCATATCCGTCAGCGCACTGGCGATACCGCCACCGGTACAGGACTCCGCGGTGACCAGCCGCAAGTTACGGCTTTGCAGTATTTCGGCCAGCACGGTAATGGAAGCATTCAGTTCAGGGCTCATTTCTGTATCCTCGCGGAATCACTTACAATCAGCTGTTTACATTAACACGCCCGTTTTTTAAGGACACTCGCCCGATGAGCCAGGCAACTGCCCAGCACACGCCAATGATGCAACAGTACTTCCGCATCAAAGCCGAATTTTCCGACACTCTCTTGTTCTATCGCATGGGCGATTTTTACGAATTATTTTACAGCGATGCCAAGCGTGCGGCGCAGTTACTCGACATCACCTTAACCGCGCGCGGTCAAAGTGGTGGTGAACCGATTCCAATGGCCGGCATTCCTTATCATGCCGCCGACAACTACATCGCCCGTCTGGTAAAGCAGGGCGTGTCCGTTGCTATTGCCGAGCAGATCGGTGATCCGGCGACCAGCAAAGGGCCGGTTGAGCGCAAAGTGGTGCGCGTGATTACACCGGGCACCCTGACCGATGAGGCGTTTCTGGATGAACGCTCGGATAACCTGCTGGTTGCCCTCTGCTCCGAACAGCAGCGTCATGGCTTAGCCGTATTGGAAATCAGCTCCGGGCGGTTCTCGGTATTGGAAGTCGACGGTGAAGATGCTCTTCTGGCCGAGGTCGAACGTCTGCGTCCGGCCGAATTATTACTCAATGAAGATCAGCGCCAGCCAAACGGAATGCGCGAACGTCAGGGGGCCAAATTACAGGCACCGTGGCACTTTGAATCAGACACCGCCTTCCGCCTGTTAACTCAACAACTAAAAACCCGCGACCTGCGCGGCTTTGGTTGTGAGCATATGACAGTCGCGATCCGTGCTGCCGGTGCGTTGCTCAATTACGCCCAGGAAACCCAGCGCAATAACCTGCCGCACATCCGCTCGCTGCAGATTGAGCAACCGGACGACGCCATTATTATCGACCCCGCCAGCCGCCGGAATCTGGAGATCGACATCAACCAGAAAGGTGACAGTCAGCACACCCTGGCCTGGATTATGGATAAAACCGCCACGGCGATGGGCAGCCGTTTGCTCAAGCGCTGGCTTAACCGCCCACTGCGCGAGCAGGCTTTACTGCAACAGCGGCAAGGGCTCATCGCCCAGCTTATTCAGCACTACGCCGCCGAAGAGTTGCACAGCAGCCTGAAACAGGTGGGTGATATTGAACGTATTTTATCGCGCGTGGCGCTGGGCTCTGCCCGTCCACGCGATCTGGCGCGGCTGCGCGATGCACTGACCATCGTACCGGATATCCGCCAGCAACTGACTCGTCTCGACAGCTCTCTGGCAGCACAATTGCTGGAGCGCGCACCGGAGTTTCCGCAGTGGGTTGAACGCCTGAGCAAAGCCATTATTGAAAATCCACCGGTGATTATCCGTGACGGCGGTGTCATTGCTGAAGGCTACGACAGCGAGCTGGACGAACTGCGCGCACTGAGCGAAAACGCCGGCGACTACCTGATCAAACTCGAAGAACAGGAAAAAGAACGCACCGGTATCAGCACCTTAAAAGTGGGCTACAACCGCGTACACGGCTATTACATCGAAATATCCAAAGCCCAGTCCGATGCTGCGCCGACCGAATATATCCGTCGTCAAACGCTGAAAAATGCCGAGCGTTTTATCACCCCGGAGCTGAAAACCTTTGAAGATAAAGCACTGAGCGCTAAAAGCCGCGCCTTAAGCCGTGAAAAAGCACTGTACGAGGAACTGGTGCAGGCCCTGGCCGAAGACCTGATTCCACTGCAGGTGTGTGCAGCGGCGTTGTCGGAACTGGATGTGATCTCCAACCTGGCCGAGCGCGCCGAAACCCTGCGCTTTGTGCAACCCCAGCTGGTCAGCGACTCGGTTGTGGACATCCAGCAGGGCCGCCACCCGGTAATTGAAAACCTGATCGTCGATCCTTTTGTGGCGAACGACACCTGCCTCGATGACCAGCAGAATATGCAGATCATTACCGGTCCGAACATGGGCGGTAAATCGACCTATATGCGTCAGGTTGCACTGATTGTCCTGCTGGCACACATCGGCAGCTACGTGCCCGCCGAACGCTGCACGCTCGGCCCGATCGACCGGATCTTTACCCGTATGGGTTCCTCCGATGATGTTGCCGGTGGCCGCTCAACCTTTATGGTGGAAATGACCGAAACCGCCAATATTCTGCACAACGCCACAGCACAGAGCCTGGTATTAATGGATGAAGTCGGGCGTGGGACCAGCACCTTCGATGGCCTGTCGCTGGCCTGGGCCAGCGCAGCCCATCTGGCGGAACACATCAACGCATTCACCCTGTTCGCCACGCACTACTTTGAAATGACCGCCCTGCCGGACAATCACAGCAACGTAGTAAACGTTCACCTGAAAGCGACCGAGCATGACGACCGTATTATCTTTATGCACTCGGTCGAGCAAGGGCCAGCCAGCCAGAGTTATGGTTTACAGGTGGCGCAACTGGCCGGCGTACCAGACTGCGTGATTCAACAGGCCAAAGCGCAACTGCTGCATCTGGAACAGAGTTCCGGGGTCAGCCCGACGGCACTGCCGCCATCATTCAGCAGCACCGGACAGAGCGCACCACAAGCCGCTCAAAGTACGGCTAACAAGGCCTCAGCCAAAGCGGATCACCCCTTGCAGAATGACCTGTTCGCGGTAATGCCATCGGCCGTCGAAGAGCGCCTTGCCGCCCTGAATCCAGATGAATTATCACCACGGGCAGCGCTGGAACTGATGTACGAACTGAAGACGCTGCTGTAAACGCAGCAGTCAGCTTATAGCCAGCCTGCGGAGTAAATTGGCTTCGTTAGAACCATTAGTCTGCAGGCTATAACCCATATTTCTATCGTGCGAACTTGCTCCGCTGCCCGCTCGTACCTAGAATGGCGGATTATTCAAACACCCGGAGGCTGGTATCCTTACCCGCCTGCCAAGAACCGGGGAACAGCGCCGATGATTTGCGAGATTAGGAGATACCCCAGATGACGTTCGTCGTTACTGATAACTGTGTGAAATGTAAGTACACCGACTGCGTGGAAGTCTGCCCGGTTGACTGTTTCTACGAAGGTCCGAATTTTCTGGTGATTCACCCGGACGAATGCATCGATTGCGCCCTGTGCGAGCCTGAGTGCCCGGCTGAGGCGATCTTCTCGGAAGATGAAGTACCCGCCGGTCAGGAGCAGTACATCGAACTGAACGCCGAACTGGCTGACGTATGGCCAAACATCAGCGAGAAAAAAGAATCGCTGCCGGATGCCGAAGAGTGGGATGGTGTTCCGGACAAGCTGCAGCACCTCGAGCGCTGAGTTTGCAGATCGACTGCACCGGCTGAATACCGGGCAATAAAAAAGCGGCCAATGGCCGCTTTTTTATTGCTGCTGTCTGGTGATTAAGCATCACCAAACAGAGTGGCTGCGTTCAGTCCCTGCTTTTCCATGATCTCACGCAGGCGTTTCAGCGCTTCAACCTGGATCTGACGCACACGTTCGCGGGTCAGGCCAATTTCGCGGCCTACATCTTCCAGCGTGCTGGTTTCATAACCGCGCAGACCAAAACGACGGGACAACACTTCACGCTGTTTTTCCGGCAACTCTTCGATCCAGCGATCAAGGTTGGCCTGAATATCCTGATTCTGCAGCTCCTCGCCCGGATCGGTAACACGATCATCGGCGATGGTATCAAGAATCGATTTGTCGGATGACGGTCCGAGTGGCGTGTCGATAGACGTTACACGCTCATTCAGTTTAAGCATGCGCTTTACATCTTCTACCGGTTTTTCCAGCAGGGCTGCGATCTCTTCTGCGCTTGGCTCATGATCAAGCTTTTGCGTCAGTTCGCGGGCAGCACGCAGATAAACATTCAGCTCTTTTACCACGTGAATCGGCAGACGGATGGTGCGGGTCTGATTCATGATGGCGCGTTCAATCGTCTGACGAATCCACCAGGTGGCATAGGTCGAGAAGCGGAAACCGCGTTCCGGATCAAACTTTTCTACGGCGCGGATCAGACCGAGGTTGCCCTCTTCAATCAGATCCAGCAGTGACAAGCCGCGGTTCACATAACGGCGTGAAATTTTAACCACCAGTCGCAGGTTACTTTCAATCATGCGACGGCGACCCATTTCATCACCCTTGCGGGCCAGACGTGCATAGTGCACTTCTTCTTCCGCAGACAGCAGTGGGGAAAACCCAATCTCATTGAGATACAACTGAGTAGCATCCATCGTTTTGTACGATGTATCGGCGGCAAAGCGTTCCGGAGTTTCTTCCGCTGAGTCCTGCTCAGATTCAGCATCTTCCACCAGCGCCAGCGCTTCTACATCATCAAAAACGTCTTCTTCGCGTAATTCTCGTTGTTGTACTGCCATATTCATTCCCGCCTTTGGTTATCGTCCTGAACCTGAACCGAAACAGGTTGTGTGCCAGAACGACTGATTATTTTTCGACCGCTCTACCCAGGTCGGCTGGGTAAGTATCTGAGCGGATCAACCGGCTTGCCGTTTCTTCGGATCTCAAAGTGAAGTTTCACTTTGTCGGTACCAGTAGATCCTATTTCGGCAATTTTCTGGCCAGCTTTAACGACTTCTTGTTCGCTGACCAGAATGCGGCTGGTGTGGGCGTAGGCGCTGAGGTAAGTATCGTTATGTTTGACGATGACTAAGTTGCCATAACCGCGTAAGCCCTGACCCGCGTAAACCACGGTTCCTGCCGCTGCTGCCAAAACAGATTCTCCCAAAGCACCGGCGATATCAATCCCCTTGTTTACGGGCTTTTTGGTTGAAAAATGACCAATCAAACGCCCGTTTACCGGCCATTTCCAGTCAGTATCGGCATTGTTGGCGCTTATTTTTGGCGGGTTATGACTTGTTTTCTTTGGCAGCTTAGCTGGGCTCTGAGTTTTTGGCAGCGGTTTTGACGGATTTTCGACGCTGGCTACAACGGGGGAAGAAGAGCGCTTAGTGATATTTCTGATGTCAATTTTTTGACCAGGGTAGATAACATAAGGGCTGGCTATTGAGTTAGCACTCGCCAACTCCCGGTAATCGATTCCATAACGCCACGCTATGGAAAACAGGGTCTCACCTCTTTCAACAAGATGGAAACCCGTCACGGTTTGTCCTTTACTGAACTTCTCTTCAACTGAGATGAATTCTCGGCCAGAAAGACACCCTGTTAATAGTGTAGCTATCGTGACTAATATGACAGTGGTCAGTGCTTTCATCGTCGTCCGTCGGTGGTTGTTTTTTGACACTCAAAAATGACAGCTTTTTGAGCCCTGCGGCGCGCCTGATTGTTTTTAACCAAAGACACTTAAAAATTAATTATTTATTCCAAACAAGTCTAAAAAAATCCAAGTTTTTATCAGATTTGCGGCTTATATACGGAACTCTACCCGTTCTCACAAAAAACCTGCATGGGTTACTTGCGAATTTTTGTTTTTAGTTAACACTTGTTCTCTCTGGGCGAACAAAAATTACTTCGCTGTTCCGGCGGCAAAGCGCTCCAGCCCAAGAACCAATAAAGCCCCTGCAGCCATTAAAACCAGCGCCAGTAATAAGGATATATCACTATCTGGCAGCACATTGCTCTGGATAAAAGGCACTTCCACACCCTGACTGTTCAGTCGGGAACTCAGGGTTTCTTTCCAGGGCCAGACTTTCAGTAAAGAACCGGCCATAAACCCCGTCAGCAGGGCAAACATGGCATCTTTATAATGATGCAGCAACCAACTGAGAAGGCGTGAGAAAGCCATCAGGCCAATCAGCGCACCAACCGCAAATGTACCCAGCAATTGGATATCCAGCTGTTTTACCGCACCCAACACCGGCTCATACAGCCCCATCAGCAGCAATATAAAGCTGCCGGAGATGCCTGGCAGGATCATCGCACAAATGGCAATACTGCCGGCCAGCAGGATGATGAGTGGTGTTGCCGTGACGGAGGTGGGTGACGCCGTACTGATAAACCCTGCCACAATAGCTCCGGCTGCTAATAAGGCCAGCTGTGGCAGGCCCCTGCGCTTAATCTCTTTGCCGATATGCCAGCAGGACGCCAGAATCAGACCGAAGAAGAAGGCCCATAACCACACCGGATAGTTCATCAGCAGGTAGTGAATGCCACGCGCCAGAGACAACAGAGCCAGCAGAATACCGCTTCCCAGTACCAGCAGAAACGTACCGTTAATGCTTTGCCAGAATGCGCGCGGGCCTTCTTTAAACAGGGTTTTCAGAGCATGAAGGTTGATGCTTTTAATGGAATCCAGCAGCTCGGTATAAATGCCGGTTACAAAGGCGATCGTGCCGCCGGAAACGCCGGGCACCACATCGGCAGCCCCCATTGCGATACCTTTGAGGAACAGCCAGAAGTGTTTCATCGCGTCTTTGTCCTTATAGATGAAGGGTTGTCAGTAAAATACAGAAGATCGCAGCGGCTAACGTTGTACACCGGGTAAAAAAGGCACAAAGCGCACGCTTTCGAGGGTTTTACGGCTGAAGTGTTCCCCGTGACGGGTAATCAGCACCAGTTTTTGCTCGTGTGTACCGACCGGCATTATCAGGCGACCGCCATCGGCGAGCTGCTGTAACAACGAATCGGGAACATCTTCAGGCGCGGCGGCGGCAAGAATGCCGTCGTAAAGGCCATGTTCAGGCCAGCCCCAGGTGCCATCGGAGAGTTTCAGGTGAACATTACGGTAATTGAGTTTTTGCAGACGCAGACGGGCCTTTTCGTGCAGTGGTTCAATACGCTCAACACTGAACAACTTGCCAACCAGCGGGCTGAGAATCGCGGTCTGGTAGCCTGAGCCGGTACCAATCTCCAGCACCCGGTTAAGCGGCCCGGCGGCGAGCAGAATTTCGGTCATGCGAGCCACGGTGTAGGGCTGGCTGATGGTCTGACCGTTGCCTATTGGCAGTGCAGTATCTTCATAAGCACGATGAGCGAGCGCTTCATCCACAAATAAATGACGCGGTGTCTGGGCAATAACCTCCAGCACCTCATCATTTTTAATACCCGCTTCGCGCAGACGCTGCACCAGGCGGTTGCGGGTACGTTGCGAAGTCATTCCTATGCCGGTCAGCTGCTGCTCGTTCACTCAGAGATCCTGCTCAATTCAGAAGCTCAGCCATCTGCTCCAGAGCAGTATGCTGAGTCATATCCATCTGGATTGGGGTGATGGAAACCTTCCCCTGTTCTATGGCGTGAAAATCGGTTCCCGGACCGGCATCGGCAACATCACCGGCGGCGGAAATCCAGTAACACTCTTTGCCGCGCGGGTTGGTGGTCAGTACCGGGTTATCAGAACGCTGACGATGACCCAGACGGGTAATTTCAAAGCCGTTCAGATCAGCGTAAGCTCGGTCCGGCACGTTAATGTTGATCACCGAGTTCGGCGGCAGACGCAGCTGCTCCAGCTTGGGCAACAGCTCCAGCAGCACCTGCGCGGCGGTCGCAAAGTGCTGTTTGCCGGTTAGGGATACCGCAATCGGTGTCTTTGCCAGAAAACGTCCTTCCATTGCCGCGGCAACGGTGCCGGAATACAGCACATCGTCGCCCAGATTCGCGCCGGCATTAATACCAGCGATCACCCGTTCACAACGGTCGGTATAAAAGGCGTTCACGCCCAGGTGTACACAGTCGGTCGGCGTACCATTGATACTGATAAAACCGTTTTCCAGATGCACCGGATGTAACGGCCGGTCGAGTGTCAGCGAGTTACTCGCGCCGCTGCGGTCACGATCGGGCGCAACCACCAGAACATCTCGCCCGGCATCGGTTAAGGCCTGAGCAAGGGTGCGCAGGCCGGGAGCGTGTACTCCATCATCATTCGACAGCATCAGCGTCATGCGCATTCACCCTCTCTGGTTCCTGTACCTGCATCAGTTCACGGATTACGGAGGTCGCATAATACCCGGCAGCCAATGAAAAGGTGAGCACTAAATCGGTGGTACCGGCGTCTTCCTGCCACTGCCAGCTGAGATTGGCAGGCAATGCGGCCAGAGCGCGGCGTTCCTGCTTCAGACCCGCATGCTCAAGGCCATCACAGAGTTCTGGCTGCTCGGCTGCAATGCGGGATTCCAGTGCTAAGGCATCGTCGCTGCTGTTCAGACGACCGCGGCCCCACAGTGGTCCGGTACTTAAACCGCTGTCGTCGGCGATATCACCGGCCAGCGTTTGTCCCCAGAGCCCGGCACGGATACGTTCAGCCAGCACATTGTTGAAAATCAGCGAGCGGATGGCGGACAGATAAATACTTTTCTTACCCGGATTACGCACACGGATTTCACCGGCCAGCATGGCGCGGCCGGATTCAATGTTGCCGCCACCATGACCAAAGCGCTGCTCACCAAAATAATTGGGCACCCCCAGCGCTTTAATCTGCGCCAGATTGCTTTCAATCAGCGCACGCTCACCCTGCACCTGACGCAGACAGATGGTAAAGCGGTTACCAAGCAGATCGCCGCGGCGCAGCTTTTTCGAATGACGGCTCTGGCTGAGTACTGTCATTTCGGCGTCATTCAACACGCTGAAATCCGGCGCTTCGACCCTTGGCAGATAAATACTGAACCACTGGCGGGTGACCGCGTTGCGGTCTTTCAGGCCGGCATAGCCGACATCCATTTCCTTAACTCCCGCATGGGCTGCCAGACGTTTGGCAATCCAGGCGGTGTTGGCCCCGTTCTTCTCAATATGCAGCCAGACGTGCTCGCCTTCACCACAGGGCAGTGCCTGGGGGATTTCTTCCACACAGAAGTCGTCATTCTGCTGTTTCAGTAAGGCGCTGGCGCCAGTGTCCGGGTAGGCCTTGGGCCAGTCAGGCAGGAGTGATGTTGTCAAAGGGCTCTCGTATATGTCTGTGTATTAAAAATTAGAATCAGCGGCCGGAGACCGTCAGTAAAGCGACCGCATGCACGGCAATGCCTTCTTTGCGCCCCACATAACCGAGCTTTTCGGTGGTGGTCGCTTTCACGTTGACATCATCCAGGCGCACGTTCAGGTCGGCGGCGATGCACTCGCGCATGCCCTGAATGTGCGGTGCCATTTTCGGGGCCTGGGCAATGATGGTGATGTCGACATTCCCCACCTGATACCCTTTGTCGTGAATCAGACCAACCACATGGCGCAGCAACATACGGCTGTCGGCACCGGCCCAGGCATCATCGGTATCGGGAAAATGCTGGCCAATATCGCCCAGCGCCGCAGCGCCCAGCAGCGCATCGGCCAGTGCATGCAAAGCCACGTCACCATCGGAATGGGCTTTCAGGCCGTGGCTGTGCGGAATCTGCACGCCGCCCAGTGTAATAAAGTCGCCGTCTTCAAAAGCGTGTACATCGAAGCCATGACCAATGCGCATAACAACTCTCGTTCAGGAATGTGGAGATAAAGAGGTGGATAAAAACAGTTCCGCCAGCGCCAGATCTTCACGCCGCGTCACTTTGATATTGTCGGAGCGGCCAGCCACCAGCAACGGCTGATAACCCTGCTGCTCCATCGCGGAAGCTTCATCGGTAACGCTCAGGTCCTGTGCCAGACAGGCGGTTAATGCCTGCTGCAAAGCGCCATAACGAAACACCTGTGGCGTTAGTGCATGCCACAGCTGCTCGCGCTCGACGGTATGATCAATCACCACGCAGCCGTCACGCAGTACACCACGCTTCATGGTGTCGCGGGTGGGCGACGCGAGAATGGCACCGGGATCGGCCAGTTGGCCCAGCAGTGCATCGAGGTCAGAGTGGCGTAAACACGGGCGTGCAATGTCATGCACCACCACCCAGTCCTGCTCTGTTGCAATGCCCTGCAGTGCGGCCAGACCGTTCAGTACCGAATCGCAGCGCTCACGCCCACCAGCGGCACGGATAATACGCTCGTCAGCGGCGTACTCGCTGTCCGGCCAATAAGGATCGTCGGCTGACAACACCAGCACCGCCTGTTCAAATGCGGGGTAACTGAGAATCGCATCCAGGGTGTAATCCAGCAGAAAGCGACCTTGTATAGGCAGATACTGCTTCGGCCGGTCGGCCTGCATACGGCTGCCAACCCCGGCGGCCGGCAGAACGGGAAAGTAACGCGGTGTGCTCATTTCTGTTTGCCGTCTGCAGGATCCACAAAGAGGATAAAGGTCTCGCCGTCGCGCACCAGCCCCAGATCTTCACGGGCTTTTTCTTCCAGCAACGCCTGCCCGTGACGCAGGTCTTCAACTTCAGCCAGCAAGGCGTCGTTTTCACTTTGCTGTACTTCATTGTCCTCGCGCAGCAAGGCGATACGCTGCTGCAACTGGCGGCTGGCGACCACGCCGCTATCATCCAGCCAGATACGGTATTGCAATACCAGCGACAAAAGTACCGGCAGTACAACCCATAACAACAGGCGAAGATGAGGCATAAGTTTGTCTGACATATCCGTTTCCCGGTAACTCTATCAACGACCGTCCCGACGACCCGTTCGACGGTCATACCGACCAGAATATCGGTAATCACTGAGACAGCGATAATATCTGTCTTTTCCTAACAAAAAACGGGCAATTAAGCCCGTTTTTCGTTAGCAGACCGTATTACTGGCCTTTGATCTCAGAGCGACCGTTGTACGGTGCTTTGTCACCCAGTTGCTCTTCAATGCGCAGCAGACGGTTGTACTTGGCAACACGATCAGAACGGCACAGAGAACCGGTTTTGATCTGACCAGCACAGGTACCTACCGCCAGATCGGCGATGGTGGTGTCTTCGGTTTCACCGGAACGATGAGAAATAACCGCCGTATAACCCGCGTCTTTCGCCATTTTGATCGCGTCCAGAGTTTCGGTCAGAGAACCGATCTGGTTGAACTTGATCAGGATAGAGTTGGCGATGTCTTTCTCGATGCCTTCTTTCAGAATCTTGGTGTTGGTTACGAACAGATCGTCACCCACCAGCTGCACTTTGGCACCCAGTTTTTCGGTCTGGTATTTCCAGCCAGCCCAATCCGATTCGTCCTGACCGTCTTCGATGGAAACGATTGGATATTCGTTGCACAGGTCGAACAGGTAATCGGAGAATTCTTCGGCGGTGAATACTTTGCCTTCACCTTTCAGATCGTACTTACCGTTTTTGTAGAATTCAGAAGATGCACAATCCAGAGCCAGCGTGATGTCTTTATCCAGCTCGTAACCGGCGTTGGCAACAGCCACTTTAATAGCGGCCAGCGCGTCGGCATTTGAGGCCAGGTTAGGGGCGAAACCACCTTCATCACCCACGGCGGTATTCAGGCCCTGAGCGCTCAGCACTTTTTTCAGGCTGTGGAAAATTTCAGCGCCGGCACGCAGTGCTTCAGCGAACGTCGGAGCGCCAACCGGCTGCACCATAAATTCCTGAATATCGACGTTGTTATCGGCGTGCTCACCACCGTTGATGATGTTCATCATCGGTACTGGCATAGAGTACTGGCCGGAGGTGCCGTTGATGTCAGCGATGTGTGCGTACAGTTCAACGCCTTTGGCCGCAGCCGCCGCTTTGGCAGCCGCCAGAGATACCGCCAGAATGGCGTTAGCGCCCAGTTTGGACTTATTTTCAGTACCGTCCAGTTCCAGCATTTTGTTGTCGAGTGCACGCTGATCGGTTGCGTCCATACCCAGCAGAGCGTTTTTGATCTCGCCGTTTACGTTAGCAACCGCGGTCAGAACACCTTTGCCCAAGTAACGGCTTTTGTCACCGTCACGCAGTTCCAGTGCTTCACGGGTACCGGTAGAAGCGCCACTTGGCGCACAAGCCGTACCGAAAAAACCGCCTTCCAGGGTAACGTCCGCTTCAATGGTCGGGTTACCACGGGAATCCAGCACTTCACGTGCTTTGATATCAACAATCTTTGCCATAGTTGGTTGTCTCCAGAAAACAGAGGCTTTCTATTTTGTAATTAATGGGAATCTTTGTAATCAAACGCCGCGGCAATAAAGGCCGAAAACAGGCCATGACCGTCACGCGGGGTTGAGGTAAATTCTGGGTGGAACTGACACCCGACAAACCATGGGTGATCCGGTACTTCGACCACTTCCACCAGCTCGCCATCAACCGAGCGACCGGCAATGCGCAGGCCGGCTTTTTCCAGCTCTGGCACCAGTGAAGAGTTCACTTCATAGCGGTGACGGTGACGTTCGGTAATCAATTCTTTGCCATAAGCTTTGGCGGTAGTCGTCTCTGCGGTCAGCACACATTCCTGGCCACCCAGGCGCATGGTGCCGCCGAGGTCGGAATCTTTGCTGCGGGTTTCGACATTACCGGACGCATCCTGCCATTCGGTAATCAGGCCGACCACCGGGTGCTTGGTGTCATTACTGAATTCAGTTGATTGCGCATCCGTCCAGCCCACCACGTTGCGGGCGAACTCGATCACAGCAACCTGCATACCCAGGCAAATACCCAGATAAGGGATTTTGTTTTCGCGGGCGTACTGAACCGTACGGATTTTGCCTTCTACGCCCCGGTTGCCGAAGCCGCCCGGAACCAGAATGGCATCAACGCCGGCCAGCACATCAACGCCTTTACGCTCAACGTCTTCAGCGTCGATATAGCGGATGTTCACTTTGGCTTTGTGGTGAATACCAGCGTGATCAATGGCTTCGATCAGCGACTTGTAAGCATCCAGCAGATCCATGTACTTACCGACCATGGCGATGGTAACGCTCTTCTCCGGGTTCAGCTTGGCATCCGCCACCGCATCCCACTCGGACAGATCCGCTTCGCCGCAGGTCAGGTCAAATTTTTCCACAATCAGATCATCCAGGCCGGCATCGTGCAGCATGCGAGGGATCTTGTAGATGGTATCGGCGTCTTCCAGCGGAATAACGGCACGCTCTTCAACGTTGGTGAACAGTGCAATTTTGCGCAGCGCAGAGGCATCAATTTTGTGGTCAGAGCGGCAGATCAGAACATCCGGCTGCAGACCAATGGTGCGCATTTCTTTAACAGAATGCTGGGTTGGCTTGGTTTTCGTCTCGCCCGCGGTAGCGATATACGGAACCAGAGTCAGGTGCAGCGACAGCGCGCGCTTGGAGCCCAGCTCGACTTTCATCTGACGCACAGCTTCCAGGAATGGCTGGGATTCGATATCACCAACGGTGCCGCCGATTTCTACCAGCGCGACATCAGAACCTTCAGCGCCTTCGAGTACACGACGTTTGATTTCGTCGGTGATGTGCGGAATAACCTGCACGGTACCACCCAGATAATCGCCACGGCGTTCTTTGGCCAGCACATCGGTATAGATACGACCGGTGGTAAAGTTATTACGGCGCGACATCGTAGTACGGATAAAGCGCTCGTAGTGGCCCAGGTCAAGGTCAGTTTCCGCACCATCGTTGGTTACGAAGACTTCGCCGTGCTGGAATGGGCTCATGGTGCCGGGATCGACGTTGATATACGGGTCCAGCTTGAGCATGGTGACCTTAAGGCCACGGGCTTCCAAAATGGCAGCCAGAGATGCAGAAGCGATGCCTTTCCCCAATGAAGAAACAACACCACCTGTGACGAAGATAAATCGTGTCATAGAAGGTCCGCGAGACAGAAATGAATACAAAACGGAAGGCGTAGAACCTTCGCTCAAGATGGGGGGGCAGAATACCAGAAGAGGCTATCCGGGTAAAATTAAAAGGCACTTTCCAGCAGCCATTTTTCTCTGTTAGTCTGGCGGCTTACACAGAGTGACCGGAAACCCCGGAATTTACCATGACACCAAGCCCACACGCCGTACTGACCAGCACGATAACCCAACACCGGTTTGTTGCCCCAGCCCTGCTGCGCAACCGTAAACTGTGGTGGCTATCTGCCTGTGCGGCCGTCGGGTTAACAGTCTGATTCTGAACTGATTACCCCACCGGCTGCGGATCTCCGTCGCCGGGAAGCCAATTCTGATACAAGCCCCCTCCGACCCCGACCGCAGCCTCTCTGACCATCCCGTTCCATTGATACCCGCAAGGAGAGAACCATGGCTGCCACCGAGCCCGCCACGCCATCACCCACAGCCGCCCCGGCAAACAGCATGGAGAACCCTGCCCGCTTCGGCCTGATGCTGGCGCTGTGCGCGGCATTTCTGTTTTCGACTAAGCCCATCATCATCAAATGGTTGTACGAGCTGGGTATGACCGCCCTGCCATTAATGTGGCTGCGTATGATGCTGGCGATGCCAGTCTATGTTGTTGTCGGCTGGCTGGCCTGGAAACGCCTGCCGCTAAAACTGACGGCGCTGCAGCTGTTAAAAGCCGCCGGCACCGGCCTGCTCGGCTACTGGCTGGCGTCCTATCTGGATTTGCGCGGGCTCGAGTATGTCAGCGCCCAGCTTGAGCGGCTGATGCTGTACGCCTACCCGACGCTGGTGATTATTCTGGGCGCGTTGTTTTTTGGTCAGACGTTTCAGCGCCACCATATTGTTGCGCTGATTCTGACCTACATTGGCCTGATACTGGTGTACGGACAGGATCTGCAGTTTGCCACCGACCATATCGCCACCACCAAAGGCACTTTGCTGATACTCGCCAGCGCCCTGTCGTTCTCGCTGTATATTCTGTTCAGCAAAAACGCCATCGGCAATATGGGCAGCCTGCTGTTTACCAGTATTGCGATGGGATCGGCGGCGCTGGCCACCATGCTGCATTACGGCATCAGTTATGGCGTCAGCCTGCCGGAAATGGACAGCACCCGCTGGCTGGGCACCATTGTACTGGCCATATTCGCCACCGTTGTGCCGTCGTTTTTAGTCAGCGAAGCGATTAAACGCATTGGCCCGGCGAAAACCAGCGTCAGCGGTACGATAGGCCCGGTCGCAACCACGTTAATGGCCATCGTCTTTCTGGGCGAACCCTTTGGTTGGCTGACCGCCGCCGGTATGGCGCTGGTGATGTTGGGTGTCAGCCGGCTGCAGCGTTAACAGGCATGCCGCATCAATAACAACAGGAAGTGTTATTGATGCGGCGACTGGCCCAGCACGACAAATAACCTGCGAAAGTGCGAACTGGCGTACAAATTACAAAATATTCCTTGTTGATTAGTAAATTATTTGCAAAATAGCCCGCTCTTAATCTTTACCAAGGACTGACATGAGAACGGACGCCCTTCTTTCTGTAGTATCCCTTTCTGTTTTATTAACGGCCTGTGGCGGCGGTGGCGGCGGAAGCAGCACCAGCAACACTGCACCAACCGTTGATGTTCTGACTGAAAACACCATCAGTGAAGACAACACACTGACCCTGCAAGTTACAGCAAGCGATGCCGATAATGACCCTCTGAGCTATGCCGTTTATCAGCAAGCCACTCACGGTGTTGCACTGCTGTCTTCGGGCTCACAGTTCCTCTACACCCCTGAGGCCAACTATAACGGCAATGACAGCTTTAAAATTGTCGTCAGAGCTGGTGAGCATGAAGTGATCCGTACGATCAATATCGCTATTGAAGCGGTTAACGATGCTCCGGTATTTAATACTCAAACGCTGACTTTTTCCGGCCGGGACAATCAAACACTCACCGGAACCATGAGCGCTACTGATGCCGAAGATGACACACTGACTTTCAGCCTGGTCTCCGGACAGTCGTTACCGACAGATGTTGAATTTAATATCAACAGCGACGGTACCTTCACCTACCAAAATAATGGCAGCAACAGTGCACAGGTGACTCTTCAGGTGAAAGTCACTGATGGCGTTGCAGATACGCAGACTGGTCTGAGCTTTACCACCCAAACCGACCCCCTGCTCACTCAGCAATGGCACCTGAAAAACACCGGGCAAAATGCATTTTCTGCCAGCAGCGGAACGGCTGGCCATGATATCAATATCGGCAATCTGCATATTGATGGCACAACAGGTAACGGCGTTAAAGTTGCCGTAGTGGATTCCGGCCTGGAAATTGGCCACGAAGATCTTACCGATAACGTGCTGGTCGGGCGCTCTTACGACTACGCCAACAACGATACCGACCCAACCCCAGATGCTCCTGCGGATAGCAGCGGCGATCACGGAACCTCTGTCGCCGGTTTAATTGCTGCCAAAGGCTTCAATGATATCGGTGGACGTGGTGTTGCTCCCAATGCCAGCCTGCTCGGCTTTAACTGGCTGGAAACACAAGATTTCGTTGAATGGCAACAAAACCATGGTGGTAATCAGACCAGCGATGTGCAGATTATTAACCAGAGTTATGGCGCCAACATTTCTGGCCCGAAGAACTTTTTTACCGTTAGTAACGGCGCTGCAGAGTCTCATCTGAAAACCGTTCAAAGCACAAATAATGCTGGCAAAGGGATTGTTATGCTGAAGTCGGCGGGCAATTCGTTTCAGGTTGTTGATACTCAAATGACCATTTTAGGCAATGATATTGATGCCGTCGCGACAGAATATTGGAATGATGATACAGCGCCACGTTTAAGCGCCAATATCGCTGGTGTTGAACCAGAAGCTTCCAGTTTTTATCAGACGGTTATTTCTGCCGTAAATGCTGATGCTGCCAATCCGCTGTCATCTTACTCAAGCGTTGGCGCTTCCGTATGGGTCTCGGCACCCGGTGGCGAATACGGCAGCAGCTCTCCGGCAATGATCACCACCGACCTGACCGGCTGCAGCCGTGGCTATGCCAAAACCGGCAAGACTGGTTTTAACGGCAATACCAGCCAGAATGATAATTGTAACTATACCTCTACCTTCAACGGTACATCGTCAGCAGCCCCCGTTGCCTCTGGTGTTGCGGCATTAATACTGGAAGCAAACAGCAACCTGAGCTGGCGTGATGTCCGTCATATTATGGCGACTACCGCGAAGAAAATTGACGCTGGTTTTACCCCGATTGAAATTACCAATGATGCAGAGACCTTTGTTGCCGAGCCGGGCTGGCTGACCAACGCTGCCGGTTACCATTTTCATAACTGGTACGGCTTCGGTATGGTCGATGCAACAGCGGCCGTTGCAATGGCCAAAGATTCTGCTTACGTTGCACTGCCTGCCGTCAGCGAAACGGCCTTTATCGTCCCAGCCGATATCAGCGCTGTTACCATTCCCGAAGGTAATACCGGTGCCAGTAAAACCATTAGTGTCAGCGATGACCTGACCGTTGAATCCGTACAGATTAAAATCAGCGCCATCCATGGCCGTGATGCCGATCTCGCCATTGAGCTGACATCGCCTGCCGGCACCAAATCCATGCTTCTGCAACCGCGCAGCCTGCTGGTGATGGATCAGGATGACAGCACAGCAGCAGACTTTAACGATACCGTACTGCTTTCCAATGCTTTCTACGGTGAAAGCTCGCAGGGCACCTGGACGGTGAAAGTAACCGATACCAATAACGGTGATTTCATATTTTATGTTCACCGGGCCAACGTAGGTGATTGGGTGTTTTACGATTCACCGAATAACAGCATACCCGGTACCCTGAACAGCGTATCCCTGCGTATTTACGGACACTGATTTAAGGAAGATATGATGAAGAATATGATTAAAAATGCAGTATTCGCCACCCTGGTATTTACCTGCACAGCACAGGCAGAAGTGAAAGTTCAGTATCTGGCCATGAGCAAAAGCCCGGAACCGCTGACCGAAAAAAACAGTACCGTTCAGGCTCAGGACAACAGCAATCTGCAAGCTGACACCAACATTGTGGTGGTAAGCGGCGGTAAGCGCTTTTCTCCACTGGTTTCTTCTGTGGGTACAATGAGCAGCGGGCAAAAAACCGGCTTATACAAAGGCCAATTAATGCAGGCCGAAAATAAACGCACTACCGGAAAAATCACCGGTGCCATTATGGTTAAAACCTCCGTTACCGCACTGAATATTCAGGGTGCCAGCGAAACCCGTTTTGGCAGCGACTACATTTTGCTCAGCTTTGACGACTCAACCGAGCTGTTGACCGCACTTGAGCAGCTGAAAAAGCGCAGCGATGTTGAATCTGCCGAGCTGGAAATCAACACCAAGCGTTACGTTCCGAAGTAATTTAACGCGAGTAAAAAAGCCAGCATCTGCTGGCTTTTTTTATTTCAGAGTTGAAAAAAGAGAACTTTAAACATTACCTCTTAAGCGGCAGTAAAATCTTTTTCGCCTCCGCCACCACGGCGCTGCGTAAGCTTTTCAGTAATGAACTTTCGGTCTGCCAGTAATGCCAATACAAAGGCACATCCAGATGATAGCCCGGCACCACATCGCGTAATTCGCCCGACTTAATATGCTCCGCCACCTGTACCTGCGGAATCATTCCGTAACCGATACCGGCCAAAGCCATACGCACAAAACCACCGGATGATGGACATTGATGCGTGCGCTGTGGTTCAGCATGTTCAGGCGAAACACTTTGTAAAAAACGATGTTGCAAACGATCGTCACCGCTGAAAATTAAACAGGGTACCTGGGCAATATGTTGTTGATTTCGTTTCAGCTGATGGCGTTGGATAAACTCAGGGCTCGCCAGCGCACGATACCGCATCACCCCCAGGGGTTGACTCAGACCGCCATTCACCGGGGCCGCCGTGGCACAAATGCAGGCCATCACCTCGCCGTTACGCATACGTTTAAGACCGACATCCTGATCCTCAACAACAAAATCAAAATCCATCTGCACATAATCATCGCAGCGCAATAATGCGGGTGCCAGCCAGGTATCCAGCGTATCGGCATTCACCGCCAGTCGGATTTTTACCGATTCTGCGCTTTCCTGCGGCAGCAACAGTCCCTGCTCCAGCTGCTGCACCTGCTGCAGATGATTGGTCAGGCGCTGGCCAAGATCGGTCAGCCTTGGTGGCGAGGTGCGCAACAATACCGGCTGCCCCAGACGAAATTCCAGCTGGCGGATACGCTGGCTCACCGCCGACTGGCTGACGTTCAACCGCTGTGCTGCCCGCTCAAAACCACGGCATTCAAGTACGGCCACCAGAGCTTCCAGAGCACGATAATCCATCATAAGAACACCTTATATCTCATAAGATTTATTACTTGGACTGATAATAAGCAAAAGCTTATTGTGCGCGCCATCACTTTATAAAAGCTTTCGGGAAACCATCGTGGAACACCTGCCCATCTACCTGACTTCAATGCTTACCGGTTTTGCCGTGACCATGGGCTTAATTGTTGCCATCGGCGCTCAGAATGCCTGGGTGCTGAATAAATGCCTGCGCAATGAAAACCCGCGCGCAGTCGCAGCCGTCTGTATCAGTCTGGATACGTTACTGATTTTTACCGGTGTGTTTTTTATGCACTACGTGCAGGATCTGATACCGGCACTGGTACCATTATTTACCTGGTTTGCCGTCGGCCTTTTGCTGTGGCTGGCATTACAGGCTTTTATCCGGGCATGGGGAAATCAGGGCGGTGCCTTAGTCGCCGCCGGTGCAGCCAGTACCGAAAGCGCCTGGCGCAGCGCCGGTCAGGCGATGCTTATTTCGCTGATTAATCCGCATGTCTATCTGGATACCGTCGTATTAATCGGCAGCGTAGGCGCACGTCAGGAATTACCACTGCTGTTTGCACTCGGCGCATCCTTTGCGTCTTTCCTGTGGTTTTCTACGCTGGTGCTGGGCGCAAAAAAACTGCGGACTCATCTGAGCTCGCCGCAACAGTGGCGGATATTCGACAGTGTAATTGGTGTTGTGATGTTGCTGGTTGCAGGCTCTCTGGTCAGCCATCAGTTTGGATAAACACGAATAACAAGCCCGCACTCACTGTCACCTTTAAGCGTTTGGACAATGTTTCAGCACCGATATTGAGTTCTATACCGTTTCACGGATACACCGAAAAGAACATCAGAAATCAGCCAACGTCTGAAGAAATCGGCTTAAATGTTCAAAACGCAGATAACGAAGCAGTGCGATTTTTAAAAAAAACCTCCTATTGTTTGTCGTTAACAAAGGGGTTACCGACTCCAATAAAAGTGGATTTTCGCTGAGTAATCATGCGAGTTGGTACACCTTGAGGCGCTAAATTTTCCATAATAAAGTCGATAAACCGCCTACTCGCCAGACTCACGAAGCGCCGCGACGGATACGCTAAATAGCACTCTCCCTGATGGGCGCTCGTCTCAGGAAATAAGGCCACCAGACTGCCATTGGCAACATACTCCGCGGTTACTTCCGACGGTAAATAGGCTATGCCACGCCCCCGCAATACAGACTCAGCGACAACATCCAGGTTGTTAGTGCAGAAGTTACCACGCACTTTAACCCTTTCATTTTCACCCACGACTATCTCGTTAAACACCCGACCATTGGATACACGAAACAGGATCACATTATGCTGTTCAATCTCGGATAGCGTAGCCGGCATACCCTTGCGGGCCAAATAATCCGGGCTCGCGTAAAAACGCAGATCAGTCTGAAAGATGGGCCTGAGAACAAAGTGTTCCAATGCTTCAATGGCGGGTTCAATCACAAATGCCACATCGACATTATGCTTCACGATGTCCATCACTTCTGATGTGCTGATCACCTCGACTTTGAGCTTAGGGTGTAAATCCATAAAGCGATAAATGGCATCCATTAATTGCATCATGCCGGGTATTGGAAACAATTGAATGCGTAAATGGCCGCTGATCTCTGCATCATCATTGGTCATTTCAAATAATGTTTCATCAAGTTGGGCCAGAATATCTTGCGAGCGCTGATAAAAATGACTGCCCGCAGATGTGAGTGTCATTGCCCGGCTCTGACGATGAAACAGTTTGATATTTAGCTCTTCCTCTAAAATTTGTAGCCTGCGGCTTACTGTTGATTTGGGCAGGTTAAGTAAGTCCGCTGCATCCATCACACTGCCTGTTTCAACGATACGGTGAAACAAGGCTAAGTCTTCAGTTTTCATCAGTTACCTCAATAACATGGCGTGCACATCTGGCACCTTGCGTACTTCATTGTGATCTCATTTACCGTTGTACAGTGATCTGCAATGCGATCAAACCCAAATGATGGGACTGACAATCCAAAACAATCCCATTTAATGAAACCAGAAACACGTTATCTTCACAGCAGTTATTGTCGAAAAATTGTTGTTCACAGGATAATCCTCATGAAAACTCATCTCGCGTTACCGCTAACGCTCGCTGCTGCAGTCATCATCAGCGGCTGCACACCCGCTGAAAGTGCCATGCAGACGCCTACCATCCGTCCTGTTAAGCTTTTTGAAGTCAGTGCTAGCGGCGCAGAATACTTTCGCACCTTCCCGGCCAAAGTCTCGGCCAACAACCGCGCCGAATTGTCCTTTCGTATTACGGGCCAGCTAACAGAGTTGGCACTGATTGAAGGTCAGCGGGTCACCGAAGGCAGCTTACTGGCAGCACTCGATGACAGAGATGCCAAAAATAACCTGATGACCCGTGAAGCCGAACACGATCTACTGGCAGCGGATTATCAGCGTAAAGCTGAACTGCTCAGGCGCAAACTGATTTCTCAGTCCGATTTTGATAGTACCCAGGCCCAACTTAAATCGGCCAAAGCCGCGCTAGCGGCTGCGAAAGATCAACTGAGCTATACCCGCATAACAGCGCCGTTCAGTGGCACCATCGCCAAGCGCTTAGTGGAAAACCATCAAATAGTAAAAGCAAACCAAGGGATTTTAACGCTACAAAATAACAACTTACTCGATGTCAGCATTCAAGTACCTGAATCGATGGCGGCGGGAATAAACTATTACATTCAACAAAAACAATTTAACGCAAAGGTTCGATTTACGGCGCTGGCTCACCTTGATTTTGATGCAAAATTTAAAGAATATTCCACCCAGGTAACACCGGGCACTCAGGCATACGAAGTGGTATTTTCACTTCCACAACCAGACAATATTCAGCTGCTGCCAGGGATGAGTGCCGAGCTGACACTCGCTCTTGTTAAAGACGCCGAATTCATATACTAACCGCGACACTTTTTCAAAATAAGAAGGTGAGCTGTAAGATTCGCTCTTTTTCACTCCCGCCAAGA